>NZ_JBVJJY010000071.1:0-1013 GCF_055585785.1 Kitasatospora sp. NPDC053308 | reverse complement strand
TTCGACCTCACCACCGAACTCCCCCTGCGCGCCGCCCTCTTCACTCTCGACGACACCCACCACCTGCTCGCCCTCGTCCTGCACCACATCGCCGGCGACGGCTGGTCCATGCGACCCCTCACCCACGACCTCACCACCGCCTACCACGCCCACCTGACGAACCGAACCCCCGACTGGCCCGAACTCCCCGTCCAATACGCCGACTACACCCTCTGGCAACACCACCACCTCGGCCACCCCGACACCCCCGACACCCCCCTCCACCACCAACTCACCCACTGGACCACCCACCTCACCAACCTCCCCGACGAAATCCCCCTCCCCACCGACCACCCCCGACCCACCCACCCCACCCACCACGCCCGCACCCACACCACCCACACCGACCCCACCACCCACCACCACCTCACCACCCACGCCCACACCCACCACGCCACCCTCTTCCACACCCTCCACGCCGCCCTCGCCACCCTCCTCACCCGCAACGGCGCCGGCACCGACCTCCCCATCGGCACCCCCACCGCCGGCCGCACCCACCCCCACCTCGACCACCTCATCGGCTTCTTCATCAACACCCTCGTCCTGCGCACCGACACCACCGGCAACCCCACCCACACCCAACTCCTCCACCACACCCGCGACCTCAACCTCACCGCCCTCACCCACCAAGACCTCCCCTTCGAACGCCTCGTAGAAGCCCTCAACCCCACCCGCACCCCCCACCGCCACCCCCTCTTCCAAACCATCCTCACCCTCAACAACACCACGTCGGCCGGCGGTGAACTCGACTCCCAGGAGGTCGAGTTCACGAGCGCGGCGAAGTTCGACCTCTCCTTCACCGTCACCGAGCACCACACCGCCGACGGCGCCCCCGACGGCCTGACCGTCACCATCGAGTACGACGCCGACCTCTTCGAACCCGCCACCGTCCAGCGCCTCGCCGAACAGTTCCAGCGCATCCTGCGCAGCGCCGCCGAACACCCCGACACCCCCATCCACGACCTCGACCTGCT
>NZ_JBVJJY010000070.1:0-1062 GCF_055585785.1 Kitasatospora sp. NPDC053308 | reverse complement strand
GCGGAGGCCGAGGTCATGACGGCTTCGGTGCGCAGGGGGTTGATCTCGGAGACGGCGCCGACGAGCGTGGTCTTGCCGACACCGAAGCCGCCCGCGACGACGATCTTCGCGGAGGTGGTGGCGCGGGTGGGGGCGGCCGCGTTAGAGCTTGCGAAGTCCACTGAGGACCCTTTCGAGCAGCGTGACGTCGGGCTGGTTTCCGGATTCGCCGCCGGAAGCGGGCTGGTGGATGGCGACCAGGCCGGCTTCGGCCAGGTCGGCGACGAGGATGCGGGCCACTCCCAGGGGAAGGGAGAGCAGCGCCGACACCTCCGCGACGGATTTGACCTCCGTGCACAGCGTGCAGATCCGCTGGTGCTCGGGGAGCAGGGTGGCCAGGCGCTGCGGATCGACGTCGGCGGAGACCAGGGCCTCCAGCGCGAGTTCGTACCGCGGCCGGGTGCGGCCGCCGGTCATCGCGAACGGACGGATCAGCGGGCCCGAGTCCGGCTCGTCCTCGAACTCCTCGACGTGCCCGGGCTCCTGGGCCGGCCGGAACTCGCGGGCCGGCTCGGGAGCCGGGGCCGGGGTCGGGGCCGCGTGGCCGGGCGCCGGAGCGCCGTAGGAGGGCTGCTGCTGGGCGTACTGGTCGTACTGCGCGTACTGGCCGTACTGCTCCTCGGGCCCGGGGTACGGGTGCTGGGGCTGCCCGTACTGGTCCCGGCCGTACTGCTGACCGTGGCCGACGCCGGGTGCTCCGAAGGCGTCATGGCCTGTGCCAGGGTACGGAAGACCGTACTGGCCGCTGCGGTCGTCGGGCGGTGTCACGGTTCCTCTCCTCACAAGGTGCGGCGGTGCGGTGCGGGCTTCGGCGCAGGTCCGGAGCCGGTGGTGCGAAGGCCGTACAACGTCCGAACCCGAGCCCGCCGAAGCGGGCCCGGGAGGGACGCGGAGGTGCTTCGAATACCTGGACGGTATCCGACGAACCGTCAGTGCAGGAGACTGCCCTGGAGTTCCGCGCGAAGTGCGGGGGTGAGGACGGCGCCGGCGCGGTCGACGAGCAGGGCCATCTCGTAGCCGACC
>NZ_JBVJJY010000069.1:0-1337 GCF_055585785.1 Kitasatospora sp. NPDC053308 | reverse complement strand
CCCGCCACCGTCCAGCGCCTCGCCGAACAGTTCCAGCGCATCCTGCGCAGCGCCGCCGAACACCCCGACACCCCCATCCACGACCTCGACCTGCTGGGCACGGCCGGCCGCGCCGAACTGGCCGCGCTGGCCACCGGAGCCGTCCACCTGCTGCCGGACGCCGCCCTGCCGGAGCTGTTCGCCGCCCAGGCTGCCCGCACCCCCGACGCCACCGCCGTCACCTGCGGCACCGACACCCTCAGCTACACCGCACTCGACACCGCCGCCGACCGCCTGGCCCACCACCTGATCGCGCTGGGCGCGGGCGCGGAGAGCCGGATCGCCGTCCTGCAGCAGCGGTCGACGGCTCTGGTGGTCAGCACCCTGGCCGTGGTGAAGGCCGGCAGCGCGTACGTGCCGCTGTCGGAGAGCTGGCCCGCCGAGCGGATGGAGCTGGTGCTGGCCGACACCGGCGCCGAGCTGCTGCTGGTCGACGCGGCCACCCGCGACCTGCCGTTCGTCCGGGCCCGGGAAGCCGCCGGGGTCCGGGTGGTGGACGTCTCGGCGCCGCTGCCGGAGGCCCCGGCCCGGCCGCTCCCGCCCGTCCAGCCGCAGCGGCTGGCCTACGTGATGTACACCTCCGGCTCCACCGGCACGCCCAAGGGCGTCGCGGTCACCCACGCGGACGTGGCCGCGCTGGCCGCCGACCACTGGTGGCAGCGGGACGGCCACCACCGGCGGGTGCTGTTCCACTCCCCGCACGCCTTCGACGCGTCGACCTACGAGCTGTGGGTGCCGCTGCTGAGCGGCGGCGAGGTCGTGGTGGCACCGGCCGGCGAGCTGGACGCCGAGCGGATCGGGCGACTGGTCGCCGCGCACCGGATCACCGCGCTCTGGCTGACCGCCGGCCTGTTCCGGCTGCTCGCCGAGGACGCCCCGCAGAGCCTCGCCGGGGTGCGCGAGGTGCTGACCGGCGGCGACGTCGTCCCCGCGGCCGCCGTGCGCCGGGTGCTGGACGTCCACCCGGAACTGCGGGTGGTCGACGGCTACGGCCCGACCGAGACCACCGTGTTCGCCACCCGGCACCCGATGGTCGCCGGGGACGAACTCGGCAGCACCGTGCCGATCGGCCGGCCGCTGGACAACATGCGGGTCCAGGTGCTGGACGCCGGGCTACAGCGGCAGCCAGTCGGGGTCCCGGGCGAGCTGTTCATCGGCGGTGCCGGCGTGGCCCGCGGCTACCTGGGCCGGCCCGGTGCGACGGCCGAGCGCTTCCTGCCCGACCCGTACGGCGAGCCCGGCGCCCGGATGTACCGCACCGGCGACCTCGGCCGCTGGCAGCAGAACACCCACGGCGA
>NZ_JBVJJY010000068.1:0-1343 GCF_055585785.1 Kitasatospora sp. NPDC053308 | reverse complement strand
TCGCCGTGGGTGTTCTGCTGCCAGCGGCCGAGGTCGCCGGTGCGGTACATCCGGGCGCCGGGCTCGCCGTACGGGTCGGGCAGGAAGCGCTCGGCGGTCAGGGCCGGGCGGCCGAGGTAGCCGCGGGTCACCAGGTCGCCGGCGATGAAGAGTTCGCCGCCGACACCGATCGGCAGCGCGCGCAGCGCCTCGTCCAGCACGTACATCCGGGTGTTCCAGATCGGCCGCCCGATGGTGATCACGCCGGAGGGCGCGGTGTCGCCGGGCTCGATCCGGAACTCGGTGCAGCCGACCGTGGTCTCGGTCGGGCCGTACTCGTTGATCACGGTGGCGCCCGGGTGGCGCCGGCGCCACTCGTCCAGCACCTCGCCCATCAGCGACTCGCCGCCGAGCACCAGCTGCTCGCTCGGCGAGAAGCGCCCGGGCAGCGCGGTCAGCAGGGCCAGGTGGCTCGGCGTGGCCTTGACGAAGGTCGGGCGGTCGAACTCGGTTGCCGCCGGCGCCTCGTCGTCCAGTTCGATCAGCTGGACGGTGCCGCCGCTGGTGAGCGGGGCGAAGAGCCCGGTGACGGTCAGGTCGAAGGACACCGGCGAGTGCACCAGCGCCCGGCCGGCCACGCTGCCGTAGGCCTCGCGGGCCCAGGCCAGGTAGGCGTCCAGCGAGCGGTGCTCGACCACCACGCCCTTGGGGCGCCCGGTGGACCCGGAGGTGTAGATCACATAGGCCGGGTTGCGCAGCGACAGCGGCGCCGAGCGGTCGGCGTCGGTGAGGTCGTGCGCGGGCAGGGCGGCGAGCGCCGCGGCCGTGTCCGGGCTGTCCAGCAGCAGCCGGGGGTGCTCGGTGACGGGCAGGCCGGCGGCGGCTTCGGAGGTGGTGAGCACGCACAGCGGTCGGGCGTCGGCGAGGGTGTAGGCGATCCGCTCGCCCGGGTGGGTGAGGTCGATCGGCAGGTACGCCGCACCGGACTTCAGCACCGCCAGCACGGCGACCAGGGTCTCCACCGAGCGCGGCACGGCCAGCGCGACGAGCTGTTCGGGGCCGGCGCCCTGGGCGACCAGGTGGCGCGCCAGGCGGTTGGCGGCGGTGTCGAGTGCGGTGTAGCTGAGGGTGGCGGTGCCGCAGGTGACGGCGGTGGCGTCGGGGGTGCGGGCGACCTGGGCGGCGAACAGTTCCGGCAGTGTCCGGCCGGGCAGTGCGCGGGACGGCCCGTTCCAGTCGGTGAACAGGGCCCGCCGCTCGTCCTCGGAGAGCAGGTCGAGGTCGTGGATGGGGGTGTCGGGGTGTTCGGCGGCGCTGCGCAGGATGCGCTGGAACTGTTCGGCGAGGCGCTGGACGGTGGCGGG
>NZ_JBVJJY010000067.1:0-1369 GCF_055585785.1 Kitasatospora sp. NPDC053308 | reverse complement strand
CTGAGGACAAGCCCTCGGCCTATTAGTACCGGTCAACTCCACCCCTCACAGGGCTTCCATATCCGGCCTATCAACCCAGTCGTCTACTGGGAGCCTTACCCTCTCAAGGAGGTGGGAGTGCTCATCTCGAAGCAGGCTTCCCGCTTAGATGCTTTCAGCGGTTATCCCTCCCGAACGTAGCCAACCAGCCATGCCCTTGGCAGGACAACTGGCACACCAGAGGTTCGTCCGTCCCGGTCCTCTCGTACTAGGGACAGCCCTTCTCAACACTCCTACGCGCACAGCGGATAGGGACCGAACTGTCTCACGACGTTCTAAACCCAGCTCGCGTACCGCTTTAATGGGCGAACAGCCCAACCCTTGGGACCTACTCCAGCCCCAGGATGCGACGAGCCGACATCGAGGTGCCAAACCATCCCGTCGATATGGACTCTTGGGGAAGATCAGCCTGTTATCCCCGGGGTACCTTTTATCCGTTGAGCGACGGCGCTTCCACAAGCCACCGCCGGATCACTAGTCCCTACTTTCGTACCTGCTCGACCCGTCAGTCTCACAGTCAAGCTCCCTTGTGCACTTACACTCAACACCTGATTGCCAACCAGGCTGAGGGAACCTTTGGGCGCCTCCGTTACCCTTTAGGAGGCAACCGCCCCAGTTAAACTACCCACCAGACACTGTCCCTGATCCGGATCACGGACCCAGGTTAGACATCCAGCACGACCAGAGTGGTATTTCAACGGCGACTCCACAACAACTGGCGTTGCTGCTTCACAGTCTCCCACCTATCCTACACAAGCCGAACCGAACACCAATATCAAGCTATAGTAAAGGTCCCGGGGTCTTTCCGTCCTGCTGCGCGAAACGAGCATCTTTACTCGTAATGCAATTTCACCGGGCCTATGGTTGAGACAGTCGAGAAGTCGTTACGCCATTCGTGCAGGTCGGAACTTACCCGACAAGGAATTTCGCTACCTTAGGATGGTTATAGTTACCACCGCCGTTTACTGGCGCTTAAGTTCTCAGCTTCGCCCCGACGAATCAGAGCTAACCGGTCCCCTTAACGTTCCAGCACCGGGCAGGCGTCAGTCCGTATACATCGCCTTACGGCTTCGCACGGACCTGTGTTTTTAGTAAACAGTCGCTTCTCGCTGGTCTCTGCGGCCACCCCCAGCTCAGAGTGCAAGACCCATCACCAGGAATGGCCCCCCTTCTCCCGAAGTTACGGGGGCATTTTGCCGAGTTCCTTAACCATAGTTCACCCGAACGCCTCGGTATTCTCTACCTGACCACCTGAGTCGGTTTGGGGTACGGGCCGCCATGAAACTCGCTAGAGGCTTTTCTCGACAGCATAGGATCATCCACTTCACCA
>NZ_JBVJJY010000066.1:0-1387 GCF_055585785.1 Kitasatospora sp. NPDC053308 | reverse complement strand
GGCTCCCAGTAGACGACTGGGTTGATAGGCCGGATATGGAAGCCCTGTGAGGGGTGGAGTTGACCGGTACTAATAGGCCGAGGGCTTGTCCTCAGACGCTCGCGTTCACTGTGTGGTTCCCGGGTAGCGAACAGCTATCGCCGGCGAACAAGGAAACACTTATTCAACTGAAAAGTGTGTTTCGCTGAATACCCGATAGGGTTTCGGTGGTCATAGCGTGAGGGAAACGCCCGGTTACATTCCGAACCCGGAAGCTAAGCCTCACAGCGCCGATGGTACTGCAGGGGGGACCTTGTGGGAGAGTAGGACGCCGCCGAACAATTATTCAAGGCCGCGGCCCCAGCGATTCGCTGGGGCCGCGGCCTTTTTGTGTTTTGCGAACGTGAAGAAGAAGGTCCGGCAGGACGGGACTTCCGCCCAGACGCGGAGGGTCCCGACATGCCGGACAATGGAGAGGTGCGCGGGCCAGGAGGTCGGCGCCGAAACCGCGTGACGGCAGCGGGAGTTGCACGCACGGCCGGCGCGGTGAAGCTGAAGCAGCAGAAGGAGTCACCACGATGTCGAACCAGCCCCAGGACCGTCCCGAGCGTCGATCGGACGACGGCCGAGGCTATGAGCCCCGGTCCCGTGGGGGCTGGTCGAACGACCGTGGCGGCTACCGCCGCGACGACCGGCGCGACGACCGTCCGTCCGGCGGTTTCCGTCGCGACGACCGTCAGGGCGGCTTCCGCCGTGACGACCGTGACGACCGTCCGCGTCGTGAGGACCGCCCCTCGGGTGGCTACGGCCGTGACCGGGACGACCGCGGTGGTGACCGTGGTGGCTTCCGCCGCGACGACCGCCCCGCCGGCGGTGGCTACCGCCGTGATGACCGCCCGTCGGGCGGGTACGGCCGTGACCGGGACGATCGTGGTGGCTTCCGTCGTGACGACCGCCCGTCCGGTGGTTTCCGTCGTGACGACCGGGATGACCGTGGTGGGGACCGTGGTGGTTTCCGTCGCGACGACCGTCCGGGCGGTGGCGGCTTCAACCGCGACCGTCGTGACGACCGTCCGGCGGGTGGCGGTTTCCGTCGGGATGACCGTCCGGGTGGCTTCCGTCGCGACGACCGTGACGACCGTCCGCGTCGTGAGGACCGCCCCTCGGGTGGCCACGGCCGTGACCGGGACGACCGCGGTGGTGACCGTGGTGGCTTCCGCCGCGACGACCGCCCCGCCGGCGGCGGTTTCCGCCGCGATGACCGTCCCGGCGGCTTCCGTCGCGACGATCGTCCGTCCGGTGGCTACGGCCGTGACCGGGATGACCGTGGTGGGGACCGTGGTGGTTTCCGTCGCGACGACCGTCCGGGCGGTGGCGGCTTCAACCGCGACCGTCGTGACGACCGTCC
>NZ_JBVJJY010000065.1:0-1391 GCF_055585785.1 Kitasatospora sp. NPDC053308 | reverse complement strand
CACCGGAACGTCTTGCCGGGGTTTCGTCGACGACACCGACCACGCCCCACGCCGCGACGCCTCCACCACACCCGCCACATCCAACTCGGCCACCGCCGTCTTGGGGCGGTCGGCCAGGGCCTCGATCACGACCGCGAGGCGGTCCACGAGCGACTGGGCGGTGGACGGCTCGAACAGGTCGGTGTTGAAGACCAGGTGCCCGGTGATCCGGCCGTCGCGCTCCTCCGCCTGGACGACGAGATCGTAGGGCGTGCTGCGGACCGGCATCGGCGCGGGCCGCATCCGCAGGCCCGGCAGTTCGTAGCGCGGCGGCGTGCCGTTGACCGCCAGGAGCACCTGGAACAGCGGGCTGCGACTGCGGTCGCGCGCCGGACGGACGGCGCGGACGATCTCCTCGAACGGGATTCGCTGGTGCTCCCGGATCCCGTCGACGGCCTCGCGGGCCGTGCGGAGGGCATCGGCGAGCGTGGCGCCCGGGGAGAGCCGCAGGCGCAGCGGCAGGGTGTCGACGAGGTAGCCGACCACGTCCGCGGTGGCGGGGTGGTCGCGGCCGGCCGCGGGGGTGCCGATGGTGACGTCGTACTGGCCGGCCGTCCTGGCCAGCACGATTCCCAGGGCCGTCGCCAGGACGGTGAAGGCGGTCGTCCCGCCGGCCCGGGCCGCGGCGGCGAGGGCGTCGTCGGGCAGCGCCAGGTCGACGGCGGCACCGTGGTACGTCTGCTTCGCCGGCCGTGGCCGGTCCGTGGGCAGGTCCAGCGCCGGGGCGCCGGCCAACCGCTCGCGCCAGTAGCCCAGTCCGGCTTGGGCATCGGCACGCTGCCCGTGGGCGACGTCCGCGTACTGGAGGGGCGGGACGGCGGTGGGCTCGGCGGCCGCGGCGCCGTACCGGGCAGCGATCTCGCGCAGGAGGACGTCGAGCGACCAGCCGTCGGCGATGGCGTGGTGCAGGCTCATGACCAGGACGTGGTGCTGCGGGGCGGTGCGGACGAGCGTCACGTGCCACAGCGGGCCGGTGGTGAGGTCGAACTCCCGCCGGGTTTCCGCCTCGGTCACCGACTGCCAGTCGGCCGTGTCGACGACGGTGAGCGGCACCTCGGGTACGGGTGAGACGACCTGGCACAGCTCGCCGTCCACCTCGCGCAGCGAGGTCCGCAGCACCTCGTGGCGGCGGGCCAGGTGTTCGAGGACCGCGCGGAACGCCTCCGCGTCCAGGTCGCCGTCGACATGGACGGCGCCGCGCACGTGGTAGGCCAGGTTCGCCCCGGCGTCCAGGCGGCACAGGACCCACAGGCGTTCCTGGCCGGTGGATGCGGGCAGGACGAGGGTGCCGTCGGGTCGGGGGACGCGGGGGACGGCCGGGATCGGGGCGAGCCGGTGGCCGCCGGCGGGCA
>NZ_JBVJJY010000064.1:0-1431 GCF_055585785.1 Kitasatospora sp. NPDC053308 | reverse complement strand
TAGGCCGTGTCTCATAATTGATCTTGTGGTGGGGCGAGGAGAGATAACGGACGCTGCGTGGTCGCGGGTTGAGCCGCTGCTTCCGCAGAGCGACGGCGCTGGACGTCCGTGGCGAGACCATCGGCAGGTCGTGAACGGGGTGCTGTGGCGGCTGCGGACCGGGGCGCCCTGGCGCGACCTGCCCGAGCGGTACGGGCCGTGGCAGACCGTCTACCGGCGCTTCGCCCAGTGGGAGAAGGACGGCACCTGGGCCAGGCTGCTGCAGGAGGTCCAGGTCCGCGACGATGCGGTGGGTGCCGTGGAGTGGACGGTTTCGGTCGACTCCACGATCGCCCGGGCACATCAGCATGCCGCGGGCGCCCGCAAAAAGGGGCTGACACAGGGGACGAATCGGAAGATCCGGCAGCTGTCGCGCGTCGCGAGGCGCTCGGCCGGTCCCGGGGTGGGTTGACGACCAAGGTCCATCTGGCGGTTGACGGCCGCGGTCTGCCGCTCTCGATCGTGCTCAGCACCGGGAACACGGCGGACTGCACCATGCTCCCGGCCGTGCTGGACGCGATCCGTATCCCGCGAAGTGGCGCCGGACGCCCGCGCACGAAGCCCGACCGGGTCGTGGCGGACAAAGCCTATTCATCCCGAAAGATCCGCCACCTTCTGCGGCGCCGCAGGGTCAAGGCGACCATCCCCGAGCGCCGGGACCAGATCGCCAACCGAGCCCGCCGCGCGAGCGGGGGTGGTCGGCCGCCGTCGTTCGACAAGGTTGCCTACCGGGGGCGGAACGTCGTCGAACGGTGCTTCGCCCGGTTGAAGCAGTTCCGCGCCGTGGCAACCCGGTTCGACAAGCTGGCGGCCCGCTACCGGACCGGGGTGGTCATCGCGGCGCTGATCCTCTGGCTCAGGGCCGACGGCTGATCATCGTGTTCAGTCCGAGTTGAACCACACCAGCACTCCGGGACCGTCCGGCGTGATCACCGGCACCCACGCCTCATCGGCCTCACGGATCCGGCTCTCGTCCAGCTGCAGAGCGTGCGGCTCCTCGGTCGTCCCGTCGCACGCCCAGTAGCGGAGGGCTCCGATGATCTCCCGAAGCCTGTCCCGCTCGTCATCCGGCCACCCGTAGTTCCAGGTGCCGGCGCCACGGAAGTGCTTCTCGAACAGCTCGCGCAACGCGTCCAGCTCATCAGGACCGAACAGCGGCACCAGAAAGCCCTCGACCTGTCCCTGCCGACAAGCCGTTCCGCCGTACTGCTGCTGATAGAAGACCCCAGTCGTCGCTTCGACCACCACATACAGCCAGCCGCCGGCACTCATGCCATCAGGATCGAGGAAGACGAAACGTCGAGAGCTCATGGCGCCAGTCTTCCGGGCTGCCCGCCACGAGCTCAACGACATTTGACCCTGCAAGATCAATTGCGAGACACGGCCTAGGGC
>NZ_JBVJJY010000062.1:0-1644 GCF_055585785.1 Kitasatospora sp. NPDC053308 | reverse complement strand
ATGGTCCCGTCCGTGTTCGTCGAGCTGCCCGCGTTCCCGCTGCTGCCCAACGGCAAGGTCGACCGCGGTGCGTTGCCGTCCGCCGATCCCAACCCCGCTGGGGGGAGCGGCCGTTCACCCCGGACACCGGCCGAACGGCTGATCGCCGGCATCTGGTGCGAGCTGCTCGGCGTTCCCGAGGTCGGTGCGGAGGACGACTTCTTCGCCCTGGGCGGTCACTCCCTCCTCGCCACCCGTCTGACGCATCGCCTCGGTGAGGCCCTGAGCGCTCACGTGCCGCTGCACGTGGTCTTCGAGCACCCGGTGCTCGCCGACCTGGCCCGTCACCTGCCCGCCGGCGGCCACCGGCTCGCCCCGATCCCGGCCGTCCCCCGCGTCCCCCGACCCGACGGCACCCTCGTCCTGCCCGCATCCACCGGCCAGAAGCGCCTGTGGCTGCTCTGCTCCCTCGATCCGACCGCCAACCTCGCCTACCTCCTCAACGGCGGTGCCCGCATCACCGGCCCCCTCGACGCCGAGCGGCTGACGCAGGCCCTCCGCGCGGTCGCCCGGCGCCACGAGATCCTGCGCACGACCCTGCGGGAGGAGAACGGCGACCTCGTCCAGGTCGTGCACCCCACCTGGCAGTGGGACCCGACGGTGGAACCGGCCGACCGGGAGCCGGACGAGGCCGCACTGCTAGCCCGGTGGCGCCGCTCCACCGTGGACCTCGCCCAGGGCCCGCTCTTCCGCGCCCGCGTGGTCAGGCGCTCCGCCGACGAACACCTCCTCCTGCTCTCCCTCCACCACGCCATCGCCGACGGCTGGACGCTCGGCCTCCTGCTCGACGAGATCTCGGCCCAGTACCGCGACCCGTCCGGCGACCCGCCGCCCGGCCTCCAGTACGGCGACGTCGCCCACTGGCAGAGCACCGCACCCCGCGACGACGCCGGGCTCGCCCACTGGCGCGACCACCTCGCCGGCGCGCAGGACCTCGACCTCCCCACCGACCGCCCCCGCTCCGCCCGCACCACGCACCGGGGCGCGGCGGTGCCCGTCACCCTGCCCGCCTCCGCCGTCGACCGGCTCGCCCGGACCACGGGCACCA
Source organism: Kitasatospora sp. NPDC053308 (assembly GCF_055585785.1). NCBI lineage: Bacteria > Bacillati > Actinomycetota > Actinomycetes > Kitasatosporales > Streptomycetaceae > Kitasatospora > Kitasatospora sp. NPDC053308. The sequence continues at coordinate 557 of NZ_JBVJJY010000062.1, read as the reverse complement.
CGGCCTTCGCGGTCGTCGCGACCGCCGCCACGCTCGTCCTCGGCGCCGCTTCCGGCAGCCGCGACCTCACCATCGGCTTCCCGACCAGCGGCCGTACCCACCCGGACACGGCCGGGCTCCTCGGCTTCTTCACCAACACCCTCCCACTGCGCCGCACCGTCGACCCCGCCACCACCCTCGGTACGGCGCTGCGCGACACCCACGACGCCCTCACGGCGGCGCAGCGGTACGCGGGGACGCCGTTCGAGGAGATCGTCCGGGCGGCGCGGCCGGCCTCCCAGGGGCCGGGGCGCAGCCCCCTCTTCCAGGTCATGGTGGCCCTGAACGAGACCCCGGCGCGCACGCTCGACCTCCCCGGCCTGCGCGTCACCCGGCTCGAAATCCCCCCGGCGGAGACGCAGTTCGAACTGTCGCTCCACCTCGAGCGCGCCGGGGACGCCCTCGCCGGTCACCTCACCTACAACACCGATCTCTTCGAGGCCGGTACGGCCGAGTTGTTCGTGGAGCGGTTCGGTGTGGTGGTGAGGGCGTTGGTGGAGCGGCCGGGGTTGTCGGTG
>NZ_JBVJJY010000061.1:0-2119 GCF_055585785.1 Kitasatospora sp. NPDC053308 | reverse complement strand
GCCGACCGCCGGGCGGCCGGGCTGCCCGGGACGTCCCTCGCCTGGGGCCTGTGGGCGAACGTCAGCGGCCTGACCGGGCAGCTCACCGACTCCGACCGGGCCCGACTGACCCGTGGCGGCGCCGTGGCGCTGAGCGCGGCCGAGGGCCTGGCGCTGCTGGACCAGGGGATCGCCCGCTCCGAGGCGCTGCTGGTGGCGACCCGGCTGGACCTGGCCGGGCTGCGGTCCCAGGCGGCCCGCACCGGCGAGGTCCCGCCGCTGTGGCGGACCCTGGTCACCGCCGGGGCCGGCCGTCGGACCGCCGCCTCGGGTGGCGTCGGCGCGGACTCGCTGCACCAGCAGCTGGCCGGGCTGTCCGAGCAGGAGCGGATGCGGCTGCTCACTGACCTGGTGCGGACCCACGTGGCGGCCGTCCTGGGCCACAGCTCCGCCGACGCCGTCGAGGCGGGCCGGGCCTTCACCGACCTGGGCTTCGACTCGCTCACCGCCGTCGAACTGCGCAACCGCCTCGGCACCGCGACCGGCCTGCGACTGCCGGCCACACTCGTCTTCGACTACCCCAACCCGGTCGCGCTCGCCGGTCACCTCCGGGCCCGGCTCGTCGGTGACGACGAGCAGCCCGTGAACCTCCTGCCGGTCCGCCCGGCGGAGGCGGGATCCGACGAGCCGATCGCGATCGTCGGCATGGCCTGCCGGTTCCCGGGCGACGTGAACGACCCCGACGGGTTCTGGCAGGTGCTCGCCACCGGGACGGACGCGATCTCCCGCTTCCCGGACGACCGCGGCTGGGACGTGGAGGGGCTCTACGATCCGGACCCCGAGAGCGTGGGCACCTCGTACACCCAGGAGGGCGGCTTCGTCGCCGACGCCGGCGGCTTCGACGCCGCGTTCTTCGGCATCAGCCCGCGCGAGGCGCTGGCGATGGACCCCCAGCAGCGGCAGCTGCTGGAGACGTCGTGGGAGGCGCTGGAGCGGGCCGGTATCGACCCGGGCGCGCTGCGCGGCAGCGCGACCGGGGTCTTCGTCGGCGGTTTCGCGTCGGCCTACGGGCTCGGACTGGCGACCGGCAGCGAGGGCGCCGAAGGACACCTGACGACCGGCTTCGCCACCAGTGTGATGTCGGGCCGGGTGTCGTACGCGCTCGGGCTCGAAGGCCCGGCGGTGACGGTCGACACGGCGTGCTCCTCGTCGCTGGTGGCGCTGCACCTGGCCGCCCAGGCCCTGCGCTCGGGCGAGTGCTCGATGGCGCTGGCCGGCGGGGCGACCGTCATGGCCACCCCCGACGGGATCGTCGGGTTCAGCCAGCAGCGCGGCCTCGCGGCGGACGGCCGCTGCAAGGCGTTCTCCGCCCAGGCGGACGGTATGGGCTTCGCCGAGGGCGCCGGCATGGTGGTCCTGGAACGGCTCTCGGACGCCCGGCGCAACGGGCACCGGGTGCTCGCGGTGGTGCGCGGCTCGGCCGTCAACCAGGACGGCGCGTCCAACGGCCTGACGGCGCCGAACGGCCCGTCGCAGCAGCGGGTGATCCGGGCCGCTCTCGCCAATGCCCGGCTGACCGCCGCGGACGTGGACGTGGTGGAGGCGCACGGGACGGGGACGACGCTGGGCGACCCGATCGAGGCGCAGGCGCTGCTGGCGACCTATGGCCAGGACCGGCCGGAGGGCCGGCCGTTGCTGCTCGGTTCGGTGAAGTCCAACATCGGGCACACCCAGGCCGCGGCCGGTGTGGCCGGGGTGATCAAGATGGTGCTGGCGCTGCAGCACGAGCAACTGCCGAGGACGCTGCACGCCGACGAGCCGTCGCCGCACGTGGACTGGTCCGCCGGTGAGGTGGAGCTGCTGACGGAGGCGACGCCCTGGCCGGCGGGGGAGCGTCCGCGCCGTGCGGGGGTGTCCTCGTTCGGCATCAGCGGCACCAACGCCCACGTCCTGCTGGAGGAGGCTCCGGCCGAGGCCCCTGTCGCGGATGGCGCCGACGTGGTCGAGCCGGCCGCTGCTCCTCCGCTGGTCGAGCCCGGCGAGGTCGGTGCGTGGCTGGTGTCGGGCCGGTCGGCCGAGGGGCTGGCCGGGCAGGCGGAGCGGCTGTACGACTGGGTGGCCGCGCGGCCGGAGCTGGCTC
>NZ_JBVJJY010000060.1:0-2375 GCF_055585785.1 Kitasatospora sp. NPDC053308 | reverse complement strand
AAACCGACCTTGCCCGCGACGCCCATGGCCCCGGACACCACCTCGGGAACCTCCCGCCCCTCGGCCAAGGCCCTGAGTCCGGACGTCAGTTCCTCACCGCTGGAGCCGAGCACCACCGCTCGGTGCTCCAGCGCCGCCCGCGACGTCGCCAGCGACCAACCCACGCCGGCGATGTCCACGTCCGCCTGGACGAAGCTCGCCAACCGCTCCGCCTGCCCGGCGAGACCTTCCGCCGACCGGCCCGACACCACCCACGGCACGAGCGGGAGCACGACACCGCCGGCGGGCGAGTCGACGGCACCCTGATCGGGCGCCTGCTCGATGATCACGTGCGCGTTGGTGCCGCTGATGCCGAACGACGACACCCCCGCGCGCCGCGGACGCTCCTCCGAGTGCGGCCAGGGCTGCGCCTCGGTCACCAGCCGGACCGCACCCGATTCCCAGTCGACGTGCGACGACGGTTCCTCGGCGTGCAGCGTCCTCGGCAGCTGCTCGTGCTGCAGAGCCAGCACCATCTTGATGACGCCCGCGACGCCCGAGGACCACTGGGTGTGCCCGATGTTGGACTTCAGCGAGCCGAGCAGCAGCGGCCGGTCCTCCGGACGCCCCTGCCCGTAGGTCGCCAGCAGCGCCTGGGCCTCGATCGGGTCCCCCAGCCGGGTCCCCGTCCCGTGGCCCTCGACCACGTCCACGTCCCCCGTGGCCAGGCCCGCGCTGGCCAGCGCCGCCCGGATCACCCGCTGCTGCGACGGACCGTTCGGCGCCGTCAGACCGTTCGACGCGCCGTCCTGGTTGACGGCCGAGCCGCGCAGGACGGCGAGCACCTTGTGCCCGAGCCGCCGCGCGTCCGACAGCCGCTCCAGGACGACGATGCCGGCGCCCTCGGCCATGCCCATGCCGTCGGCCTGCTCCGAGTACGCCTTGCAGCGGCCGTCCGCCGCCAGCCCCTGCTGCCGGCTGAACCAGGCGAGCCACGAGGTGGTGGCGTGCACGGTGACGCCGCCGGCCAGCGCCAGCGAGCACTCCCCCGACCGCAGGGCCTGGCCGGCCAGGTGCAGGGCGACCAGCGACGAGGAGCACGCGGTGTCGACCGTCAGGGCCGGGCCTTCGAGGCCGAGCGTGTAGGCCACCCGGCCCGAGATCACGCTGGGTGCGATGCCCGACTGGAGGTGGCCCTCGAGTTCCTCGGGCGCGTTGGCGCCGTAACCGGACGAGGACGCGCCCACGAAGACACCGGTGGACGAGCCGCGCAGCCGGCGCGGGTCGATGCCCGCCCGTTCGAAGGCCTCCCAGGAGAGTTCGAGGAGCAGCCGCTGCTGCGGGTCCATCGCCAGCGCCTCGCGCGGGCTGATCCCGAAGAAGGCGGCGTCGAACTCGCCCGCGCCGGTGATGAATCCGCCGCCGCGCGTGTAGAAGGTGCCGGCCCGCTCCGCGTCCAGGTCGAAGAGCTGGGAGAGGTCCCAGCCCCGGTCGGTGGGGAGGTCGCCGACCGCGTCACCGCCGGCGGCCAGCAGGTCCCACAGCTGCTCCGGGGCGCTGACGTCACCGGGGAGGCGGCAGCTCATCGCCACGATCGCAATCGGCTCGTCGGCCCCTGCGGCCGTCCGGGCCAGGGCGGTGGGCTCGTCGGCGTTCCCCAGGGCTGCCGCCCGCAGGTGCTCGGACAGCGCCACGGGGGTCGGGTGGTCGAAGATCAGGGTGGTGGGCAGGCGCATGGCGACCGCGGCGCTCAGCCGGTTGCGCAGCTCGACGCCGGTCACCGAGTCGAACCCGAGCTCCTTGAAGGTGTGCGCGGGGTCGAGCGCCTGCGGGGAGGCGTGTCCGAGGACGGCCGCGGCGTGCGTCAGGACCAGGTCGAGCAGGACCTGGTCCTGCTCGGGCTCCGGTCGGCCCACGAGCTGCCGCAGGAGCCCGGTGGCACCGTCCGGCAGGGGTTCCCCGGCCGTGTCGTCGTCGGACTGCGGCAGCTCCATGGCGTGCGACGACGCTCCGCTGTCGAGCCAGAAGCGCCGGTGCCGGAAGGCGTACGTCGGAAGGTCCACCGGCCGGCCGGCCGGGAGCACGGCGCTCCAGTCCACCGGCACGCCTCGCACGAACGCGCGGGCGAGACCCGTGACCAGGCTCGTGACGCCCTCGTCGTTCCGTCGCTGGAGCGGGACGAAGACGGCGTCCTCGGTGCCGATGCCGGCCACCGTGTCAGGGCCGAGCGAGGACAGCGACCCGTCGGGCCCCACCTCGATGAACACCGTCACGCCCTGCTCGGCGAGAGCCGCGACAGCGTCGGCGAACCGCACCGCACCACGCGTCTGCGCCGGCCAGTAACCCGCCTCGCACCCGGTCACCAGCTCACCGGTCAGCGCACCCGCCCACATCAT
>NZ_JBVJJY010000059.1:0-2876 GCF_055585785.1 Kitasatospora sp. NPDC053308 | reverse complement strand
GGTCACCAGCCGGACCGCACCCGATTCCCAGTCGATGCGCGAGGACGGCTCGTCCGCGTGCAGCGTCGCGGGCACGATCCCGTGCCGCATCGCGGTCACCATCTTGATGACGCCCGCGACGCCGGCGGCGGCCTGGGCGTGGCCGATGTTGGACTTCACCGACCCGAGCAGCAGCGGCCGGTCGGCCGGACGCTCCTGGCCGTAGGTCGCCAGCAGCGCCTGGGCCTCGATCGGGTCCCCCAGCCGGGTCCCCGTCCCGTGCCCCTCGACCACGTCGACACCGTCGGCACCGACCCCGGCTCCGGCCAGCGCGGCACGGATCACCCGCTGTTGGGAGGGGCCGTTCGGTGCCGTCAGACCGTTCGACGCGCCGTCTTGGTTGACCGCCGTGCCGGTCACCACCGCGAGCACCTTGTGTCCGCGACGGCGCGCTTCCGACAGGCGCTCCAGCACCAGGACGCCGACGCCTTCGCCCCAGCCGGTGCCGTCCGCCGACTCCGCGTACGCCTTGCAGCGACCGTCCGCCGCCAGGCCGCGCTGCCGCGAGAAGTCGATGAACGTCCCGGGCGTCGACATGACGGTGACACCGCCGGCCAGCGCGAGCGAGCTCTCACCCGACCTCAACGACTGGCACGCCAGGTGCAGCGCCACCAGCGACGACGAACACGCCGTGTCCACCGTCACCGCCGGCCCCTCCAGACCCAGCGCGTACGCCACCCGCCCCGAGACGACCGATCCCATGCCCCCGGTGCCGAGGTACCCCTCGACCTCCTCCGGCACCGGGTGGAACGGCAGGTAGTCGTGGTAGAAGAGCCCCGCGAACACACCGGTCGCGCTGCCCCGCAACCCCGTCGGATCGATTCCCGCGTCCTCCAACGCCTCCCACGACGCCTCCAGCAGCAGCCGCTGCTGCGGATCCATCACGACCGCCTCGCGCGGGCTGATCCCGAAGAACTCCGCATCGAACTCCCCCGCGTCGTAGAGGAATCCGCCCTCGCCCGAGACGCTCTTGCCGAGGGCGTCCGGGTCCGGGTCGACCAGGTCCTCAGGCCAGCCGCGGTCCGTCGGGAAACGACCGATCGCGTCCTTGCCCGACGCCACCAGCTCCCAGAACTCCTCCGGCGACGACACACCGCCCGGGAACCGGCACGCCATCCCGACGATGGCCACGGGTTCCTGCTGTCGGCTCTCCACCTCGCGCAGGCGCTCCCGGGTCTGGGCAAGGTCGGTGGTGACCCGCTTGAGGTAGTCGCGGAGCTTCTCTTCGTTCGCCATCCGAATGGACGCCTTCCTCATTTCGCACGCTGGTACGGCGACGTACTCAGAGCCCGAGCTGCTTGTCGATGAAGTCGAACATGTCGTCGTCGCTGGCCGACTGGATCTTGTCGGCGACCGAGACACCGTCGTCGTCGCCCTCGCCGGGTCCGGCGGTGTCGCTCAGCACGGAGAGGATGTCCTTGAGCCGCGCCGTGACCCGCGCCCGGGCGGTCTCGTCGCCCAGGAGTTCGGTGAGCGACGCTTCGAGCCTGTCGAGTCCGGAGTAGGCTGAGAGGCTGCCCGGCTCCTCGGCGACCGACCCGAACAGCTCCCCGGCCACGAAGTCGGCCAGGGCGGTCGGGCTCGGGTAGTCGAAGACCGCCGTGGCCGGCAGGCGCAGGCCCGTGACGTTGCCGAGGCGGTTGCGCAGTTCGACGGCGGTGAGCGAGTCGAAGCCGACGTCCCGGAAGGACCGGTCCGCGTCGAGGCTGCCCGGTCCGGACATGCCCAGCACCAGGGCGGCCTGCGACAGGACCAACTCCCGCACGCCCTCGCGTTGTTCGTCCGGGCCGAGCGCGGCCAGCCGGGCGGCCGGCGCGTTCCACCCCTCGACACCGCGCTCCGCCACCGATCGCCGGGCGGACCCGCCGGCACGCGAGCCGCGCCCCAGGCCGGACAGGAGCACGGGGACGTCGCCGGAGCGGCGGAGCGCGGGCAGGTCCAGCTCGGCCGCCACGAGCAGCGCCTCGGGCCGGCCGGCGGCCGCGTCCAGGACTGCGAGCCCGCGCGCGTCCGACAGCGGACGCATACCCTGGCGGGCCATCCGCCGACGGTCGGCGTCCGTGAGTTCGCCGGCCATGCCGTGCTCCCACGGCCCCCACGCCAGCGACACGGCGGGAAGGCCCGCGTGCCGTCGATGGGCGGCCAACGCGTCCAGGAAGGTGTTGCCCGCCGCGTAGTTGGCCTGGCCCGCGTTGCCGATCACGCCGGCGATCGACGAGAACAGGACGAAGGTGTCCAGGTCACGACTATTCGTCAGTTCATGCAGGTGCCACGCCGCGTCGACCTTCGGACGCATGACCGCCGCCAGCCGCTCCGGGGTCAGCGCGGCGACGACCCCGTCGTCCAGGACTCCCGCCACGTGGACGACACCCGTCAGCGGCACACCCTCCAGGACCCCGGCCAGCTCGTCACGGTCGGCCACGTCACAGGCGGCCACGCTGACATCGGCACCCAACTCCTTCAGCTCGGCGACGAGTTCCGGCATCCCGGCGGCATCGATGCCACGACGCGAGACCAGCAGCAGCCGCCCGGCCCGTCCGGTCGCCGCAAGGTGTCGGGCGACGAGACCGCCGAGGGCACCCGACGCGCCGGTCACCAGCACGGTGCCGGCTCGGACTTCCTCGGTCCCGGCCGGGACGGGCGTGGACGGCACCCGCACCAGCCGGGGCACCCGCACCTCGCCCGCGCGCACCGCGAACTGCGGCTCGCCGGACGCCACACCCGCTCGCAGCCACTGCGCGGCCTCGGCGGCGGACGCGTCGTCCACGTCGGCCAGCGTGATCCGGTCCGGGTTCTCGGCCTGGGCCACCCGGACGAGGCCCCAGACGGGGGCGGCC
>NZ_JBVJJY010000058.1:0-3122 GCF_055585785.1 Kitasatospora sp. NPDC053308 | reverse complement strand
GAGGACACACCAGCCGCCAGGCTCTGCAGACCCGACATCAGCTCGCCGCGCTCGGCACCGAGCACGACCGCCCGGTGCTCGAAGGCCGACCGCGTGGTCGCCAGCGACCAGGCCACGTCCGCCGGAGCCAGCTCCGGCCGCGCCGCCACCCACTCGCGCAGCCGGCCCGCCTGAGCCGTCAGAGCGTCCGCCGAGCGACCCGACACCACCCACGCACCGGCACCCGGCAGCACCGGGTCCACCGCGGGGGCCTCCGCCTCGACGTCCTCGGCAGCCGGGGCCTGCTCCAGGATGACGTGCGCGTTGGTGCCGCTCATGCCGAACGCCGACACGCCCGCACGCCGCACCCGGCCGTCGGCCGGCCAGGCCACCTGCTCGGTCAGCAGCCGCACCTCACCCGCCGTCCAGTCGACGTGCGAGGACGGCACCTCGGCGTGCAGGGTCCGCGGCAGCCGCTCGTTCTGCAGCGCCAGCACCATCTTGATGACGCCCGCCACACCGGCGGCCGCCTGGGTGTGCCCGATGTTCGACTTCACCGAACCCAGCCACAACGGCCGGCCCTCCGGCCGCTCCTGACCGTACGTCGCCAGCAGCGCCTGCGCCTCGATCGGGTCGCCCAGCGTGGTGCCCGTCCCGTGCGCCTCCACCACGTCGACCTCGGCGGCCGAGAGCCGCGCGTTCGCCAGCGCCGCGCGGATCACCCGCTGCTGCGACGGACCGTTCGGCGCCGTCAGACCGTTCGACGCACCGTCCTGGTTCACCGCCGACCCACGCAGCACCGCGAGCACCTTGTGCCCGTTGCGCCGCGCGTCCGACAGCCGCTCCACCACGAGCATGCCCACACCCTCGGCCCAGCCCGTGCCGTCCGCGTCCTCGGAGAACGCCCGGCACCGGCCGTCGGCCGCCAGGCCCTGCTGCCGCGAGAAGTCGATGAACGTCCCCGGCGTCGCCATCACGGTGACACCGCCGGCCAGCGCCAGCGAGCACTCGCCCGAACGCACGGCCTGGGCGGCCAGGTGCAGCGCCACCAGCGAGGACGAGCACGCCGTGTCCACCGTCACCGCCGGGCCCTCCAGGCCCAGCACGTACGACACTCGGCCCGACAGCACGCTCGTCGCGTTCCCGGTCATCACGTGGCCCTCGGACCCGGAGTCACCCTGGCCGGCCAGCGTCACGCCGAACCCGTAGCCCGAGGCGAAGCCGCCGGCGAACACGCCGGTCGCGGAGCCGCGCAGGGACGCCGGGTCGATGCCGGCCCGCTCCAGCGCCTCCCACGAGGTCTCCAGCAGCTGGCGCTGCTGCGGGTCCATCGCCAGCGCCTCGCGCGGGCTGATCCCGAAGAACGCCGCGTCGAACTCCGCCGCGTCCCGCAGGAACGCGCCCGACTGGGTGTACGACGTCCCGGCGCTGCCGCGGTCCGGGTCGTAGAAGCCCTCCAGGTCCCAACCGCGGTCGGTCGGGAACCCGCCCACCGCGTCACCGCCCGAGGCCAGCAGCTCCCAGAACTCCTCCGGAGTGCCCGCACCGCCGGGGAAGCGGCAGGCCATGCCGACGATCGCCAGCGGCTCGTCCGCCGCCGCGGCGGCCACCGCGGCGACCACCGGTGCGGCGGTGTCCGCCACCTTGCCGGTCAGTTCGCCGCGCAGGAACTCGGCGAGGACCACCGGGGTCGGGTAGTCGAACACCAGCGTGGCGGGCAGCCGGAGGCCGGTGGCGGCACCCAGCCGGTTGCGCAGTTCGACGGCGGTCAGCGAATCGAAGCCGAGGTCCTTGAACGCGCGCCGGTCCTCGACCGCGTCGGCGGAGGCGTGCCCCAGCACGACCGCGGCCTCGTTCCGCACCACGTCGGTGAGCACCCGCTCCTGCTCGGCCCGGCTCAGCCCGGCCAGTCGGTGCGCCAGCTCGCCCTCGGTGCTGGCCACGGCCGTGGCCACGCCGGCCGCGGCCAGCTGACGGATCTCGGGCAGGTCCCGCACCAGGGGCCGCTTCGGCAGGTCCGCCGCGCCCGGTCCGGAGGCCAGCTGCGCCCAGTCCACGTCCATCACGGTGACGAGGGCGTCCGGGCCCTCCAGCGCCTCGCCCAGGGCACGGGCGGCGAGCTGCGGGTCCATCGCCGGCATCGGGCCGCGCTTGACCCGGGCCTGCACCACGCTGTTGGACTCGGCCATGCCACCGCCGGCCCACGCGCCCCACGCCACGGTGAGCGCGGCCAGGCCGCGGCCGCGCCGGTTCTCGGCGAGGGCGTCGAGGAAGGCGTTGGCGGCCGCGTAGTTGCCCTGGCCGGCGGCCCCCAGCGTCGAGGAGATCGAGGAGAACAGGACGAACGCGTCCAGGTCCAGTCCGGCGGTGAGCTCGTCCAGGTGGACCGCGCTCGCCGCCTTCGCGGCCAGCACCGTCTCCAGACGGGACACCGACAGCCGGTCCACGACGCCGTCGTCCAGGAAGGCGGCGGTGTGCAGCACCGAGGACAGCGCCGGACCGCTCTCGCCGATCCACGCCACCAGACCGGCCAGCGCCGCCCGGTCCGTCACGTCGCAGGCGACGATCTCGACCGCGGAGCCGGCCGTCGCGAGCTCGGCGGCCAGGGCCGCCGCGCCCTTCGCGGCGGGACCGGAACGGCTGGTGAGCACCAGCCGCTCCGCACCACGCTCGGTCAGCCAGCGCGAGACGTGGCCGGCGATGGCGCCGGTGCCACCGGTGATCAGCACGCTGCCGCGCGGCGTCCACGCCCCCTTGCCGCGGAGCTGCGAGGCCCGCGTGAGCCGGCGGCCGAGGATCCCGGCGGACCGGATCGCGACCTCGTTCTCGCCGCAGCCGGCCAGCACCGCCACCAAGCGTCCACCGGCGCGCTCGTCGAGCGTCTCGGGAAGGTCGACCAGACCGCCCCAGCGGTCGGGCTGCTCCAGGCCGACGACCCGGCCCAGACCCCACACCTGCGCCTGCACCGGGTTGGCCAGCGCCTCACCCGGACCGGCCGCCACCGCACCGCGCGTGGCCAGCCAGAGCGGGGCGGCGATCCCGGCGTCGCCCAGCGCCTGGACGAGCGCCAGGGTGGCCGCCAGGCCGCCGGTCACCACCGGGTGCTCCGGCAGCGGCCTCTCGTCCAACGCCAGCAGCGACAG
>NZ_JBVJJY010000057.1:0-3785 GCF_055585785.1 Kitasatospora sp. NPDC053308 | reverse complement strand
TACTGGCCGGCGCAGACACGCGGTGCGGTGCGGTTCGCCGATGCCGTCGCGGCTCTCGCCGAGCAGGGCGTGACGGTGTTCATCGAGGTCGGCCCTGACGGGTCGCTGTCCTCGCTGGGCCCGGACGCCGTGGCGGGGATCGACGCTGACGAGGCCGTCTTCATTCCGCTCCAGCGGCGCGAGGACCAGGGCGTGACCGGCCTGGTGAGCGGCCTGGCCCGGGCCTTCGTCAACGGCGTCCCGGTGGAGTGGGGTGCGCTGCTGCCGACCGGTACGCCGGTCGAGCTGCCGACGTACGCCTTCCGCCAGCAGCGGTTCTGGCCGGAGGGCACGGTGTCGCTCATGCCGCCGGCGGCGGTCGGCGGGGACGGTGGCAGCACCGCCGCGGAGGCCGAGTTCTGGGCCGCCGTCGAGGACGGGGACCTGGCCCGGATCGCCGACACGCTGGCCATCGAGGACCACCGGCAGCTCGGCGAGGTCCTGCCGGCGCTGGCGTCCTGGCGGCGGCGCGAGAAGGACCGGCTGGCGACCACGGACTGGCGCTACCGGGTGAACTGGGTGGCGGTCGCCGAGCCCGACGCGCGTGTGCTGTCGGGCACGTGGGTGGTGGTCGTGCCGGCCGGAGCGGACGGGCGGCCGTACGTCTCGGCGCTGGCCGGTCGTGGTGCCGAGGTCGTCGTGGTCGAGGTTCCGGCCGGGGTGGTGGACCGGGCGGAGGTGGCGGCGCTGCTGGGTGCGGCGGTGGAGCCTTCCGGCGTTGCCGGGGTGTTGTCGCTGCTGGCGTTGGAGGAGAGGTCGCTGCCGGAGCACCCGGTGGTGACCGGCGGCCTGGCGGCCACCCTGGCGCTCGTCCAGGCGCTGGGTGACGCCGGGATCGCCGCCCCGCTGTGGGCGGCCACGCGTGGTGCGGTGGCGGCTGGTCCGGGTGAGGCGCTGGCCAACCCGGTGCAGGCGCAGGTGTGGGGTCTGGGCCGGGTCGTCGGCCTGGAGCAGCCGGAGCGCTGGGGCGGTCTGGTCGACCTTCCCGAGGCGCTCGACGAGCGCGCCGGTGGACGCTTGGTGGCGGTGCTGGCCGGCTGCGGCGAGAACGAGGTCGCGATCCGGTCCGCCGGGATCCTCGGCCGCCGGCTCACGCGGGCCTCGCAGCCTCGCGGCAAGGGGGCGTGGTCGCCGCGCGGCAGCGTGCTGATCACGGGCGGCACGGGTGCGATCGCCGGCCACGTCTCGCGCTGGCTGACCGAGCGCGGCACCCAGCGACTGGTGCTCACCGGTCGTTCCGGCCCGGCGGCTGCGGGTGTCGCGGCGACGGTGGCGGAGCTGGCGGCGCGGGGTACCCGGGTGGACGTCGTGTCGTGTGACGTGACGGACCGGGCGGCGCTGGCCGGTCTGGTGGCGTGGATCGGCGAGAGCGGTCCGGCGCTGTCCTCGGTGCTGCACACCGCCGCCGTCCTGGACGACGGCGTGGTCGACCGGCTCTCGGCGGCGCGGCTGGCGTCCGTGCTGCGCGTGAAGTCCGAAGGCGCTGTCCTGCTCGACGAGTTGACGGCGGACCTCGACCTGGACGCGTTCGTCCTGTTCTCCTCGGCCGCGTCGACGCTCGGCGCCGCCGGTCAGGGCAACTACGCGGCGGCCAACGCCTTCCTCGACGCCCTCGCCGAGAACCGCCGGAGCCGTGGGCTGCCAGGCCTGTCGGTGGCGTGGGGCGCCTGGGGCGGCGGCGGTTTCGCCGAGTCCAGCGAGGCGGTGCGGGCGCGGGTCAAGCGCGGCCCGATGCCGGCGCTGGACCCGCAGCTCGCCGCCCGTGCCCTGGGCGGGGCACTGGACGGACCGGACGCCGTCGTCACCGTGATGGACGTCGACTGGGCGCAGCTGGCGTCCGCGTCGGGACCGGTGGACCTGCGGGAGGCGCCGCTCTTCCGCGACCTGCCGGAGGTCCGCCGGCTGACCGCCCCGGGTGCCGGGAGCGCGGCCGTCACGCGCCCCGAGGGCGAACTGGCTGCCCGGCTCGCCGGGTTGGGCCGCGCGGAGCAGGAGCGGGTGCTCACCGACGTGGTGCGGGCCGAGGTCGCGGTCGTGCTGGGGCACGCCTCCGCCGAGGCGATCGAGGACCGGCGGTCGTTCAAGGAGCTCGGCTTCGACTCGCTGACCGCCGTCGAGCTGCGCAACCGGCTCAACGCGGTGAGCGGCATCCGGCTGCCCGCCACGCTGGTGTTCGACTACCCCACCCCGCTGCTGCTGGCCGGCTTCCTGCGCGGCGAACTGACCGGCGAGGCGGCCGGGTCGGGCGCCGTCGTCGCCGTGGCGGCCGCGGCGACGGACGAGCCGGTGGCGATCGTCGGCATGGCGTGCCGCTTCCCCGGGGGTGCGGACAGCCCGGAGGAGTTCTGGGAGCTGCTGGCCTCGGGCGGTGACGCGGTGGGCGGGTTCCCGACCGATCGCGGTTGGGACCTGGACGGCGTGTACGACCCGGACGGCGAGCGCGAGGGCACTTCGTACGTGGCGCAGGGCGCCTTCGTCCGGAACGCGGCGGAGTTCGACGCGGGGTTCTTCGGGATCAGCCCGCGCGAGGCGCTGGCGATGGACCCGCAGCAGCGCCTGCTGCTGGAGGCGTCGTGGGAGGCGCTGGAGCGGGCCGGCATCGACCCGGCGGGGCTGCACGGCAGCGCCACCGGCGTCTTCGCCGGTGGTTACGCCTCCGGCTACGGCTTCACCCTGGCGGGCGAGGGCGGGTCCGGCGTCGAGGGCCACCTGCTGACCGGGAACGCGACGAGCGTGCTGTCGGGCCGGGTGTCGTACGTGCTGGGCCTGGAGGGCCCGGCGGTGACGGTGGACACGGCGTGCTCGTCGTCGCTGGTGGCGCTGCACCTGGCCGCGCAGGCGCTGCGTTCGGGCGAGTGCTCGCTGGCGCTGGCCGGCGGGGCCACGGTCATGGCGACGCCGGGGATGTTCATCGACTTCTCGCGGCAGCAGGGGCTGTCGGCGGACGGCCGGTGCCGGGCCTTCTCGGAGGACGCGGACGGCACGGGCTGGGCCGAGGGTGTGGGCATGCTCGTGGTGGAGCGGCTGTCGGACGCGCGGCGCAACGGGCACAAGGTGCTGGCGGTGCTGCGCGGGTCGGCGGTGAACCAGGACGGTGCGTCGAACGGTCTGACGGCGCCGAACGGCCCTTCGCAGCAGCGGGTGATCCGCGCGGCGCTGGCCAACGGGCGGCTCTCGGCCGCCGAGGTCGACGTGGTCGAGGCGCACGGGACGGGCACCACACTGGGCGACCCGATCGAGGCGCAGGCACTGCTGGCCACCTACGGGCAGGAGCGGCCGGAGGGCCGGCCGTTGTGGCTGGGTTCGGTGAAGTCCAACATCGGGCACACCCAGGCGGCCGCCGGTGTGGCCGGTGTGATCAAGATGATCCTCGCGCTGCAGCACGAGCAACTGCCGCCCACCCTGCACGCCGAGGTGCCGTCCTCGCACGTGGACTGGTCCGCCGGTGAGGTGGAGCTGCTGACGGAGGCGACGCCCTGGCCGGCGGGGGAGCGCCCGCGCCGTGCGGGGGTGTCCTCGTTCGGCATGAGCGGCACCAACGCGCACGTCATCGTGGAGGAGGCCCCGGCCGCTGAGAGCGTTGAGGCCGTCCAGGAGATCGCTCCGGTGGTGTCGGGTGCCGGTGCGTGGCTGGTGTCGGGTCGGTCGGTTGAGGGGCTGGCCGGGCAGGCGGAGCGGCTGTACGACTGGGTGGCCGCGCGGCCGGAGCTGGCTCCGGCGGATGTGGCGTGGTCGTTGGCGACGAC
>NZ_JBVJJY010000056.1:0-3980 GCF_055585785.1 Kitasatospora sp. NPDC053308 | reverse complement strand
CATCACCCTCGTCGAACACGCCCTCCTCGCCCGACTCCGCTGACACCCGCACGCTCGCCCCCGACCCCGGGGGCGAGCACACGGACGAAGGACGACCGGAACCGACCGGCCCCGACGACCCGTCCTCCCCACGGGCCGGCGGGGCCGCCGCGCTTACCGGCCGGTGTCCTCCCGGGGCACCGCGCAAGACCCGTGTATAAGCAGCGGATAACAGTTCGGTAGGCATTTTGTGATCAACAATGACGCAGCGTGGCGAAACAGCGTCACTCAGCGCCAGATGACCACGGTTTTGCTCCGTCCTGTCGGTGATTGTCCGGATTGTGCCGACGCGGGCGCCAAGCGGCGGCTGTTTGTCCCCCATCCCTGCACGTGCTGAAATTCCAGCTACCCCTGAATCTCCCGCGCCGCCCCGTACGGCAACGGGTCAGGGCCCGGGGGTAGCGCTGGATTGATCCATGGCCGGCAGTCGGCCGAGAGGTAGTTGTCGAGTGAGGCGTAAGCAGCAACCCGCCCCGCAGCGGCGCTCCGAGCCCCGCCAGAGCGAGCCGAACCGTACCCCCGCGGAGCCGGCCGGATTCTCCGCGTTCACTCCCACCGAGGAACGCGTCCAGGCCGCTCCCACCCCGACCCCCCCGAGCGTCACCGCGGCACCCCGCGGCGGCTCCGCCAAGGGCGGCGACGGCCGGTACGAGTTCCTCCGCCCGCGCAACTGGCGCGTGCCGACCCGTCTGATCGCGATCCTGCTGATCCCCGTGATCATCAGTCTCGTCTTCGGCGGTCTGCGAGTGAACACCTCGGTCGACGGCTACATCAAGGCGTCCCGCGCCGAGAAGACCGCCGAGCTGGCCAAGGCGGCCACCGAGCTCGCGGAAGCGCTGGAGAACGAGCGCGACAAGACGCTCATACCCCTGATGACCAAGCAGGACCCGAACAACGAGGTCGCCAAGCGCCGCGCCGAGACCGACGCCGCGCTGAAGGCGTACAACGCCGCCTACGAGGCCTCCGACAAGTCCGGTGAGCTGCCCCGCCGCCACGAGGCCTTCCAGATCCTGGTCGGCGACCTGCCGCACCTGCGGGCCAACGCCTACAACCCCGAGCTGTTCATCAGCGCGACCGCCGCCGCGTACTCGACGATGTTCGCGCCGCTGCTGGCCTACGACAACTCCGTGGGCCTCGGCTCCAGCAACGCCACCAGCAAGGGCCGCGCGATCTACGCGATCTCGCTGGCCAAGGCCTCCGCCTCGACCCAGCGGGCGCTCATGCTGAGCCTGCTGGTCGGCATCTCGCAGAACGGCACCACCCGCTACGAGAACGCCGACGCGACCCAGCAGATCGTGGTCGCGGAGAAGCTGGAGCAGGTCTCCCTCAACGAGTTCAACACCGGTAGCGACCCGGCGGACGCCAAGAAGTACGCGGACGCCCAGGTCGCCCTGGCGACCCAGCAGGAGCGCTCGGCCTACAAGATGCCGAACGGCTCCGCGCCCACCATGCAGGGCCTGCTGGCCCTGGCCGCGGCGTACAGCCAGGCGGCCGCCGAGGGCCAGCTGCGCGGCAAGTCCGTCGCCGACGCCGCGTTCGCCGAGGCGAAGAACGCCGGTCTGACCCCGGACAACTGGAACCAGGCCGCCAACACCCACATCCAGGCACTGCGGAACACCGAAGTCCAGCTGCTGGACGACGTCCTCAACGACTCCCGCAACCTGAAGGACAACGCGCTCTACGACGCCATCCTCAACACGGTCATCGTCGTCGCCGCACTGATCCTGGCCGGTCTGCTCACCGGCTACGTGGCCCGCTCGATGATCCTCGGCATGCGCACCCTGCGCAGCGCCGCCCTGGAGATCGCCGACCACCGCCTGCCGGACCTGGTCGAGAAGCTCTCCAAGACCGACCCGGACCGGGTCGACACCTCGGTGACCCCGATCCCGCTGCACGGCAAGGACGAGATCGGCGAAGTCGCCCGGGCGTTCGACCAGGTCCACCAGCAGGCCGTGGCGCTCGCCGCCGAGCAGGCCCTGCTCCGAGGGAACGTCAACGCGATCTTCACCAACCTGTCGCGCCGCAGCCAGGGCCTGATCCAGCGCCAGCTGGCGCTGATCACCGACCTGGAGAACAACGAGGCCGACCCGGACCAGCTGGAGAACCTCTTCAAGCTGGACCACCTCGCGACCCGTATGCGCCGCAACGGTGAGAACCTGCTCGTCCTCGCGGGCGAGGAGGCCGGCCGCCGCTGGAACACCCCCGTCCCGCTGGTCGACGTGCTCCGCGCCGCCGCCTCCGAGGTGGAGCAGTACGAGCGCGTCGAGCTTTCCGGCATCCCGGAGGTCGACGTCGTCGGCGCCGCCGTGACCGACCTCGTCCACCTGCTCGCCGAGCTGCTGGAGAACGCGACCTCGTTCTCCAGCCCGCAGACCCGGGTCATGGTCAACGCGACCCGCCTGCCCGACGGCCGCGTGCTGGTCGAGATCCACGACAAGGGCATCGGCCTCACCGCCGAGGACTTCGCCGAGATCAACGAGAAGCTGGCCGAGCCGCCCACGGTCGACGCCACCATCTCCCGCCGCATGGGCCTCTTCGTGGTCGGCCGGCTCTCCCAGCGGCACGACATCCGCGTCCAGCTCCGCCCGTCCGGCGAGTCCGCCGGCACCACCTCGCTGGTCATGCTCCCGCCGTTCGTCACCCAGGGCGGTGCCGCGCCGGAGCCCGAGGAGCAGTTCACCGTCTCCCGGATCTTCGCCGACCAGGAGCCGAGCTCCGAGTGGGCGCCCGACTCCCGGGCCCGCAGCGCCGCCGAGCTCGGCTTCGACGACCACCTCACCGGCATCGGCCACGCCGGGTCCACCGGCTTCAGCCCGGCCCTGGAGTCCGTCCAGCGCTCGCAGCGCCTCGACCAGGTCCGCCGCGCGGCCCTGGAGGGCGGCCCGCAGGATCCGGTGGTGGACGCCGAGGTCGAGGAGGACTACCAGCAGTCCTACGGCGACGACCAGTACGCCCCGCAGGACTACCAGCAGGGCTACGCCGACGACCAGTACGGCTACGACCAGCAGCAGGGCTACCAGCAGGACGGCTACGCCCAGAACGGGTACGACCAGTACCCGCAGCAGGGCTACGACCAGCAGGCCTACGGCGACGACCAGTACGCCGACGAGCAGTACGGCTACGACCAGCAGCAGGGCTACCGGCAGGACGGCTACGACGACCCGTACGGCCGCCAGGCCCAGGAGGCCCCGGCCGGCCACCCGTACGCCCCGGAGCCGCCCGCCCTGCCCGCCGCCGAGGCTCCCACCACCCTGCCGTCCGGGCTGCCTCAGCGGCGCCCCGGCGAGCAGCTGGCCGGTGGCGGCCCCGGCAGCGCGCCGGCCGGTCTCGGCCGGCCCGGCGAGAGCCCGAACTGGTTCGCGGGCGCCAAGGACACCTCGGCGCCCCAGGAGACGCGCGGCCACGACGTGTCCTCGCTCGGCGGATACGGCCCGACCGGCCCGACCGCCAGCTCCGCCTGGCAGTCGCCGAACGACGGCAACTGGCAGCGCGCCGAGCAGCTGCGCGAGCCCACCTCCGCCGGCACCACCGGGTCGGGCCTGCCGCGGCGCGTGCCCAAGCAGAACCTGGTGCCCGGCAACGCCAAGTCGACCCCGCAGGAAGGGCCGCAGGTCTCCCGCAGCCCCGAGGAGGTCCGTGGCCGCCTCACCAACCTGCGTCGCGGTGTGGAGCAGGGCCGCAGCGCCGGCAACACCGGAAGCTTCCGGATCGACCCCGATCAGGTAGACCAGTCCGGAAACGGACAGAACCGCAGCACCGATCTCTTCGGCGGCTCGAACCACCAGGAGCGTTGAGTTGACTCAGATGAGCCAGGCCGCACAGAACCTGAACTGGCTGATCACCAATTTCGTGGACAACACCCCCGGGGTGTCCCACACCGTGGTGGTCTCCGCGGACGGCCTCCTCCTGTGCATGTCCGAGGGCTTCCCCCGGGACCGCGC
>NZ_JBVJJY010000055.1:0-4170 GCF_055585785.1 Kitasatospora sp. NPDC053308 | reverse complement strand
CGGCGCCCCGGTCGACTGGACGTCCGTCCTGCCGGCCGGCCGGCGGGTGGACCTGCCGACCTACGCCTTCCGGCACCAGCGGTTCTGGCCGAAGGTCCCGTCGGCCCTGCCGGCCGGCTCCCCGGCCACCGGCCGGGACGGCTCGGGCACCGCGGCCGAGGCGGCGTTCTGGGCGGCCGTGGAGGGCGGCGACCTGGAGCAGCTCGCCGACACGCTGGCGATCGAGGACCAGCGGCAGCAGCAGCTCGGCGAGCTGCTGCCTGCCCTGACGACGTGGCGGCGCCGTGACCTGGAGCGGTCGACGACCGCGAGCTGGCGCTACCGGATGGGCTGGGCGCCGGTCGCCGACCCCGACCCGGTCCTGCTGTCCGGCACCTGGCTGGTCGCGGTCCCCGCGGAGCCGGCCGCCGCCGACCTGGCGCGGGGCTGCGAGGTGGCGCTCGGCATGCGCGGTGCCGACGTCGTGGTGGCCGAGGTCCCGGCCGGGACCTCGGACCGCGACGCCCTGGCGGCGCTGCTCACGCGGTCGCTCCGGGACGCGGGCGCGGAGCCGGCCGGCGTCGCCGGTGTGCTGTCGCTGCTGGCGCTGGACGAGACGCCGCTGCCGGACCACCCGGTGGTGGCCGGCGGGCTGGCCGCCACCCTCACCCTGATCCAGTCGCTCGGCGACGCCGGGATCGAGGCGCCCCTGTGGCCGGCCACCCGCGGCGCGGTCTCGGCCGCGCCCGGCGAGGTGCCGACCAGCCCGGTGCAGGCGCAGGTGTGGGGCCTCGGCCGGGTCGTCGGCCTGGAACACCCCGATCGCTGGGGCGGGTTGGTCGACCTTCCCGAGGCGATGGACGACAAGGCCGGCGCCCGGCTGGTCGCGGTGCTCGCCGGCTGCGGCGAGGACCAGGTCGCCATCCGGCCGGCCGGGATGCTGGGCCGGCGGATGAGCCGGGCCGCCGAGGCACGGGGCGAGGGCCGCTGGACGCCGCGCGGCACCGTGCTGATCACCGGTGGCACCGGCGCGATCGCCGGGCACGTCGCGCGGTGGCTGGCCGAAGGGGACGCGCAGCGCGTGGTGCTGACGGGCCGTTCCGGTCCGGCGGCCGCCGGGGTCGCCGCGACGGCCGCCGGGCTGGCCGCCCGGGGCACCCGCGTGGACGTCGTCTCCTGCGACGTGAGCGACCGGTCCGCCGTGGCCGGGCTGGTGGCCTGGATCGGCGGGAGCGGCCCGGCGCTGTCCTCGGTGATGCACACGGCCGCCGTCCTGGACGACGGCGTCGTGGACCGCCTCACCCCGGCGCGCCTGGCGACGGTGCTGGCGGCCAAGGCCGCGAGCGCCGCCCACCTCGACGAGCTCACGGCGGACCTGGACCTCGACGCGTTCGTGCTGTTCTCCTCCGCGGCGTCGACCCTCGGCTCCGCCGGCCAGGGCAACTACGCGGCCGCGAACTCCTACCTCGACGCCCTGGCCGAGAACCGGCGGGCCCGCGGGCTGGCCGGTCTGTCGGTGGCCTGGGGCCAGTGGGGCGGCGGCGGCCTGGCGGAGTCCAAGGAGGCGATCCGGGAGCGGATGAAGAAGCTCCCGATGTCGGCGATGGACCCGCAGCTGGCGGTCCGCGCGCTGGGCGAGTCGCTGCAGGGGCCCGACGCCGTCGTGACGGTGATGGACGTCGACTGGGCCGTGCTCGCGCAGACCGCGGTGAACCTGCCCGAGGCGCCGCTGGTCCGGGACCTTCCGGAGGTCCGCCGGCTCGCCACCGCCGGCACCCGGTCCGCCGAGGCGGCCGCTCCCGCCGAGGGCGAGCTGGGCCGCCGCCTGGCCGGCCTGGACCGCGCCGAGCAGGAACGGGTCCTGACGGACCTGGTGCGGGCCGAGGCGGCCGTCGTCCTGGGCCACGCGTCGGCGGAGGGGGTGCAGGCCCAGCAGGCGTTCAAGGACCTGGGATTCGACTCGCTGACGGCGGTGGAGATCCGCAACCGGTTGAACACTGCGACCGGACTGCGGGTGCCCGCTACGTTGATTTTCGACTACCCCACCCCGGTGGCGGTGGCCGCCTGGCTGCGCACCGAACTCGCCCCGGACGAGACGGGCTCGGTGCCGGTGCTCGACGACCTCGACAAGCTCGAATCCAGCCTGTCGGGCGCGGCACCCGACCAGGACACCAGCGAGCGGATCACGAGGCGGCTGCAGAGCATTCTGTCGAAGTGGATCGAAAAGCAGGGCGAAGCGGAGTCCGGCGGCGGCGAGGTCGAACTCGAGTCGGCAACACCCGACCAGGTGTTTGAGTTTCTCGACAAGGAACTTGGTCTGTCCAACTAGTTACTTCGCGCTAATAGACGGCATTTTGGTAAGGGGTCACTGTGGATAACCAAGAGAAACTCTTCGACTACCTCAAGAAGACCGCGGCCGAGCTCCAGGAGACGCGCAAGCGCCTGCACAAGCTGGAGGCGGGCGAGTACGAGCCGCTGGCGATCGTCGGCATGGCGTGCCGGTACCCGGGCAACGTGGAGACCCCGGAGGACCTCTGGGAGCTGCTGGCCGCCGGCGGCGACGCGGTCGGCGAGTTCCCCACCGACCGCGGGTGGGACCTGGAGAGCATCTACGACCCGGACCCGGAGAAGTCCGGCCGGTCGTACACGCAGTCCGGGGCCTTCGTGAAGGACGCCAGCGGATTCGACGCCGCGTTCTTCGGGATCAGCCCGCGCGAAGCGGTCGCCATGGACCCGCAGCAGCGGCTGCTCCTGGAGGTCTCCTGGGAGGCCCTGGAACGCGCCGGAATCGACGCGGGAACGCTGAAGGGCAGCAAGACCGGCGTTTTCGTCGGCGGTTTCACCTCGAACTACCTGGTGAACCTGGAACTGGCGGAAGGGGGCACGGCCGGGCTGGAAGGTCACATGATGACCGGCAACCTGACCGCCGTGCTCTCCGGCCGCGTGTCCTACGTGATGGGACTCGAAGGCCCGGCGGTCACGGTCGACACCGCCTGCTCGTCCTCCCTGGTGGCGCTGCACCTCGCCTGCCAGGCGATCCGCGCCGGGGAGTGCTCGATGGCGCTCGCCGGCGGTGTGACCGTCCTCGCGCAGCCCGGCATGTTCGTCGAGTTCTCCCGGCAGCAGGGCCTCTCGGTGGACGGCCGCTGCCGCGCGTTCTCCGAGGACGCCAACGGGACCGGCTGGGCCGAGGGCACCGGCATGCTCGTCGTGGAGAAGCTCTCCGACGCGCGCCGCAACGGCCACCAGGTGCTCGCGGTGATCCGCGGCTCCGCGATCAACCAGGACGGCGCGTCCAACGGCCTGACGGCGCCCAACGGCCCGTCCCAGCAGCGGGTGATCCGCGCCGCGCTGGAGAACTCCCGGCTGTCCGCCGCCGACATCGACGCGGTGGAGGCGCACGGGACGGGCACCAAGCTGGGCGACCCGATCGAGGCGCAGGCGCTGCTCGCCACCTACGGCCAGGAGCGCGGCGGCGACCAGCCGCTGTGGCTGGGCTCGGTGAAGTCCAACCTGGGGCACACCCAGGCGGCCTCCGGTGTCGCCGGTGTGATCAAGATGGTGATGGCGCTGCGTAACGAGCAGCTGCCGAAGACCCTGCACGTGAAGCAGCCCACGCCGCACGTCGACTGGGACGCCGGCGAGGTGGAGCTGCTGACCGAGCCCGTCCCGTGGCCGGCCGGTGAGCGCGTCCGCCGCGCGGGTGTGTCGTCGTTCGGCGGCAGCGGGACGAACGCCCACCTCATCCTGGAGGAGGCGCCCGCCGAGGACGCCGCGGCCGAGCCGCAGGAGGAGACCGCTCCTCCGGTGGTGGCGGGCGCCGGCGCGTGGCTGGTGTCGGGCCGCTCGGCCGAGGGGCTGACGGCCCAGGCCGAGCAGCTGCGGGACTGGGTGGCGGCACGGCCGGAGCAGTCGCCGCAGGACGTGGCGTGGTCGTTGGCGACCACCCGCGCGACCTTCGAGCACCGCGCCGTGGTGGTGGGCGGTGACCGCGGCGAGCTGACGGCCGGCCTGGAGAGCCTGGCCGACGGCGTGCCCAGCGGTGCCCTCGTCTCGGGCGTGGCCCGGGCCGACGCGCGCCCGGTGTTCGTCTTCCCGGGTCAGGGTTCGCAGTGGGTCGGTATGGGCCGGGAGCTCGCCGAGTCGAGTCCGGTGTTCGCGGCGCGGTTGGCGGAGTGTGCGGCGGCGCTG
>NZ_JBVJJY010000054.1:0-4260 GCF_055585785.1 Kitasatospora sp. NPDC053308 | reverse complement strand
CCGTGCTGGCCGAGGTGGCCCCGCGTCAGGGCCGCGTCCCGATGGTCTCGGCGATGACGGGGGAGACCCTGACGGGCGAGGAGCTGGACGCCGCGTACTGGTACGCCAGCCTGCGCGCGACCGTCCACTTCGACGGCGCGGTGCGCACCCTGGCCGGTCAGGGCCACCGGGTGTTCGTCGAGGTCTCCCCGCACCCCGTCCTGCTCGGCGCGATGACCGAGTCGCTGGAGGAGGCCACCCAGGCCGCCGGCCCGGGGGCCGTGCCCGCCGCCGTCTGCGGCACCCTGCGCCGCGACGACGGCGGCGCGACCCGTCTGGTCACCTCGCTCGCCGAGGCCTTCGTCCACGGCGCCCCGGTCGACTGGACGTCCGTCCTGCCGGCCGGCCGGCGGGTGGACCTGCCGACCTACGCCTTCCGGCACCAGCGGTTCTGGCCGAAGGGCACGCTGGGCGAGCTGCGCTCGTCCCGCTCGGGCGGCGGCGACCCGATGTCGCTGGGCCTGGGCGCCGTGGGCCACCCGATGCTCGGTGCGGCGGTCGAACTGGCCGGCGGCGCCGGCCTGGTGTGCATGGGCCGGCTCTCGCTGCGCACCCACCCGTGGCTGGCCGACCACGCCGTCGGCGGGGTCGTGCTGCTGCCCGGCACCGGCTTCGTCGAGCTGGCGGTGCGCGCCGGTGACCAGGTCGGCTGCGGCCTGCTGGAGGAGCTGACGCTGCACGCGCCGCTCGTCCTGCCCGCCGACCGCAGCGGCGTCCAGCTCCAGGTGGTCGTGGCCGCGCCCGACGCCGAGGGCCGCCGCGGGGTCGAGGTGTTCTCCCGCCCCGAGGACGCGGCCGCCCAGCAGGCGTGGATCCTGCACGCCGGCGGCGTGGTCGCCCCCGCCCTGACGGCCGGGAAGGCCGACGAGGACTTCCTCGCGTGGCCGCCGCGGGACGCGGCGCCGGTGGACGTCACGGACCTCTACCCGGTGCACCTCGCGGAGGTGTACGGCCCCGCGTTCCACGGCCTGCGGGCCGCCTGGCGCCGCGGCGAGGACGTGTTCGCCGAGGTCGCGCTCCCGGAGGAGGTGGCGCGGGAGGCGGGCGCGTTCGGTCTGCACCCGGCACTGCTCGACGCCGCCCTGCACGCCTCGGTCCTGGCGGAGCCGGTCGCCGGCGCCGAGCCGGGCCAGGTGCCCATGCCGTTCGCCTGGACCGGCGTCGAGCTGCACGCCGGCGGCGCGTCGGTGCTGCGCGTGCGGCTGCGCCAGGACGCCCAGGGCGGCGTGTCGCTGACCGCCGCGGACGCCACCGGCGCTCCGGTGGTGACGGTGGGATCGCTGGTGAAGCGGCTGGTCGGGATGGACCAACTCCGTGCCGCCCACAACGAGCTGACCGATTCGCTGTTCGTCCAGGACTGGACCCCGGTGGCCGGCGGCGACGCCCCGGCCGGGGAGTGGGCGCTGCTCGGTCCCGACCGCTTCGGCCTGGTCAACGGGCTGGACGCCGCGGGCGTGCGGGTGCGCTCCTTCGCCGACATCGCCGGGCTGGCCACCGCCGCCGCCGAGGCGGGCGGGGCCGGCCTGGGCACCGCCCTGGTGTGCGCCGACGCCCTGCTCGGCGCGGCCGAGGACGCGGGCCCGGTCGACGACGCGGGCCCGGACTTCCCGGACGCCGTCCGGCGGGCCGGTGCCGCGGCGCTGCGGCTGGTGCGGGAGTGGCTGGAGGAACCGCGCCTGGACGCCACGACGTTGGTGGTCGTCACCCGGGGCGCGGTGGACGCGGTCGGCGGCGAGGCGGTGACGGACCTGGCCGCGGCCTCCGTCCGGGGCCTGCTGCGGTCGGCCCAGGCGGAGAACCCGGACCGGCTGGTCCTGGTCGATCTCCCCGCCGTGGATGCCGCCGCCGTGGACGCCGACGCCGTGAACGCCGCCGCCGACCAGATCGCTCTGCTGCCCACCGCGATCGGCGGCGACGAGCCCGAGCTGGCGCTCCGCGGACAGACCGCCTACGGCCGTCGGCTGACCCGCCCCGCCGGCGAGCTGGTGCCGGTCGCCTGGCCGGACGAGCCGCAGGCCGATCCGGCGGCCCGCTCGCTGCTGGTGACGGGCGGCACCGGAACGCTGGGCGCGCTGGTCGCCCGGCACCTCGTGGCGACCGGACGGGCCGGCGGCGTGGTGCTGACCAGCCGTTCGGGCCCGGGAGCCGCCGGGGCGGCCGCGATCGCGGCCGAGCTGGCGGAGCTGGGTGTCTGGGTGCGGATCGTCGCCTGCGACGCGGCCGACCGGGACGCGCTGGCCGCCGTGCTGGAGCAGATCCCGGCCGACTCCCCGCTGGGCTCCGTCGTCCACTCCGCGGGCGTCGTCGACGACGGCGTGATCGCGTCGCTGACGCCGGAGCGGCTGGCGGCGGTCATGCGGCCGAAGGTCGACGCGGCCTGGCACCTGCACGAGCTCACCCAGGACCTCGACCTGGACCACTTCGTCCTGTTCTCCTCCGCGGCCTCGACCTTCGGCGCGGCCGGCCAGGGCAGCTACGTCAGCGCCAACTCCTTCCTGGACGCCCTGGCCGGCTACCGCCGGGCCGCGGGCCTCGCGGGCAGGTCGCTGCAGCTCGGTCCGTGGATGCACGAGGCCGGCATCGGCCGGAACCTCAACGAGACCTCGCTGTCGCGCATCGACCGGGGCTTCGTGCCGCTCGGCGCCGAGGACGGCCTGGTCGTCCTGGACGTGGCGCTCGGCCGGGACGAGGCCGTGCTGATGCCCGCCCGCCTCGACGTGGCGTCGCTGCGGGCCCAGGCCTCGGGCAGCGCGGACGTCCCGCCGCTGTGGCGGACGCTGGCCGGCGTGTCCGCCCGGCGCGCGGCCGCCTCCGCCGCCACCGGCACGGGCGCCGACGCGGCCGACGCGCTGCGGCGGCGGATCGCGGCCGTCTCGGGCACCGAGCGCGACCGGCTCCTGCTGGACCTCGTCCTCGCCCACGTCGCCGCCACGCTGGGACACGCCTCGGCGGACGCCATCGACGCGGGCCGGCCGTTCACCGACGTCGGCTTCGACTCGCTGACCGCCGTCGAGCTGCGCAACCGCCTGAACGCCGAGACCGGCCTGCGGCTGCCCGCGACGCTCGTCTTCGACTACCCCACGCCGACCGCGCTCGCCGCGCTGCTGCGCGCGGAACTGGCGGGCGACCTGCCCGCCGTCGCGGCGCCCTCCGCACCCGCGGCCACGGGCACGGCGGACGAGCCGATCGCGATCGTCGGCATGGCCTGCCGGTTCCCGGGCGGCGCGGCCAGCCCGGAGGAGCTGTGGCGGCTGCTGTCCACCGGGACGGACGCGATCGGCCCGTTCCCCCGGGACCGCGGCTGGGACCTGGAGAGCCTCTACCTCGAGGACCCGGACGCGCAGCGCCCGGGCGAGGCGTACGAGCAGGCGGGCGGATTCGTCCAGGACGCCAGCGCCTTCGACGCCGGCTTCTTCGGGATCAGCCCGCGTGAGGCGCTGGCGATGGACCCGCAGCAGCGGCTGCTGCTGGAGACGTCGTGGGAGGCGTTCGAGCGGGCCGGGATCGACCCGGCGGCGCTGCGCGGCAGCCAGACCGGCGCGTTCGTCGGCGGCTACAGCTCCCGGTACGCGACCGACGTGCAACTGGACGGCACGGAGGTCGTCGAGGGGCACCTGGTGACCGGGAACGCGACCAGCGTGCTCTCGGGCCGCCTGTCCTACACCTTCGGCCTGGAGGGCCCGGCCGTCACGGTGGACACGGCCTGCTCGTCGTCGCTGGTGGCACTGCACATGGCCGTTCAGGCACTGCGGCTGGGGGAGTGCTCGCTCGCCCTCGCCGGCGGGGCCACGGTCACCGCCACCCCCGGGGTCTTCGTGTCGATGGCCAAGGCGGGCGGCGTGTCCGTGGACGGGCACTGCAAGTCCTTCGCCGCGGCGGCCGACGGATCGGGTTTCGCCGAGGGCGCGGGCATGCTCGTCGTGGAGCGGCTGTCCGACGCGCAGCGCAACGGGCACAAGGTGCTCGCGGTGATCCGTGGTTCCGCCGTCAACCAGGACGGCGCGTCGAACGGTCTGACGGCGCCGAACGGCCCGTCCCAGCAGCGGGTGATCCGGGCCGCCCTGGCCAACGCCCGCGTGTCCTTCGCCGACGTGGACGTCGTGGAGGCGCACGGGTCGGCGACCAAGCTCGGGGACCCGATCGAGGCCCAGGCGCTGCTCGCCACCTACGGCCAGAACCGTCCCGAGGACCGGCCGCTGTGGCTGGGGTCGGTGAAGTCGA
>NZ_JBVJJY010000053.1:0-4336 GCF_055585785.1 Kitasatospora sp. NPDC053308 | reverse complement strand
ACCAGCCGCCAGGCTCTCCACACCGCGCAGCAGTTCGGCACGCTCGGTGCCCACCACCACGGCCCGGTGCTCGAACACCGACCGCGTGGTCGCCAACGACCACGCCACGTCCGCCGGCTCCAGCTCCGGCCGCGCCGCCACCCACGCGCGCAGCCGGCCCGCCTGAGCCGTCAGAGCGTCCGCCGAGCGACCCGACACCACCCACGCACCGGCACCCGACACCACCGGCGCCGTCTCCGGCACCTGGACGGCCTCGGCGGGCTCGGCGGCCGGAGCCTCCTCCACGATGACGTGCGCGTTGGTGCCGCTGATCCCGAACGAGGACACCCCCGCACGGCGCGGGCGCTCCCCCGCCGGCCATGGTGTCGCCTCCGTCAGCAGCTCCACCTCACCGGCGGACCAATCGACGTGCGAGGACGGCACCTCGGCGTGCAGGGTGGGCGGCAGTTGCTCGTGCTGCAGCGCCAGCACCATCTTGATCACACCCGCCACACCGGCGGCCGCCTGGGTGTGCCCGATGTTCGACTTCACCGAACCCAGCCACAACGGCCGCCCCTCCGGCCGCTCCTGACCGTAGGTGGCCAGCAGCGCCTGCGCCTCGATCGGGTCGCCCAGTGTGGTGCCCGTCCCGTGCGCCTCGACCACATCGACCTCGGCGGCCGACAGCCGCGCGTTCGCCAGCGCCGCGCGGATCACCCGCTGCTGCGACGGACCGTTCGGCGCCGTCAGACCGTTCGACGCACCGTCCTGGTTCACCGCCGACCCGCGCAGCACCGCGAGCACCCGGTGCCCGTTGCGCCGCGCGTCCGACAGCCGCTCCACCACGAGCATGCCCACACCCTCGGCCCAGCCCGTGCCGTCCGCGTCCTCCGAGAAGGCCCGGCACCGGCCGTCCGCCGACAGCCCCTGCTGCCGCGAGAACTCCACGAACGTCCCCGGGGAGACCAGCACCGTGACGCCGCCGGCGAGCGCCAGCGTGCACTCGCCCGAGCGCAGCGCCTGGGCGGCCAGGTGCAGGGCGACCAGCGACGACGAGCACGCCGTGTCCACCGTCACCGCCGGGCCCTCCAGGCCCAGCACGTACGACACCCGGCCCGACAGCACGCTCGTCGCGTTGCCGGTCATCAGGTGGCCCTCGACGCCGGACCCGCCCTCGCCGGACCAGGAGACACCGATCCCGTAGTTGGAGCCGAAGCCGCCGGCGAACACCCCGGTCGCCGTCTCCCGCAGGGACGCCGGGTCGATGCCCGCCCGCTCCAGCGCCTCCCACGAGGTCTCCAGCAGCAGGCGCTGCTGCGGGTCCATCGCCAGCGCCTCGCGCGGGCTGATCCCGAAGAACCCGGCGTCGAACCTGGTCGCGTCCCGCAGGAACGCGCCCTGCGCCACGTACGAAGTGCCCTCGCGCTCGCCGTCCGGGTCGTACACGCCGTCCAGGTCCCAACCGCGATCGGTCGGGAACCCGCCCACCGCGTCACCGCCCGAGGCCAGCAGCTCCCAGAACTCCTCCGGGCTGTCCGCACCCCCGGGGAAGCGGCACGCCATGCCGACGATCGCCACCGGCTCCGCCGCCTGCTCCTGCACCTCGCGCAGTCGGGCGCGGGCGTCCTGGGCGTCTGCGATGGCCCGCTTTAGGTAACTACGAAGCTTGTCCTCGTCGGACACGGTCATCTCCCAGCGATGGTGTTTCGGGCAGAGTCAGGGGCGGGCTGTCCCGCACGGGAACGTGCGGGACAGCCCGGTTCGATCGGAGCCCCTCAGGGCCGGACAGGCGTTACTCGAGCTCGTCGACGAGAGCGAACAGCTCGTCGTCGGTCGCGCCTTCGAGCTCCTCCTCGCGCCGCTTCTTGCTCTTGTCGGCGGCCTGGTCGCCGATGGCGTCCAGCAGCCGGCGCAGCCGGTCGGTGGCCTCTTCCCGCACCGGGTCGTCCATCGCCCCGGTACGGAGAGCGGCCTCGAGCCGGTCGAGCTCGGCGAGGACCGGCACCGACACCGCTTCCTCCGAGACAATCTCGGTTCGCAGCCAGGTGGCAAGGGCGTTCGGGGTGGGGTAGTCGAACACCAGCGTGGCGGGAAGCCGCAGCCCCGTCACACCGTTGAGGCGGTTGCGCAGTTCGACCGAGGTCAGCGAGTCGAAGCCGAGGTCCTTGAACGCGCGCCGGTCCTCGATCGCGTCGGCGGAGGCGTGCCCCAGCACGACCGCGACCTCGTTCCGCACCACGTCGGTGAGCACCCGCTCCTGCTCGGCCCGGCTCAGCCCGGCCAACCGCCGTGCCAGCCCGCCCTCCTCGCGCACCGCGCCGCCGCCGTTGGCGCCCGCCGCGGCCAGCTGACGGATCTCGGGCAGGTCCCGCACCAGCGGCATCTCCCGCGGATCCACCGGGCCGGGCGAAGCGACCAGCTCGGCCCAGTTGACGTCCATCACCGTGACGACGGCGTCCGGTCCGTCCAGCGACTCGCCCAGCGCCCGCACCGCGAGCTGCGGGTCCATCGCCGGCATCGGGGCCCGCTTGACCCGGGCCCGGACCACCTTGCTGGACTCGGCCATGCCACCGCCGGCCCAGGCACCCCAGGCAACGGTGAGCGCGGCCAGGCCGCGGCTGCGCCGGTTCTCGGCGAGGGCGTCGAGGAAGGCGTTCGCGGCCGCGTAGTTGCCCTGACCGGCGGCGCCGAGCGTCGACGCGGCGGACGAGAAGAGGACGAACGCGTCCAGGTCCAGTCCGGCGGTGAGCTCGTCCAGGTGGACCGCGCTCGCCGCCTTCGCGGCCAGCACCGTCTCCAGACGGGACACCGACAGCCGGTCCACGACGCCGTCGTCCAGGACGGCGGCGGTGTGCAGCACCGAGGACAGCGCCGGACCGCTCTCGCCGATCCACGCCACCAGACCGGCCAGCGCCGCCCGGTCCGTCACGTCACACGAGACGACGTCCACCCGGGTGCCCCGCGCGGCCAGCTCCGCCACCGTCGCCGCGACACCCGCGGCCGCCGGGCCGGAACGACCGGTGAGCACCAGTCGCTGGGTGCCGCGCTCGGTCAGCCAGCGCGAGACGTGCCCGGCGATGGCGCCGGTGCCACCGGTGATCAGCACGCTGCCGCGCGGCGTCCACGCCCCCTTGCCGCGGAGCTGCGAGGCCCGCGTGAGCCGGCGGCCGAGGATCCCGGCGGACCGGAGCGCGACCTCGTTCTCGCCGCAGCCGGCCAGCACCGCCACCAGGCGTCCACCGGCGCGCTCGTCGAGCGTCTCGGGAAGGTCGACCAGACCGCCCCAGCGGTCGGGCTGCTCCAGGCCGACGACCCGGCCCAGACCCCACACCTGCGCCTGCACCGGGTTGGCCAGCGCCTCACCCGGACCGGCCGCCACCGCACCACGCGTGGCCAGCCAGAGCGGGGCGGCGATCCCGGCGTCGCCCAGCGCCTGGACGAGCGCCAGGGTGGCCGCCAGGCCGCCGGTCACCACCGGGTGCTCCGGCAGCGGCCTCTCCTCCAACGCCAGCAGCGACAGCACCCCGGCAACGCCGGAAGGCTCCACCGCCGCACCCAGCAGCGCCGCCACCTCCGCCCGGTCCACCACCCCGGCCGGAACCTCGACCACGACGACCTCGGCACCACGACCGGCCAGGGCGGCCGCGCACTGCCGCGCCGCCTGGTCGGCGGCCGAGCCGGCCGGAGTGACGACCAGCCAAGTTCCGGACAGTACGCGGGAGTCGGGCTCGCCGATGGCCGCCCAGCCGCCCCGGTACCGCCAGTTCGCGGTCATCGACCGGTCCAGCTCCCGGCGCCGCCAGGACGCCAGGGCCGGCAGGACCTCGCCGAGCTGCCGCTGGTCCTCGATGGCCAGCGTGTCGGCGATCCGGGCCAGGTCCCCGTCCTCGACGGCCGCCCAGAACCGGGCCTCCGCCTCGGTGCTCGCACCGTCCCCGCCGACGACCGGAGTCGCCGTCGGCAGCGTCAGCAGGCCCTCCGGCCAGAACCGCTGGTGACGGAAGGCGTAGGTGGGCAGCTCGACCGGCGTACCGGCCGACAGCACCGAACCCCACTCCACCGCAGCGCCGTTGACGAAGGCCCGGGCGAGACCGCCGACCAGGCCGGTCACGCCCTGGTCGTCGCGCCGCTGGAGCGGAACGAACACCGGCTCCTCACCCCCGATGCCGGCCACCGCGTCGGGGCCCAGCGAGGACAGCGACCCGTCGGGCCCCACCTCGATGAACACCGAGACACCCTGCCCGGCGAGAGCCGCGACGGCATCGGCGAACCGCACCGCACCACGCGTCTGCGCCGGCCAGTAACCCGCCTCGCACCCGGTCACCAGCTCACCGGTCAGCGCACCCGCCCACATCAT
>NZ_JBVJJY010000052.1:0-4532 GCF_055585785.1 Kitasatospora sp. NPDC053308 | reverse complement strand
CTGGCCGACCACGCGATCGGCGGGGCGGTGCTCCTGCCGGGCACCGGCTTCGTCGAGCTGGCCGTGCGTGCCGGGGACCAGGTCGGCTGCGGCCTCCTGGAGGAACTGACGCTGCAGGCACCGCTGGTCCTGCCCGCCGACGGCTCCGGTGTCCAGGTCCAGGTGGCGCTGGCCGAGGCGGACGGTGAGGGTCGGCGCGCGATCGAGGTGTTCTCGCGCCCCGATGCCGCCGACGCCCAGCAGGCCTGGGTCCGGCACGCGAGCGGCGTGGTGGCCCCGACCCCGCTGGAGGGGCGGACGCCGGAGGAGCTGGCGGTCTGGCCGCCGGAGGGCGCGACCGCGCTCGACGTCGACGAGGTGTACGCCGTCCGGCTGGCCGAGGTGTACGGTCCGGCGTTCCACGGTCTGCGGGCCGCCTGGCGCCGCGGCGAGGACGTGTTCGCCGAGGTGGCGCTCCCGGAGGAGGTGGCGCGGGAGGCGGGTGCGTTCGGGCTGCATCCGGCGCTGCTGGACGCCGCCCTGCACGCCGCTCTGCTGGAGGGCACGCCCCTGGCGGACGCGGACGCGGGCGGCGAGCCGGGCGAGGTCCGGATGCCGTTCGCGTGGACGGGTGTCGAGCTGCACGCGAGCGGCGCGTCCGTGCTGCGGGCCCGGCTGCGCCGGGACGCGCGCGGTGGCCTGGCGCTGACTGCGGTGGACCCGGCCGGCGCCCTGGTGGTGTCGGTGGAGTCGCTGGTCAGCCGGCCCGTGTCGGCTGCCCAGCTGCGGGCCGCCGACGGCGGGGTGACGGACGCGCTGTTCGTCGAGGAGTGGGTGCGGGTGGCCGAGGCCCCCGCCCCGGCCGGGGACTGGGCGCTGATCGGCGCCGACCGGTTCGGCGTGGTCGAGGGGCTGGCGGCCGCCGGTGTGCCGGTCCGGTCGTTCGCGGGCCTGGCCGAGGCGGCCGCGGCCGTGGGGGCGGGTGAGCCCGCTCCGGACGTGGTGCTGGTCTGCGTCGGAGCGGCCTCCGCGCCGCCCGGGACGCCGGCGGAGGCTGCGGCGGTCCCGGAGACCGCCCGCCGGCTCGCCGTCGAGGCGCTGGCCCTGGCCCAGCAGTGGCTGGACGAACCGCGCCTGGAGTCCGCGCAGTTGGTGGTCGTCACCCGGGGCGGTACGGCCGCCGCGGACGGCGAGGCCGTGGCGGACCTGCCCGCCGCCGCCGTCCGGGGCCTGCTGCGTTCGGCGCAGGCGGAGAACCCCGGCCGGCTGCTCCTGGTCGACCTTCCCGCCACCGGCGACGACCGGGCCGTCACCGTTCTCCCGGCGGTCCTCGCCGCCGGCGAACCGGAGCTGGCCCTCCGCGGCGAGGCCGCGTTCGGGCGGCGGCTCAACCGTCCGTCCGGCGCTGGAGCAGCGGTTGAACGGCCCGCGACCCCCGTCGCCGACGGTCCGCGGACGCTTCTGGTGACCGGTGGAACGGGCACGCTGGGCGGCCTGGTGGCCCGTCACCTGGTGGTGACCGGGCGGGCCCACGGCGTGGTGCTGACCAGCCGTTCCGGCCCGGCCGCCGCCGGGGTGGCGGTGCTGGCCGCCGAGTTGGCGCGGCTCGGCGCGTCGGTCCGGATCGTGGCGTGCGACGTGGCGGACCGGGAGGCGCTGGCCGCGCTCCTCGGGACGATCCCGGCCGAGTGCCCGCTGGGTTCCGTCGTCCACGCCGCCGGGATCATCGACGACGGGGTGATCGGCACCCTGACCGCCGACCGGCTGGCGGCGGTGATGCGGCCGAAGGCCGACGCCGCCTGGTACCTCCACGAGCTCACCCGGGGCCTGGACCTGGAGCACTTCGTCCTGTTCTCCTCGGCGGCCGCGGTCTTCGGTGCGCCGGGCCAGGGCAACTACGTCGCCGCGAACTCCTTCCTGGACGCGCTGGCCGGTCACCGGCGGGCCGCCGGCCTGGCGGGCCTGTCGCTGGCCTGGGGGCCGTGGGTGCACGAGGCGGGCATCGGCCGGGATCTCGGCGAGCGCCTGCTGACCCGGATCAGCCGGTCCGGGGTCGCGGCCCTGGGCGCGGACGAGGGCCTGGCCGTGATGGACGAGGCGATGGCCCGCGGCGAGGCCGTCCTGGTGCCCGCCCGGCTGGAAGTGGCGGACCTGCGGGCGCGGGCCGCCCGCAGCGGTGACGTCCCGCCGCTGTGGCGGGCGCTGGCCGGGGGCCGGGTCCGGCGGGCGGCCGCCGCCCAGGCCGCGACCGGCGCCGACGCCGCGGAGGCGCTGCGCCGCCGTCTGGCCGGCCTGGTCGGCCAGGAGCGCGACCGGCTGCTGCTGGACCTGGTGCGGGCGCACGTGGCCGCGGTGCTCGGGCACGCGTCCACCGACGCCGTCGAGCCCACCCGGGCCTTCACCGACCTGGGCTTCGACTCGCTGACCGCGGTGGAGCTGCGGAACCGGCTGCGGACGGAGACGGGGCTGCGCCTGCCGGCCACGCTGGTCTTCGACTACCCCACCCCCGTCGCTCTGGCCGCGCTGCTGCGCGGTGAGCTGGCGGGCGATCTGCCGGCCGCGGCCGGGCCGGTCCGTCCGTCCGGTGCGGTGACCGACGAGCCGGTCGCGATCGTCGGCATGGCCTGCCGGTTCCCGGGCGGCGTCGCCGGCCCCGAGGAGCTGTGGGACCTGCTGGCCGCGGGCCGGGACGCGATCGGCCCGTTCCCGCAGGACCGCGGCTGGGACCTCGACGCGCTGTACGACCCGGACACCGAGCACGCGGGCACCTCCTACACCCGGGAGGGCGGCTTCCTGCAGGACGTCAGCGGGTTCGACCCGGCGTTCTTCGGGATCAGCCCGCGTGAGGCGCTGGCGATGGACCCGCAGCAGCGGCTGCTGCTGGAGACCTCGTGGGAGGCGTTCGAGCGGGCCGGGATCGACCCGGCGGCGCTGCGCGGCAGCCAGACCGGCGCGTTCGTCGGCGGCTACAGCTCCGGGTACGCCGCGATGAGCCTCGACGGCGACTCGGAGTTCGAGGGCATCGACAGTCACGTGATGACCGGGAACGCGACCA
Organism: Kitasatospora sp. NPDC053308; assembly: GCF_055585785.1. Classification (NCBI taxonomy): domain Bacteria; kingdom Bacillati; phylum Actinomycetota; class Actinomycetes; order Kitasatosporales; family Streptomycetaceae; genus Kitasatospora; species Kitasatospora sp. NPDC053308. Next base: position 1,498 of record NZ_JBVJJY010000052.1, on the reverse strand, counting down.
GCGTGCTCTCGGGCCGCCTGTCGTACACCCTTGGCCTGGAGGGCCCCGCCGTGACGATGGACACGGCGTGCTCCTCGTCGCTGGTGGCGCTGCACCTGGCCTGCCAGTCGGTGAGGGCGGGGGAGTGCTCGCTCGCGCTGGCCGGCGGCATCACGATCACGGCGGCCCCGGACGGGTTCATCGCGTTCTCCCAGGCCCGCGGTCTGGCGGTGGACGGGCGCTCCAAGGCGTTCGCCGCGTCCGCCGACGGCATGGGCATGGCCGAGGGCGTCGGCATGCTCGTGCTGGAGCGCCTCTCGGACGCGCGGCGCAACGGGCACCCGGTGCTCGCGGTGGTGCGCGGCTCCGCCGTCAACCAGGACGGCGCGTCCAACGGCCTGACGGCGCCGAACGGGCCGTCGCAGCAGCGGGTGATCCGCGCCGCGCTGGCCGGGGCCGGCCTGGCGGCCGCCGACGTGGACGCGGTGGAGGCGCACGGGACGGGCACCAAGCTGGGCGACCCGATCGAGGCGCAGGCGCTGCTCGCCACCTACGGCCAGGACCGTCCCGAGGACCGGCCGGTGTTCCTCGGCTCGGTGAAGTCGAACATCGGGCACACCCAGGCGGCCGCCGGTGTGGCCGGCGTGATGAAGATGGTGCTGGCGCTGCAGCACGAGCAGCTGCCGCCGACGCTGCACGTCGACGAGCCGTCGCCGCACATCGACTGGACGGCCGGACACGCGCGGCTGCTCACCGAGGCGGTGCCGTGGCCGGCCAACGGGCGGCCGCGCCGGGCGGGCGTGTCCTCGTTCGGGATGAGCGGCACCAACGCGCACGTGATCCTGGAGGAGGCCCCGGCCGCCGAGGCCGCGGCGCCGGAGGCCACGGCTCCGGCGCCGGTGCTGACGGCCGCCGGCGCGTGGGTGCTGTCGGGCCGGTCGGCGAAGGCGCTGGCGGGCCAGGCGGGCCGGCTGCGCGAGTGGGTGGTGGCGCGGCCGGAGCTGGAGCAGGCCGACGTCGCCTGGTCGCTGGTCGCGACCCGGTCCCTGTTCGAGCACCGGGCCGTGGTGGTGGGCGGTGACCGCGGCGAGCTGACGGCCGGCCTGGAGAGCCTGGCCGACGGCGTGCCCAGCGGTGCCCTCGTCTCGGGCGTGACCCGGGCCGACGCGCGCCCGGTGTTCGTCTTCCCGGGTCAGGGTTCGCAGTGGGTCGGTATGGGCCGGGAGCTCGCCGAGTCGAGTCCGGTGTTCGCGGCGCGGTTGGCGGAGTGTGCGGCGGCGCTGGCGCCGTATGTGGACTGGTCGTTGGACGAGGTGCTGGCGGGTGCGGAGGGTGCTCCCGCCCTGGAGGCGGCGGATGTCGTCCAGCCGGCGTTGTGGGCGGTGATGGTGTCGCTGGCGGCGGTGTGGGAGGCCGCGGGTGTGACGCCGGATGCGGTGGTGGGTCATTCGCAGGGTGAGATCGCGGCGGCGACGGTGGCCGGGATGCTGTCGTTGGAGGACGGTGCCCGGGTGGTGGC
>NZ_JBVJJY010000051.1:0-5030 GCF_055585785.1 Kitasatospora sp. NPDC053308 | reverse complement strand
CAGGGCGGCGTGCGGGTGCAGGTCACCGTGGACGGGCCGGACGAGTCCGGTCGCCGCGCGGTGGCCGTCTACGCCCAGGCCGAGGACGCGGCGCCCGAGGGGGAGTGGACCCGGCACGCGGCGGGAGCGCTGGCCCCGGCCGGAACGACGGCAGCCGCCGACGCCGACGGCGGGTCGGCGCAGTGGCCCCCGGCCGGCGCGGAGGCCCTGGACCTGGACGGGTTCTACCCCTCCCTGGCCGCCGGCGGCCTCGCCTACGGCCCGGCGTTCCAGGGGATCCGTGCGGCGTGGCAGCGCGGCGGGGAACTGTTCGCCGAGGTCGCCCTTCCGGACGCGGTGAGCGCCGCCGACTTCGGCCTGCACCCGGCCCTGCTGGACGCCGCCCTGCACGTGATCGTGGGCACGGGCGAGCGCCGGGACCGGCTTGAGGTCCCGTTCTCCTGGGGGAACGTCGACCTGTACGCCACGGGCGCCGCCGTGGCCCGGGTGCGGGTGACCCCGGAGCGGACCGGCGACGGCGTCTCCCTGACCCTGACGGACGCCACGGGCGCCTTGATCGCTTCCGTCGGCTCGCTGCTCCTGCGGCCCTTCGCCGCCACTGCGGCACCGGCTCGTGACGACCTGTTCGGGGTGGAGTGGGTCCCCGCGACTTCCGTGGCGGCTCCCGAGGAGCCGGACGGCCGGTGGTCCGTGCTCGGGGGGGAGCTGCCCGGCGCGGAGTCGTACGCCGATCTGGCCGCGCTGCTGGCGGCCCTCAGCGTGGGTGAGGCCGTTCCCGAGGTCGTGGTGGCGCGGGTGGTGCCCGAGCCGGCGCCCGACGACGTCCCGGGCGCGGCGCGCGATGTCGCGGTCGGTGTGCTGGGCCTGGTGCAGGAGTGGCTGGCCGCGGACGGGCTGTCCGCGTCGCGGCTGGTGGTGGTGACCGAGCGCGCCGTGGACGCCGGTCCCGAGGCGCCGACCGACGTCACGGCCGCCCCCGTCTGGGGCCTCGTCCGGGTGGCCCAGGCCGAGAACCCGGACCGGATCACGCTGGCCGACGTGGACGACGCGTCCGCCGCCGAGGTCGCGCAGTGGCTGCGAGCGGGTGTGGCGTCCGGCGAGCCGCAGTTCGCGGTCCGGGCCGGCCAGGTGCGGGCGCCGCGCCTGGCGCGCGTCGCGCAGGGACTGCCGGTTCCGGCGGAGCGGGTGTGGAGCCTGGACTTCCACGAGCGCGGCACGCTGGAGAACCTCACCCTGCTGGGCGCCGCCGAGGCGGCTCCGCTGGAAGTCGGCCAGGTGCGGGTCGCGCTGCGCGCGGCGGGCGTGAACTTCCGCGACGTGCTGAACGTGCTCGGCATGTACCCCGGCGACGCGGGCCGGCTGGGCCTGGAGGGCGCCGGCGTCGTGCTGGAGGTCGGCCCCGGCGTGACCGGCCTGCGGCCGGGCGACGCGGTGATGGGCCTGTTCACGGGCGCCTTCACCACGGAGGCCGTGACGGACCAGCGGCTGCTGGCCCCGGTGCCGTCCGGCTGGACCATGGCGGAGGCGGCCGGCGCGCCGCTGGTGTTCCTGACCGCGTGGTACGCGCTGGTGGAGCTGGCCGGCCTGCAGCGGGACGAGCGGGTGCTGATCCACGCCGCCGCCGGTGGCGTGGGCATCGCGGCGGTGCAGCTGGCCCGGCACCTGGACGCGGAGGTGTTCGCGACCGCGTCGCCGGCCAAGTGGGCGGCGGTGCGCGGACTGGGTGTCGAGGCCTCGCACCTCGCCTCCTCCCGCACCACCGACTTCGAGGAGGCCTTCCGCGCCGAGTCCGGCGGCCACGGGGTGGACGTGGTGCTGGACTCCCTGGCCGGGGAGTTCGTGGACGCGTCGCTCCGGCTGACCCGGGCCGGCGGCCGGTTCGTCGAGATGGGCAAGACCGACGTCCGGGAGCCGGAGCGGGTGCGCCGGGACCACGCGATCGACTACCGGGCGTTCGACCTGCTGGAACTGGACCCCGACGTGCTGGGCCGGATGCTGCGGGAGCTGACCCGGCTGTTCGCGGACGGCGCGCTGCGCCCGCTGCCGGTGGCGTGCTGGGACGTGCGCCGTGCGGTGGACGCGTTCCGCTTCCTGAGCCAGGCGCGTCACATCGGCAAGGTCGTCCTGACCATGCCCGCGCCGGCCGACCGGGCCGGCACGGTGCTGATCACGGGTGCCTCGGGTGCGCTGGGCGGTCTGGTAGCCCGGCATCTCGCGGCGACCGGACGGGCCGGGCGGCTGCTGCTGGTCTCGCGTCGCGGCATCGACGCCGCCGGGATGCCGGAACTCGTCGCCGACCTGGAGGAGTTGGGCGCCGAGGTCACCGTCGCGGCCTGCGACGCGGCCGACCGTGACGAGCTGGCCCGCGTCCTGGACGGTGTGCCGCTGACGGGCGTCGTCCACGCGGCCGGCATCGTGGACGACGGGCTGGCGACCGCCCTTTCGCCGGAGCGCGTGGAGACGGTCATGCGTCCGAAGGCCGACGCGGCGTGGCACCTGCACGAACTCACCCGCGACCTCGACCTGGACACCTTCGTCCTGTTCTCCTCGATCGCCGGCGTCTGGGGCAACCCCGGCCAGGCCAACTACGCGGCCGGCAACACCTTCCTGGACGCCCTGGCCGCGTCCCGCCGCCGGGCCGGGCTGCCCGCCACGTCCCTGGTCTGGGGCCCGTGGGAACACGGCATGACCGCGAAGCTCGACCGGGCCGACTGGCAGCGCATGTCCCGCCAGGGCCTGAAGCCGCTGCTGGCGGCCGACGGCCTCACCATGCTGGACGCGGCCGCCCGGGCCGCCGACCCCCTGGCGGTCACGGCCAAGCTGGACCTCGCCGCGCTGCGCCGCTCCGGCGAAGTACCGCCGTTCCTGTCCGGCCTGGTCCGGGCCGGACAAGCGGGCCCGGCCGCCCGTCGCACCGCCGGAGTTCCCGCCGCCGACGGCCGGAACGCGCTGGGCGCCCGGCTCCAGGCCCTCGGCCCCGCCGAGCGGACCGAAGCCGTCCTCGACCTGGTCGCGGCGCAGGCCGCCCTCGTCCTGGGCATGGCCGGACCGGAGAGCATCGAGGCCGGCCGGGCGTTCCGCGACACCGGCTTCGATTCGCTGACCTCCGTCGAGCTGCGCAACCGGCTGAACACGGTGACGGGGCTGCGCCTGCCGGCCACGGCGGTCTTCGACTACCCGACCCCGGCCGCGCTGGCCGGATTCGTGCTGGGCGAGCTGGTCGGCGACGTCGAGGCGGCGTCGGCGCAGGCCGCGCTCCCGGTGGCGGGGGGCGGTGCCACCGCCGACGAGGACCGCGTGGTCATCGTCGGCATGGGCTGCCGCTTCCCCGGCGGGGTGTCGTCGCCGGAGGAGTTCTGGGAGCTGGTGTCCTCACGCGCGGATGCGGTCGGGCCGTTCCCCACGGACCGCGGCTGGCCCGCGGACGTGCACGACCCGGACCCGGAGGCGGTGGGCAAGAGCCTGTCGGGCGAGGGTGGATTCCTGTACGAGGCGGGCGACTTCGACGCCGGCTTCTTCGGGATCAGTCCGCGGGAGGCCGTGGCGATGGATCCGCAGCAGCGGCTGCTGCTGGAGACGTCGTGGGAGGCGTTGGAGGACGCGGGAATCGATCCGACGGGGCTGCGGGGCAGCGCGACCGGTGTGTTCGCGGGGCTGATCTACCACGACTACCTGCCGTTCGGCGCGGTGTCCGAGAACGTCGAGGGCTACGTGGGCACCGGCGGATCGGGCGGTGTGGCGTCCGGACGGGTGGCGTACGCGCTGGGTCTGGAGGGGCCGGCGGTGACGGTGGACACGGCGTGTTCGTCGTCGCTGGTGGCGCTGCACCTGGCGTGCCAGTCGCTGCGCTCGGGCGAGAGCTCGCTGGCACTGGCCGGCGGCGTGAACGTGATGTCGACGCCCGGCACCTTCATCGACTTCACCAAGCAGGGCGGACTGGCGGCGGACGGTCGCTGCAAGGCGTACGCGGAGTCGGCGGACGGCACCGGCTGGGGCGAGGGCGTCGGTGTCCTGGTGCTGGAGCGGCTGTCGGACGCGCGGCGGCTCGGGCACAAGGTGCTCGCGGTGGTGGCCGGTTCGGCGGTCAACCAGGACGGTGCGTCGAACGGTCTGACGGCGCCGAACGGTCCGTCGCAGCAGCGGGTGATCCGGGCGGCGCTGGCCAGCGCGGGCCTGTCGGCGAGCGACGTGGACGTGGTGGAGGGGCACGGGACGGGGACCCGGCTGGGGGACCCGATCGAGGCGCAGGCGCTGCTGGCGACCTACGGGCAGGACCGGCCGGGTGACCGGCCGCTGCTGCTCGGGTCGGTGAAGTCCAACATCGGCCACGCGCAGGCGGCGGCGGGTGTCGCGGGCGTCATCAAGATGGTCGCCGCGATGCGGCACGGCGTGGTGCCGGCGACGTTGCACGTGGACGCGCCGTCCTCGCACGTGGACTGGGAGGCTGGTGCGGTCCGGCTGGTGACCGAGGCGCAGCCCTGGCCCGACGCCGAACACCCGCGACGCGCCGGGGTGTCGTCCTTCGGGTTCTCCGGGACCAACGCGCACGTCATCATCGAGCAGGCGCCGGCCGAGGAGGCCGCCGCGCCTCGTACGGACGGCCGGGTGCTGCCGGTGCTGCCGGTGGTGCCGTGGGTGGTGTCGGGCCGGTCGCCGGCGGGTCTCGTCGGCCAGGCGGAGCGGTTGGCGGCCTTCGTCCGGCGGACGGACGTGGACGCTGTCCCTGTGGGCTGGTCGCTGGCGACGTCGCGGGCGGCGCTGGAGCACCGGGCAGTGGTATTGGGTGCGGACCGCGACGAACTGGTCTCCGGACTAGAGGAGTTGGCCGGGGGGCGCGAGGCTCCGGGTGTGATCTCCGGCGCCGTGGGCGTCGTGGGCAAGGTCGGTTTCGTGTTCACCGGGCAGGGTGCGCAGCGGATCGGGATGGGTCAGGGTCTGTATGCGGCGTTCCCGGTGTTCGCCGAGGCCTTCGACGCGGTGTGTGCCGGTCTGGCCGGGCATCTGGACGGCTCGTTGGCCGCGGTGATTCG
>NZ_JBVJJY010000050.1:0-6062 GCF_055585785.1 Kitasatospora sp. NPDC053308 | reverse complement strand
GTCCTGTCCGGCATGGGCCCGCAGACCCGCACCGACACCCACGGCGAGCCCGCCGACGAGGTCTGGCTCCCCCTGCTGCGCCGGGGGCGTGACGAGCCCCGCGCCCTGCTCACCGCTCTCGCCAAGGCCTACGTCCGCGGCGTGCCGGTCGGCTGGGGCGAGCTCTACGCGGACACCGGCGCCCAGCGGGTCGACCTGCCCACCTATGCCTTCCAGCGGCAGCGCCACTGGCTGCCGACGGGTGCCGCTGTGGTGGACGCGGCGGGGCTGGGCCAGTCCCCGGCGCGGCACCCGCTGCTGGGTGCGGCGGTGACGCTTCCGGCCACGGGTGGACTCGTCCTGACCGGTCGCCTGTCGGTGTCCGGGCAGCCGTGGCTGGCCGATCACGTGGTCGCCGGGCAGATCGTCCTGCCGGGGACCGCCCTGGTGGAGATGGCGGTGCGGGCCGGTGACGAGGCCGGCTGCGGTCGGGTCGAGGAGCTGGTCATCGAGTCGCCGCTCGTCCTCCCGTCCCAGGGCGGCGTCCGGGTGCAGGTCACCGTGGACGAGGCCGATGAGGCCGGTCGCCGCGCGGTGGCCGTCTACGCCCAGGCGGACGACGCGACCTTCGCGCAGGAGTGGACGCGCCACGCGACCGGTGTGCTGTCCTCCGCCGACGCAGCCGTCGGCGATGGATGGGGTCAGTGGCCGCCGGCTGGCGCGGAGGCGGTCGATCTGGACGGGTTCTACCCGGGTCTGGCGGCCGGTGGTCTTGTCTACGGTCCGGTGTTCCGGGGGACGCGGGCGGTCTGGCGGCGTGGCGAGGAGTTGTTCGCCGAGGTGGCGCTGCCGGACGGCGTGAGCGTGGTCGGGTTCGGGCTGCATCCGGCGCTGCTGGATGCCTCCTTGCACGTGATCGTGGGTGCCGGTGAGCAGCGCGACGGGGCTGAGGTCCCGTTCGCCTGGGGAGATGTGGTCGTGCACGCGGCGGACGCGGTGGCGGCGCGGGTGCGGGTGGCGCCGGCGGCCTCGGGCGAGGGCGTGTCGGTGACGCTGGCCGACGCCACCGGTGGGCTGATCGCGTCGGTGGGGTCCGTGGTCCTGCGTCCCTTCGTCGCCGCCGCGACGCCGGCTCGTGACGACCTGTTCGGGGTGGAGTGGGTCCCCGCGACTTCCGTGGCGGCTCCCGAGGAGCCGGACGGCCGGTGGTCCGTGCTCGGGGGGGAGCTGCCCGGCGCGGAGTCGTACGCCGATCTGGCCGCGCTGCTGGCGGCCGTCGAGGCGGGTGAGGCCGTTCCCGAGGTCGTGGTGGCGCGGGTCGTGCCCGCGGCGGACGCCGACGACGTCCCGGGCGCGGCACGCGATGTCGCGGTCGGTGTGCTGGGCCTGGTGCAGGAGTGGCTGGCCGCGGACGCGCTGTCCACGTCGCGGCTGGTGGTGGTGACCGAGCGCGCGGTGGACGCCGGTCCCGAGGCGGCCATGGAGGTCACGGCCGCGCCCGTCTGGGGCCTCGTCCGGGTGGCTCAGGCCGAGAACCCGGGCCGACTGGTGCTGGCGGACCTGGACGAGCTGTCCGACGAGGCGCCGTCCTGCCTGCGGGCAGGCGTGGCGTCCGGCGAGCCGCAGTTCGCGGTGCGCGGGGGCCGGCTGCGCGTGCCGCGACTCGTGCGGGTGCCGTCCACGCCCACCCCGCCCGGCACCGTGGAAGGCCGTGCGGGCACGGTGCTGATCACGGGTGCTTCGGGTGCCCTCGGCGGTCTGGTCGCCCGGCATCTCGCGGCGACCGGACGGGCCGGGCGGCTGCTGCTGGTCTCGCGTCGCGGCATCGATGCCGCCGGGATGCCGGAACTCGTGGCCGATCTGCAGGAGTTGGGCGCCGAGGTCACCGTCGCGGCCTGCGACGTGGCCGACCGTGACGAGCTGGCCCGCGTCCTGGACGGTGTGCCGCTGACGGGCGTCGTCCACGCGGCCGGCGCCGTGGACGACGGGCTGGCGACCGCCCTTTCGCCGGAGCGGCTGGCGGCGGTCATGCGTCCGAAGGTCGACGCGGCGTGGCACCTGCACGAGCTGACGCGCGGTCATGACCTGGACACCTTCGTCCTGTTCTCCTCGGTGGCCGGTGTCTGGGGCACCGCGGGGCAGGCCAACTACGCGGCGGGCAACACCTTCCTGGACGCGCTGGCCGCGTCCCGCCGCCGGGCCGGGCTGCCCGCCACGTCCCTGGCGTGGGGGCCGTGGGAGGAGGGCATGGCCGGCGGCCTGAGCGACGCCGACTGGCGCCGACTGCTCCGGCAGGGCCTCAAGCCGCTGCCGGCGGCCGATGGGCTCGCCATGCTGGACGCGGCCGCCCACGCCGCCGCCCCCCTGGTGGTGACCGCCCAGCTCGACCTCGCCGCACTGCGGCGCGCCGACGAGGTCCCGCCGCTGCTGTCGAGCCTGGTCCCGGCCACGCCGGCGGGCTCGCGCCCCCGTCGGACGGCGGGGCGGCCCGCGGCCGACGGCCAGAACGCGCTGGCCGCGCGGCTGGCCGCGCTCGGCCCGGACGAACAACGCGAGAGCGTGCGGGAGCTGGTCCTGACGCAGGCCGCCCTGGTGCTGGGCATGACGGGACCCGGAGCCGTCGACTCCGGTCGCTCCTTCCGCGACGTCGGCTTCGACTCGCTCACCGCCGTCGAACTGCGCAGCAGACTGAACAACGTCACGGGCCTGCGCCTGCCGGCGACGGTCGTGTTCGACTACCCGACGCCGGTGGCGCTGGCCGACTTCGTGCTCGGCGAGCTGGTGGGTGCGTCCGCTCCCGCGTCGGCGGACTCGGCACGGCCCGCGGTCCGCGCCGTGCCGGCCGACGAGGACCGCGTGGTGATCGTCGGGATGGCGTGCCGGTTCCCGGGTGGCGTGTCGTCGCCGGAGGAGTTCTGGGAGCTGGTGGCGTCGCGCGGCGACGCGGTCGGGCCGTTCCCGACGGACCGGGGCTGGCCCGTGGACGTGGTCGATCCCGACCCGGAGGCGGTGGGCAAGAGCGTCTCGGGCGAGGGTGGATTCCTTTACGAGGCGGGCGACTTCGACGCGGAGTTCTTCGGGATCAGTCCGCGGGAGGCCGTGGCGATGGATCCGCAGCAGCGGCTGCTGCTGGAGGCGTCGTGGGAGGCGTTGGAGGACGCGGGAATCGATCCGACGGGGTTGCGGGGCAGCGCGACCGGTGTGTTCGCGGGGCTCTTCTACCACGACTACCTGCCGTCGCATTTCGTGCCGGAGGAGGTCGAGGGGTACCTCGGCACGGGTGGGACGGGGTCGGTCGCCTCGGGGCGGGTGGCGTACGCGCTGGGCCTGGAGGGCCCGGCGGTGACGGTGGACACGGCGTGTTCGTCGTCGCTGGTGGCGCTGCACCTGGCGTGCCAGTCGCTGCGCTCGGGCGAGAGTTCGCTCGCGCTGGCCGGCGGCGTGACGGTGATGTCGACGCCGGGTACCTTCATCGACTTCTCGCGGCAGCGCGGACTGGCGGCCGACGGTCGCTGCAAGGCGTACGCGGAGTCGGCGGACGGCACCGGCTGGGGCGAGGGCGTCGGGGTGTTGGTGGTGGAGCGCATGTCGGACGCGCTGCGCAACGGCCACCGGATCCTGGCGGTCGTCGCGGGCACGGCGGTCAACCAGGACGGTGCGTCGAACGGTCTGACGGCGCCGAACGGTCCGTCGCAGCAGCGGGTGATCCGGGCGGCGCTGGCCAGCGCGGGCCTGTCGGCGAGCGACGTGGACGTGGTGGAGGGGCACGGGACGGGGACCCGGCTGGGGGACCCGATCGAGGCCCAGGCGCTGCTGGCGACCTACGGGCAGGACCGGCCGGCCGACCGGCCGCTGCTGCTCGGGTCGGTGAAGTCCAACATCGGCCACGCCCAGGCCGCCGCCGGTGCCGCGGGCGTCATCAAGATGGTCGCCGCGATGCGGCACGGGATCGTGCCCGCGACGCTGCACGCGGACGAGCCGTCCTCGCGCATCGACTGGGAATCGGGTGCGGTCCGGCTGGTGACCGAGGCGCAGCCCTGGCCGGAGACGGGCGAGCGGCCCCGACGCGCCGGCGTGTCGTCCTTCGGGTTCTCCGGGACCAACGCGCACGTCATCATCGAGCAGGCGCCGGCCGAGGAGGCCGCCGCGCCTCACACGGACGGCCGAGTGCTGCCGGTGCTGCCGGTGGTGCCGTGGGTGGTGTCGGGCCGGTCGGCGGAAGGTCTCGTCGGTCAGGCGGAGCGGTTGGCGAGCTTCGTCCAGGCGGACGTGGACATCGCCGGCGTGGGTTGGTCGCTGGCGACGTCGCGGGCGGCGCTGGAGCACCGGGCGGTGGTGTTGGGTGCGGACCGCGAGGAACTGACGTCCGGACTCAGGGCCTTGGCCGAGGGGCGGGAGGTTCCCGAGGTGGTGTCCGGGGCCATGGGCGTCGCGGGCAAGGTCGGTTTCGTGTTCACCGGGCAGGGTGCGCAGCGGATCGGGATGGGTCAGGGGCTGTATGCGGCGTTCCCGGTGTTCGCCGAGGCCTTCGACGCGGTGTGTGCCGGTCTGGCCGGGCATCTGGACGGCTCGTTGGCCGCGGTGATTCGTGGTGAGGGCGAGGGTCGGATCGACGAGACGGGGTGGGCGCAGCCGGCATTGTTCGCGATCGAGGTCGCGTTGTTCCGGCTTCTGGAATCGTGGGGTGTGTCGCCGCAGGTGGTGGCGGGGCACTCGATCGGTGAGCTCGCGGCCGCGCACGTGGCCGGTGTGTGGTCGCTGGACGACGCGTGTGCGGTGGTGGCCGCGCGGGGCCGTTTGATGCAGCAACTCCCCTCCGGCGGTGCGATGGTGGCGGTCGAGGCCGCGGAGGAGCGCGTCCTGGAGGCGATCGCGGGCCGCACGGGTGTCGGGATCGCCGCGGTGAACGGCGTGAACGCGGTCGTGGTGTCCGGGGTCGAGAACGACGTGCTCGCGGTGGCGGAGGAGTTGGCGCGGGCGGGGGCGCGGACCAAGCGTCTGCAGGTCTCGCACGCCTTCCACTCGCCGTTGATGGAACCGATGCTGGCGGAGTTCGCCCGCGTCGTCGCCTCCGTCGACTACCGCGCGCCCAGGCTGGCGATGGTCTCCGCCCTGACCGGCGAGCCGGTCACCGACGAGGTCACCGACCCGGCCTACTGGGTGAAGCACGTCCGCGAGGCCGTCCGCTTCTGCGACGCGGCGAACGCCCTGCGCGCCGCCGGTGTCAGGACGTTCATCGAGATCGGCCCGGACGGCGTCCTGTCCGGCATGGGCCCGCAGACCCGCACCGACACCCACGGCGAGCCCGCCGACGAGGTCTGGCTCCCCCTGCTGCGCCGGGGGCGTGACGAACCGCGCGCCCTGCTCACCGCTCTCGCCAAGGCCTACGTCCGCGGCGTGCCGGTCGGCTGGGACAGGCTCTTCGCGGACACCGGCGCCCAGCGGGTCGACCTGCCCACCTACGCCTTCCAGCGGCAGCGGTACTGGTTGACCGCGGTCGGCGGAAGCCGCGCCGAGGACCTCGGCCTCGGCACCCCCGGTCACCCGTTGCTGGGTGCGGCGGTGACGCTTCCGGCCACGGGTGGACTCGTCCTGACCGGGCGGCTGTCGCTGGCCCGGCAGCCGTGGCTGGCCGATCACGCGGTGGACGGGCAGGTGGTGGTGCCGGGTGCGGCGCTGGTGGAGATGGTGGTGCGGGCCGGTGACGAGGCCGGCTGCGGCCGGGTCGAGGAGCTGGTCATCGAGTCGCCGCTCGTCCTCCCGTCCCAGGGCGGCGTGCGGGTGCAGGTCACCGTGGACGGGCCGGACGAGTCCGGTCGCCGCGCGGTGGCCGTCTACGCCCAGGCCGAGGACGCGGCGCCTGATGACGAATGGACCCGTCACGCCGCCGGTGTCCTTGCCCAGGGTGCCGTCTCCGCCGGCCCCGACACCGACACCGTCTCCGCCGCCCACACCGGTGGCGAGCTGGCGCAGTGGCCGCCGGCCGGTGCGGAGGCGGTCGATCTGGACGGGTTCTACCCGGGTCTGGCGGCCGGTGGTCTTGTCTACGGTCCGGTGTTCCGGGGGACGCGGGCGGTCTGGCG
>NZ_JBVJJY010000049.1:0-6158 GCF_055585785.1 Kitasatospora sp. NPDC053308 | reverse complement strand
TCCGCTCACCGGCCGAGGCGGCCACAGCGCCCCGGGTGACGACCACCAACTGGGCCGCCTCCAGGAGCTCTTCGGCCAGCCAGTCCTGTGCCAGCTGCAGCGCCTCGCCGGTCGCCCGGCGGGCGGCCTCGGCCGCATCACCGCCGGCCTCGTCACCCGCCAAGGCCAGGACGATGCCAGGGGTGATCTGCCCCGCCTCGGTGGCATCGGCCACCTCGGCCAGATCGGCGAAGGAACGGACCGGCACACCGGCCGTGCCCAGCGCCTCGGCAAGGCCGAAGCGGTCGGCGCCGATCAGCGCCCACTCCCCGGCCGGGGCCTCGGCCCCGGCGATCGGCGACCACTCGACGGTGAACAGGGCATCCGCCACGGCCGGGCCGGAAGCCTGGAGCTGATCGGCCGCCACCGGGCGGGTGATCAGCGAGGCCACCGACACCACCGGAGCACCCATCGCGTCCGCCGCCGTCAGCGTCAAGCTGCCCTGAGCGTCCCGACGCAGCCGGGCCCGCAGAACGGAGGCACCGGTCGCGTGAAGCTCCACGCCCGTCCAGGCGAACGGCAGCCGCACCTGACCCGGCTCACCCTCCTCACCACCGCCGACCAGAGCGCTGGCGTGCAACACGCCGTCCAGCAGCGCCGGGTGGAGCCCGAACGCCCCCGCGTCAGCCGCCACGCCCTCGGGCAGCACCACTTCGGCGAAGAGGTCCTCGCCGCGGCGCCAGGCAGCCCGCAGCCCCCGGAACGCCGGACCGTAACCGTACGGTCCCTCGGCAGCGGCCTCGTACACGCCGCTGACGTCCACGACGGTGGCGCCGCGCGGAGGCCAGACCGCGAAGTCCTCCTCCGCCACGGCCGTTCCCTCGACGGGGGCGACCACACCGCTCGCGTGCTGTGTCCACTCCTGCTGCGCGTCGAGGCGGGAGAACACCTCGACCGCGCGCCGACCCTCACCGTCCGCCTCGGCCAGCGCCACCTGGACCTGGACACCGGAGCCGTCGGCGGGCAGGACGAGCGGTGCCTGCAGCGTCAGTTCCTCCAGCAGGCCGCAGCCGACCTGGTCCCCGGCACGCACGGCCAGCTCGACGAAGCCGGTGCCCGGCAGGAGCACCGCCCCGCCGATCGCGTGGTCGGCCAGCCACGGGTGCGTCCGCACGGACAGCCGCCCGGTGCACACCAGGCCCGCACCACCGGCCAGCTCGACCGCCGCACCCAGCAACGGGTGCCCGACCGCGCCCAGGCCCAGCGACACCGCGTCCCCACCGATGGCCGGTGCGGCAGCGCGCGGCCAGTAGCGCTCGTGCTGGAAGGCATAGGTCGGCAGCTCGATCCGCCCACCGGCCGGCAGGACGGACGTCCAGTCGACCGCCGCGCCGTGGACGAACGCCTCCGCGAGCGAGGTGACCAGGCGAGTCGTGCCGCCCTCGTCGCGGCGCAGGGTGCCGCAGACGGCCGCCGGCACGATACCGGGGCCGGCCTCCAGCGCGACCTCTTCGAGGGTGTCGTTCATCGCGCCCAGCAGCACCGGGTGCGGGGTGACCTCCACGAACAACTGGTGGCCCTGGCTCGCCAGGGTCCGGACCGCCCGGTCGTAGTGCACCGTCGCCCGCAGGCTGGCGTACCAGTAGGCGGCGTCCAGCTCCTCGCCCGTCAGGGTCTCCCCCGTCATCGCCGAGACCATCGGCACACGGCCACGCCGCGGGGCGATCCCGGCCAGGACGGAGGTGATCTCCTCCTCCAACCGGTCGACCTGGGCGGAGTGCGAGGCGTAGTCCACCGCGACCATCCGGGCGCGCACACCCTCCGCCTCGAACTCGGCCTTCAGCTCCTCCAGAGCCTCCGGGTCGCCGGAGACCACCACCGCCGACGGGCCGTTGACGGCCGCCAGCGACAGCCGCTCACCGAAACGGGCGATCCGCTCCTCCACCACGCCCGCGGGCCGGCTCACCGACAGCATCCCGCCCAGACCGGCCAGCACCTTCAGCGACTGCGAACGCAGCGCCACCACCCGGGCACCGTCCTCCAACGACAGCATCCCGGCCACCGTCGCCGCCGCGATCTCACCCTGCGAATGACCCACCACCGCATCCGGCGTCACACCCGCGGCCTCCCAGACGGCGGCGAGCGAGACCATCACCGCCCACAGCGCCGGCTGGACGACATCCGCCGCCTTCATCTCCGGCGCACCCGGCGCCCCGGCCAGCACCTCGTCCAACGACCAGTCCACATACGGCGCCAGCGCCGCCGCACACTCCGCCAACCGCGCCGCGAACACCGGACTCGACTCGGCGAGCTCCCGGCCCATACCGACCCACTGCGACCCCTGACCCGCGAACGCGAACACCGTCCGCGCACCCGGCCGCGCCACACCCGACACCACCGAACCCGACGGCACCCCGGCCGCCAGACTCTGCAGCCCGGACAGCAGCTCGCCGCCGTCCGTGCCCACCACCACCGCCCGGTGCTCGAACACCGACCGCGTCGTCGCCAACGACCACGCCACATCCGCCGGAGCCAGCTCCGGCCGCGCGGCCACCCAGTCGTACAGCCGCTCCGCCTGCCCGGCCAGCCCCTCGGCCGACCGGCCCGACACCAGCCACGCACCGGCCCCACCGGGCTCGACCACCTTGGCGACGTCGCCCTGGCCGTCGTTCCCGGCCTCGGCGGGCTCGGCGGCCGCGGGGGCCTCCTCCAGGATGACGTGCGCGTTGGTCCCGCTCAGGCCGAACGAGGACACGCCGGCTCGCCGCACCCGGCCGTTGACCGGCCAGGGCGTCGCCTCCGTCAGCAGCTCCACCTCACCGGCGGACCAGTCCACGTGCGGCGACGGCTCGTCGACGTGCAGGGTCTTCGGCAGCTGCTCGTGCTGCAGCGCCAGCACCATCTTGATCACACCGGCCACACCGGCCGCGGCCTGGGTGTGCCCGATGTTGGACTTCACCGACCCCAGCCGGAGCGGGCCGTGCTCGCCCCGGTCCCGGCCGTAGGTCGCCAGCAGCGCCTGCGCCTCGATCGGGTCGCCCAGCTTGGTGCCGGTGCCGTGCGCCTCGACCACGTCGACGTCGGCGGCCGTCAGTCCGGCGTTCGCCAGCGCCGCGCGGATCACCCGCTGCTGCGACGGCCCGTTCGGCGCCGTCAGACCGTTGGACGCGCCGTCCTGGTTGGTCGCACTGCCGCGCAGCACCGCGAGCACCTGGTGCCCGTTGCGCCGGGCGTCCGACAGCCGCTCCACGACGAGCACGCCCGCGCCCTCGGCGAAGCCCATGCCGTCCGCCTCGGCCGAGAAGGCCTTGCAGCGGCCGTCCTTCGCCAGGCCGCTCTGCTCGCTGAAGCCGACGAAGCCCTCGGGGCTCACCAGGATGGTGACACCGCCGGCCAGCGCCATCGAGCACTCGCCGGAGCGCAGCGCCTGGGCGGCCATGTGCATCGCCACCAGGGACGACGAGCAGGCCGTGTCGACCGTCACCGCCGGGCCTTCGAGCCCGAGCGCGTACGACACGCGGCCGGACAGCACGCTCGTCGCGTTGCCGGTGATGAGGTGGGCCATGCCCTCGATGTCCGCGCCGTAGCCGTAGCCGGAGGTGTAGCCGCCGACGAAGACGCCGGTCGCGCTGCCGCGCAGCGACTCCGGGTCGATGCCGGCCCGCTCCACCGCCTCCCAGGACAGCTCCAGCAGCAGGCGCTGCTGCGGGTCCATCGCCAGGGCCTCACGCGGGCTGATGCCGAAGAAGCCGGCGTCGAACCCGCTCATGTCCTGGACGAACCCGCCGGCCCGGACGTACGAGGAGTCGCCGAGGGCCTCCAGGTCCCAGCCGCGGTCGTCCGGGAAGCCGGAGATCCCGTCCCCGCCGGAGGCCAGCAGGGCCCACAGCCCGTCGGGGTCGACCACGCCGCCGGGGTAGCGGCAGGCCATGCCGACGATCGCGATCATGTCGTCGCCGGCGATCGTGGCGGGCACGGCCGCCGGCGCGTCGGCGCCGTCCGGCTGGGCGCCCAGCAGCTCCGCCTCCAGGTAGTCGGCCAGCGCGGCCGTGGTGGGGTAGTCGAACAGCAGGGTCGCGGGCAGCCGCAGGTCCGTGGCGGAGCTGAGGTCGTTGCGCAGCTCCACCGCGGTCAGGGAGTCGAAGCCGAGTTCGCTGAACGCGCGGTTGACCTCGACCGTGTCGGGCGAGGGGTGGCCGAGCACGTGCGCGGCCTTCGCCTGGACGAGTTCGGTCAGCACCCGGCGCTGCTCGGCCCGGCTCAGGCCGGCCAGGCGGCGCACCAGGTCCTGCTCGACCGGTGCGGCCGGGACCTCGGCCAGCATCGCGGCCAGCCGGTGGATCTCCGGCAGGTCCCGCATCAGGGGGACCTGCAGCAGGCTCGCCGCCGACTGCGGCGCCGCGAGGATGACGGACCAGTCGATGTTCGTCACCGTCAGCACGGTGTCGCGGCTGTCCAGCGCCTCGCCCAGCGCCCGGACCGCGAGCTCCGGGTCCATGACGCCTTCCCACTGGTTGCGGGCCAGGCGCTGCCGCGCCGCCTCGGAGCCCTGCGCCACACCGGCCGCCCACGGGCCCCACGCGACGGCGAGCGCGGCCAGGCCGCGGCTGCGCCGGTTCTCGGCGACGGCGTCCAGGTAGGCGTTCGCCGCCCCGTAGTTGGCCTGGCCGGGGCCGCCCGTGGTGGCCACCACGGAGGAGAACAGGACGAAGGCGTCCAGGTCCAGATCCGCGGTCAGCTCGTCCAGGTGGGCCGCGCCGGCGGCCTTGGCCGCGAGCACCGACTCCAGTCGCGCCGCCGAGAGGCCGTCGATCACGCCGTCGTCGAGCACCGCCGCCGTGTGCACCACCGTGCCGAGCGCGGGGCCGTTCACGGCGATCCGGTCCAGCAGCGCGGCCAGCTGGGACCGGTCGGCCGCGTCGCAGGCCACCACGTCCACCCCGGTCCCCCGGTTGGCCAGGTCGGCCGCCTGGGCGGCGACGCCGCGGGCGCCGGCGCCGGAGCGGCTGGTCAGCACCACGCGCTCGATCCCGCGTCCGGCGAGCCAGCGCGCCACGTACCCGCCGAGCGCACCGGTACCACCGGTGATCAGCGCGGTTCCGTTCCTCGGCCGCCAGGTGCCGGCCGCCGAGGGCCGGGGGGCGTGGGTCAGCCTGCGGCCCACGATCCCGGCCGGCCGCAGCGCGGCCTGGTTCTCGTCGCAGCCGGCCAGCACGGTCACGAGCTGCGAGCCGGTCCGCTCGTCCAGGACGGGCGGCAGGTCGATCAACCCGCCCCAGCGGTCCGGGAATTCGAGGCCGACGACGCGGCCGAAGCCCCACACCTGCGACTGCAGCGGGCGGGTCAGCACCTCGCTCGGGGCGGTGGCGACGGCGCCGCGGGTGACGATCCAGAGCGGTGCGAGGACCTCGGCGTCGCCGAGGGCCTGCACCAGGCCCAGCGTGGCGGCCAGGCCCACGGTCACCGCCGGGTGGGCGGGCAGGCGCGTCTCGTCGGTCGCGAGGAGCGACAGCACGCCGGACACCGCCGCGCCGCCGCCCTGCTGCGCCCCGTCGATCAGGGCGGCGATCCCGGCCCGGTCGACGGTCCCGGCCGGGACCTCGACGAACACGACCTCGGCCCCGCGGGAGGACAGCGCCGCCACGCAGCCCTGCGCCACCTCGCCGTCGATCTCCCCGGCGGGGAGGACGACCAGCCAGCGGCCCGAGAGGCGGGCGAGGCCGCCGGGCTCGGTCGCCGGTGACCAGGTCACGCGGTAGCGCCAGCCGTCGGTCACCGAGCGGTCGCGCTCGCGGCGGCGCCAGGACGCCAGCGCGGGCAGGATCTCGGCGAGTTGCTGCTGGTCCTCGATCGCCAGCGTGTCGGCGATGTGGACCAGGTCGCCGCCCTCGACGGCGGCCCAGAACTCGGCCTCGGCGGCCGTGCCCGAGCCGTCGCCGCCCGACGCGGGCGCGGGGACGTCGGCCGACTGGAGCCAGTACCGCTGGTGCTGGAAGGCGTAGGTCGGCAGGTCCACCTGACCGGCGGCGGGCAGGACGGTCTTCCAGTCGACGGGCAGACCACCGACGTGGGCCTGCGCGAACACGGTGAGGAGCCGGGCGGCGCCCGCGTTGTCGCGCTCCAGCGTGCCCACCGTCAGGACGTCGGCGATCCCGGCGTCCTCGGCGGTCTCGGTGACG
>NZ_JBVJJY010000048.1:0-6390 GCF_055585785.1 Kitasatospora sp. NPDC053308 | reverse complement strand
CACAAAACAAAAAACCACAACACTTTTTTCCCCCCCTCCCACACCCCCCGGGCTTCCTGGGCCGAGGCGCGGGGTCCCACCAGCCCCCCCCCCCCCGCCCCCCCGGTCCCCCGAGCCACGGTCCCCGCCTCCGCGTTCCCCGGCTCCTCGGCCGTCCCGAACGGGGGCGCGAGCTGATGGCCCTGCCCTCCCCGAACCTGGACGACCGCCGCTTCCAGCAACTCGTCGACGAGGCCAAGCGGTACGTCCAGCAGCGCGCGCCGGAGTGGACCGACCACAACGTCTCCGACCCCGGCGTCACCCTCATCGAGACCTTCGCCTACCTGGTCGACCAGCTGCTCTACCGGCTGAACCGGGTCCCGGAGAAGAACTACTCCGCCTTCCTCGACCTGCTGGGCATCCGCCTGTTCCCGCCGGCCGCCGCCCGCGCGGAGGTCGACTTCTGGCTCTCCGCCCCGCAGCCGGAGACCGTCCTGCTGCGGGCCGGCACCGAGGTCTCCACGCTGCGCACCGAGACCGACGAGGCGGTGGTCTTCTCCACCGTCGAGGACCTCCCGATCGTCCCCAGCTCGCTGGAGCGGCTGGTCACCCTGCACGCCTCCGGGGAGCAGTCCGACGTCACCGCCCGGCTGGCCGACGGCGCCGACGTGCCCTGCTTCCAGCCGCGCCCGGCGGTCGGGGACGCCGTGCTCTTCGCCCTGCCGGCCGTGGTGCCGCGCTGCATCCTGATCGTCCGGCTGGACAGCCGGGTCGAGGGCGTCGGTGTCGACCCGCGCCAGCCACCCCTGGCCTGGGAGGTGTGGGACGGCGCACGCTGGATCGCCTGCGAGACCGGCAGCGACACCACCGGCGGCCTCAACCGGTCCGGCGAGGTGGAGGTGTTCGTGCCCGCCGGGCACACCGCGTCGTTGGTGGCCGGCCGCCGGGCCGGCTGGCTGCGCTGCCGGGTCACCGAGCCGCGCCCCGGCCAGCCGTTCTACTCCGAGTCCCCGACCATCCGCTCGGCCGAGGTGTTCACCGTCGGCGGCACCGCGACCGTCGTCCACGCCCAGACCGTCACCGACGCGCCGCTCGGCTCCTCCGAAGGCGTCGCCGGCCAGCGCTTCCGGCTCGCCAGGCCACCGGTCCTGCTCGACGGCGAGCCCCCGGTGGTCGAGGTCGCGGCCGGCGACGGCTGGCAGCCCTGGACGCTCGTCGAACACTTCGGCGACTCCTCGCCGACCGACCGGCACGTGGTGCTCGACGCGACCACCGGCGAGTTCCTCCTGCCGCCCGCCGTCCGGGAACCCGACGGCAGCCTGCGCGCCTTCGGCGCCGTGCCGCCCAAGGGCGCCCAGCTGCGCGTCCCCCGCTACCGCACCGGCGGCGGCACCGCCGGCAACGTCGCCCGCGGCACGATCACGGTGCTGCGCAGCTCCGTCCCGTACATCGCCCGGGTGGACAACCGGGAGGCGGCCCGGGGCGGCGTCGACGGCGAGACCGTGGAGAACGCCAAGCTCCGGGCCCCGCACCAGCTGCGGCTGCAGGAACGCGCCGTCACCGCCGGGGACTTCGAGCTGATCGCCCGGCAGGCCGCACCGTCCGCCGCCCGGATCAGCTGCGTGCCCGCCGGCGCCGCCGACCCCGGCGCGGTCCGGGTGCTGGTCGTCCCGGACGCCGTCGCGGACGAGGGCGACCGGCTGCGCTTCGAGCAGCTCATCCCCGGCGAGCAGATGCTGGCCACCGTCGCGAAGGCCCTCGACGAACGACGGCTGATCGGCACCCGGATCCTCGTCCAGCCGCCCGCCTACCAGGGCGTGACGGTGGTCGCCCGGCTCACCACCGCGGCTCCCGACCCCGACCGGGTCCGGGAGGAGGTGCTCGCCGCGCTCTACCGGTACCTCAACCCGCTGCGCGGCGGCGCCGACGGTTCCGGCTGGCCGTTCGGCCGGGCCGTGCAGTACGGCGAGGTGTTCGCCGTGCTCCAGCGGGTGGCCGCCGTCGCCGGGGTCGAGGAACTCCGGCTCTTCCCGGCCGACCCGATCACCGGGCGCCGGGGCGCGCCCGCCGAGCGGGTCGAGGTCCCGCCGGACGCCCTGGTCTTCTCCCACCAGCACCAGGTCGTGGTGACGTCGGACGGAGAGGGCGGGCCGTCATGACGCGCGCCGCCGTCCCCGGCCTGCCCAGCGCGCACCCGATCGGCGAACTGCTGCCCGCGCTGTTCGCCGACGACGACTTCGCCCAGCGGTTCACCGCCGGCCTGGACACCGTCCTCGCCCCGGTCTTCGCCACCCTGGACAACCTGCCCGCCTACTTCCAACCGCGCCTCGCGCCACTCGACTTCCTCGACTGGCTGGCGTCCTGGGTCGCGGTGGAGACCGACCCGGCCTGGCCCGCCGAGGTGCGCCGCGCGGTGGTCGGACGCGCGGTGGAACTCCACCGCTGGCGCGGCACCCGGCGCGGCCTCACCGAGCGACTGCGGCTGGTGCTGGGCGCGGGAGCCGAGATCCTCGACGGCGGCGGCGCCACCTGGTCCACCGCCGCCGACGCCCCCCTGCCGCCCGCCCCGGGCGGCGAGCTGCTGATCCGGGTCTGGCCCCTGGACGGCAGGGAGCTCGACGAGGACCAGGTCCTGACGGTCGTCCGGGCGGGCTGCCCGGTCCATCTGACCTGCCGGGTGGAGATCCTGCCCGGCCCACTCGGGCGAGCGGAGGGCTGACGGATGCCGGTGTGCCCCGACTGCGGAACGGTCAACGGCGAGGGGGACGACTTCTGCGGCAACTGCGGTGCCTACCTGGGGTGGTCGCGCAGCGCCGCCGCCCCGGCGACGGCCGCTGAGCCGGCGGCGTCTGCTCAAGCCCCGCCTGACGCGTCCGCCGCGCCCGGGTCTTCCGGGCCTGACGCTTCTGCCGTGCCCGCGTCTGCCGCGCCTGGCTCTTCCACGTCTGGGTCTTCCACGTCTGGGTCTTCCGCGCCCGGGTCGGCCACGCCTGGGACTTCCGGGCCCGGGTCAGCCGCGCCTGGGACTTCCGCGCCCGGGTCGGCCACGCCGGCCGAGACGGCCGTACGGGCCGCAACCGCCGCACCCGGCCCGACGACCGCGCCCGAGACCGCCGAGCCCACGACCACGCGCACCGGATCCACCTGGCGGAACGTCTCGCGTCGGGTGACCCGCAGGCGGGAGCAGCCGCCCGCACCGGAGACCGCGCCGCCGGGCCCGCCCGCCGAGGAACCGCCCAACCCGCCCGCGCAGGAAGCGCCGGGCCCGCCCGCCGAGGAGCCCCGGGGCACCTCCTCCACCCGTGTACGGCCCGTCCCCGCTCCCGCGCGGCCCGCGGCCCCCGCCCCGACGCCGTCCGTGCCATCGCAGACCCCCGCACCGGCCCCCGCTCCGGCCCCCGCACCGGCCCCGGCACCGGCCCCAGCACCGGCCCCGGCACCGGCCCCGGCGTCCGGACCGCAGGCCGACCCGGTGGCCGTGCAACCGGCGAAGCCCGTCGCACCACGCCCCGTCGTCCGCGCCTCGCCCGCCGAGGAGGTCCAGGAGGGCCCGCCCTGCCCCCGGTGCGGCACGCCGAACCTGCCCGAGCGCCGGTTCTGCCGACGCTGCGCGGCACCGCTCACCGCCACCGCCGCCCCGCCGAAGCTGCCCTGGTGGCGCACCCGTTGGCCGTTCCGTCGGCGGGTCCGGATGGGCGGATCGGGCAACGCGCTGCGCCGTACCATCGCGCTGCTCGTGCTGCTCGCCGTGGTGGTCGCCGGGATCCTCCTGTACCCGGCCGGCAAGAACGTCTTCCAGGACGTGCTGGACAAGGTGCGCGGCACCGCGCCGATCACCCCCGGCACGACCTCCGCCAGCGCCGCGCTGGAGGGCCACCCCGCCTCGCTGTCCGACGACGGCATCTCCAACACCTACTGGGCGGCGCCCGCGATCGGAGACTCCCTCACCTTCGACTTCCGCACCCCGTTCCGGCTGGTGGACCTGATCATCCACACCGGTGCCTCCGCCGACCCGCAGCAGTTCCAGCAGCAGGGCCGTCCACTGGTCCTGTCCCTGGAGGTGACCTCCTCGGACGGCGAGCAGCACCGGAAGCAGATCACCCTCAACGACCAGCCGGGCCCGCAGACCGTGGCGACCGGGATCAGCGACGTCGTCCGGGTGCAGCTCACCGTCCGCGAGGCGGCCGGAACGGGCCCCGGCCGGGCCGTGGCGCTGGCCGAGGTGGAGTTCTTCAAACGCACCTGAGCCCGCTGTAGCGGCGCCCGCGCCCGCCAGGGCGCGCCCCGCGCCGGGTGACGACGGGGGGACGACCGGACACGGGAGGCTGCGTCAGCAGGCCGGTCCGCACCCCGGTCAGCCCCGTTCAGCGGGCCGGTCCGCACCGTCAGCCCCCGTTCAGCAGGCCGGTCCGCAGGCCGGTCCGACGGGCGCGGCCAACGGCTCGTCGTCGGCGCCCGGTTCGAGGCCGCGGAGCAGGTGGACGAGGAGGTCCTCGAAGACCTGGTCCAGGGCCGGGCCGGACAGCAGGCCGCTCGCCGCCTGGGTGGCCACCCCGTGCACGGCGGTGAAGAGGATCCCGCCGATCCGCTCCGCGTCCCCGGCCCGGATCCGCCCCTGCTGCTGGCCCTGGGCGATCAACGCATGGAGGTCGTCCTTCAGCGGCTGCCAGGCGCGTTCCAGCTCGTCCGTCTCGGCGGGGTCGTGCTTGCGGGCGAAAGCCAGCGCCAGCAGCGCGCCGTGCGCGGTGGCGAAGTCGACGTAGGCGCGGGCGACGGCGAACGCGCGCTCACGGAAGTCGTCCCCGCTCCGGGCGAGACCGCCCCGGGCCGCCGCGGTGAGCCGCTGGATCCCGGTGAGCGCGAGTGCGTCCAGGAGGGCGCGCCGGTCCTTGAAGTGGCGGCTCGGCGCCGCGTGGCTCACGTCCAGCGAGCGGGCCAGCTCACGCAGCGACAGGGCGTCGACGCCCTGCTCGCGCAGGGTCTGCTCGGCGCGTTCCAGCAGCGCGGCGCGGAGGTCTCCGTGGTGGTACTGGCCCGTTCGCATGGGCATCAGCATACGAGCATGTAGTCATTGACTACATTGTTGTCAGTGACTACATTGGGCCGCGGCGCACCCGCCACCCGTGCCATTGCCGTAAGGAGACCCGGAGCCATGGACTTCGTCCGCAAGACCACCCTGATCACAGGAGCGTCCACCGGCATCGGGGCCGCCTTCGCCCGCGAACTCGCGGCCCGCGGATCGCACCTCGTCGTCGTCGCCCGCAGCGAGGACAAGCTGAAGAGCCTCCAGGACGAGCTGACGGCGGCGCACGGCATCACCGTCCACGTCGTCCCGCTCGACCTCGCGCGCCCCGGGGCGGCCGCCGAACTGCAGCGTCGCGTCGACGAACTGGGCGTGACGGTCGACGTGCTGATCAACAACGCCGGCTTCGGGACCTTCGGCGCCGTCGCCACCAGCGATCCGACCCGGATCGCCGACGAGGTGCACCTCAACTGCTCCACCCTCACCGACCTGACCACCCGCCTGCTGCCCGGCATGGTCGAGCGCGGCCACGGCGCGGTGATCAACGTCGCCAGCACCGCCGCCTTCCAGCCGATTCCCCGGATGGCCGTCTACGGGGCGACCAAGGCGTTCGTGCTCTCCTTCACCGAAGCACTGGCGAACGAACTGCGCGGCACTGACGTCCGGGCCCTGGCCATCTGCCCGGGCGCCACCGACACCCCTTTCTTCGAGGTCGCCGGCGAGGAGGCGGCGGTGGGCCTCCGCCGCCGCCCCGAGCAGGTCGTCGCCACCACCCTGGCAGCCCTGCGGAAGGGACGACCGACCGTCGTCGACGGCTTCCTCAACCGCCTCGGATCGGTGGCCCCCCGCTTCCTGCCCCGTCGAGCCACCGTGGCCGTCGCCGAACGCGTCACCCGGCCACGCTCGGCCGCCCGAGCCTGACCGGGGCGTTTGTTCTTCGACGGTGAGGAGGAGTACTGTTCTTCAGTCGCTCGGCAGGGAGCACCGGACACGCATCGGCGCGGACGGTCCCGGGGCGGCCAATCCCTTGAAACACCACTTCCCAGGTCCGTGCTGGGTCGCGTGCGCGTTGTGCGCTGCGTGGCTCGGTGCTGAATTGGCGTGTTCGTTTTATCGGATTGCGGCTGGATTCGCTTTTCGGAGCGGGGGTCGGCTACTGTTTGAAACGTCGGACGGAGCGCCAAGCCCTGGAAGGCGGCAGTGAGTTGGATGAAGGAAGCCCCGGAAACGGAGCGGAAAACATCTGATAAGCTGGAAACACGAAAGAACGAAGCCCGGAGGGCCTGCTGAAAAGCGGCCTGAAGGAAGCGTCCGTTCCTTGAGAACTCAACAGCGTGCCAAAAGTCAACGCCAGATATGTTGACATCCCCGGCCTCGGTCGTTTGATC
>NZ_JBVJJY010000047.1:0-8598 GCF_055585785.1 Kitasatospora sp. NPDC053308 | reverse complement strand
CGAACCCTGACCCGCGAAGATCAGACCCACCCGGGCATCCCCACGGGCCACCCCCGACACCACCGAGCCCGAGGACACACCAGCCGCCAGGCTCTCCACACCGCGCAGCAGTTCGGCACGCTCGGTGCCCACCACCACGGCCCGGTGCTCGAACACCGACCGCGTGGTCGCCAGCGACCACGCGACGTCCGTCGGCTCCAGCTCCGGCCGCGCCGCCACCCACGCGCGCAGCCGGCCCGCCTGAGCCGTCAGACCGTCCGCCGAGCGACCCGACACCACCCACGCACCGGCACCCGACACCACCGGGGTCCCGGCCCGTACCTCGGCGGGCTCGGCGGCCGGAGCCTCCTCCACGATGACGTGGGCGTTGGTGCCGCTGATGCCGAAGGCCGACACACCCGCCCGGCGCGGACGCCCGTTGGCGGGCCACGGCACCGGCTCGGCCAGCAGCCGCACCTCGCCCGAAGCCCAGTCCACGTGCGGCGACGGCTCGTCCACGTGCAGCGTCCGCGGCAGCTCCTCGTGCTGCAGCGCCAGCACCATCTTGATCACGCCCGCCATACCGGCGGCCGCCTGGGTGTGCCCGATGTTCGACTTCACCGACCCCAGCCACAGCGGCTCGTCCCCGGCCCGTTCCTGACCGTAGGTGGCCAGCAGCGCCTGCGCCTCGATCGGGTCCCCGAGCGGGGTGCCCGTCCCGTGCGCCTCCACCACGTCCACGTCCGCGGCGGTCAGCCCGGCATTGGCCAGCGCCGCCCGGATCACCCGCTGCTGCGACGGGCCGTTCGGCGCCGTCAGACCGTTCGACGCGCCGTCCTGGTTGATCGCCGACCCGCGCACCACCGCGAGCACCCGGTGCCCGTTGCGCCGCGCGTCCGACAGCCGCTCCAGCACCACCATGCCGGCGCCCTCGCCCATGCCCATGCCGTCGGCCGCCGCGGAGAAGGCCTTGGACCGTCCGTCCGCCGCCAGCCCGCGCTGCCGGGCGAAGCCCACCATCTCCCACGGCGTCGCCATCACCGCGACGCCGCCGACCAGAGCCAGCGAGCACTCGCCCGACCGCACCGACCGGGCGGCCGTGTGCAGCGCCACCAGCGAGGACGAGCACGCCGTGTCGACCGTCATCGCCGGGCCCTCCAGGCCCAGCACGTACGCCACCCGGCCGGAGATGATGCTCGTCGCGTTGCCGGTCACCAGGTGGCCCTCCACCTGCGCGGCGCCGTCCTGGCCGCCGAGCTGCATGCTGGCCAGCGCGTAGTTCGACGAGTACCCGCCGATGAAGACGCCGGTGCGCGAGCCGCCCAGCGAGGACGGGTCGATGCCGGTGGACTCCAGTGCCTCCCAGGACAGTTCGAGCATCAGCCGCTGCTGCGGGTCCATCGCCAGCGCCTCGCGCGGGCTGATCCCGAAGAACCCGGCGTCGAACCGGCTCGCCTGGTGCAGGAAGCCGCCCTCACGCGTGTACGTGGTCCCGGCGTGCGCGGGGTCCGGGTCGAACAGGGCGTCCGCGTCCCAGCCGCGGTCCTGCGGGAGGCCGGAGATGCCCTCGCCGCCCGCGGCCAGCAGCTCCCAGAGCTCCTCGGGGGTGTCCAGCCCGCCGGGGAACCGGCAGCTCATCGCGACGATCGCGACCGGTTCGTCGTCGGTGACGACGGCGGCCGGCGCGACCGGGGCCGACGCGTGGCCGGCCAGCGCGCCGAGCAGCTCCGTCCGCAGGTGCTCGGCGAGCACCTGGGGGGTGGGGTAGTCGAACATCAGCGTCGCCGGCAGGCGCAGCCCGGTCGCCGTGGCGATCCGGTTCCGCAGCTCGACCGAGGTCAGCGAGTCGAAGCCCAACTCGCTGAAGGCACGGCCGGCTTCGACCTCGTCGGAGCTCGCGTAGTTGAGGACGGCGGCGGCCTCCTCGCGGATCGTGTCGACCAGGAGCCGGTCCTGCTCCGCCCGCGACAGGCCGGTCAGCCGCTGGGCCAGCTCGCCCTCGGCCGCCCGTCCGCCGCCGCTCTCGGTCCGCTGCGCCGCCTTCAGCCGCACGGCGTCCGGCAGGTCGCGCAGGAACGGGACGTCGAGGATCTGCGCCTGGCCGGGAGCGGCCGCGAAGGCGGGCCAGTCGAGGTCCATGACGGTCAGGACGGTGTCCGGGCCGGCCACCGCCCCGCCCAGGGCCTTGACCGCCAGCTCGGGGTCCATCAGGACCTCCCAGCGGTTGCGGCGCAGCCGCTGCCGGGCCGCCTCGCTGCCCCCGGACACGCCCTCACCGGCCCAGGGGCCCCAGGCCACCGAGAGGGCGGGCAGGCCGCGGGAGCGCCGGTTCTCGGCCAGCGCGTCCAGGAAGGCGTTGGCGGCCGAGTAGTTGGCCTGGCCGGCGCCGCCGAAGGTGGACGCGGCCGAGGAGAACAGCACGAACGCGTCCAGGTCCAGGCCGGCGGTGAGCTCGTCGAGGTGGACGGCGCCGGCGGCCTTGGGCGCGAGGGCGCTGGCCAGCCGGTCGGGGTCGAGGCCGTCGAGCACCCCGTCGTCGAGCACGCCGGCGGTGTGCAGGACGCCGGTGAGCGGCGGGCCGCCCGCCCCGATGCGGTCGATGACGCCGGCGAGGTCGGCGCGGCTGGCGCTGTCGCAGGCGGTGATCTCGACGTCGGTCCCGGCGGCGGCCACGCCGGCGGCCAGCGCCACGGCGCCCGGGGCGGTGACCCCGGACCGGCTGGCGAGGACGAGCCGCTCGGCGCGGCCGGCCAGCCAGCGGGCCACGTGCCCGCCGACCGCGCCGGTCCCGCCGGTGATCAGCACGGTGCCGCGGGGCGTCCAGTCCTGGCCCGCCTTGGGCTGCGGGGCGCGGGTCAGACGGCGGCCGAGGATCCCGGCGGGCCGGATGGCCACCTCGTCCTCGCCGCAGCCGGCGAGGACCGCGCAGAGGCGGCTCGCGGCCCGGTCGTCGAGCACGGCGGGCAGGTCGATCAGGCCGCCCCAGCGGTCCGGCTGCTCCAGGAAGACGACCCGGCCGAGGCCCCAGGTCTGCGCCTGCACCGGGTTGGTCAGCGGGTCGCCCGGGCCGGTGGCGATCGCGCCGGAGGTGAGCGTCCACAGCGGCGCGGTAATCGCGGCGTCGGTCAGCGCCTGGATCAGGGTCAGGGTGCCGGCCAGTCCGGCGGGCACCACGGGCCGGTCCGCGAGCGGCGTCTCGTCCAGGCCGAGCAGCGACACCACACCGGTCACGCGCGCCGGCGCGTCGTCGTCGGCGCCGGACCGCAGGGCCCGGGTGAGGTCGGCGGCCAGCGACTCGCGCCGCGCCGTGCCGGTCTCCACCTCGACGACCTCGGCCCGGGCGCCCCGCGCGGTCAGCGCGCGGACGCACGCCTCGACCAGGTCCGCGGCGCGGTCGGCCCGGTCCGCCGGGACGGCCACCAGCCAGGTGCCGGCCGGCTTGGCCGGTGCCGGGTCGGTGACGGGCGCCCAGGTGACGCGGTAGCGCCAGTTCCCGGTGACGTCCCGGTCCCGTTCGCGCCGCCGCCAGGAGGCCAGCGACGGGAGCACCTCGCCGAAGGGCCGCTGTCCGTCCGTGGCCAGCGTGTCGGCGAGCTGCTGCAGGTCGCCGCGCTCGACGGCGGCCCAGAACCGGGCCTCGGCCTCCGAGGAGGCACCGTCCCCGCCGGCCACCGCCGGCGCCGCCAGGCGGGAGCCGGTGAGCCAGTACCGCTGGTGCTGGAAGGCGTAGGTGGGCAGGTCCGCGCGGCGCCCGGCCGGCAGGACCCGCCGCCAGTCGACGGAGGTGCCGCCGACGTGCACCTGGGCGAGGGCGGCCAGCAGCCGCCGCGGGCCGCTGTTCTCGCGGTCCAGCGTCCCGGTGATCACCGGGGTGCCGGCCGTGCCCAGGTCCTCGATCGTCTCGGCGATCCCGGTGGTCAGCACCGGCTGCGGGGACACCTCGACGAAGGTCCGGTTCCCGGCCGCGGCCAGCTCCCGGACGGCCTCGTCGAAGCGGACGGTACGGCGGACGTTGGCGAACCAGTACCCGGCGTCCAGCTCCGTGCCGTTCATCCACCGGCACTCGACCGTGGAGAACAGCGGGACGCGTCCGGCTGCCGGCCGGATGCCCGCCAGCCGCTCGGTCAGGACGCCCTCCAGGTCGGACACCCCGGCCGAGTGCGCCACGAAGTCGGTCACCGGGATCGGCCAGCGCATGACCTTCCGGGCCGCCAGCTCGGCACCGAACTCGGCGAGCGCCTCCGTCTCGCCGGAGACCACGGTGGCGGCGGGCCCGTTCACCGCGGCCACCGCCAGCCGCTCGCCCCAGGGGGCGAGCAGCTCGCGCACCGCCGCGACGGGCATGACGACCGACAGCATCCCGCCGCCGGTGCCGAGTCCGGACAGCGCCCGGCTGCGAACCGTCACCACCTCGGCCGCGTCCTCCAGCGACAGGATCCCGGCCACCGTGGCCGCCGCGATCTCGCCCTGGGAGTGGCCGACCACCGCGCCCGGCGTGACGCCCGCGGCCTCCCACACGGCGGCCAGCGACACCATCACCGCCCACAGCGCCGGCTGGACCACGTCGGCGCGGTCCAGGGCGGGCGCGCCGTCCGCTCCGGCCAGCACCTCGGTCAGCGACCAGTCCACGTACGGTTCCAGGGCCCGCGCGCACTCGGCGATCCGGGCCGCGAACACCGGCGAGGCCGCCAGCATCTCCCGGCCCATGCCGTCCCACTGGGCGCCCTGGCCGGGGAAGACGAACACCGCCTCGCTCGCCTCGGCGGCCGCCGACGTCCCGACGACCACGCCGGGAGCGCGTTCCCCGGCCGCCACCGCGGCCAGGCCCGCGGCCAGCTCCTCGCGGGCGGTCCCGGTCACCACGGCCCGGTACTCGTACACCGACCGGGTCGTCGCGAGCGACCAGGCCACGTCCGCCGGCTCCAGCTCGGGGCGGGTCGCCACGTGCTCCGCCAGCCGGGCCGCCTGCCGGCGCAGGCCGTCCGCCGTCCGCCCGGACACCACCCAGGCGCCGGCCTCGGGAGCGTCGAGGACCGCGGGGGCCTGCGGCGCTCCGGCGCCCGCGTCGGCCGCGGTCGCCTCGGCGGTCGCCGGGTCGGGGGCCTCCTCCAGGATCAGGTGGGCGTTGGTGCCGCTGACCCCGAACGAGGACACCCCGGCCCGGCGCGGGCGGCCGTCCGTCCGCCACGGCCGCGACTCCGTGAGCAGGCGGACGTCGCCGGCCGACCAGTCCACGTGCGGCGAGGGCTCGTCCGCGTGCAGGGTGGCCGGCAGGTTCTTGTGCTGCAGCGCCAGCACCATCTTGATCAGGCCGCTGATACCGGCCGCACCCTGGGTGTGACCGATGTTGGACTTCACCGACCCGAGCCACAGAGGCCGTCCCTCCGGCCGGTCCTGGCCGTAGGTGGCGATCACCGCCTGCGCCTCGATCGGGTCGCCCAGCACCGTGCCGGAGCCGTGCGCCTCGACCACGTCCACGTCGGCCGTCGTCAGGCCGGCGTCGGCCAGGGCCGCGCGGATCACCCGCTGCTGCGAGGGACCGTTGGGCGCGGTCAGGCCGTTCGACGCGCCGTCCTGGTTGACGGCGGAGCCGCGCACCACCGCGAGCACCGGGTGCCCGTTGCGCCGAGCGTCCGACAGGCGCTCCAGCACCACCATGCCGACGCCCTCGGCGACGCCCATGCCGTCCGCCGCGGCCGAGAACGACTTCGACCGGCCGTCCGGGGACAGCCCGCGCTGCTTGCTCACCCAGACGAAGAGGTCCGGGGCGGAGGCGATGAACGCGCCGCCGGCCAGCGCCAGCGAGCACTCGCCCGAACGCAGCGCCCGGCTGGCCAGGTTGACCGCCACCAGCGCCGACGAACAGGCCGTGTCGACGGTCACCGCCGGGCCCTCCAGGCCGAACGTGTAGGCCACCCGGCCGGACAGCACGCTGGTCGTGGTGCCCGTCAGCAGGTGCGCCTCCAGGCCCTCCGAGGCGTCCGGCCCGACCAGGCCGTAGCCCGCGTAGCTCGCGCCCGTGAACACGCCCGTCCGGCTGCCGCGCAGCGTCGACTGGGCGATGCCGGCCCGCTCCAGGGCCTCCCAGGACGTCTCCAGCAGGAGCCGCTGCTGCGGGTCCATCGCGAGCGCTTCGCGCGGGCTGATGCCGAAGAACCCGGCGTCGAACTCGGCCGCGTCGTAGACGAATCCGCCCTGGCGCACGTACGCCGTGCCGGGGTTGTCCGGGTCCGGGTCGTAGAGGGCGTCCAGGTCCCAGCCGCGGTCCTGCGGGAACGCCCCGATCGCGTCCGTGCGCGAGTCCAGGAGCTCCCACAGCTCCTCCGGGCTGCGGACGCCGCCGGGGAAGCGGCAGCCCATGCCCACGATCACCACCGGGTCGTCGTCCAGCGGGACCGTGCTCGCCACGACGGCCCCGCCGGCGCTCGCCGTCCCGCCGGCACCCGCCGCCCCGCCGCCGAGCAGCTCGGAGCGGAGGTAGCCGGCCAGCACCGTCGGGCTCGGGTAGTCGAAGAGCAGCGTGGCGGGCAGCTTCAGGCCGGTGGCGGCGCCCAGCCGGTTGCGCAGCTCGACGGCGGTGAGGGAGTCGAAGCCCAGCTCGCTGAAGGCCCGGCTGCCGCCGACGGCCTCCGGGGAGGAGTACTCCAGCACGGCGGCGGCCTCGGCCCGCACCAGGTTGACCAGGGCGCGGTCCTGCTCGGCGGCCGGCAGGGCGGCCAGCTGCTGCCGCAGCGGCGTACCGGCGGCCCGGTCGACGGCCTCGTCGGGCCCGTCGCCGGCCAGCGCCTCGACGACCTCGGGCAGTCCCTCGATCAGCGGGCTGCGCCGGCGCAGCGTGAACGGCGGCGCGAACCGCGCCCAGTCCACGTCGACGACCGTCGTCAGCGCCTCGCCGCCGTCCAGGAGCTGCGCCAGCGTCCGGGTGGCCAGGTCGGGGCTCATCAGCCGCAGCCCGCGCCGCTCCAGCTGGGCCCCGTCGGCGCCGGCGCCCATCGCGCCGACGCTCCACGGGCCCCAGGCCACCGAGGTGGCGGTCAGGCCCCGGGCCAGGCGGCCGGCCGCCAGGGCGTCGAGGAAGGCGTTCGCCGCGGAGAACCCGGGCTGCTGGCCGCCGCCCCAGACGGCGGCGACCGAGGAGAACAGGACGAAGGCGTCGAGGTCCAGGTCCGCGGTCAGCTCGTCCAGCCAGGCCGCCGCGTCCGCCTTGACCGCGAGCACCCCGGCGAACTCCGCGAGGTCGAGGTCGTCGACCGGCTTGTTGTCGATGGCCTCCGCGAGGTGCAGGACGGACGACAGCGCGGGGCCGGTCGCCGCGATCCGGTCGAGCAGGCCGGCCAGCTCGGCGCGCCGCCCGGCGTCGCACGCCACGACGTCCACCCGGGCGCCCAGCGCGGCGAGTTCGGCCGCCTGCGCGGCGACGCCGGGGGCGGCCGGACCGGTGGTGCCGGTCAGCACCAGCCGGGACGCGCCCCGGCCGGCCAGCCAGCGGGCGACGTGCCCGCCGATCGGGTCGGTGCCGCCGGTGACCAGCACACTGCCACGCGGCTTCCACTCCCGGCCCGCCTTCGGCTGCGGGGCGCGGGTCAGCCGGCGGGCCAGGAGTCCGGTCCGCCGGACGGCGACCTGGTCCTCGCCGCAGCCGGCCAGGACGGCGGCCAGCCGCGCGCCCACCCGCTCGTCGGCCACCTCGGGCAGGTCGATCAGCCCGCCCCAGCGGTCCGGGTGTTCAAGTGCGACGACGCGGCCGAGGCCCCAGACCTGGGCCTGCGTCGGGCTGGCCGGCGCCTCGCCCGGTGTCGCCGCGACGGCGCCACGAGTGACGACCCACAGCGGCGCGGTCACGCCGGTGTCGCCGAGGGCCTGCACGAGCGCGAGCGTCGTGGTGAGGCCGCCGGCCACCGCCGGGTGGGCGGGCAGGCGGGTCTCGTCGGTCGCGAGGAGCGACAGCACGCCGGACACCGCCGGCTCGGTGCCCTGCAGTGCCTCGGTGAGCAGCTCGGCCACGTCCGCGCGGTCGACGGTTCCCGCCGGGATCTCGACGAACACCGGCTGGGCGCCGTGGGCGGTCAGCGCGGCCGTGCACTGCTGGAGCAGGCCGGCGTCGGCCTGGCCGGCGGGGGTGACGACCAGCCAGTTCCCGGACGGCCCGCCCGGGGTCTGCTCGGTCACCGGCGCCCAGGTCACGCGGTAGCGCCAGCCGTCGGTCACCGAGCGGTCGCGCTCGCGGCGGCGCCAGGACGCCAGCGCGGGCAGGATCTCGGCGAGTTGCCGCTGGTCCTCGATCGCCAGCGTGTCGGCGATCCGGGCCAGGTCGCCGCCCTCGACGGCGGCCCAGAACTCGGCCTCGGCGGCGGTGCTCGTGCCGTCGCCGCCCGGCCCGGTGGCGGTGTCGGCCCCGGTCTGGAGCCAGAAGCGCTGACGCTGGAAGGCGTAGGTCGGCAGCTCGACGGGCTCGCTGGCGGGCAGGACGGTCTTCCAGTCGACGGGCAGACCGCCGACGTGGGCCTGCGCGAGAGCGGTGAGGAGCCGGGCGGCGCCCGCGTTGTCGCGCTCCAGCGTGCCCACCGTCAGGACGTCGGC
Source organism: Kitasatospora sp. NPDC053308 (assembly GCF_055585785.1). NCBI lineage: Bacteria > Bacillati > Actinomycetota > Actinomycetes > Kitasatosporales > Streptomycetaceae > Kitasatospora > Kitasatospora sp. NPDC053308. Next base: position 39 of record NZ_JBVJJY010000047.1, on the reverse strand, counting down.
GATCCCGGCGTCCTCGGCGGTCTCGGTGACGGAGGCGGT
>NZ_JBVJJY010000046.1:0-10353 GCF_055585785.1 Kitasatospora sp. NPDC053308 | reverse complement strand
GGAGCCTCCTCCACGATGACGTGGGCGTTGGTGCCGCTGATGCCGAAGGCCGACACACCCGCCCGGCGCGGACGCCCGTTGGCGGGCCACGGCACGGACTCGGTCAGCAGCTCCACCTCACCGGCGGACCAGTCCACGTGCGAGGACGGCACCTCGGCGTGCAGGGTCCGCGGCAGCCGCTCGTTCTGCAGCGCCAGCACCATCTTGATGACGCCCGCCACACCGGCGGCGGCCTGGGTGTGCCCGATGTTGGACTTCACCGAGCCCAGCCACAGCGGGCCGTGGCCGCCGCGCTCCTGGCCGTAGGTGGCCAGCAGCGCCTGCGCCTCGATCGGGTCGCCCAGCGTGGTGCCCGTCCCGTGCGCCTCGACCACGTCCACGTCCGCGGCGGTCAGCCGGCCACTGGCCAGCGCCGCCCGGATCACCCGCTGCTGCGACGGACCGTTCGGCGCCGACAGGCCGTTGGACGCACCGTCCTGGTTGATCGCGGAACCACGGATCACCGCGAGCACCTTGTGCCCGTTGCGCTGCGCGTCGGACAGCCGCTCGACCACGAGCACACCCGCGCCTTCGCCCCAGCCGGTCCCGTTCGCCTCCTCGGAGAAGGCCCGGCACCGGCCGTCGGCCGCCAGGCCCTGCTGGCGCGAGAACTCGACGAAGGAGAACGGCGTCGCCATCACGGTGACACCGCCGGCCAGAGCCAGCGTGCACTCGCCCGAACGCACGGCCTGGGCGGCCAGGTGCAGCGCCACCAGCGACGACGAGCACGCCGTGTCCACCGTCACCGCCGGGCCCTCCAGGCCCAGCACGTACGACACCCGGCCCGACAGCACGCTGGTCGAGTTGCCGGTCATCAGGTGGCCCTCGACGCCCGAGCCGTCCTGGCCCGTCAGCGCCATGCCGATGGCGTAGCCCGAGCCGAAGCCGCCGGCGAACACGCCGGTCGCGGAGCCGCGCAGGGACGCCGGGTCGATGCCCGCCCGCTCCAGCGCCTCCCACGAGGTCTCCAGCATCAGCCGCTGCTGCGGGTCCATCGCCAGCGCCTCGCGCGGGCTGATCCCGAAGAACCCGGCGTCGAACTCCGCCGCGCCGCGCAGGAACGCGCCCGACTGGGTGGACGAGGTACCGGAGGTCTCCCCGTCCGGGTCGTAGAACCCGTCCAGGTCCCAACCGCGGTCGGTCGGGAACCCGCCCACCGCGTCACCGCCCGAGGCCAGCAGCTCCCAGAACTCCTCCGGAGTGCCCGCACCGCCGGGGAAGCGGCAGGCCATGCCGACGATCGCCAGCGGCTCGTCCACGACCGGAGCCGCGACCGCGGCCGCCGGAGCGACGGCCTCGGCCGTCTGCTCCCCGAACAGTTCGCCCCGCAGGAACTCGGCGAGGGCCACCGGGGTCGGGTAGTCGAACACCAGCGTGGCGGGCAGCCGCAGCCTGGTGGCCGCGTTCAGCTGGTTGCGCAGCTCGACCGCGGTCAGCGAGTCGAAGCCCAGGTCCTTGAACGCCTGCCGGGCCTGCACCATCTCCGCCGAGGAGTGGCCCAGGACGGCCGCGGCCTCGGCCCGGACGATGTCGGTGAGCACCCGGGCCTGCTCGGCGCGGCCCAAACCGGCCAGGCGGCGCGCCAGTTCGCCGTCGCTGCGCGTCGTCTCGCCGGCGCCGGCGCGTTCGGCGGCCAGCCGGCGGATCTCGGGCATGTCGCGCACCAGCGGCATGTCCAGCACGTCCGCCGTGCCCGGCGCCGAGCCCAGCTGCCGCCAGTCGACGTCCATCACCGTGACGACGGGCTCCGGGCCCTCCAGCGACTCGGCCAGTGCGCGCACGGCCAGCTGCGGGTCCATCGGCGGCATCGGGATCCGGCGCATGCGCGACCGGATCGCCTCGTTGGACTCCGCCAGACCGCCGCCGCCCCAGAGGCCCCAGGCCACCGACAGGCCGGCCAGGCCGCGGCTGCGCCGGTTCTCGGCGAGGGCGTCGAGGAAGGCGTTCGCGGCCGCGTAGTTGCCCTGGCCCGGGCCGCCCAGCGTGGAGGCTGCCGACGAGAAGAGGACGAACGCGTCCAGGTCCAGTCCGGCGGTGAGCTCGTCCAGGTGGACCGCGCTCGCCGCCTTCGCGGCCAGCACCGTCTCCAGACGGGACACCGACAGCCGGTCGACCACACCGTCGTCCAGGACGGCGGCGGTGTGCAGCACCGAAGACAGCGCCGGACCGCTCTCGCCGATCCACGCCACCAGACCGGCCAGCGCCGCCCGGTCCGTCACGTCACACGACACGACGTCCACCCGGGTACCCCGCGCCGCCAGCTCCGCCACCGTCGCCGCGACACCCGCGGCCGCCGGGCCGGAACGACCGGTGAGCACCAGCCGCTGGGTGCCGCGCTCGGCCAGCCAGCGCGAGACGTGCCCGGCGATCGCACCCGTGCCGCCCGTGATCAGCACGCTGCCGCGCGGCGACCAGGTCTCCTCGGCACCGCGCTGCGGCACCCGCGAGAGCCGGCGGCCGAGGATCCCGGCCGTCCGGAGCGCGATCTGGTCCTCGCCGCAGCCGGCCAGCACCGCCACCAGGCGCGCACCGGCGCGCTCGTCGAGCGTCTCGGGAAGGTCGACCAGACCGCCCCAGCGCTCCGGGTGTTCCAGGCCGACGACCCGGCCCAGACCCCACACCTGCGCCTGCACCGGGTTGGCCAGCGCCTCACCCGGACCGGCCGCCACCGCACCACGCGTGGCCAGCCAGAGCGGGGCGGCGATCCCGGCGTCACCCAGCGCCTGGACGAGCGCCAGGGTGGCCGCCAGGCCGCCGGTCACCACCGGGTGCTCCGGCAGCGGCCTCTCGTCCAACGCCAGCAGCGACAGCACCCCGGCAACGCCGGAAGGCTCCACCGCCGCACCCAGCAGCGCCGCCACCTCCGCCCGGTCCACGACTCCGGCCGGAACCGTCACCTCGACGACCTCGGCACCACGACCGGCCAGCGCGGAGACGTACGGCCGCCCGTCCGTTCCGGCCGGCGCGACCACCACCCACGTGCCCGACAGCACACGCGCGTCGGGCTCGGCGATCGCCGCCCAGTTCACCCGGTAGCGCCAGCCGGCCGTCACCGAGCGGTCCAGCTCCCGGCGCCGCCACGACGCCAGGGCCGGCAGCACCTCGTTGAACGGACGGCCGCCGTCCACGGCCAGCGTGTCGGCCAGCTGGGTCAGGTCACCACCCTCGACGGCCGCCCAGAACCGGGCCTCCGCCTCGGTGCTCGCACCGTCCCCGCCGACGACCGACCCCGCCGAGGTCGGCAGCGCCAGCACGCCCTGCGGCCAGTACCGCTGGTGCTGGAAGGCGTAGGTGGGCAGGCCCACCCGCTCACCGGCGGGCAGCACCACGCGCCAGTCCACGGTGGCGCCCTGGACGAAGGCCTCGGCGAAGGAGGTGACCAGGCGCTGGGCACCGCCCTCGTCGCGGCGCAGGGTGCCGCAGACGGCGGCGGGCACCGCGCCCGGGCCGGCCCCCAGCGCTACCTCTTCGAGGGTGTCGTTCATCGCGCCCAGCAGCACCGGGTGCGGGGTGACCTCCACGAACAGCTGGTAGTTCTGGCTCGCCAGGGTCCGCACCGCCCGGTCGTAGTGCACCGTCGCGCGCAGGCTGGCGTACCAGTACGCGGCGTCCAGCTCCTCGCCCGTCAGGGTCTCCCCCGTCATCGCCGAGACCATCGGCACACGGCCACGCCGCGGGGCGATCCCGGCCAGGACGGAGGTGATCTCCTCCTCCAACCGGTCGACCTGGGCGGAGTGCGAGGCGTAGTCCACCGCGACCATCCGGGCGCGCACACCCTCCGCCTCGAACTCGGCCTTCAGCTCCTCCAGAGCCTCCGGGTCGCCGGAGACCACCACCGCCGACGGGCCGTTGACGGCCGCCAGCGAGAGCCGCTCACCGAAGCGGGCGATCCGCTCCTCCACCACGGCGGCCGACCGGCTCACCGACAGCATCCCGCCCAGACCGGCCAGCACCTTCAGCGACTGCGAACGCAGCGCCACCACCCGGGCACCGTCCTCCAACGACAGCATCCCGGCCACCGTCGCCGCCGCGATCTCCCCCTGCGAATGACCCACCACCGCATCCGGCGTGACACCCGCGGCCTCCCAGACGGCGGCGAGCGAGACCATCACCGCCCACAACGCCGGCTGGACGACATCCGCCGCCTTCATCTCCGGCGCACCCGGCGCCCCGGCCAGCACCTCGTCCAACGACCAGTCCACATACGGCGCCAGCGCCGCCGCACACTCCGCCAACCGCGCCGCGAACACCGGACTCGACTCGGCGAGCTCCCGGCCCATACCGACCCACTGCGAACCCTGACCCGCGAACGCGAACACCGTCCGCGCACCCGGCCGCGCCACACCCGACACCACCGAACCCGACGGCACCCCGGCAGCCAGACTCTGCAGACCCGCCACCAACTCCTCACGCCCGCCACCGACCACCACCGCGCGGTGCTCGAACACCGACCGCGTCGTCGCCAACGACCACGCCACATCCGCCGGAGCCAGCTCCGGCCGCGCGGCCACCCAGTCGTACAGCCGCTCCGCCTGCCCGGCCAGCCCCTCGGCCGTACGGCCCGACACCAGCCACGCACCGGCACCCGACACCACCGGCGCCGTCTCCGGCACCTGGACGGCCTCGGCGGCCCCGGCCGCCGGCGCCTCCTCCATGATGATGTGCGCGTTGGTGCCGCTCAGCCCGAACGAGGACACCCCCGCACGACGCGGGCGCTCCCCGGACGGCCACGGCACCGACTCCGTGAGCAGTTGCACCTCGCCGGCCGTCCAGTCCACGTGCGGCGAGGGCTCGTCGACGTGCAGGGTCTTCGGCAGCTGCTCGTGCTGCAGCGCCAGCACCATCTTGATCACACCGGCCACACCGGCCGCCTGCTGGGAGTGGCCGATGTTGGACTTCACCGAGCCGAGCAGCAGCGGTCGGCCCTCCGGCCGGTCCTGGCCGTACGTCGCCAGCAGCGCCTGCGCCTCGATCGGGTCACCCAGTGTGGTGCCCGTCCCGTGCGCCTCGACCACGTCGACGTCGGCGGCCGACAGCTGGGCGCTCGCCAGCGCCGCGCGGATCACCCGCTGCTGCGACGGCCCGTTCGGCGCCGTCAGACCGTTCGACGCGCCGTCCTGGTTGACGGCCGAGCCGCGCACCACCGCGAGCACCTTGTGCCCGTTGCGCAGCGCGTCCGACAGCCGCTCCACAACGACCATGCCGGCGCCCTCGCCCATCCCCATGCCGTCCGCCGCGGCCGAGAACGCCTTGCAGCGCCCGTCCTCGGCCAGGCCGCGCTGCCGGGAGAAGCCGACGAAGCCCATGGTGGTGGCCATGACCGTGACGCCGCCGGCGAGCGCCAGCGAGCACTCCCCGGCGCGCACCGCCTGGCAGGCCAGGTGCAGCGCCACCAGGGACGACGAGCACGCCGTGTCGACGGACACCGCCGGCCCCTGCAGACCGAGCAGGTAGGAGATGCGGCCGGACATCACGCTGGCCGCACCACCGGTCATGAGGTGCCAGTCGAGGCCCTCCATGGTCTGCAGGGACTGGTGCGCGACGTAGTCGGAGGGTGCGACGCCGACGAACACGCCGGTCTGCGAGCCCCGGAGCGAGGCCGGATCGACCCCGGCCCGCTCCAGCGCCTCCCACGAGGTCTCCAGCAGCAGCCGCTGCTGCGGGTCCATCGCCAGCGCCTCGCGCGGGCTGATCCCGAAGAACCCCGCGTCGAAGCCGGCCGCGTTCCGCAGGAACCCGCCCTCGACCACGTAGGAGGTGCCCTGGTGGTCCGGGTCGGGGTCGTAGACGCCCTCGGTGTCCCAGCCCCGGTCCGTCGGGAAGCCGGAGATCGCGTCCCCGCCGGCGGCGAGCAACTCCCACAGTTCCTCGGGAGTCGTCACGCCGCCGGGGTACCGGCAGCTCATGCCGACGATCGCCAGCGGCTCCGAGGCCGCCGAGACGAGCTGCCGGTTCCGCTGCCGCAGCCGCTCGGTCTCCTTCACGGAGGCACGCAGCGCTTCAAGGAGCTTGTCGGCCTGTCCGGTCATCGCTGCCTCCACGCATCGAGCATCATCAAGATCACTCCGCCTCGCCGTCGAGGGCCAAACGGATCAGGCTGTCGGCGTCCAACGCGTCGATGTCCTCGACGTCTTCGCCCTGGTCGCCCATCAGGGCGTCGTCGCGGACGTCGGCGAGCCGCATCAGCGCCTCCATGAGCCCGGCGTCACGGAACCTGGACAGCGGCACGGTCGCGAGCGCCTTCCGGAGTTTCTCCTCGGCGGCGTCCGCCTCGCCATGTTCAACCAGCTCCGGCAGCAGCTTCTCCTGCAGGAGCGCGGCCAGTTCCGTGGGGTTGGGGTGGTCGAACACCAGCGTGGCCGGCAGTCGCAGCCCGGTCGCGGTGCTGAGCCGGTTGCGCAGTTCCACCGCGGTGAGCGAGTCGAAGCCCAGGTCGGTGAAGGCCCGGGTGGACTCGATCGCCTCGGCGGAGGCGTGCCCCAGCACGGCCGCCACGTGGGACCGGACCAGGTCGGTGAGCAGCCGCATCCGCTCCTGCTCCGACTGCCCGGCCAGCTGCTGGCGCAGCGAGTCCGCGCCGGTGGTGCCCGAGGCGGCGCTGCGCCGTCCCGTTCCACCGCTGACCAGGGCCCGCCACAGCGGCGGGACGTCCGCGCTGCGGGCGGCCTGCGACCGCAGCCCGGCCAGGTCCAGCTTGGCCGGCACCAGCACCGCCTCGTCCCTGGCCAAGGCCAGGTCGAACAGCGCCAGGCCCTCGTCCGCGCCCAATGCCGCGACGCCGCCGCGGTTGATGCGGGCCCGCTCCGAGTCGCTCAACCGCCCGGTCAGGGCGCTGGCCTCGGCCCACATGCCCCAGGCGAGGGACGTTCCGGGCAGCCCGGCCGCCCGGCGGTCGGCCGCCAGCGCGTCCAGGAAGGAGTTCGCGGCCACGTAGTTGCCCTGGCCGGGACTGGAGAAGGTCGCCGCGGCCGAGGAGAACAGGACGAAGTGGTCCAGGTCCAGGCCCCGGGTGAGCTCGTGCAGGTGCCACGCGCCGTCGGCCTTCGGCCGCATCACGCCGGCCACCCGCTCCGGGGTCAGCGACGCGATCGTCGCGTCGTCGAGGACACCGGCCGTGTGGACGACGGTCGTCAGCGGGGCCTCCGCGGGAACCCCCGCCAGGACGGCGGCCAGGGCGTCGCGGTCCGCGGCGTCGCAGGCCACGATCCGCACCCGGGCACCCAGTTCCGCCAGCTCCGCGGCCAGCGCGGCCGCGCCCGGGGCGGAAGGGCCCGACCGGCCGGTCAGGACCAGCCCGTCGGCGCGTCCGGTGGCCGCCAGGTGCTTGGCCACCAGGCCGCCCAGCGTGCCCGTGCCACCCGTCACCAGCGCCGACCTGCCGGAGGTCCGCGGCTCGGCCGGTCCGGCGGTGACGGTGAGGACCAGCTTGCCGGTGTGGCGGGCCTGCTGCATGAAGCGGAACGCCTCGCGCGCCCGCCGCACGTCCCAGGCCCGCACCGGCAGCCTCGTCAGCTCACCGGCGGCCATCAGGTCGACGATCCGGCCGAGCATCGCGCCCAGCCGCTCGGGGCCGGCCTCGCCCAGGTTGAAGGGCCGGTAGACGACGCCGGGGTGCTCCGCCGCCAGGACGTCCGCGTCGCGCACGTCGGTGCGGCCCATCTCGACGAACGCGCCGCCGCGCGGCAGCAGCCGCAGGGACGCGTCGATCAGCTCACCGGCCAGCGAGTTGACCACGATGTCGACACCGGCGCCGCCGGTGGCGGCGAGGAACTCCGCCTCGAAGCCCGCGTCGCGGGACGAGGAGACGTGCGCCTCGTCCAGGCCCATCCCGGCCAGCACCGGCCACTTCGCCGGGCTCGCCGTCGCGAAGACCTCCAGACCCAGGTGCCGGGCGATCTGCACCGCCGCCATACCGACACCACCGGTACCGGCGTGCACCAGCACCCGCTGGCCCGCCTTGGCACCGGCCAGTTCGACCAGGGCGTACCAGGCCGTCATGAAGGCGCTCGGGACGGAGGCCGCCTCGGCGTAGGACCAGTCGGCCGGGATCCGCACCAGCTGGCGCGCGTCCGTCACGACGACCGGGCCGAACGCGCCCTCGGCGACGCCCATCACGCGGTCGCCCACGGCCAGGCCGGTCACCTCGGGGCCGGTCTCCAGCACCGTTCCGGCGATCTCACTGCCCATCACCCCGCCGCCCGGGTACATGCCCAGGGCGATCAGCACGTCACGGAAGTTCAGCCCGGCCGTCCGGACCGCCACCCGGACCTGCCCGGCCTCCAGCCGGTCCCCCGCCTGCGGCGCCGCCGCGAGCACGAGGCCGTCCAGCGAGCCACCCGCGTCCGGCTCCAGCCGCCACAGGCCGCCCTCCGGCACCGCCAGGTCACCCGCCGGGCGGGCCAGCCGCCGCGCGTGGGCCACGTCGCCGCGGATGGCCAGTTCCGGTTCGCCGGCGGCGAGCGCCGTCGGCAGAGCGGACAGGGCGACCGGGGCGCCGGTGGCGGGGAGGTCGACGAGGACCAGCCGGCCCGGGTTCTCCGACTGCGCCGAGCGCAGCAGACCCCAGACCGCGGCGGCCGGCAGGTCGGCGATCCGCTCACCGGCCGAGGCGGCCACAGCGCCCCGGGTGACGACCACCAACTGGGCCGCCTCCAGGAGCTCTTCGGCCAGCCAGTCCTGTGCCAGCCGCAGCGCCTCGCCGGTCGCCCGGCGGGCGGCCTCGGCCGCATCACCGCCGGCCTTGTCACCCGCCAAGGCCAGGACGATGCCAGGGGTGATCTGCCCCGCCTCGGTGGCATCGGCCACCTCGGCCAGATCGGCGAAGGCACGGACCGGCACGCCGGCCGTGCCCAGCGCCTCGACCAGGCCGAAGCGGTCGGCGCCGATCAGCGCCCACTCCCCGGCCGGGGCCTCGGCCCCGGCGATCGGGGTCCACTCGACGGTGAACAGGGCATCCGCCACGGCCGGGCCGGAAGCCTGGAGCTGATCGGCCGCCACCGGGCGGGTGATCAGCGACGTCACCGACACCACCGGAGCACCCATCGCGTCCGCCGCCGTCAGCGTCAAGCTGCCCTGCGCGTCCCGACGCAGCCGGGCCCGCAGAACGGAAGCGCCGGTCGCGTGAAGCTCCACGCCCGTCCAGGCGAACGGCAGCCGCACCTGACCCGGCTCACCCTCCTCACCACCGCCGACCAGAGCGCTGGCGTGCAACACGCCGTCCAGCAGCGCCGGGTGGAGCCCGAACGCCCCCGCGTCAGCCGCCACGCCCTCGGGCAGCACCACTTCGGCGAAGAGGTCCTCGCCGCGGCGCCAGGCAGCCCGCAGCCCCTGGAACGCCGGGCCGTAACCGTAGGACGCGCCTGCGCCGGCCTCGTACACGCCGGTGACGTCCACGACGGTGGCGCCGCGCGGAGGCCAGACCGCGAAGTCCTCCTCCGCCACGGCCGTTCCCTCGACGGGGGCGACCACACCGCTCGCGTGCTGTGTCCACTCCTGCTGTGCGTCGAGGCGGGAGAACACCTCGATCGCGCGCCGACCCTCACCGTCCGCGTCGGCGTCGGCCAGCGCCACCTGGACCTGCACGCCGGAGCCGTCGGCGGGCAGGACGAGCGGTGCCTGCAGCGTCAGTTCCTCCAGCAGGCCGCAGCCGACCTGGTCACCGGCACGCACGGCCAGCTCGACGAAGCCGGTGCCCGGCAGGAGCACCGCCCCGCCGATCGCGTGATCGGCCAGCCACGGGTGCGTCCGCACGGACAGCCGCCCGGTGCACACCAGGCCCGCACCACCGGCCAGCTCGACCGCCGCACCCAACAGCGGGTGGTCCACCGCGCCGAGGCCCAGCGACACCGCGTCCCCACCGTTAGCCGCGGCAGCGCGCGGCCAGTAGCGCTCGTGCTGGAAGGCGTAGGTGGGCAGGCCCACCCGCTCACCGGCGGGCAGCACCACGCGCCAGTCCACGGTGGCGCCCTGGACGAAGGCCTCGGCGAAGGAGGTGACCAGGCGCTGGGCACCGCCCTCGTCGCGGCGCAGGGTGCCGCAGACGGCGGCGGGCACCGCGCCCGGGCCGGCCTCCAGCGCGACCTCTTCGAGGGTGTCGTTCATCGCGCCCAGCAGCACCGGGTGCGGAGTGACCTCCACGAACAACTGGTAGTTCTGGCTCGCCAGGGTCCGCACCGCCCGGTCGTAGTGCACCGTCGCCCGCAGGCTGGCGTACCAGTACGCGGCGTCCAGCTCCTCGCCCGTCAGGGTCTCCCCCGTCATCGCCGAGACCATCGGCACACGGCCACGCCGCGGGGCGATCCCGGCCAGGACGGA
>NZ_JBVJJY010000045.1:0-13059 GCF_055585785.1 Kitasatospora sp. NPDC053308 | reverse complement strand
TCGTACAGCCCCCGGCCCATCCCGGTCCACTGCGAACCCTGACCCGCGAAGATCAGACCCACCCGGGCATCCCCACGGGCCACCCCCGACACCACGGCACCCGCCGGCACTCCGTCGGCGATCTGCTCCAGGCCGGCCAGCAGCTCCGCCCGGTCGGTGCCCACCACCACGGCCCGGTGCTCGAAGGTCGCCCGCGTCGTCGCCAACGACCTTGCAACGTCGGCCGGTTCGGGTTCAGGCCGCTCCGACACCCACGCGCGCAGCCGGTCCGCCTGGGCCGCCAGCGCCTCCGCCGACCGGCCCGACACCACCCACGCACCGGCGCCCGGCAGCACCGGAGCGATCTCCTGGACGGCCTCGGCGGGCTCGGCGGCCGGCGCCTCCTCCAGGACGACGTGGACGTTGGTCCCGCTGATCCCGAACGCCGACACGCCGGCCCGGCGCGGGCGCTCCCCCGCCGGCCACGGCACCGGCTCGGTCAGCAGCCGCACCTCGCCCGAAGCCCAGTCCACGTGCGGCGACGGGTCGTCCGCGTGCAGCATCGCGGGCAGCTCGCCGTGCCGCAGGGCCAGCACCATCTTGATCACGCCCGCCACACCGGCCGCGGCCTGGGTGTGCCCGATGTTCGACTTCACCGACCCCAGCCACAACGGCCGGCCCTCCGGCCGCTCCCGGCCGTACGTCGCCAGCAGGGCCTGCGCCTCGATCGGGTCGCCGACCCGGGTGCCCGTCCCGTGCGCCTCCACCGCGTCCACCTCGGCGGCCGAGAGGCGCGCGTTCGCCAGGGCGCGGCGGATGACCGCCTGCTGGGCCCGGCCGTTGGGGGCGGTCAGGCCGTCGCTGGTCCCGTCGGAGTTGATCGCCGAGCCGCGCAGCACGGCGAGCACGGGGTGGCCGTTGCGCACGGCGTCGGACAGGCGCTCCAGGACGAGCAGGCCGACGCCCTCCGACCACACCGTCCCGTCGGCGTCGGCCGAGAACGGCCGGCACACGCCGTCGGAGGACAGCGCCCGGAGACCGCTGAACGCGACGAAGTTCCCCGGGGTGGCCATGACGGACACGCCGCCGGCGAGCGCCAGCGAGCACTCGCCGGAGCGCAGGGCCTGCACGGCGAGGTGGATGGCGACCAGGGAGCTGGAGGCGGAGGTGTCGACGGTGAGCGAGGGCCCGTGCAGTCCGAGCAGGTACGAGATCCGGCCGGACATCACGCTGGTCGTCGTGCCGGTGAGCAGGTAGCCCTTGACTCCCTCGGGCGCTTCCTGCAGCCGGGGGCCGTACTCCCTCGGCTCGGCGCCCACGAACACGCCGGTCCGGGTGCCCCGGATCGCGGACGGGGTGATGCCGGCGCGCTCCAGGGCCTCCCACGAGGTCTCCAGCAGCAGCCGCTGCTGCGGGTCCATCGCCAGCGCCTCGCGCGGCGGGATGCCGAAGAAGGCGGCGTCGAATCCGGCGGCGTCGTCGAGGAAGCCGCCCCGGGTGAGGTAGGTCCTCCCGGCGCTCTCCGGGTCCGCGTCGTACAGGGATTCGAGGTTCCAGCCCCGGTCCGCGGGGAAGTCGGAGAGGGCGTCCCGCCGTTCGGCCAGCAGGCTCCACAGGTCCTCGGGCGAACGGACCCCGCCGGGGTAGCGGCAGCTCATGCCGACGATCGCCAACGGCTCCGCACCGGCTGCCGCGAATTCCGTCAGGGCCGGCCCATCAGTCTCGTTCACAAATCCCTCGGCATTCGGGAGGTCGGGAGTTCGATACCTGGTCGAAGGTCTTTCAGCCAAGGAGGAACAGCAACGCAAAGGGCTGAACAGAAGGGCTGAAGAGAAGGGCTACACAAGGAGAATGGAACAAAAGGCCCGCCGGAGCCCCGACGGCCAGGATATGAGCCGGCCCGGCCGGAGAACCATGCGTTCAACCGTGAAAGGCGCGCCGGTTGATCGGCGCGCCTTTCCGAACGGCCGGGGGACCCCGGTGTTCCCCACCGTCAGACGACGGCGTCCCGCACGGCCGCGACGGCGGCCAGTTCCGGCGAGGTGAGCCGCATCGTGGTCGGCCCCTCGCGGCGGTCGGCGAGCAGGTGCAGGCGCTGGACGCCCTCGCCGCCGGGCTCGCCGAGGACGGCCAGGCAGGCGCACGGGTCGTTGGCGAAGCCCGCGAACCGGTAGGCGATGTCCATCATGCGGTTGCGCTCGGTCTGCTTGAAGTCGGCGACGAGGTGCACGCCGGCCTGGGCCGCCTGGTCGATCAGCCAGTTGAGGATGACCGCGCCGGCGCCGAAGGTCACCACGCGGCACGAGGTCGCGAGGAGCTTGAGGTGCCACAGCTCGCGGTGGCGCTCCAGGAGGAGGACGCCCACGGCGCCGTGCGGGCCGAACCGGTCGGTGAGGGTGACGGTGAGGACCTCGTGGTCCGGGTCGGCCAGCAGGGCGCGCAGCGCGGCGTCGGAGTAGTGGACGCCGGTCGCGTTCATCTGGCTGGTGCGCAGGGTCAGTTCCTCGACCCGGGAGATGTCCTCCTCGTTGGCCCGCTTGATCTCCATGACGAGGTCGAGGGTGCGCAGGAACTCCTCGTCGGGGCCGTTGAAGGTGTCCTTCTCGGCGTCCCGGCGGAAGCTGGCCTGGTACATCTCGCGGCGGCGCCGGGAGTCGACGGTGACGATCTCGGGGCTGAACTCGGGCAGTCCGGTCAGCTCGGCCGCCTGGTCGGCCCGGTAGCAGCGGATGTCGGGCGCGTGGTAGTTCACCTCGGCGCGCTCGTTGGGCATGTCGTCGATGAACGCGACGGCCTTCTCCGCGAAGTTGAGCCGCTCGGCGATCAGCTTGACCGCGTCGGACTTGCGCCCCCACCCGATCTGGGGGTGCACGAAGTACTCGGCGAGGCCGAGCTCTTCGAGGCGGTTCCAGGCGAGGTCGTGGTCGTTCTTGCTCGAGACCGAGTGCAGGACTCCCCTGGAGTCGAGCTCGACGATGGTTTCGCGGATTCCGGGGAACGGTTCGACGTTCGGGTCCTCCAGCAAAGTGCCGTCCCAGACGGTGTTGTCCAGGTCCCAGACCAGGCACTTCACGAGGGTTGGCTTCTCAGCCACGGGGTTCTCCTACCAGCTTCGGTCGGACTTCGGTCGGACTTCGGTCGGGCGGACGTCAGTCGGTGAGCGAGAGGGCGTGGTCGGCCAGGATCAACTGGCAGATCTCGTTGCTGCCTTCGATGAGCTCCATGAGCTTCGCGTCCCGGAACGCGCGGGCCACCACGTGCCCGTCCTCGGAGCCGGCCGACCCGAGGAGCTGGACCGCGGTGGCGGCGCTCCGGGCGGCGTGGCCCGCGCTGACGTGCTTGGCGAGGACCGCCATCAGGCCCATATCCGGTGCGGCGGAGTCCCATTGCGCGCTGGCGTGTTCGCACGCGCGCAGCGAGACCTGCTCGGCGATGAGCAGCTCCGCGAGGTGCCCGCGGACGAGCTGGTGCTCGGCGAGCGCCACGCCGCCCTGGTGCCGGTGCTTCGCGTGCCGGGTGGCGGCGCTCAGGCAGGCCCGGAGGATGCCGGCGCAGCCCCAGGCGATCGACACGCGCCCGTAGGAGAGCGCGGTGGTGAACAGCATCGACAGGGGCTGCCCGCCGCCGCCCAGCACGTGGGTGGCCGGCAGCCGGACGCCGTCGAGGCGGATGTTGGCGTGGCCGGCGGCCCGGCAGCCCATGGGGTTGGGCACCAGCTCGATGTGCACGCCCGGGGCGTCCACGGGGACGATCGCGGCGGCGGCGCCCTCTCCGTCACCGTGCCGGCCGATGATCAGGACGAAGTCGGCGTAGCGGGTGCCGGTGACCCACTTCTTCTCGCCGTCGATGACGAACCCGTCCCCGTCGGCCTTGATGCGGGTCCGCATGGCCGCCAGGTCGCTGCCGGCGCCCGGCTCGCTGAAGCCGACGGCGGTGAGCTTGCCGCTGGTCAGCTCCGCGAGGAAGGTGCGCCGTTGGTCGCGGTCGCCGAAGCGCTGGATCGTCCAGGCGACGATGCCCTGCGAGGTCATGATGGACCGCAGGGAGCTGCACAGGCTCCCGACGTACGCGGTGAGTTCGCCGTTCTCCCGGCTGCTCAGCCCGAGACCGCCGTGGGACGCCGGGACCTGCGCGCACAGCAGGCCCTTGGCCCCCAGGGTGCGCAGCAGGTCGGTGGGCAGTTCGCCCGCGACGTCCCAGGCGGCGGCCCGGGCGCCGACGAGCCCGCCGATGAAGGCGCGCTCGTCGGCGAGTCGGTCAGGCATCGCCGGCCGCTTCCGGGTCGCCCTTCAGGCGCAGCACGAGGCTGGTCATGCCGGCGACGGTGCGGAAGTTGTCGAGCTTGAGGTCGGCGCCGACGATGGCGATGTCGTACGCCTCCTCCAGGTGGACGACGAGCTGCATCGCGAACATGGAGGAGACCACACCGGACGCGAAGAGGTCCTGGTCCAGCTCGATGTCGGTCTTGATGCGCTCGGTGAGGAAGCCGAGGATCTCCTTCTGGAGGGTCTCGGCGGTCAGCGGGGTGTTGTCCGCGTGGACGGTCATGAGGCGACCTTTCCGTAGTCGTAGAAGCCCCGGCCGGTCTTCCGGCCGAGGTGGCCGTCCCGCACCTTTTCGAGCAGGAGGTCACAGGGGCGGCAGCTCTCGTCGCCCCGGCGCTCGTAGAGCACGTTCAGCGAGTCGACCAGGTTCTCCAGGCCGATGAGGTCACCGGTGCGCAGCGGACCGGTGGAGTGTCCGAGGCAGCCCTCCAGCAGGCCGTCGACGACCTCGACGGAGGCGACGCCCTCCTGGACGAGCATGGCCGCGGTGTTGATCAGCGGGTGCAGCAGGCGGTTGATCACGAAGCCGGCCGAGTCGTCGATGACGAGGGCCTCGCGGCCGAGGACGGCGAGCAGCTCGACGGCCTGCTCCAGGATCACGGGCTCGGTGCGCGGGCCGCGGATGACCTCGACCATCTTGATCATGTACGAGGGGTTCATGAAGTGAACGCCCACGAGGTCCTCGGGGCGCACGATCCAGTCGGCCATCTCGTCGATCGGGATGCACGAGGTGTTGGAGATCAGGGTCGTGCCGGGCTCGACGACGCGGGAGGCCGCGGAGAGCACTTCCTGCTTGATCTTGTCGACCTCGGTGACGGCCTCGATGACGGTGGTGGCTTCCGCGATGTCGTCGAGCGAGACGCTGGTGGTCAGCGTGCCCTGCGGGCGGTCCGCCGGCAGCACGCCCATGAGCTGGGCGTGCCGCAGCTTCTGCCGGATGGTCTGGCGTGCCGTCTCCAGCACGGTCTCGTCGACGTCGACCAGGACGACGGAGACGCCGTGGCCGAGGGCGAGCGCCGAGATGTTGGTGCCCATCACGCCGGCGCCGATGATGGCGAGGCGGTGCTCCTCAAAAGCGGTCATGGATTCTTCCCTGCGGTTTCGTGAGCCGGTTCCTGACGGCCGGCCCGGTCGTGGTGACGCGGGGTGCCGTCAGCCGCCCGTCAGGCGCGCAGGAGCGCGGCGAGGGCGGTGGGGGTCGGGTGCTTGAACACGTCGCCGAGCTCAAGGGACGTACCGGTGAGTTCTTCGATCTTCTGCGCCAGGACGGCCGCGAGCAGCGAGTGGCCGCCCGAGGCGAAGAAGTCCGTCTGCGGGGTCGCCTCGATGGTGAGCAACTCCCGCCAGATCCCGATGAGTTCGCGGACGAGCGGGTCGTCCGTCCGCTGGTCCTGCCGGTCCGTTCCCTGCTCGACCGCCTTCCGGGCGAGCGCCAGGAGCGCGTCCCGGTCGGGGCGGCCGTCGGGCGTCCGGGGCAGGCCGGCCAGGCGGACGAACCGCCCGGGGACGGCGGTGGCGGGGTCGTCGGCACCGGCGGGGTCGTCGGCACCGGCGGCGTCGACCGTCTCGGCGAAGGCGACGACGGTGTGGCCGCCGTCCGGATGCGGCACGGCCAAGGCCGCGGCCGCGGTCACCCCGGGGCGGCCGAGCAGGACGGCCTCGACGTGGCCGAGGTCGACGGGGCCGTCGGCGGTGGTGATCCGGCGGTCGATCCGGCCGAGCCGTTCGATGGTTCCGTCGGGCCGCCGCCGGGCGAGTTCCCCGGTGCGGTGGTGGCGCCCGTAGCGGGCGTCGGTCGGGAACGCGGGGTCGTCCGGGTCGCTGAGGGCCAGGCTCGCCCCCGCGAGGAGGAGTTCGCCGCGGACGCCGGGGGGCAGCTCCCGCCCGTCGGGGGCGGCGACGAAGGCCCGGGTGTGGGCGACCGGCCGTTCCCCGGTCGGCCCGTCGGGGCCGTCCACCGGGCCGGACAGGGCCCAGCCGGTGGTCTCCGGGCTGCCGTGGCCGCGGTGCAGCCGGCAGCCGGCCGCCAGGAGCCGGCCCGCCGTCTCGGCGGACAGCTCGTCGCCCCGGGCCAGGACGGTCAGGCCGGGCTGCTGCTCGGCCAGGTCCGCCAGGATGCGGGCGGGGGCGCCCGGCGGGACCACGGCGACGGTCGCGTCGTGGCCGCCGACGGCGTCCCGGAGCGCGGCGCCGTCGGTGCGGGCCGCGTCGGGGACGACCACGCAGTGGCCGCCCGCGCCGAGCGCCAGGAAGACGTCGAAGAGCGCGTCGAACGTGGCGGGCGCGGCGAGCGCCGGCACGCCGGTGCCGGGCCCGACGCCGAGTTCGGCCGCGAAGTGGCCGACCGCGGCCGCGAGGCCCGCATGGCCCAGGACGGTGGCGACCGGCTGCCCGGCGTCCCCGCAGGTGTGGAGCACGCAGGCGGGACCGGCCGGTCCGTCGGCCGTGTCCGCCGCGGCGGGACCGGGCGCCGGGGCGTCGGCCAGTGGCAGGACGGGGGGCAGGTCGCCGTCGGTGGGCAGCCGGACGCCGGTTCCGGTGAGGACGGCCCGTACGCGGGAGCGCGCGAGCTGGCGGGTCAGCCAGGACGGGTCGTGCCCGGGGTCGAGCGGCAGGCAGACGGCGCCGGCCCGCCAGACGCCGAGGACGGCGGCGGCGGCCTCGCCACGGGGTGCGGCCACTGCCACGGTGTCGCCCGCGCGGATGCCGGCCCCGGCCAGCAGCGTGCGGACGGCGGCCGCGGCCTCGTCCAGCCGCCGGTAGCTGACGGTGTGCTCGCCGTCGACCACGGCCGGGGCGTCGGGCGTCCGCTCCACCCAGGAGCGGAACGCCTCCGGCACGGTCGGGTACGCCGCCGGGGCCGCGGTCGCGTTGCCCCGCTCGACGGCCCGGCGGTCGGCGTCGCTCCAGCCCGCCGTCTCGCCGAGCGGCCGGTCCGGGTCCTGCGCGGCCGCGACCAGCAGGGCGTCGAACCGGTCCAGCATCGCCTCGACGTCGGCGCGGGCCAGTGCCTCGGAGTACCGGAACACGACCTCCGCGCGGGACGGCGAGCCGACCAGCTCCAGGTCGAACTTGCTGTGCGGGTTCTCGACCGTCACCACCCGGGCCGCCATGCCGTCGACCGACAGCTCGACGGCCGGCGCCTCGGGCAGGAAGTTGAACAGGTGCCGGAAGAGCTGCGTCTGCCAGGACGTGCCGATCCCGGGGAGCTCCCCGGTCAGCTCGTCGACCGGGGTGTCGGCGTGCGCCATCGCCCCGAGGAACGCGTCCCTGGCCCGGCGGGCGAGCGCCCGGAAGCCCTCGGCGAGGTCCACCCGGATCCGGATCGGCACGACGTTGACGTGGTAGCCGATGGCGCCGGTGTTCGCCCCGCGGACGTTGACCGGGGAGCCGACGACGAGGTCGGGCCCGGCGCCGTGCGAGGCGAGCAGCGCGGCGTACGCGGCCAGCATCACCGCGCCGAGCGGAGCCCTGACGGCGTGCTGCAGCCGCACCACGGCCTGCTGCGCCCCGGCGGAGAGCGCGCGGCTCGCACTGGCGCCCGCCAGCTCCGGCTGCCGGCCGCGCGGGGTGCCGCACCACAGGTCGAGTCCGTCCGGCCGGAAGCCCTCCAGGGTCTCCCGCCAGTAGGCCAGGTCGGCGGGCCGCGGCTCCGGCTCGGCGAGGGCCGGGGCCGGGGCGGTCGCCTGCGCCGGCACCGGCCGCCCCGCCGCGATCGCGTCGTAGACCGGGATGAACGCCTGGAGGAAGAGGGCGACGGAGACCATGTCGAACACCAGGTGGTGCACCGCCACGCAGAGCACGTCGCCGTCCGGGTGGGCGGCGAGCCCGACCCTGACCAGGGGCCGCCCGTCGAGCGCGAAGGGGCGGTCGGCGAACGCCGTCAGGTCCCCCTCCAGCGAGCCGCCCGACAGCGCGAGCGGCTCGATCTCCACGGCGAACCCGTCCGCGGGGACGACCTCCTTGACCAGGTCCGCCCCGGTCGTGCGGTAGACGGTCCGCAGCACCTCGAACCGGCCGGCCACGATGGCCAGGGCCGCCCTCAGCGCGTCCGGCCGGAGCCGGCCGCTCACCTGGAGGCCGAGCCCCAGGTTGTTGACCCCGGTCCCCGGGACCAGCTGCTCCAGCAGCCAGAGGGCCTTCTCTTTGCTCGAGGTCTTCATCTCACTCAGAATTCGGCGCTGTCGAGCAGGGCCCGGACCGTGGAGTCGTCGCGCAGGAGGTCGACGTGGCCGATCTCCAGCTCGATCCGCCGGCCGAGCGCCTTGGCCGCGTTGACGACGGTCGCCGCGCCGCTCCGCTCCAGTTCGGCGTAGTCGGACGAGGTGATGGAGAGCGACTCGCCCCACGCCCGGCTCGGGTCGATCTGGGAGGCGGCGGAGAGCCACGTCATGTACGACTCGAAGAGCAGGACGACCTCGTCCCGGCGGGCCTCGGCGAGACCGATCCGCTGGAACGCGATGGAGGCCATCTCGCGGTAGAGGTCCACGATCTCGACGGCGGCGTCGATCAGGCCTATCGACGGGGTGCCGACGATCTCGGCGGCCCGCTTCCGGGCGTGCTCGGCCTCCTCCGCGGAGAAGACCGGGCCGGCCAGTCCGATCATCTTGTGGATCTCCGACTCGAGCAGCTGCAGGTCGGTGACCTGGGCGTCGAAGAGGATCACCTTCGGCGCCTTGCCCTGCTTCTTCGCCAGGCGCTCCGCGATCTCCCCCGCGTAGACGCCGCCGACGCAGTAGCCGAGCACGGCCACCACCTCGTACTTCTCCCACTCGCCGTCCCGCAGCCAGAAGTCGGTGTAGAAGTCGCCGGCCGGCCGGTCGGCCAGCCGGACCGGCGGGGGCGTGGTCTGCAGGACGCCGTGGCCGGACCAGGCCGAGCCCATCTTCCCCGCGAGGTCCTCGAACCCGGCCTCACGACGTCCGGCCGCCGGGAAATCGATTCCGAGAATCAGGGAGTTCGACGTGGGGGCGGTTATGACGCTCCAGGCGTTCTCGTTCGGCACTTTCTCATCCCATCTTCGGAGTCGGATGGCTGGTTTTCCTGCGGTGCGGCCCGCGGAACTGGTCTTCGGGAAACCGGTCGGCCGCCGGTGCGGTCCCGGATTGCCGGATTCTCATTGGTCCCCGGCACTTTCCCGGAGCGTCGCCGTCAGCTCGCCGAGCAGGAACTCCGCGATCGCTTCCGGCATGTAGAGGTCATAGACGAAGCCCTCCGGCAGTTTAAGGCCGGTCAGCTCGGTCACGTTTTCCCGCAGTTGAACGGCCGTCATGGAATTCATGCCCATCTCGAAGACGTCGCCGTTCGGGCGGACCGGGTCGACCGACGCGTAGCCGAGGATCGCGGCGATCTCCTGGCGCAGCAGGTCGAGCATCAGCTCCTGCTGCTCCGTCCGGGAGAGGCCGGCCAGCTGCCGCACCCAGGCGAGGTGCCCGGGACGGGTCTGCGTCCCGTCGTCGCCGCCCTGCGGGCCGGCCGGCGGCGCGAGTTCGCGTTCCCGCCGGCGCCAGGTCGCGAGCTGCGCCAGCACCGTGCCCAGCGGCATGTCCTCCCGCAACGGCCCGTCCAGTCCCAGGACTTCGGCGAGGGCGGCCATGTCCTCGTCCTCCAGCGCGGCCCAGAACCGCTGCTCGCCCGGTGAGGCCGGGGCGGCCGCGGCCGGTTCGGAGCCGGGCCTGCGGGCCGGCGGCTGCGGCCAGTAGTGCTCGCGCTGGAAGGCGTAGGTGGGCAGCTCGACGCGGCTCCCGCCGCCCAGGACCGCGGCCCAGTCCACGGTGACCCCGTGGACGTGGAGGGCGGCCAGGCCGGCCGTGAACGACCGCAGGCCCCCCTCACCGTGCCGCAGCGTCCCGGTGACGGCCGTCCCGGTCCGCAGGCCCCTGTCGTCCAGGGCCCGGGTGACGGCCGCGGAGAGCTCCGGGTCGGAGCCGACCTCGACGAACGCGCTGTACCCGGCCCCGGTCAGGGCGTCCACCAACTCCCCGACCGGCACGGCGTCCTGCGGGCTCCCGCACCAGTGGGCGGCGTCCAGGTCCGCGCCCTCGACCCAGGCCATGGCCCGGGTGGAGAACACCGGCACCGTCCCCGCCCGCGGGCGGACGGCGGCGAGCTCCGGCCCCTCCGGGTCATCCCCGGCCGGCGAACCGCCGGCCAGCACCGCGATCCTGGCCGCGTCCGCCAGCGACAGCACGCCGGCCACCTGCGCGGCCGCGAGCTCGCCCACGGCGTGGCCCGCGACGGCGGCCGGGTGCACGCCCGCCGAGCGCCACAGCGCGGCCAGCGACACCATCACCGCCCACAGCACCGGCCGGCGGACCTCGGGGCGGTCGAGCGCCGGACCGGCCGGGCCCTCGCGCAGCACCTCGGTCAACTTCCAGTCCACGTAGGGGGACAGGGCCTCCTCGCAGGCGGCGATCCGGGCCGCGAAGGCCGGTGCCTCGTCCAGCAGGGCGGCGGCGGAACCGAGCCCCCCGGAGTCGCCGCCGGGGAAGAGGAACACCGGCTTGGGGCCCGCGGTCGCGGTGCCGGTCAGGACGTCCCTGGTGGAGACGCCGGCCTCGACCACGGCGAGGCCGGCGAGCAGGCCGTCCCGGTCCTCGCCCAGCACGACCGCCCGGCGGTCGAAGAGCGTGCGCGTCGTGGCCAGCGAGAACCCGACGTCCACCGGCTCCGCCTCCGGTCGGTCGCGCAGGAACGCGCGCAGCCGCCCGGCCTGGGCGCGGAGCGCCTCCGGGGTCCGCCCGGACAGCACCCACGGCACCACCGCCGGCGGGGCCGACGGCGCCGCGGGCACGGCCGTGCCGACCGGCACCGGGGCCTCCTCGACGATGACGTGCGCGTTGGTGCCGCTGATCCCGAACGAGGACACGCCCGCCCGGCGCGGCCGCCCGTCGGCCCGCCACGGCACCGGCTCGGTCAGCAGCCGCACCCGGCCCTCCGACCAGTCGACGTGCGGCGTGGGCTCGTCCACGTGCAGCGTCGCGGGCAGCCGGCCGTGCTGGAGGGCGAGGACCATCTTGATCACACCGGCGACACCGGCCGCGGCCTGGGTGTGCCCAATGTTGGACTTCACCGAGCCGAGCCAGAGCGGCCGGTCCTCCGGCCGGTCCTGCCCGTACGTCGCCAGGATCGCCTGGGCCTCGATCGGGTCGCCCAGCCTGGTGCCCGTGCCGTGCGCCTCCACCGCGTCGACCTCGTCCGCGCGCAGGCCGGCGTTGGCCAGCGCGGCCCGGATCACCCGCTGCTGCGAGGGCCCGTTGGGGGCGGTCAGCCCGTTGGACGCGCCGTCCTGGTTGGTCGCGCTGCCCCGCAGCACGGCGAGCACCCGGTGCCCGTTGCGCTGCGCGTCGGACAGCCGCTCGACCACCAGGACGCCCGCGCCCTCGGCGAAGCCGGTGCCGTCCGCCGCGGCGGCGAACGCCTTGCAGCGGCCGTCCGGGGCCAGCCCGCGCTGCCGGGAGAACTCGACGAACGTCCCCGGCGTGGCCATGATCGTCACGCCGCCGGCCAGCGCCATCGAGCACTCGCCGGACCGCAGCGCCTGCGCGGCCAGGTGCAGTGCCACCAGCGCCGACGAGCACGCCGTGTCGACCGTCACCGCCGGCCCCTCCAGGCCGAAGGTGTAGGCCAGCCGGCCGGACAGGATGCTGGTCGCGATCCCGGTCATCAGGTGACCCTCGGCCTCGGCGCCGCCGTGCGCCAGCACGCTCATCTCGTACCCGGACGTGTAGCCGCCCACGAACGTGCCGGTCTGGCTGCCGCGCAGGGACGCGGGATCGATCCCGGCCCGCTCGAAGGCCTCCCAGGACAGTTCGAGCAGCAGCCGCTGCTGCGGGTCCATCGCCAGCGCCTCACGCGGGCTGATCTCGAAGAACCCGGCGTCGAACGCGCTCGCGTCCTGCACGAACCCGCCCGCCTGGGTGTACGAGGTGCCGGTGTGCGCGGCGTCCGGGTCGTACAGGGCCTCCAGGTCCCAGCCGCGGTCGGCCGGGAACGGCGAGATGGCGTCCTGCCCGTCGGCGATCATGCGCCAGAGGTCCTCGGGGCCGGTCACCCCGCCCGGGAACCGGCAGCTCATGCCGACGATCGCGATCGGCTCGTCGTGGGCCGCCGCGCCGACCGGCACCGGGGCCGCGGGCACCGTGGCCGGCCCGCCGCCGAGCCGTCCGCGCAGGTGGCCGGCGAGGACGGCCGGGCTCGGGTAGTCGAAGACGAGCGTGGCGGGCAGTCGCAGGCCGGTCGCCGTGGTGAGCCGGTTGCGCAGCTGGACGGCAGTGAGCGAGTCGAAGCCGAGGTCGGTGAAGGCCCGGCCCGGCTCGACGGCGTCGGCGGAGGCGTGCCCCAGGACGGCGGCGACGTGCCCGCGCACCAGGTCCAGCAGCAGCTGGTCGCCGTCCGCGGCGGGCAGCGCGGCGAGCTGCTGCCGCAGCGAGTCCGCGCCGGCCCCGCCGGAGGCGGCGCTGCGCCGGGCCGGACGGCCGGCCAGGGTCCGCCACAGCGGCGGGACCTCGCCGGTGCGGGCCGCCTGGGACCGCAGTCCGGCCAGGTCCAGCCGGGCCGGTACCAGGACCGCTTCGTCCCGGGTGAGTGCGAGGTCCATCAGGGCCAGGCCCTCGGCCGCGCTCAGCGCGCTGGTCCCGCTCCGGGTCATCCGGGCCCGCTCGGAGTCGGTGAGCTGCCCGGTCAGGCCGCTGACGTTCGCCCACAGGCCCCAGGCGAGGGACGTCCCGGGCAGCCCGGCCGCCCGGCGGTCGGC
>NZ_JBVJJY010000044.1:0-16204 GCF_055585785.1 Kitasatospora sp. NPDC053308 | reverse complement strand
CCGAGGTCGACAACTGGACCAGCCCCATGTCGATGCCGGACGCGTTCGAGCACTTCACCCGGTTCTACAGTGAGGGCTCGCTGCGGGCCGCCTACGTGAACGTCCTCCGCCCCCATTACCGCATCACGGAGACGTGGTCCGCCGACCGTAGCCAGAAGACCGTCAAAATCGATCACCCCCGAGATCAACTCCGCCAGTTCGTCGAACTGACGATCCGTCATAACGGTGAGTCCGTCTCGATCCACCGGCGCACCCGCGACGACATGTTCTACGGAGAGGAAACGCACGAGTCGGATCCGATCGTCTACGACCACCTGAACATCGGCACCGTGAGCGTCAGCCTGCGCTCGCAGCAGCTGAACGAGAACGCCGGCTTCGAGTCCCTCGACCTCCCCTTCAACTGGCACGACATCGACGAGGCGCTCGCGGGGGAGGCGGGTCAGTCCCTGACGGACTCGAACTCCGAGGACCTCCGGCAGCCGGCCTCCGCGCCGCCGCTCCCGGAGCACGAGACGCAGGCGCCGGGAGCCGGGCCCCTGGTCCCGGCGCCGATCCCGGAGCCGCCGGCCGTCGACCGCACCGGTGACCTGCGCACGGCACTGGTCCTTCACGAAACGTCCGGCGCCTACCGGCTGGACGACCCGGGCGCCGACGCGCAAGCCCGGCAGCGGATGGCCGCGGCACTGGACCGCTTCCCGGTCGACGAACGGTTCCTCACCGTGGCGATGCACACCGGCTCCGATGGCGTGCCGCGCTGGAAGGGCACCCGCCTCACCGAGAGGGAAGCCGCCGACCTGCTCTTCTCGCTGCACGGACAAGGGGCGTGGGACGGGATCAAGCCCGTTCTGCTGGTGGCCTGTTCGTCCGCCCGCGACGGCGCCGGGTCGTTCGCCGCAGGCACCCTGCGGCACCTGCGCCTGCGCCTGCCCGGCCGGGACCTGGAGGTCTACGCGCCGAGGAGCCTCGCCTGGTTCGCGCCCCCGGTCGCGGGACCGTTCCGCAGCGACCCGCACGGTACCGGCGCGCTGGTGGTCGGCAGGCAGCTCGCCTTCGACGGCGTCGGCGGTCCCGTCCTGGTGGACGGCGGCAACTGGGCGAGCCTGTCGGTCCGGTGGGACGCGGCACCCGACGCCCCCGTCACGGTCCGCGACCTCGGCGCCCACCTGCCCGTGGACGGGAGCCTGCCGCCGCGCTCGGCGCCCGCGCCCGAGGGCTACACCGTCGCCCCGGGCGGGGCTTCCCCCGGTGGGGCTCTGCCGCGCGAGCGGGAGTGGGCGCCCCAGGACGACGCGGTGGCGTTCTCCGGGCGCCGCAGGCGCAACGACCGGACCGACGACGAGGGTTCGAGTCCGGAGCCGGGCGTGGGCCCGAGCTCGATGAAGCGCGTCCGGCCGAACGACCCCGCTTCGTCCGACGAGGAGATGGCATCGGAGGACGACACCAGCAGCGAGCACTCGGAGTCGGACAGCGACAGCGGCAGCGAGTCCGAGACGGAGGACTACCGCCGCTACCTGAACGCGGTGACGACCCGTTCCGACCGCCTGAGGGAGCAATGGCGGCGCGCCGACCAGAACGACGACGTGGACGGGCTCACCCGGATCAACACCGAGCAGGAAGTGCTGACGGCCATCCAGAACGTCGGAGTGGTCCGCTCGGTGCGGGCGGCCGGTGCCCTGGTGGATCTGCTGACGAGGGCATTGCGCGGATTGGACCCGGAACTGCGCATCCGGCAACTCAAATTCCACCGGGAACTGCGCATCCGGCAAGCGGAACTGGCCCAGCAGACCACCGAGAAGCCCTCCGCCGACCAGCTCCGGGATCTCCACCGCGAGGTGATGAACCACTACCGACCCCATGAATCGGACCGGCCCGACGAACATGGCCGTGTCGGCGGCTGCGAATTCCGGGCTCACGCCCTGTCCGAGCTCATCAACCTGGCGGCCCCGGAGACCGGACGGCAGTACCTCGCCAAGATCTGGGCCTATCCCGCGAGCGAGAACGGGCACCTCCACCCGCAGCAGCAGTGGAATCACCATGTCGCTGTGCTGGTCGAGACGGCGGCTGGGCAACGGGTGATCGACCCGCTGCTCTTCCCCGAGGGGGAGGCCACCGTGCAGGAGTGGCGTGACCTGCTTGCCGCGCCCGGACAGGGAGCGCCGCTGACGCACACGGCGCCGTGGGAGTTCTTCGGCGGCCCGGACCGGAACGGCCAGTTGTCCGGCGCTTCCGCGGTCCTGATCGACGACGCGACCAGGGAGCAGATCGACGCGCGCAAGCACCCGGACCTGACCCCGCTCGACGGCGCGTTCGCCTTCGGCGCGGACGAGACCGCCGTGGGCCTGGCCCGGCGTCATCTCGACGCCGCGGCCCGGAACCCGGCGCTGCACACGTTCATGGGGTGGATCAAGGGCGGCGGGTTCACGAGCAAGCGTGACGAGGAGGGCATGATCAAGGTCCGTGAGGGGGAGCGCTACGAATCCCTGCTCGACGAGGTCCAGACCTTCCTCGACCACGCGCAGACGCTGCGCCCGGCCGGGGAGCAGCCGGTGGGGGAGTCCCTGCGCCTGTACCGGGCGGTGCGGCTGGACGCCGAGGCCCGGGGCCGGGAGCGGTTCACCGAACTGCTGCCGGCGTCCACGTCCTTCAGCCGGGAGTTCGTCCAGGAGTGGATGTCGAACGGGGGCGGGAAGGACAACTACGCGCTGTTCGAGATCCGGGTGCCGCTGTCCCACCCGATGCTGGCGCTGTCGTTCCCGCCCGGGCACCCCAGGGCGCAGGGCGATCCGGAGCCGGTGAACGAGAAGCAGTCCGAGGTGACGCTCGGTCCCAGCCGCCTGACGGTGACCGAACACGTCGACGAAGGGGGGTTCCACGTCATCCGGGTGGACGCCGAGCCCATGACGGTCGCCGACATCCGCGCCGAGGTCGACAACTGGACCAGCCCCATGTCGATGCCGGACGCGTTCGAGCACTTCACCCGGTTCTACAGTGAGGGCTCGCTGCGGGCCGCCTACCCCTACGACCTCGGGCCGGACCACCGCATCACGGAGACGTGGTCGTCGGACGGCCTCCAGAAGACCGTCCGGATCGAGCACCGCAAGGAGGAACTGAGCGGCCAGTTCGCGGAGGTGACGATCCATCATGCCGGGGGGTCCGTCTCGATCCGCCGGCGCACCATCGATGACGAGACCCTCGGCGGAGACGATCCGAGCGAGCCGGAGCCGATGGTCTACGAGAACCGCAACATCGGCACGGTGAGCGTGAGTCTGCGCTCGCAGAAGCTGAACGAGAACACCAGCTTCGAGATCCTGGATCTTCCCTACAACTGGTACGCCCACGATCCCGCGCCCCGGGCCCAGGACGTCGGCGGGCCGCTGTCGGCCTTCGGCGGCACCGCCGCCGGCTGGCGGATCGGACCGGTCGACGTGCCGCCGGCGGAGCACGACGCCCTGCGGCAGTTCCCCGAACAGCCCGGGGTGTTCGTCGTGCCCGTGCACACGGACGAGGCCACCGGCCTGCCGGTCGGGCCGGACGGCACGCTGTCGGCCTACCAGGTGGTCGGCGTCCTGGCAGACCTCTACCACTCCGGAGTCTGGAACGGCACCGACACCCTGCAGTTCGTGGCGTGCAACCTGGGGAGCGGGCCGGGCCACGACTTCCTCGTCGAAGTGATGCGTCAGCTCGAGGAGTTGGGCCTGGGGAGCAGCGCGCTGGCCGGAACCGGGCCGGTGTACCTCGCCCCGCGCGTGGACGGCACGGACGGCCCCGGGCACCTGGTGGTCGCCTCCGGCGTCGGGTTCACCGAGGACGGCCGCCCGGTCGTGGTCGGCGGCGACCACTGGCGGGAGTTCCGCGCGGTCCGGGACGACTCCGGTGCCGTCCGGGTCCAGGTCGAGGACCGCCGGGCCCACCGGGCGCCGGACGGCTCCTTCCACGACCACCCCGAGGGCTACGGGACCGTCGAGCCGGGCACCCTCGATCCCGACCGCGAGCTGCGGGGCGCACTGGCCTTCGGTAGGGCCAGCAAGAAGAAGGCCGCCGCCCAGCGCCCCGACACCGACTCGGCGGAAGGGATCGAGAGCGTACTGTCCGGCAGGCCGAGGGCCACCGACCCGCAGGAAGAGACCGGGCCGGAGGTGGCGAAGGCGGAGGACAAGGGGAAGGCGAGGGCCGAGGAGCCGGAACCCGAGTCCGCCGAGGTGGCGAAGGCCGAGGACAAGGGGAAGGCGAGGGCCGAGGAGCCGGAACCCGAGTCCGCCGAGGTGGCGAAGGCCGAGGACAAGGGGAAGGCGAGGGCCGAGGAACCGGAACCCGAGTCCGCCGAGGTGGCGAAGGCCGAGGACAAGGGGAAGGCGAGGGCCGAGGAACCGGAACCCGACTCCCCGGAGGCGGCGAGGCACGTACTGAACGACTCCCTGCTCCAACCGCTCTTCGCCGGCACCGAGAAGGAGAAGACCTATGCCGTCATCGGCCTGACCTTGAAGGGGGACAAGAGCTGGCAGACGACCGAGGCCGTGACCAACGGCAGGGACGACTCCGTCAACGACAGCCGCTCGTTCGAGGCCGCCACCCGGTGGGCGGAGGAGAAGAGCCTGTGGACGCAGCGCTACGACGCCGAGGTGAAGGGGCTGGCGAAGGCCTACCAGCAGATGAAGGACTGGGGCTTCGAGCGGATCCCCCATCCCTCGGAGAAGCCACGCCGCAAGCCGCCGGAGAAGCCTTCCGCGCGGCCCGGAGGCGAACTGCCCGCCCAGCCGCCCGAAGCGGTGCTCGTCGTGCTCTCCTCCCGAGGCACGTGCGACAGCTGCAAGTCCGTCGTCGGCGACTTCAGGGAAGCGTTTCCCGGAGCCAGTGCCTACGTGGGTTACACGATCGCGGCCCGGCAGAAGTCGACGATGTCGACTCAGTCCCGGACGTTCAAGAAGGGCGGGGTGGAGGTGGAGGGCTCCATCGCGTACGGCTGGGAGGAGACCGCCAGGCTCAACTCGACCAGCGCGTACGTGCCCAAGGGCAAGGACATCGCCTTCAAGTACTTCCCCTCGAAGAACGGCGAAGCCGCCTGGAACCAGCGGCTGGAGGACCGGGCTGCGGCCAAGGAGGCCGCCGCGCGCCGGGAGGCGGAGGAAGCGGCACGGGCGGCCGAGGCCAACGCAGTGAACACGGTCAACCAGCTCCTCAAGCCGGCGCCGGCCAGGGCCGTCACGGCGTTCGCCGCGTCCTACAAGGGGTCGGAGGCGGACTTCATCACGCGCCTGAACGAGCACATGGCGAAGCAGACCCTGGCGTGGAAATTCACCACCCCTCTGGGGGAAGCCCTATTGCTCTGGTTCAAGAAGCACCCGAGGCCCGACCTCACGGGCAGCGCCGGCTGACCCGGCGGAGCCCCGCCCGGTGAACGCCGCCCCGCGCCGGCGCCGTTGACCCAGGCGAGGGGCGCCCCGGCCGGGGCGCCGACACGCGAGCGGAGCAGGACGTGGAACAGCAGCAGGGGCAGGCGGCGGCGGGGGAGTTCCGCCTGGCGGCGGTGTTCGACCTGGTCGATCCCGTGGCCGGGCCGGGCTTCGCGCCGGACCATCCGCTGGTGCGGGACGGGGCGCAGCGGGCCGCGCTGGCCGGGTACCTGAAGTCCGGGGCGGAGGTGCTGGTGACGCCGATGCTGATGGACGACATCTTCGACACCTCCCGCCAGGGCGCCGTCCCGATGAACTACCGCACCGACGGCGAGTGGATCTGGACCGACACCGTCACCTACTACCTGGAGGAGTACGACCTCGCCCCCGAGCCCGGGTTGTTCGCGCACCTGCTCCAACGCACCGGGCCGTGTCCGCAGCCGTCCCCGCAGACCCTCCAGCGGGCGGTCGACTTCATCCTCCATCCGCCGCGCCCGACCGAGCCCTCCTGGCGCCTGGGAACCGGCTGAACCCGGCGGCGTGTGCCGTCCGTCGCTCAGGGAGAGGGGCGGTTCCCGTCGCGCGGCCGGTGCGGCCGGGGCGGGCCGGACCCTTCGGGTGTCGTCGAGGGTCAGGGAGCGCGGGTGGGCAGGGAACGGAGTGCGCGGGGGAGCGGGTCGTCGGGCGGGGGCATCCACCTGCCCGCCGTGGCCTGGGAGGTGCCCGGGCCGGTGGAGGAGGCCGGGCCCGCGGCGGTGGGCGCCGCAGGGCCGGATCCGTCGGGTGGCGTCGAGGGTCGCAGTCGCAGTGCGCGGGGGAGCGGGTCGTCGGGCGGGGGCATCCACCTGCCCGCCGTGGCCTGGGAGGTCCCCGAGCCGGCCGCGGAGTCCGAGCCGGCCGTGGAGTCCGGGGCGCCGGGTGGGGGCGAGGCCGGTGCCGGGGAGCGGGCGCCGACGGCGGTGGGCGCCGCCGGGGCGGTGCCCCCGGTCGCCGTGGGCGGCGCGGCGCAGGCGTCGGCCGGGCAGCCCCGGCCCGCGGTGAGCGCCTCGCCTGTGCCGGCCGGGGCGGAGGAGGAGGGCGCCGGGCGGCGCATCCCGAAGCCGATGGTGGCCGCCGCGGTGCTGGCCGGCCTGGTGCTGGTCGGAGTGCCGCTGGGGGTGGCCGGCCTCGGCGGGGACGGTCCCGGCACGCCCGGTGCCGGCGGGCCGCCGCCCGCCGGGTTCTCGCAGCCGGACGGCGGCGGCAACGGGTACGTGCCCGGCGCCGACGCGCCCGGGAACCCGCCCGGCGACCAGCCGCTGCAGCCCGGCGGGCCCGGTGAGCCGGCCCAGCCCGGACAGCCGGGCGGCCCGCAGCCGGGCCAGGGCGGCGGTGCGCCCGCCGGTGCTCTGCCCGGCCTCGGCGCCGACCAGGGCGGCCAGGGCGCCACGACCCCCGGCCACTCCGCAGTCGGCGCGCCCGCCGCACCTCAGGGCGGTGGCCAGAACACCGGCCAGAACACGGGCCAGAACACGGGCCAGGGCAGCGGCCAGAACACGGGCCAGGGTAGCGGCCAGGGCGGTAGCGGCCAGGGCACCGGCCAGGGCACCGGCCAGGGCGCCGGCGCGCCGCAGACCCAGCCCCAGCAGCCGGCCCCGCCCCCGGCCAAGCCCGCCCAGCCCACCCAGCCCGCCCCGCCGCCCGCGCCCACCTACAGCGCCGTCGCCGGCCCCGGCTGCGGCGGTTCCACCTCCATGCAGCGCAACGGCTGGTACGACGACGGGCAGAAGGGCTGGCGCAACAACTCCGGCGGCTACAGCGGCGACGGCTGCGCCGGCGGCTTCACCTCGATGCCGATGTCCGGCAGCGCCGACAAGGACGACAACAGCAACTCGGTGGTGTGGACCTTCGACACCGGCTCGCTCACCACCGGCAGCTGCCGCCTGTCCGTCTACGTGCCCAACGGCGACCTCAAGGCCGTCGGCGGCGCCCCGACCTACTACACCGTGCAGAACCGGTCCTTCGTCGTGAACCAGGTTTCCTCCCGGGGCCAGTGGGTCCCGGCGGGCACCTTCCCGCTCAGCGGCGGCCGGATCGCCGTGGTGATGCACAGCCGGGGCCAGGACTGGGTCGGCGACACCGTCAAGACCTACGCCCACCACGCCGCCTCCGCCGTGCGGGCCGAGTGCACCGGCTGACCCCTGTCCCACCCCCGCCCCACCCCCGTACGGCCGAGCACCACGAGAACCCGAGCGCCACCAGCACCACAGCCACGAACGACGGAGGAGAACGCCCCATGACCCGCCATGTGCTGACGGTCGGCGCGGAGCCGGGCGAAGGCGGCTACCGCACGATCGGTGCCGCCCTGGAGGCGGCCCGCAGCGGAGCGGTGATCAGCGTCCGCCCGGGCCGCTACGACGAGAACCTGGTGATCACCAAGATGGTGACCATCACCGCCGAGGAGGCCCGCGGCAGCGTGCGCATCTCCCCGCGCCGCGGCGCCGTCGTCCAGGTCGTCGCCGAGGCCGTCCAGCTCACCGGCCTGGTCCTGCACGGCCAGGACGAGGAACTGCCCACCATCGACGTGCCGCGCGGCCAGGCCGCCCTGGAGGACTGCGAGGTCGCGGGCAACTCCTGGACCGCCGTCCTCACCCGCCAGCAGGGGGCGCTGGCCATGCGCGGCTGCCGCATCGTCAACCCCGCCGGCGCCGGCATCGTCGAGACCTCCACCGGCACCAGCGTCATCGAGGACTGCACGATCGAACACCTCGGCAGCTCCGCCGTCGTGATCGGCGAGAACGCCAACCCCGTCGTGCGCAACTGCGTCCTGCGCGACGCCCGCGGCAACGGCGTGTGCGCCAACGGCGAAGGCCGCGGCTCCATCGAGGACTGCGAGATCTCCGCCACCGACAAACCCGGCATCGCCCTGGAGGAACACAGCACCACCCGGGTCCTGCGCACCACCGTGCGCGACGTCACGATCGGCGCCTACGTCAGCTCCGCCGCCCAAGTCCTCCTGGAGGACTGCGCGTTCGGCACCACCCGCGGCCACGGACTGGTCCTGGCCGGCGGTACCGACCCCGTGGTGCGTCGCTGCCGCACCACCCGCACCAAGGGCCACGGCATCCACGTCACCGGCCGTTCCCGGGGCCGCTTCGAGGAGTGCGAGGTCAGCGACGCCCAGGGCACCGGCATCCTGGTCGACGAGTCCTCCAGCCCGGCCCTGACCCGCACCACCGTCACCGCGGGCGCCGGCGACGCCGTCGAGCTGACCGGCGAGAGCGCCGCCCAGTTCGACCGCCTGGAGGTGCGCGGCGCCGCCGGCGCCGGGGTCGTGGTACGCGACGGCGCCAACCCGCTGCTGCGCCGCCTGGACGTCGCCGAGGTCGGCGGCCACGGCATCGACGTGCTGCGCGAGGGCCGCGGACGCCTGGAGTCCTGCCTGCTGGGCGCGGGCAGGCGCGCCGCGCTGCGGGTCGCCGACGGCGGCAACACCCAGGTCGGCGCCACCACCGTACGCGGCGTTCCCACCGGCCCGGGTGCCGCCGGAGCGGTCAACGGCGTCGAGATCGGCCCGGGCGGCGTCGCCTCGCTGCGCGACTGCGACATCGCCGACTGCACCGGCGACGGCCTGCTGGTCGAGGACGGCGGCGAACTCACCGCCGCCCGCATCCGCGTCCACGGCAACCGCCGCCACGGCATCCTGCTCTCCGCCGGCGCCCGGGCCGCCCTGAACGGCTGCGAACTGACCGACAACGCCCGCGACGGACTGCGGGTGGACTCCGAGGAACCGGTCCGCGTCACCGGCTGCACCGTCACCGGCAACCGGGGCTCCGGACTGCGCCAGACCCGGCCCGGCACCCGCCTCGCGGTCACCGAACTGACCAGCCGCGACAACGCCCACGCGGACAGCCACGGCAGCGCCGAGGCCCGGCCCGCCGCCACCCCCGGCCCCCGCCCCGCCGAGCCCGCACCCGGGGACGGCGGCGGGTACGGGGACGGCTACGAGACCGCACCCCAGCCCGACGCCACCGCCACCGAACCGCCGCCACCGGACCCCGAGGGCCCGCAGGCCGCCCTCGAGGCCCTCGTCGGCCTGGAGGGCGTCAAGGAGCAGGTCGCGACCCTGGTCAACCTCAACAAGTTGGCCAGGCGCCGCGAGCAGGCCGGGATGCCCGCCCTCCCGATGGGCCGCCACCTGATCTTCGCCGGCCCGCCCGGCACCGGCAAGACCACCGTCGCCCGTCTCTACGGCGCCATCCTGGCCGAACTCGGCGTGCTGCGCAGCGGCCACCTCACCGAGGTCGCCCGCGCCGACCTGGTCGCCTCCATCGTCGGCGGCACCGCCATCAAGACCACCGAGGTGTTCACCGCGGCGCTCGGCGGCGTCCTGTTCGTCGACGAGGCGTACACCCTGTCTGCCGGGGGCGGCGGCACCGGGCCCGACTTCGGCCGCGAGGCCATCGACACCCTGGTCAAGCTCATGGAGGACCACCGCGACGACATCGTGGTGATCGTGGCCGGCTACTCGGAGGAGATGCGCGAGTTCCTCTCCTCCAACCCCGGCCTGGCTTCCCGTTTCAGCCGCACCGTCGAGTTCCGCAACTACTCCCCGCAGGAACTGGTCACCATCGTCGAACGGGCCGCCGCGGCCCACGGGTACGACCTCGCCGAGGCCACCGTCGAGGCGCTGGGCAACCTCTTCACCCGCATGCCCAAGGGCGCGGACTTCGGCAACGGCCGAGCCGCCCGCAAGGTCTTCGAGGAGATGGTCGACCGCCAGGCCTCCCGGCTGGCCGCCCTCGCCGAGGTCACCGACGCGGACCTGCCGCTGCTGCTGCCCGAGGACCTCGGCCCCGAGGCCGCGCGCGCCGCCGGCCCCGGTGCCGGCAGGGACGGCCGCAGCGAACTCCTGACACAGCTGCGCCAGATGGTGGGCCTGAGCGCCGCCAAGGAACAGGTGGAGAACCTGGTCAACCTGATCACCCAGGCCCGCCGCCGCGAGGAGGCCGGCCTGCCCGCCGCCAGGATCAGCCACCACCTGGTCTTCGCCGGGCCGCCCGGCACCGGCAAGACCACCGTCGCCCGCCTCTACGGCGCACTGCTCGCCGAACTCGGCGTCCTGCCCACCGGCCAGCTCGTCGAGACCGCCCGCGCCGACCTGGTCGGCCGCTACATCGGCCACACCGCCCAGCTCACCAAGGAGGCCTTCGAACGCGCCCGCGGCGGCGTGCTGTTCATCGACGAGGCCTACACCCTCACCCCGCGCGGCGGCGCAGCCTCCGGCGACTTCGGTCAGGAGGCGGTGGACACCCTGATGAAGCTGATGGAGGACCACCGCGACGAGGTCGTGGTGATCGTGGCCGGCTACCACGAGGAGATGCAGGGCTTCCTGGCCTCCAACCCCGGCCTCGCCTCGCGCTTCCCCCGGCAGATCGCCTTCGACCACTACAGCGCCGACGAACTCGTCACCATCGTCGCCCGCCAGGCCGAGGAGGCCGGCTACCTCTGCGCCCCCGAGACCCTGACCGCCTTGGCGGCGCTGTGCGCGGCCGTCCCCCGGGACCGCAACTTCGGCAACGGCCGCTTCGCCCGCCAGACCCTGGAGGCCATGATGACCCGTCAGGCCGGGCGGCTGGCCCGTCTGGAGGTCGGCGACGTGTCCGAACTGAGCCTGCTGCTGCCCCAGGACGTCCCCGCGCTGCTCCAGGGGAGCACGGTGTGACGCTCCGCCGCTGCGCCGCGGCCGCCCTCGCGGCCGCCCTGTCCACCCTGGCCGTCGGGAGCCCCCCGGCCGCCGCGGCCCCCGGCGACCCCGCGGCCCTGCCCGTGATCGGCCAGAGCCGCCCGGGGGCCCGCGCGGGCGAGTGCCTCCCACCCTCCGACAAGGCCACCGACCGCACTCCCTGGGCCCAGACCTTCCTGCGCCCCGAGGCCGCCTGGGCGCTGAGCCGGGGCGCCGGGGTGACGGTCGCCGTCGTCGGCTCCGGCGTCGACGGCGCCTCCGGCGTCCTGGGCGAGCGCCTGCTCCCGGGCCCGCGCGAGTACGGCACCGGCGACTCCACCCGCGACTGCGTCGGCCACGGCACCTTCCTCGCCGGGCTGATCGCCGCCCGCCACCAGGACGGCACCGGCTTCGCCGGCATCGCCCCCCAGGCGCGGATCCTCGCCGTCGCCGTCACCGACGACACCGGCGCCACCACCCCGGCCCTGCTCGCCAAGGGCATCCGCGACGCCGCCGACGCCGGCGCCCGCGTCATCGCCTCCGCCCTGCCGCTGCCCGCCGGCGACCCGGGCCTGGAGGACGCGCTGCGCCACGCCGAGGACCGGGGTGCCCTGGTGGTCGCCCCGGCCACCCCCGACCAGGGCGGCGCCGCCCTGCCCTCCGCCCCGCCGCAGGTCCTCGCCGTCGCCGCGCTGGCCCCGGACGGCACCGCGCCGGACCCGGCGGGCGGTGGCGGTACGGGTGGCGGTGCCTCGGGCGTCGGCACGGGCACTGGTGCCGGTCCCGGCCCCGGCCAGGGCGCGCGAACGGGGCCCCGGGTCGACCTGACCGCCCCGGGCGAGGCCATGATGAGCACCGGACCGGCCGGCAAGGGCTACTTCACCGGCAGCGGCCCCAGCTTCGCCGCCGCCGTGGTGGCCGGCACCGCCGCCCTGCTCCTGGCCCACCACCCCGACCTCGACCCGGCCCACCTGCGCGAGCGCCTCGAATCCACCGCCTACCACCCCGGCACCGCCCTGCCCGACCCCCGCCTGGGCTACGGCAGCGTCGACCCCCTCGCCGCCCTCGCCGCCCCGCCCGCCACCGCCGCAGCCCTCCCGGCGGCGCGGGCCACCGTCCTCGGGCCCCCTCCTGCCGACCCGGCCCCCGGTCAGGCCGTGACGGTGGCCGCCGTCGTCCTGACCACCGTCACCCTCACCCTGGGCCTCGCCGTCCTGTGCGCCGCCGGCCGTCGTCGTGCCTGGCGTCCGGGGCGCTGGGAGGTCTGACCGGGCCTCAGGCGCCTGCCGGGCGGATGCCTTCGGCGACGTGGGCGGCGAGGTCGAGGTAGGCGCGGCGGGTGCGCGGGTGCAGTCGGGCCGGTTCGAAGGTGCCACCCAGGGCGAGGTGTTCGTCGAAGGGCAGGACGACGGCGGCCCGGCAGCGCTGTCCGAAGTGGTTGACCAGGTCGTCCGCTCGGATCGCCCGGCCCTTGGCCCGCACCTCGGAGATCAGGGCCACGCTGCGCCGGGCCAGTTCCTCGTACCCGTTGGCGCACAGCCAGTCCAGGGTGGTGTCGGCGCCGCTGGCGCCGTCCACGCTGGTCGTGGCGGTGACGACGAGCTGGTCGGCGAGTTCGAGGACGGCGTGCATGGAGCCGTGGAGCAGCCCGGTGCCGCAGTCGGCCAGCACGATCGGGTACTGGCGGCTGAGCAGGTCGACCAGCCGCCGGTAGTCCTCGCCGCCGAAGGCGTTGGCGACGGTGGGGTCGGCGTCGTTGGCCAGCACCTCCAGCCCGCTCGGGGCCAGCGAGGTGAAGCGGCGGATGTCCATGTAGCCGGTGATCGAGGGCGCGGCCGCGAGCAGGTCCTGGACTGTCGCCGACGTCTCCCGGCGGATGCGCCGGCTCAGCGTGCCGGTGTCCGGGTTGGCGTCGACGGCGACGACCTTGTCGGCCCGGGCCTCGGCGAGGACGTGCCCCAGCCCCAGGGTCGCGGAGGTCTTGCCGACCCCGCCCTTGACGCCGATGACCGCGATCCGGAAGGAGCGGTGCAGCGGCGTGCGGACGACGGCCCGCAGCCGCTCCTGCTCGCGCTCTTCGCTCCGGCCCAGGCCCAGGCCCAGGCCGAGGGCGCCGCCGAGGCCGCCGCTCAGGAACCGGGACCGCCGGGCGGGGGCACCGACCGGCGCGGTCGCGGGCGCCGGATCCGGCTGTGCCTGCGGCTGCGGCGCCGGGGACGGGACGGGCGGCGCGGGCGCCACGACGGACGCTGCGGGGGTCGCCGGGGTTGGCGCGAGGAGGGGGGCGGGGGCGGCCGGGCCTGCGGCGGCCGCGACGGGGGCGGCCGGGCCGGGCCGGGCCTCCGGGGGGATGAGCACCGTCCCCAGCGGGTCCAGCGGCCGGCGCCAGTCGGCCTCGGGCCCCGGGGGCGGGGGCAGCAGCCCGTAGTCGGGGGAGAGCTCCCGCTCCGGGCCCCGCCCCAGCCGCCGTACCTGCTCGATGACCATGTGGTCCGCCGCCACGTTCGCCTCCTGTCGCCGCGCCGGCTCCCACGCCGGTTCCGTACGGATCCCCCACCGGCTCTACGGCCCGGGCCCGCGACGTCGTTCACCGCCCGCCGCCCGCCGCCCGGCGAGGGGCGGGGCGGTGCGTGGACGGCCGCGGCCAGGGTAGGGAGCGCCCACCCGTGCCACACTCGCACCACCGGGCCCGGCGGACGGCCCGGCGGCGGGTGGCCCGGCCCCGCCGCGGTGCGACGGGAGGCACGACGGCATGTCCTTCGAAGGCGCGATCCCCGACGTCTACGAGCAGTACCTCGTCCCGCTGCTCTTCCGCCCCTACGCCCGGGACCTGGCCCGGCGCCTGGCAGGGCTCCACCCCCGGGACGTGATCGAGACCGCCGCCGGCACCGGCGCGGTCACCCGCGAGCTGGCCGCCGCCCTGCCGCCGGAGACCTCGATCACCGCGACCGACCTCAGCCGGCCGATGCTCGACCGTGCCCAGGCCCTGCCGCTCGACCGCCCGGTGCGCTGGACCGAGGCGGAC
The DNA here is from genome assembly GCF_055585785.1 of Kitasatospora sp. NPDC053308. Taxonomy (NCBI): domain Bacteria; kingdom Bacillati; phylum Actinomycetota; class Actinomycetes; order Kitasatosporales; family Streptomycetaceae; genus Kitasatospora; species Kitasatospora sp. NPDC053308. The sequence continues at coordinate 2,085 of NZ_JBVJJY010000044.1, read as the reverse complement.
GCCATGGCCCTGCCCTTCCCGGACGCCTGCTGCGACGCCGTGGTCTGCCAGTTCGGGGCCATGTTCTTCCCCGACCGCCCCCGAGCCTTCGGCGAGGCCCGGCGGGTGCTGCGACCCGGCGGCGTCCTGCTGTTCAACGTGTGGAACGCCATCGCGGCGAACGAACTCGTCGCGGTCACCGAGACGGCCGCCGCCGCACTCTTCCCAACCGACCCGCCCGACTTCCTCAGCCGCGTCCCCTACGGCTACCACGACCCCGCCACGATCACCCGCGACCTGGCGGCCGCCGGCTTCACCGACACCCCGCGGATCGAGACCGTCACCGCACCCGGCCGCGCCGACTCGGCCCAGGACGCGGCGACCGCCCTGTGCCAGGGCACCCCGCTGCGCACCGAGATCGAGGCCCGGGGCACGCGCAGCCTGGACGAGGTCACCCGGGCGGCCACGGCGGCGATCACCGAACGCTTCGGCCCCGGCCCGGTCGAGGGAACGCTCAGCGCCCTGGTGGTGACCGCCACCCGCTGACGGCCCCTCACGCGACTTGTCGCGCACAGCCCGTCGCACAGCCCGCCAAACGGCCCGTCACGCGGCCCGCACGCGGCTCGTCACGCGGTCCCGCACGGCGCCCGCGGATGCGAGAGGACCCGGGAGCGTAGCCAGCTCCCGGGCCCCTGTGTGCCGCCCAATTGCGCACACCGACACGTTTAAGGGTCGTGGATCAGATTGAAATCGACGCGTTCTACCTTTGAACTACCGTGCCACGGAGCGGCACAGACAGGACTTGAACCCGCATTCGTCGATATTCGTCCACACCCGGTCGATCCGGTGTTCGGCGGCGAATGCTGAGACTGGAGCGAGAGTCTGAGATTAAGGGGGCTGCCTCTGCCGCTTGGGCTACCCCGGCCGGTGGTGCCGGGGGAGGGACTCGAACCCCCACTGTGACCCCTCGGTCAGCTTCACTGATCAGTGTCAGCTTTGCGCGCCGCGCAGCGCACCCGTCCGGCTCCGCAGACGGGCTGACGCGCCCGGCGCACCCGCCCGGCTCCCCGGACGGGCGATCGTGAGGCTACCGGAACAGGTAGCCGAAGACGGCGTCACCCACCCGCTGGTCGGTGACCTCGAGCGCGTTGGCCTCCTCGCGGGCGAACTTGACCGCCTGCTGGAGCTTCTCCACGCGCTCGGCGAGCTCGTTGACCCGGCGGGCCGGCAGCGCGCCGGAGAACTTGACCGTGGTCCAGTAGCCGACCGCGATGTCCTCGTAGTAGACCTCGACCTGGGCCGGGTGCTTCTCGGTGGCCTCGGCCTTGACGTGGTTGCGCGGCACCTTCTTGGTCCGGATGGTGCGCACCGGCTCGGTCTTCCAGCAGTCCGTCGACGGGTCGAGGTTCCACGACTCGGAGGCGTCCAGGACCGGGAGCTTCTTCACGAAGGTGAAGAGGTCGGTGAGCTGCTTCTCCAGGAACAGCAGGTACGGCACCGGCACCTTGGCGAGGAGCACCTGACCGTCCACCACCACGTCGGCGCTGGCACCGACGTTGGCCCAGTCCTTGGTGGCCGTCACGTCGAAGAGCCGGGTGAGGGTGTTCGCGGTGGACCGCAGGATGTCCTCGGCCTTCAGCTGCACCCGGGTCGACTCCGGCGGCAGCTGCTCGCCCTCCTCGTCCTTGGGCTGGTAGGTGCGGGAGATCCCGGCCAGCAGCGCGGGCTTCTGCAGGTCCTGGTGGGCCTGCGTCAGCTCCTGGAAGGACTTGGACTTGACGCCCTTTTCGACGGCGATGATCTGGTTCAGCTTTGCCACGGCGTGGACGCTACCAGCCCCGAACGGACGAGCGACAGCGAATTCCCGACCGGCCGGCCGGGCCCCCGTGCGGCTGGGCCGACGGCCACCACGGCCGGCCGCGTCCTGGACGCCGACCTGAACCTTCCCGCCGAACGGCGCGGCCGGGGTCCGGTGCCCGCGGCGGCACCGGACCCCGGCCGGGTCGGGCGCCGGGGATGCTCCTATGGCTGTCAAGCCGCAGAGGCCAGGTCGGTTTGAGTGATTTGTGTGGTTGGTGTGCTGGTCAGAGCGCGGTAGACCTCGCG
>NZ_JBVJJY010000043.1:0-21999 GCF_055585785.1 Kitasatospora sp. NPDC053308 | reverse complement strand
ACGAGGACCAGCCGGCCCGGGTTCTCCGACTGCGCCGAGCGCAGCAGACCCCAGACCGCGGCGGCCGGCAGGTCGGCGATCCGCTCACCGGCCGAAGCGGCCACACCGCCCCGGGTGACGACCACCAGCCGGGCCTCGGCCAGCCGCTCCTCGGCCAGCCAGTCCTGCACCAGGCGCAGGGACTCGCCGGTCACGCGTGCGGCGGCCCGCGCCGGGTTGCCACCGTTCTCCTCATCGAGGTCATCGAGGTCATCGACGTCTCGAAGGTCATCGAGGTCGCCGACGCAGGTCAGGACCAGGACGGGGTCGATCTCCCCCGCCTCGGTCGCGGCGGCGAGCTCGGCCGCCCCCGGGAAGGCACGGACCGGCACGCCGGCCGTGCCCAGCGCCTCGGCCAGGCCGAAGCGGTCGGCGCCGATCAGCGCCCACTCCCCGGCCGGGGCCTCGGCCCCCGCGATCGGCGCCCACTCGACGGTGAACAGGGCATCCGCCACGGCCGGGCCGGACGCCTGGAGCTGATCGGCCGCCACCGGGCGGGTGATCAGCGAGGCCACCGACACCACAGGAGCACCCATCGCGTCCGCCGCCGTCAGCGTCAGGCTGCCCTGCGCGTCCCGACGCAGCCGGGCCCGCAGAACGGAGGCACCGGTCGCGTGAAGCTCCACGCCCGTCCAGGCGAACGGCAGCCGCACCTGACCCGGCTCACCCTCCTCACCACCGCCGACCAGAGCGCTGGCCTGCAGCACCCCGTCCAGCAGTGCCGGGTGGAGCCCGAACGCGCCGGCGTCCCCGGCCTCCTCGGGCAGGGCCACCTCGGCGAACACGTCCTCGCCGCAGCGCCACACCGCCCGCAGCCCCCGGAACGCCGGACCGTAACCGTACGGGGTGTCGGCCAGCGACTCGTACATGCCGCTGACGTCCACCACCGTGGCACCGCGCGGAGGCCAGACCGCGAAGTCCTCCTCCGCGACCGCCGGGTCCCCGGTGGGGGCGACCACACCGCTCGCATGCTGCACCCAGGCCTGCTGGGCGTCGGCGGCATCGGGGCGGGAGAACACCTCGACCGTCCGGCGCCCGTCCGCATCGGCGTCGGCCACGACGACCTGGACCTGCACCCCGCCGCCGTCGGCGGGCAGGACCAGCGGTGCCTGCAGCGTCAGTTCCTCCAGCAGGCCGCAGCCGACCTGGTCCCCGGCACGCACGGCCAGCTCGACGAAGCCGGTGCCCGGCAGGAGCACCGCCCCGCCGATCGCGTGGTCGGCCAGCCACGGGTGCGTCCGCACGGACAGCCGCCCGGTGCACACCAGGCCCGCACCGCCGGCCAGCTCGACCGCCGCACCCAGCAACGGGTGCCCGACCGCGCCCAGGCCCAGCGACACCGCGTCCCCACCGACGGTCGGCCCCGCGGCCGGCGGCCAGAACTGTTCGTGCTGGAAGGCGTAGGTCGGCAGCTCGATCCGCCCGCCGGCCGGCAGCACCACGCGCCAGTCCACGGTGGCACCCTGGACGAAGGCCTCGGCGAAGGAGGTGACCAGGCGCGGGGCACCGCCCTCGTCGCGGCGCAGGGTGCCGCAGACGGCCGCCGGCACGATACCGGGGCCGGCCTCCAGCGCGACCTCCTCCAGGGTGTCGTTCATCGCGCCCAGCAGCACCGGATGCGGAGTGACCTCCACGAACAGCTGGTGGCCCTGACCGGCGAGCGTCCGCACGGCGCGGTCGAAGTGGACGGTCGCGCGCAGACTGGCGTACCAGTACGCGGCGTCCAGCTCCTCGCCCGTCAGGGTCTCCCCCGTCATCGCCGAGACCATCGGCACACGGCCCTGACGCGGCGCCACCTCGGCCAGCACGGACATGATCTCGGCTTCGAGGCGCTCGACCTGGGCGGAATGCGAGGCGTAGTCCACCGCGACCATCCGGGCGCGCACACCCTCCGCCTCGAACTCGGCCTTCAGCTCCTCCAGAGCCTCCGGGTCGCCGGAGACCACCACCGCCGACGGGCCGTTGACGGCCGCCAGCGAGAGCCGCTCACCGAAGCGGGCGATCCGCTCCTCCACCACGCCCGCCGACCGGCTCACCGACAGCATCCCGCCCAGACCGGCCAGCACCTTCAGCGACTGCGAACGCAGCGCCACCACCCGGGCACCGTCCTCCAACGACAGCATCCCGGCCACCGTCGCCGCCGCGATCTCCCCCTGCGAATGACCCACCACCGCATCCGGCGTGACACCCGCGGCCTCCCAGACGGCGGCGAGCGAGACCATCACCGCCCACAACGCCGGCTGGACGACATCCGCCGCCTTCATCTCCGGCGCACCCGGCGCCCCGGCCAGCACCTCGTCCAACGACCAGTCCACATACGGCGCCAGCGCCGCCGCACACTCCGCCAACCGCGCCGCGAACACCGGACTCGACTCGGCGAGCTCCCGGCCCATACCGACCCACTGCGACCCCTGACCCGCGAACGCGAACACCGTCCGCGCACCCGGCCGCGCCACACCCGACACCACCGAACCCGACGGCACCCCGGCAGCCAGACTCTGCAGCCCGGACAGCAGCTCGCCGCCGTCCGTGCCCACCACCACGGCCCGGTGCTCGAACACCGACCGCGTCGTCACCAGCGACCACGCCACATCCGCCGGAGCCAGCTCCGGCCGCGCCACCGCCCACTCGCGCAGGCGGCCCGCCTGAGCCGTCAGCCCCTCGGCCGACCGGCCCGACACCAGCCACGCACCGGCACCCGACACCACCGGAGCGATCTCCTGGACGGCCTCGGCGGCCCCGGTGGCGCCGCCCTCCGCGTCGTCCACGCCCGCTGCGTCCTCGGCCTCGGCCTCCGCGGCCGGGGCCTCCTCGACGATGACGTGCACGTTGGTGCCGCTGATGCCGAACGCCGACACACCGGCCCGGCGCACCCGCTCCCCGGCCGGCCACGGCACCGGCTCGTTCAGCAGCCTGATGTCGCCGGCCTCCCAGTCCACGTGCGAGGACGGCACGTCCGCGTACAGCGTCGGCGGGAGCTGCTCGTGCTGCAGCGCCAGCACCATCTTCATCACACCGGCCACACCGGCGGCGGCCTGCGTGTGGCCCAGGTTCGACTTCACCGATCCCAGCCACAGCGACCCGCGCTCGCCGCGGTCCTGACCGTACGTCGCCAGCAGCGCCTGCGCCTCGATCGGGTCGCCCAGCGTGGTGCCGGTGCCGTGCGCCTCGACCACGTCGACGTCGGCCGTCGACAGCCGGGAGTTGGCCAGCGCGGCCCGGATCACCCGCTGCTGCGAGGGGCCGTTCGGCGCGGTCAGGCCGTTGGACGCGCCGTCCTGGTTGATCGCCGAGCCGCGGATCACCGCGAGCACCGGGTGCCCGTTGCGCCGCGCGTCCGCGAGCCGCTCGACCACGAGCATGCCCGCACCCTCGGCCATGCCCATGCCGTCGGCATCGTCCGAGAAGGCCTTGGACCGCCCGTCCTCGGCCAGACCGCGGGCGTGCGAGAACGCCAGGAACCCGTCCGGGCTCGCCATGATCGTGACACCGCCGGCCAGGGCCAGCGAGCACTCGCCCGAGCGCAGGGCCTGAGCGGCCAGGTGCAGCGCCACCAGCGAGGACGAGCACGCCGTGTCGACCGTCACCGCCGGGCCCTCCAGACCCAGCGTGTAGGACACCCTGCCGGACAGCACGCTGGCCGCGTTGCCGGTCATCAGGTGCGCCCCGAGGCTCTCCACCTCCTCCTCGTCCGCCATGGTGACGGCGAGGTACGAGGAGCCGTAGCCGCCCACGAAGGCGCCGGTCTGGCTGCCCCGGAGCGAGGCCGGGTCGATCCCGGCCCGCTCCAGCGCCTCCCACGAGGTCTCCAGCAGCAGCCGCTGCTGCGGGTCCATCGCCAGCGCCTCGCGCGGGCTGATCCCGAAGAACCCGGCGTCGAAGCCGCTGGCGTCCTGGACGAACCCGCCCACCTGCGTGTACGAGGTGCCGATGTTGTCGACGTCCGGGTTGTACAGGGCGTCGAGGTCCCAGCCGCGGTCGGTCGGGAAGGTCGACAGCCCGTCCGTGCCCGTGGCGAGCATCCGCCACAGCTCCTCCGGGCTGGTCGCGCCGCCGGGGAAGCGGCAGGCCATGCCGACGATCGCGATCGGCTCGTCCATGGAGGGGGCCGCCGTCGTCGCCGGGCCGGCGGGCTCCGCGACGTCGGACAGGTCGCCGGCGAGCTGCTCGCGCAGCAGGGCGGCGAGCGCGACCGGGTTGGGGTAGTCGAACACCAGGGTGGCCGGCAGGCGCAGGCCGGTCGCCGGGTTCATCCGGTTCCGGAACTCGACCGCGATCAGCGAGTCGAAGCCGAGGTCGGTGAACGGACGGTTCGCCTCGATCGCGTCGCCGGAGGCGTGTCCGAGCACCGCGGCCGCGTGGGTGCGGACCAGGTCCAGCAGCACCCGGTCGCGCTCCGCGCCGGGGAGCCCGGCGAGCTGCTGCTTCAGCGCCTCGGCGGCACCGGTGCCGGTCGCTCCGGCGGCGGAGGTGACGGCCGCCCGGCGGGGCATGATCTCGTCGGCCAGCACCTGCCACAGCGCCGGGACCCCGGTCGCGGCCGCCTGCGCGCGCAGGGCGGCCTTGTCCAGCCGGGCCGGGACGAGGATGGCCTCGGCCCGCTCCAGGGCGAGGTCCAGCAGGGCCAGACCCTCGTGCTCGCTCAGCGCGGCGAGGCCCGAGCCGGTCATCCGCCGGAGCATCACCTCGTCGAGGTCGCGGCCGATGCCGGCCTCGGGCATCCAGGGGCCCCAGGCCAGCGCGGTGCCCGCCAGCCCGGCGGCCCGCCGGTGAGCGGCCAGCGCGTCCAGGAAGGCGTTCGCCGCCGCGTAGTTGGCCTGGCCCGCGCCACCGAACGCCGCCGCCACCGAGGAGAACAGCACGAAGTGGTCGAGGTCCAGGCCCCGGGTGAGTTCGTGCAGGTGCCAGGCCGCGTCCACCTTGGGACGCATGACCGCCGCCACGCGCTCGGCGCTCAGCGAGTCCACCATGCCGTCGTCGATGATCCCCGCGGCGTGGAAGACGGAGCCCAGCGGGCAGTCGGCCGGGAGGGCGTCCAGCACGCCGGCCAGCGCGTCCCGGTCGGCCACGTCGCACGCGACCACCCGGACCCAGCCGCCCAGCGCGGCCACCTCGGCGGCCAGCGCGGCGGCGCCGGCGGCGCCCGGGCCCGAACGGCTGAGCAGCACGGCCCCGTCGGCCCGTCCGGTGGCCACCATGTGCTTGGCGACGACCCCGCCGAGCGTCCCGGTACCGCCGGTGACGAGCACCGTGCGCGAGCGTTCGGCGTCCGGCCGCTCCGCCGCGCCCTCGGCCCGGTCGGGGACCACCAGGTCGCCCGACGGGCGGGTCAGGCGCCGGCCGTAGCCCTTCCGGTCCCGGACGGCCACCTCCGGCTCACCGCTGCCCAGCACGGTCGGCAGCGCCGCCACCTCGCCCTCGCCGTCGGCGGCGGGGAGGTCTGCCAGGACGAACCGGTCGGGGTTCTCCAGCTGGGCCGAGCGCAGCAGGCCCCAGACGGCACCGGCCGCCGGGTCCGTCACGTGGTCGCCGGCCCGCACGGCCATGCCGCCGCGGGTGACGACCACCAGCTTCGCGGCCTCCAGCTCCGGTGCGTCCAGCCACTCCTGCGCCAGTCCCAGCGCCTCGCCGGCGACCTGCCGGGCGGCCGCGGTCACGCCGTCGGCGCCTTCGCCGCTCACGCACGCGAGCACCACGCGGGGGACGGTCTCCCCCTCGGCGGTGGCGGCGGCCAGCTCGGCGATGCCGGCGTAGCCGCGCACCGGGACGCCGGCGGCGGCCAGCTGCCCGGCCAGGTCGAAGCGGTCGGCGCCGACCAGCGCCCACGGTCCGTCCAAGACCGCGCCCTGGGCCAGCGGGGCCCATTCGACGGTGAAGAACGCGTCGCGGATCCACTCGTCGCCGGACGCCTGGAGCTGGTCCGGCGACACCGGACGGGTGATCAGCGAGGCCACCGACACCACGGGGGCACCCGTGGCGTCCGCCGCGGTCAGCGTCAGGCTGCCCTGGGCGTCGCGGCGCAGCCGGGCCCGCAGGACCGGCGCCCCGGCGGCGTGCAGCTCCACGCCCGTCCAGGCGAACGGCATCCGGATCTGGCCCTGTTCGCCGTCCCCGGACTCCTGTGCGTCGGCCGCCTCGGCCACCACGCCGGCGAGCAGCGCCGCGTCCAGCAGCACCGGGTGCAGCCCGTACGCGCCGGCGTCCCCGGCCTCCTCGGGCAGGGCCACCTCGGCGAAGATGTCCTCGCCGCGGCGCCAGACGGCCCGCAGGCCCTGGAACGCCGGGCCGTAGATGTCGGCCAGGTGCACGGTGTACAGGTCGGTGATGTCGAGCGCCTCGGCCCCGTGCGGCGGCCAGACGGCGAGGTCCTCCTCCGCCCGGGCGGCGGCCCGGGCGGGGGCGATCACCGCGGCGGCGTGCTTCACCCAGACCGGCTCCTCCTCGGGGCGGTCGGGGCGGGAGAACACGTCGACCTGTCGCCGGCCCTCGTCGTCGGCCGGGGCCACGACCACCTGGACCTGGACGCCGGCGCCGTCGGCGGGCAGGACGAGCGGCGCCTGCAGCGTCAGCTCCTCCATCAGCGAGCAGCCCACCTGGTGGCCGGCGCTCACCACCATCTCGACGAAGCCGGTGCCCGGCAGCAGGACCACGCCGCCGACCGCGTGGTCGGCCAGCCAGGCGTGCGTGCGCAGCGACAGCCGTCCGGTGCACACCAGCTCGGCCTCGCCGGCCAGTTCGACGACGGCGCGCAGCAGCGGGTGGCTCACGGAGCCCAGGCCCAGCGAGGCCGGGTCCCCGCCGCCGGCCTTGGCGGCGCCGGGCAGCGCGAGCATGCCCTTCGGCCAGTACCGCTCGTGGCGGAAGGCGTAGGTGGGCAGTTCGACCCGGTCGGCGGCGGGCAGGACCTTGGCCCAGTCGACGGCGACGCCGGCCACGAAGGCCTCGGCGAGCGAGGTGAGCAGGCGCGTCGCCCCGCCGTCGTCGCGGCGCAGGGTGCCGCAGACCGCCCCGGGCTTGACGGCCGGGCCGGCGTCGGCGGCGGCCTCCTCCAGGGTGTCGGTCATCGGCGCGATCAGCACCGGGTGCGGGGAGACCTCGATGAACACCTGGTGGTCCAGGCGGGCCAGGGTGCGCACCGCCTGCTCGAACCGGACGGTGGCCCGCAGGCTCGCGTACCAGTACCCGGCGTCGAGCTCCTCGCCGTCGAGCAGCTCGCCGGTGACCGCGGAGACCATCGGTATCCGTCCCGCGCGCGGCGTCACGCCGGCCAGCAGGGAGGTGATCTCCTCCTCCAGCCGCTCCACCTGCGCGCAGTGCGAGGCGTAGTCGACCGCGACCATCCGCTGGCGCACGCCCTCGGCCTGCAGTTCCTCCTGCAGTTCCCGCAGGGCGGCCGCCTCGCCGGAGACCACCACCGCGGAGGGGCCGTTGACGCAGGCCAGGGAGAGCCGGCCGTCCCAGCGGTCCAGCCGCTCCGTCACCCGGGCGACGGGCTCGGTGACCGACAGCATCCCGCCGATGCCGGTGATCGCCCGCAGGGCCTGGGAGCGCAGGGCGACGACCTTGGCGCCGTCCTCCAGGCTCAGCATGCCGGCGACGGTGGCCGCGGCGATCTCGCCCTGCGAGTGGCCGACGACCGCGTCGGGCGTGACGCCCGCGGCCTCCCACACGGCGGCGAGCGACACCATGACCGCCCACAGCACGGGCTGCACGACGTCGGCGGCCTCCAGGGCGGGCGCGCCCTCGGCGCCGGCCAGCACGTCGTCGAGCGACCAGTCCACGTACGGCGCCAGGGCCTGCGCGCACTCGGCCAGCCGTGCGGCGAACACCTCGCTGCAGGAGGCGAGTTCCCGGGCCATGCCGAGCCACTGGGAGCCCTGGCCGGGGAAGACGAAGACCGACCGGGCGCTGGCGTGCGCCACGCCCGAGACGACCGAGGCGTTCGGCATGCCGCCGGCCAACTGGCCGAGGCCGCGCATGAGTTCGGCGCGGTCCGCGCCGAGCACCACGGAGCGGTGCTCGAAGGCGGCCCGGGTGGTGGCCAGCGACCAGGCCACCTCGGCGGGCTCCAGCGCCGGCCGGGCGGAGAGCCAGTCGCGCAGGCGGTCCGCCTGGGCGGTCAGTCCGTCCGCCGAGCGGCCGGACACCAGCCACGCCGCGGCGCCCGACACGACCGGCGCCACGGCCCGCGGGGCGCTCTGCTCGGCCGGGGCGTCCGCGTCGGCGGTCTCCGCGGGCTCGGCGTCCGCGGCCGGGGCCTCCTCGATGATGACGTGCGCGTTGGTGCCGCTGACGCCGAACGAGGAGACGCCGCCACGGCGCACCCGCTCGCCGACGGGCCAGGCCTCGGCCTCGTTCAGCAGCCGGACGTCACCGGCGGACCAGTCGATGTGCGGGGACGGCTCCTGCGCGTGCAGCGTCCGCGGCATCCGCTGGTTCTGCAGCGCCAGCACCATCTTGATGACACCGGCGACGCCGGCCGCGGCCTGGGTGTGCCCGATGTTGGACTTCACCGAGCCGAGGAAGACCGGGCGGTCCTCCGGGCGGCCCTGGCCGTAGGTGGCGATCACGGCCTGCGCCTCGATCGGGTCGCCCAGCGTGGTGCCGGTGCCGTGCGCCTCGACCACGTCGACGTCGGCCGGGGACAGCCGGGAGTTGGCCAGTGCGGCGCGGATCACCCGCTGCTGCGAGGGGCCGTTCGGCGCGGCCAGGCCGTTGGAGGCGCCGTCCTGGTTGATGGCCGAGCCGCGGATCACCGCGAGCACCGGGTGCCCGTTGCGCCGCGCGTCGGACAGCCGCTCCAGGACGACCATGCCGGCACCCTCGGCGATGCCCATGCCGTCGGCGTCCGCCGAGAACGCCTTGCAGCGCCCGTCGTGGGCCAGCCCGAGCTGCTTGGAGAACTGGGTGAACATGATCGGAATGGCGGTCACCGTGACACCGCCGGCCAGCGCCAGCGAGCACTCGCCCGAACGCACCGCCTGGGCCGCGAGGTGCAGCGCCACCAGGGACGACGAGCAGGCGGTGTCCACGGTCACCGCGGGGCCTTCGAGGCCCAGCGAGTACGACACCCGGCCGGAGATGACGCTGGTCGAGGTCCCGGTCATCAGGTGGACGTCGAGGTCCTCGTCCGTGCCGAAGCCGTACCCGGACAGCGCGGCGCCGGCGAACACGCCGGTCAGCGAACCGCGCAGCGAGGTCGGGTCGATGCCGGCCCGCTCCAGCGCCTCCCAGCACACCTCCAGCAGCACGCGCTGCTGCGGGTCCATCGCCACCGCTTCGCGCGGGCTGACGCCGAAGAATCCCGCGTCGAATCCGCTGGCGTCCGCGATGAATCCGGCCTCGCGCACCTGCGAAATGCCGTCCGGGTCCTCCGCGTAGAGTTCCTCGATGTCCCAGCCGCGGTCGGTCGGAATTCCGGCGACCCCGTCGCGGCCGTTGGCCAGCAGGTTCCAGAAGTCCTCCGGGGCCTGGATTCCGCCGGGATAACGGCAGCCGATGCCGACGATCGCAATCGGCTCGTGGCTGCGTTCCTCCACCTCACGCAGCCGCTGGCGCGTGTTGTAGAGGTCGGTCGTCACCCATTTGAGGTAGTCGCGGAGAGTCTCTTCGTTCGCCATCGGATCTCACCATTCCAGTTCGTGAAACGCAAGCCTGCTATCCGCAAGCACGGACAACCACTTACCTGCCGAGTTCCTTGTGGATGAACTCGAATATCTCGTCGTCCGTTGCGGACCCGATCCTCTCCGCGACCGCCTGGGTTTCCGTCGGGGCGCCGGCCTCCATCCACTGGGAAAGGAGCCCCTGCAGGCGATCGGTGATCAATTGATGCGTCTTCTCGTCCGGCGCCGCCCCGGTCAGCAGCGACCCGAGCCGGTCGACCTCCTCCACCAGGGACACCGGGCCGGACCCGTCCTGGAACTCCTCGCTCCAGAGGTACTCGGCCAGCACCACCGGGGTGGGGCAGTCGAACAGCAGCGTGGCCGGCAGCTGGAGGCCGGTGGCGGTGCTCAGCCGGTTGCGCAGCTCGACCGAGGTCAGCGAGTCGAAGCCCAGGTCGCTGAACGCCCGGGTGGCCTCGACGGCCTCGGCCGACGCGTAGTCGAGCACCGCGGCCGCCTGCGCCTGGACCAGCTTGACCAGCGCCCGGGTCTGCTCGGCCCGTGAGAGGCCCGCCAGTTGCTGCCGCAGGGACGCGCCCGCGTCCGGGTCGGCGACGGTGTCGGCCCCTTCGCCGGCCAGCGCCGCGACGACCTCGGGCAGGCCCTCGATCAGCGGGCTCGGCCGGCGCAGCGTGAACGGCGGGGCGAACCGCGCCCAGTCCACGTCCGCGACCGTGACCGACCCCTCGCGGCCGTCCAGGATCTGGGCGAGCGCCTGAACGGCGTGGTCCTCGTCCATCACCATCAGGCCGCCCCGCGCCATCCACGCGCCGGTGTCGGCGTCGGTCATGCCGCCGCCGCCCCACGGCCCCCAGGCCACCGAGGTGGCGGGCAGGCCCTGGGCCCGGCGCCGCTCGGCCAGGCCGTCCAGGAAGGTGTTGGCCGCGGCGTAGGCGGGCTGGACGCTGCTGCCCCAGGTCGCCGAGATCGACGAGAAGAGCACGAACGCGTCCAGGTCCAGACCCCTGGTCAGCTCGTCCAGGTGCACGGCGCCGGCGGCCTTGGCGGCCAGCACGGCGGCCGTCTCGGCCAGGTCGGTGTCCTCCACCGTGGTCGCCTGCCCGATGCCGGCGGTGTGCATCACCGTCGACAGCGCGGGGCCGGTCGTACCGATCCGGTGGAGCACCCCGGCCAGCTGGGACCGGTCGGCCGCGTCGCAGGCGACGACGTCCACGTCGCTGCCCCGGGCCGCCAGTTCGGCGGCCTTCGCGGCGAGACCGGCGGCGGCCGGCCCGGACCGGCTGGTCAGCACGAGCCGCCGCGCGCCCCGGCCGGCCAGCCAGCCGGCCACGTGCCCGCCGATCGCACCGGTGCCGCCGGTGACCAGGACGGTCCCGCCGGGCGTCCACTCCCGGTCCGCCGGACGGGGGTGGGGAGCCCGGGTCAGCCGCCGGGCCAGGATCCCGGCCGGACGGACCGCCACCTGGTCCTCACCGCAGCCGGCCAGCACCGCGGCCAGCCGTCCCACGGTCTGCTCGTCGACCGTGCCGGGAAGGTCGACCAACCCGCCCCAGCGGTCCGGGTGTTCCAGCGCCACGACGCGGCCCAGGCCCCAGACCTGCGTCTGCACCGGGTTGGCCGGGCCCTCGCCCGGCCCGCCGGCCACCGCGCCGGACGTGACCACCCACAGTGGCGCGCCCACCTCGGCGGCGCCCAGCGCCTGCACCAGGGTCAGCGTCGCGGCGAGGCCGCGGGGCACCACCGGGTGGTCCGGCACGGGCGTCTCGTCCAGGGCCAGCAGCGACAGCACCCCGGTGAAGCCGGACTCCGGCAGCACCTCGCGGATCCGCGCGGCCGTCCCCTTCCGGTCCTCCTCGGCCGTGGTCTCCAGGACGACGGGCTCGGCACCGCGGGCGGCCAGCGCCGCCGTGCACTGCCGGACGAGGCCGGCGTCGGCGTGTCCGGCGGGGAGCACGACCAGCCAGCTCCCGGACAGCCGGGCGGGGGCAGGGTCCGAGACGGGTGCCCAGGTGACCCGGTAGCGCCAGTTCTCGGTCACCGAGCGGTCCTGCTCCCGGCGTCGCCAGGAGGCCAGCGCGGGCAGGACGGCGCCGAGTTGCCGCTGGTCCTCGATCGCCAGGGTGTCGGCGAGCCGGGCCAGGTCGCCGCCCTCGACGGCGGCCCAGAACCGGGCCTCGGCGGCCGTGCTCGCACCGTCGCCGCCCATCGGGGACGCCGTCCCGGCGGCCTGCAGCCAGTAGTGCTGGTGCTGGAACGCGTAGGTCGGCAGCTCGACGGGCTGGGCGGCGGGCAGGACGGTCTTCCAGTCGACGGGCAGACCGCCGACGTAAGCCTGCGCGAACGCGGTGACCAGGCGGGCGGCACCACCGTTGTCGCGCTCCAGCGAGCCCACGCTGAGGACGTCGATGCCGGCGTCCTCGGCGGTCTCGGTGACGGAGGCGGTCAGCACCGGGTGCGTCGACACCTCGACGAACGCGCCGTAGCCCCCGCCCAGCAGGGTCCGGACGGCCTCTTCGAAGCGGACCATCCGCCGCAGGTTCGCGTACCAGTAGCCGGCGTCGACCTCGGTGCCGGTCAGCCACTCGCCGGTGACCGTGGAGATCATCGGCACCCGGCCGGCCTGCGAGGCGATCCCGGCCAGCTCCTCGGCGAGGACGGCCTCCAGCGGCTCGACCGCCGGCGAGTGCGCCACGAAGTCCGTCGCCGGGATCCGCCAGCGCAGCACCTTCCGCGCCGCCAGCTCACGCTCGAACTCCGACAGCGCGTCCGGCTCGCCGGAGACCACGACCGCCGCCGGGCCGTTGACCGCGGCCACCGACAGCCGCTCGCCCCAGCCCTCGACGATCTCGCGCACGGCCGGCGAGGGCATCACGACCGAGACCATCGAGCCCTGGATGGCCAGGCTCGACAGCGCCCGGGCCCGCACCGCCACCACGCGGGCGCCGTCCTCCAGGGACAGCATCCCGGCGACGGTGGCCGCCGCGATCTCACCCTGCGAGTGGCCCAGGACGGCGTCCGGCCGGACACCGGCGGCCTCCCAGACGGCCGCCAGCGACACCATGACCGCCCACAGCACCGGCTGCACCACGTCGGCCGCGTCCAGACCCGGAGCGCCCTCCGCCCCGGCCAGCACCTCCGACAGCGACCACGGGACGTGCGGCGCCAACGCCGCCTCGCACTCCGCCAACCGCGCCGCGAACACCGGGCTCGACTGCGCCAACTCCCGCCCCATGCCGACCCACTGGGCCCCCTGACCGGCGAACACGAACGCCGTCCGGCTCCCGGTACGGGCCACGCCCGACACCACGGAGGCGGCCGGAGCGCCGAGGGCCAGACCCTCCAGACCCGACGCCAGCTCGTCACGCCCGCCACCGACCACCACGGCCCGGTGCTCGAAGGCCGACCGCGTCGCCGCCAGCGACCACGCCACCTCCGCCGGCGTCAGCTCCGGCCGCGCCGCCACCCAGTCCCGCAGCCGCGCCGCCTGAGCCGTCAGCCCCCGGGCCGAGCGGCCCGACACCAGCCACGCGGCCGGCGCGTCCTCGACCACCACAGCCGAGCGGACCTCGTCCCTCGGCTCCTCCGGGGCCTCGTCCTCCGGGGCCTGCCCGGCCGGAGCCTCCTCCAGGATGAGGTGCGCGTTGGTGCCGCTCATGCCGAACGACGAGATGCCGGCCCGACGCACCCGGTTCTCGGCCGACCACGGCACCGCCTCGGTCAGCAGCTCCACCTCACCGGCCGACCAGTCGATGTGCGGGGAACGCTCGGCGGCGTGCAGCGTCGCCGGCAGCTCACGGTGCCGCAGCGCCATCACCATCTTGATCACACCGGCCACACCGGCGGCCGCCTGGGTGTGCCCGATGTTCGACTTCACCGAGCCCAGCCGCAGCGGCCCGTTGCCACCGCGCTCCCGGCCGTAGGTCGCGAGCAGCGCCTGCGCCTCGATCGGGTCCCCGAGCGGGGTACCCGTCCCGTGCGCCTCCACCACGTCGACCTCGTCGGCGCGGACCCCGGCGTTCGCCAGCGCCGCCCGGATCACCCGCTGCTGCGACGGCCCGTTCGGCGCCGTCAGACCGTTCGACGCGCCGTCCTGGTTGGTGGCACTGCCGCGGATCACCGCGAGCACCTGGTGCCCGTTGCGCCGGGCGTCCGACAGCCGCTCCACCACGAGCATGCCCGCGCCCTCGCCCAGGCCCATGCCGTCGGCCGCCGCCGAGAACGGCTTGCACCGTCCGTCCGGCGCCAGCCCCATCTGCCGGCTGAACTGGTCGAACAGCAGCGGGTTGGCCGCCACCATGACGCCGCCCGCCAGGGCCAGCGTGCACTCCCCGGAACGCACCGCCTGGCAGGCGAGGTGCAGCGCCACCAGGGACGACGAGCAGGCCGTGTCGACCGTCACCGCCGGCCCCTCCAGGCCCAGCACGTACGACACCCGGCCGGACACGACACTGGTCGAGATCCCGGTGACGAGGTGCCCGTCCAGCTCGCCCTGCAGGCCGGAGCTCCAGCCGTACCCGGAGGCGGACGCGCCCGCGAACACTCCCGTCGCCGACCCGCGCAGCGCCGCGGGGTCGATCCCGGCCCGCTCCAGCGCCTCCCAGGCCACCTCCAGCAGCAGCCGCTGCTGCGGGTCCATCGACACGGCCTCGCGCGGACTGATCCCGAAGAACCCCGCGTCGAAACCGGTCGCGTCGTAGACGAAGCCGCCCGCCCGGACGGGCCCGCCCTCGGCGGCGTCGCCGCGGCCCTCGATGACCCAGCCCCGGTCCTCCGGCAGGACGGAGATGGCGTCGGTCCCGGCGGTCACCAGGTCCCACAGCTCCTCCGGACCGGTCACCCCGCCCGGGTACCGGCACGCCATGCCGACGATCGCCAGCGGCTCTCCCTCAGCCTGGCGGCCGGGAGGTACCTCCAGGCCCGCCGCCACGAGCGGGGCGGCCTGCGCGCCGTCGGGGGCGCCCGCCAGCTGCGCCAGCAGGAACTCGGCGGCGGCGGTGGGCGTCGGGGCGTCGAACATCAGCGTCGCGGGCAGCTGGAGGCCGGTGGCGGTGCTGAGCCGGTTGCGCAGCTCGACCGAGGTCAGCGAGTCGAAGCCCAGGTCACTGAAGGCCCGGGTGGCCTCGACGGCGTCGGGCGACGCGTAGTCGAGCACCGCGGCCGCCTGGGTCTGGACCAGGTTGACCAGCACCCTGTTCTGCTCGATGCGGGGCAGGCCCGCCAGCCGCTGCTTCCAGGACGCGCTCGCGTCCGAGCCGCCGGCCTGGTCGGCCCCGGTCGCGGCCGGCAGGTCACCGGCCAGGGCCTGCCGGACCTCCGGCAGGTTCTCGATCAGCGGGCTGGGCCGGCGCAGCGTGAACGGCGGGGCGAACCGCGCCCAGTCGATGTCGGCGACGGTCAGCTGTTCCTCGCCGCCGTCCAGGATCTGGGCGAGCGCCCGGACGGCCCGGTCCTGGTCCATGACGATCAGTCCGCGGCGGCTGCCCTGCGCGGCGCCCGCCTCGTCGGTCATGCCGCCGCCGCCCCACGAACCCCAGGCGATCGAGGTCGCGGTCCGGCCCTGCGCCCGGCGGTACTCGGCCAGGCCGTCCAGGAAGGTGTTGGCCGCGGCGTAGGCGGGCTGGAGACCACTGCCCCAGGTCGCCGCGATCGAGGAGAAGAGGACGAACGCGTCGAGGTCCAGATCGGCGGTCAGCTCGTCCAGGTGCACGGCGCCGGCGGCCTTGGCGGCCAGCACCGCGGCCGTCTCGGCCAGGTCGGTCTCGTGCACGGTGGAGTGCTGGACGACACCGGCGGTGTGGAACACCGCGGACAGCGCGGGGCCGTCCGCCGCGATCCGGTCGAGCACCCCGGCCAGCTGGGACCGGTCGGCCGCGTCGCAGGCGACGACGTCCACGTCGCTGCCCCGGGCCGCCAGTTCGGCGGCCTTCGCGGCGACACCGGCGGCGGCCGGGCCGGACCGGCTGGTCAGCACGAGCCGCCGCGCGCCCCGGCCGGCCAGCCAGCCGGCCACGTGCCCGCCGATCGCACCGGTGCCACCGGTGATCAGGACACTGCCGCCGGGCGTCCACTGCCCGGAGGTGCCGCGCGGCTGCCCGGCCCTGGTGAGCCGGCGGCCGAAGACCGCCGCCGGACGGATCGCGACCTGGTCCTCGCCACCGCCGGCGAGCACCGCGACCAGCCGGGCCGCGGCCTGCTCGTCGAAAGCGGCCGGAAGGTCGATCAACCCGCCCCAGCGGTCGGGGTGTTCCAGGCCGACGACCCGGCCGAGGCCCCAGACCTGGGTCTGCAGCGGGTTGCTCAGCGCCTCGCCCGGTGTCGCCGCGACGGCGCCGCGGGTGAGCAGCCACAGCGGGGCGTCGATGCCCGCGTCGCCCAGCGCCTGCACCGCGGCGAGCGTGGTGGCGAAGCCCCGGGGAACCGCCGGGTGCCCGGGCACGGGCGTCTCGTCCAGGGCCAGCAGCGAGACGATGCCGGCCGGCTCCGCGGTGTCCTGCGACGGCTCGCCGTCCTGCAGTGCCGCGCCGATGACGGCCGTCACGTCGCCCCGGTCCAGGGCGTCGGCCGGCACCTCGGCGACCGTGACCTCCGCGCCGCGGGCGGCCAGCGCCCGGACGCAGGACCGCGTCAGCTCGTCGTCGGCCCGGTCGGCGAGCACCAGCCAGCGGCCGGTGAGCGCGGCGGCGTCGACGTCCGCGACCGGCGCCCAGGTCACCCGGTAGCGCCAGCCCTCCGTCACCGAGCGGTCGCGCTCGCGGCGGCGCCAGGACGTCAGCGCCTCCAGCACCTCACCGAGGGAGCGCTGGTCGTCCAGCTCCAGGACCTCGGCGATGTGGGCCAGGTCGCCTCCCTCGACGGCGGCCCAGAACCGGGCCTCGGCGGCGGTGCCCGAGCCGTCGCCCCCGGTGGGGGTCACGCCCGTGGCCGCGGGCTCCAGCCAGTACCGCTGGTGCTGGAAGGCGTAGGTCGGCAGGTCCACCTGACCGGCGGCGGGCAGGACGGTCTTCCAGTCGACGGGCAGACCGCCGACGTGGGCCTGCGCGAACGCGGTGAGCAGCCGGGCGGCGCCCGCGTTGTCGCGCTCCAGCGTGCCCACCGTCAGGACGTCGGCGATCCCGGCGTCCTCGGCGGTCTCGGTGACGGAGGCGGTCAGCACCGGGTGCGGGGACACCTCGACGAACGCGCCGTAGCCCCCGCCCAGCAGGGTCCGGACGGCCTCCTCGAAACGGACCATCCGCCGCAGGTTCGCGTACCAGTAGCCGGCGTCGACCTCGGTGCCGGTCAGCCACTCGCCGGTGACCGTGGAGATCATCGGCACCCGGCCCGCCCGCGGCGCGATCCCCGCCAACTCCTCGGCGAGGACCGCCTCCAGGGGCTCGACCGCCGGCGAGTGCGCCACGAAGTCCGTCACCGGAACCCGCCAGCGCAGCACCTTCCGCGACGCCAGCTCACGCTCGAACTCCGCCAGCGCGTCCGCCTCGCCGGAGACCACCACCGCCGCCGGGCCGTTCACCGCCGCGATGGACAGGCGCTCACCCCAGCCCTCGACGATCTCCCGCACCGACGCGTACGGCATCACCACCGACAGCATCGACCCCTCGAGCCCCAGACTCGACAACGCCCGGGCCCGCACCGCCACCACCCGGGCACCGTCCTCCAGGGACAGCATCCCGGCCACCGTCGCCGCCGCGATCTCCCCCTGCGAATGCCCCACCACGGCGTCCGGGGTGACGCCCGCGGCCTCCCACACCGCCGCCAGCGACACCATCACCGCCCACATCACCGGCTGCACCACGTCCGCGGCCTCCAGCGCGGGAGCACCCTCCGCCCCGGCCAGCACCTCCGACAGCGACCACGGCACATGCGGCGCCAACGCCGCCTCACACTCCGCCAACCGCGCCGCGAACACCGCACTCGACTCGGCGAGCTCCCGGCCCATGCCGACCCACTGCGCACCCTGACCCGCGAACACGAACGCCGTCCGACCACCCGAACGGGCAACCCCCGACACCACCGACGCGGAACGCGCCCCGGCGACCAGACCACCCAGCCCGGACAACAACTCCTCACGGCCGCCACCGACCACCACGGCACGGTGCTCGAACACCGACCGCGTCGCCGCCAACGACCACGCCACCTCCACCGGCGTCAACTCCGGCCGCGCCGCCACCCACTCCCGCAGCCGCGCCGCCTGAGCCGCCAGCCCCTTGGCCGACCGGCCCGACACCACCCAGGCCGCCAGCCCGTCCGGCTCCACCACCGCGGGAGCGGCCGGAGCCGCCTCCACCTCGGCGGCCGGCTCGCCCAGGCCGTCCGCACCCTCGGCGTCCCCGGCGGGTGCCTCGGCGGTCCCGTCGTCCTCGGCCGGAGCCTCCTCCAGGATGACGTGCACGTTGGTGCCGCTCATGCCGAACCCGGAGACACCGCCCCGGCGGACCCGCTCCCCGGCGGGCCACGGCACCGGCTCGGCCAGCAGCCGCACCTCGCCCGCCGACCAGTCCACCTCGGCCGTCGGCTCTTCGACGTGGAGCGTCGCCGGCAGCTGCTCGTTCTGCAGCGCCAGCACCATCTTGATGATCCCGGCCATGCCCGCGGCCTGCTGGGTGTGGCCGATGTTCGACTTCACCGACCCCAGCCACAGCGGCCGGTCCTCGGGACGGTTCTGGCCGTAGGTGGCGAGCAGCGCCTGGGCCTCGATCGGGTCCCCGAGCGGGGTACCCGTCCCGTGTGCCTCCACCACGTCCACGTCGGCCGTCGACAACCGGGCGCTGGCCAGCGCCGCGCGGATCACCCGCTGCTGCGAGGGGCCGTTCGGCGCCGTCAGACCGTTGGACGCGCCGTCCTGGTTGATCGCCGACCCGCGCACCACCGCGAGCACCTTGTGCCCGTTGCGGCGCGCGTCCGACAGCCGTTCCACGACCACGACACCGGCGCCCTCGGCGACGCCCATGCCGTCAGCCCCGGCCCCGAAGGTCTTGCACCGCCCGTCGGGCGACAGCCCGAGCGACGTGCTGAAGTCGGTGAACAGCACGGGCGTGGCTGCCACGAACGCGCCCCCGACCAGCGCCATCGAGCACTCGCCGGAGCGCAGCGCCTGCGCGGCCAGGTGCAGCGAGACCAGTGACGACGAGCAGGCCGTGTCGACCGTGACCGCCGGGCCCTCCAGGCCCAGCGTGTAGGACACCCGGCCGGACAGGATGCTCGTGGCGTTGCCGGTCATCACGTGACCGTCGAGCTCGCCCTGCTTGCCGGTGATCCAGCCGTACCCGGAGGCGGACGCGCCGGCGAACACGCCCGTCGCCGAACCGCGCAGCGACGCCGGGTCGATCCCGGCCCGCTCCAGCGCCTCCCACGACACCTCCAGCAGCAGCCGCTGCTGCGGGTCCATCGACAGGGCCTCGCGCGGGCTGATCCCGAAGAAGCCGGCGTCGAACTGGGTGGCGTCGTAGATGAAGTTGCCCGCCTGCACCTCCGCGGCGCCGGCGCCGTCGTCGCCGAAGACCCACCCGCGGTCCTGCGGCAACCCGGCCACCGATTCCCGCTGGGCGTCCAGCAGTTCCCACAGGCCCTCGGGGCTGCGCACGCCGCCGGGGAACCGGCAGCTCATGCCGACGATGGCGATGGGCTCACCACCGGCGGTCTCCAGCTCCTGCAGGCGCTGCCGGGTCTCGTGCAGATTGGCGGTCACCCGCTTGAGGAAATAGCGGAGCTTCTCTTCGCTCACTTGCGTCACCTCGTCGAAGAAGTCGCGGCGTTGGCCGTGTCAGTGGATTCCGAGTTCCTTGCCGATGAAATCGAAGACTTCGTCGTCGGTTGACGATTCGAGCTTCTCCGCAACTCCGGTCTCGGCGGTCTGTGCCCGAGCCTCCCTCCACTTGGAGAGCACGACTTCGAGGCGGTTCGTGATCAGGCCGGATTCGTCGTCGCCGGCGATTCCGGCGAGCATGCCCTCCAGCTTGTCCAGTTCGGCCAGTACGGGCTGGGCCGGGCTGGTCTCCTCGGTCAGGCTGACCCGCAGGTGGTCGGCGAGCGCGGCCGAGGTGGGGTAGTCGAACAGGAGGGTGCTGGGCAGGCGCAGCCCGGTGGACGCGCCCAGCCGGTCCCGCAGTTCGACCGCGGTCAGCGAGTCGGCCCCGAGGTCGTTGAAGGCCCGGTCGGCCTCGACGGACTCGACGCTGGCGTGCCCCAGGACGGCGGCGGCCTCGGTCCGGACCAGGTCGGTCAGCAGCCGGTCCTGTTCCACCCGGGACAGGCCCGCCAACTGCTGCGCCAGCGCGCTTCCGGCCGACGTGTCGACCGAGCCGGTGGCGTCGCCCTTCGCGGCCAGGGCCTCGATGACTTCGGGCAGGCCCTCGATCAGCGGGCTGGGCCGGCGCAGCGTGAACGGCGGGGCGAACCGCGCCCAGTCCACGTCCACGACGGTGAGCAGCCGGTCCCGGCCGTCGAGCGCCTGGGCCAGGGCCTGGATCGCGTGGCCGGGATCGATCAGGCGCAGTCCTCGGCGCGTCATCGCGGCCGCGCCCTCCGCGTCGGTCATCCCGCCGCCGCCCCACGGGCCCCAGGCCACCGAGGTGGCGGCCAGGCCGCGGGCGAGGCGGTTCTCCGCCAGGGCGTCCAGGTAGGCGTTGGCCGCCGCGTAGCCGGCCTGGAGGCCGCTGCCCCAGGTCGCCGCGATGGAGGAGAACAGGACGAACGCGTCCAGGTCCAGGCCGGCGGTCAGCCGGTCCAGGTTGGCGGCGCCGGCGGCCTTGGCGGCCAGCATGGCGGCCGTCTCCTCCACCGAGACGTCGTCCAGTGCGGTGGCCTGTCCGAGGCCGGCGGCGTGCATGACCGTGGTCAGCGGCGGGCCGCTCGCGCCGATCCTGGCGATCACCCCGGCGAGCGCGGTGTCCTCGGCGGCGTCGCAGGCGAACACGTCCACCCGGGCCCCGGTCGTCGCCAGCTCGGCCGCCAGGGCGGCCGTCCCCGCCGCCCCGGCCCCGGAGCGGCTCGTCAGCACGAGCCGCTCGGCGCCGCGGCCGGCCAGCCAGCGGGCCACGTGGCCGCCGATCGCACCGGTCCCGCCGGTGATCAGGGCGGTGCCGCGCGGCACGAACCGCCCGGCGTCGCCGCGGGGTTGCCCGGCCCTGGTGAGCCGGCGTCCGAAGAGGCCGGCCGGACGGATCGCGACCTGGTCCTCGCCGCACTCGGCGAGCACCGCGCAGAACCGCGCCGCGGCCTGCTCGTCGAACTCCGCCGGCAGGTCGACCAGACCGCCGCCGTGGTCGGGGTGCTCCAGGGTGGCGACCCGGCCCAGACCCCAGGTCTGCGCCTGCACCGGGCTGGTCAGTACCTCGTCCGGTGTGGCGGCGACCGCGCCGCGGGTCACCGCCCACATCGGCGCGTGGACCCCTTCGGCGATCAGGGCCTGGATCAGCGTCTGGGTCCCGGCGAGGCCGTTCGCCAGCACCGGGTGACCGGGCAGCGGCGTCTCGTCCAGGGCCAGCAGCGACACGACGCCGGAGACCCCGGCCTCGGGGAGCGTCGCCGCGATCTGCGCGGCCATCCGCCGCTGGTCGGCGGTTTCGGTGGTCACCATCGTCACGACGTCGGCGCCGCGCGCGGTCAGCGCCCGCACGCAGGCCTGCCACAGGTCTTCCTCGGCCTGCTCGGGCGTGACCACCAGCAGCCAGTGCCCGGCCAGCACGGCCGGGGCGGGGTCGGCCACCGGCGCCCAGCTCACCCGGTACCGCCAGTTCGCGGTGACCGAACGGTCCTGCTCACGGCGCCGCCAGGACGTCAGGGCGGGCAGCACCTCGCCGAGGTGCCGCTGGTCCTCCAGCGCCAGGGTGTCGACGAGCTTGGCCAGGTCCCCGCTGTCGACGGCGGCCCAGAACCGGGCCTCGGCGGCGGTGCCCGTACCGTCCGCGCCGGCGTTCGGCGGGGTCTGCACGCCCTTGGGCCAGTACAGCTCGTGGCGGAAGGCGTAGGTGGGCAGCTCGACCGGCGTACCGGTCGGCAGCACCGAACCCCACTCCACCGCAGCGCCATTGACGTACGCGCGGGCCAGGCCCGTGACCAGGCTCGGGACGCTCTCGTCGTTCCGCCGCTGGAGCGGGACGAAGACGGCGTCCTCGTGCCCGGCCCCGGCCGCGATGTCCGGGCCGAGCGAGGACAGCGACCCGTCGGGGCCGACCTCGATGAACACCGTCACGCCCTGCTCGGCGAGAGCCGCGACGGCATCGGCGAACCGCACCGCACCGCGTGTCTGCGCCGGCCAGTAACCCGCCTCGCACCCGGTCACCAGCTCACCGGTCAGCGCACCCGCCCACATCATGTTCGGACGGTGGTACTCCAACCC
>NZ_JBVJJY010000042.1:0-23934 GCF_055585785.1 Kitasatospora sp. NPDC053308 | reverse complement strand
TACGCGCTGGAGGGGGTGGAGGTGGTGAACAACCTCTACGGTCCGAGTGAGGACACCACGTACTCGACGTGGACGGTGACGGATCCGGGGGATGTGCGCACGCCGATCGGGGTGCCGGTGGACGGTACGGGCGCGTATGTGCTGGACGGCGGGTTGAGGCCGGTGCCGTTGGGCGCGGTGGGGGAGTTGTACTTGTCGGGGGCGGGTGTGACGCGCGGTTATCTGGGGCGTCCGGCTTTGACGGCGGAGCGTTTCCTGCCGGATCCGTTCTCGTCGGCGGGGGGCCGGCTGTACCGGACGGGGGATCTGGTGCGGTGGCGTGCGGACGGGAAGCTGGACTACCTGGGCCGGGCGGACGGGCAGGTGAAGGTCCGCGGCCACCGCGTGGAGCTGGGCGAGGTGGAGGAGGTGCTGCGCCGGCACGCCGGGGTGGAGGGCGCGTTGGTGGTGGCCCGGGAGGACGCTTCGGGTCTGCTGGGGCTGGTGGGGTATGTGGTGCCGGCCGGGGCGGGGAGGTTGGACCAGGCGGAGCTGGCCGCTCATGCCCGGGCGTGGCTGCCGCGGTTCATGGTCCCGTCCGTGTTCGTCGAGCTGCCCGCGTTCCCGCTGCTGCCCAACGGCAAGGTCGACCGCGGTGCGTTGCCGTCCGCCGATCCCAACCCGGCTGGGGGGAGCGGCCGTTCACCCCGGACACCGGCCGAGCGGCTGATCGCCGGCATCTGGTGCGAGCTGCTCGGCGTTCCCGAGGTCGGTGCCGAGGACGACTTCTTCGCCCTCGGCGGCCACTCCCTCCTCGCCACCCGGGTCGCGTCCAGGCTCTCCGCGCAGACCGGCACGGACGTCCCGCTCGACCTGATCTTCGAGCACTCCGTCCTCAAGGAACTCGCCCGCCGGCTGCCGGACCCGGCGGACTGGCAGGCCCCGGAGGCCATCCCGCGCGTGCGGCGCACCCTCGGCCGCCCCACCGGTTGACCTCCGGCCACCGTCCGGCACGTCACCGTCCGGCCTGTCACCGTCCGGCACACCACGCGGCAGGCCACCGTCCGAAGCGCCAGGGCACACCGGCCTCCTGGCCGCGGCCCGCTCCCGACGAAGCATGCCCCCGAACCATGCCCCGACGAGCCATCCCTCCGACGAGCCATCCCCCCGACGAACCATCCCCCGACGAACTGAACCCTGACGAACCACGAGCAGGAGACAACCGACGATGAAGCAGGAAAACCCGACCCTCGACACCCCCCAGGCGGTCGCCCTCGCCCCCGCATCCGCCCCCGCCTCCGCGAAGGCCTCGCCCGAGGCCGGCACCGGAGCCGAGTCCTCCTCCGAGTCCGCGTCCGAGGCGCTGACCGGCCCCCGCTCGCCCCAGGCGGCGATGCTGGGCTTCGGCGGCTTCCTGCTGGGCTCCCTCTCCCTCGCGTTCTACCTCAAGGACATCAGCATCCCGGCGAACTCGCTGGTGGCCTCCCTGCCGATCATGGTGTTCAGCAGCACCGTGATGCTGCTGATGGCCGCCGCCTGGTCGATGCGCCTGGGCGACGGGGTGTTCGCCGCGGTCTACGGGCTGTTCGGCACGTTCTGGCTCAGCTTCTCGGTGCTCAGCATCGCGCTGAACAACAACTGGATGGGCACCTTCGAGAACGTCGAACAGCGCCAGGCGACGGCCAACTTCGTCCTCGTCTGGGCCATCGTGATCGTCCTCCTGACGGTCACGACGCTGCACCTGCCGCGGGCGTACACCTTCCTCTTCATCGTCGTCTCGCTCACCCTGCTGGTGCTGTTCGGTGCGATCGAGCAGGCCATCGACCAGACGATCAACCACCCGCTCAAGCCCAGCGACCCGTGGCTCGTCTACGTCGGCATCGGGAGCATGTTCCTGTTCATCGCGCTCGGCATGTACATCTTCGCGAGCGCCATGCACAGCGCGACCGGCGCCAAGCGACTCCCGCTCGGCAAGCCGCTGCTCAAGTCCCGGTGACCCGATGACGGACTACCTGCCCGACGTCGCCACCGTGCCGTTCCCGATGGCCCGCCCGGAGGACCTCCCGGTTTCGGTGCCGGCGATCGCGGCGGCCCGCCCGGCCGCCCTGGCCGCCGTCGCCGCCCGGCTGGCGGCCCCGGCGCACCGCACGGGGGTGCCCCGCCTGCTCGGCGCCGCCCGGACGGCCCGTGCCGTGCTCGGACCGGTGCCGAGCACTCCGGTCGGCGACGACCCGCGCGAGTCGCGGCCCAACCGCGACAACGACCTGGCGTTCGGCATCGAACGCCACCACGGCGAGCCGCTCGCCCTCCTCGCCGCCGCGCTGCTGAACGCCCAACTCGGCGTCCTGGAGCTGGCCGACGAGCGGGGCACCGGCCTCGACGCGCCCGACTGGGCCGATCTGCTCGACGGCTTCGACGTCGTGCACGGCTGGCTGGCCGAGCCGACCCTCCTCCCGCCGGTGCTCGACGCGCCCGGAGCCGACCGCCCCGGGGAGCCGGCGCCGCTCGACGGCCTGCGGCGCTGGGTGCGCGGACACCACGTGTTCATGGTGTTCGCCCAGGGCGCCACCATGGCCCTGGGCAGCCTGCGGGCCGCGGCGGACGCCGGGGACGAGGAGCTCGCGGCCACCGCGGCCGCCGTCGCCACCCGCGTGATGCGGGCCTGCCGGGCCGCCCTGCGCTTCGCCGGGGACGCCACGGCGGACCAGTACCGGGCCGAGATCCGGCCCACCCTGATGCCGCCGGTCGCACCCCCGCAGATGAGCGGGCTGCGCTGGCGCGACCACGAGGCCCTGGTGGCCGAGCTCACGGAGTCCCGGGCCGCGTGGTCCTGGTTGGCGGCCCGCCGCCCGGAGGCCCTGGCGGACTTCCGGACGGCGCTGGACGCCACGTACGACGCGCACAAGGGCGTGTGCGGGCACTTCGTGGGGCGGCAGTCACCGAGCCTCCTGGCGACGAGCCGCTCGCACCGCCCCGCGGTGGGCGTCATCGAGCAGTTCCACCGCATCCGGGCCGGCTCCCTCCCGGACGTCCCGGGCGCGTGACCCGCCGGCCCGCACCCACCCCAACGACCGACCCGATCCCAGACCACGGCCCAAGGCCCCACCTCCGAAAGGCGGCGTACCCATGACCACCACCGCTCCCAACCCGCACGGCACGAGCACCGCTCCCGGCTCCGCGCCCGTCCCGGCGCTGGACATGGACGGACTGTCCCGGATCCTCTTCGGGCACGCGGCCTTCCAGTACCTGAACGCCGCCTGCGAACTCGGTCTGCCCGAGCTCCTCGCCGAGAAGGGCGAGCTCACCCGTGAGCAGGTCCGGGACAGCCTGGGCCTCCAGGACCGCGCCGTCGAGATCCTGCTCCTCGGCTGCACCTCCCTCGGCATCGTCGTCAAGGAGAACGGCCGCTACCACCTCGCCCGGGTCGTGCGGGACCTCATGGACGAGGGCGACTGGCAGCGCTTCAAGGACACCGTCGCGTTCGAGCAGTACGTCGTCTACGAGGGCCAGCTGGACTTCACCGACTCGCTGCGCGAGAACCGCAACGTCGGGCTGCGCCGGGTGCGCGGCTCGGGCCGGGACCTGTACCACCGGCTGGCCGAGAACCCGCACCTCGAGCAGGTCTTCTACCGCTACATGCGGTCGTGGTCGGAGCTCGCGAACAAGCACCTCGTGCAGGAGCTCGACCTGTCCGGGCGCAGGCACCTGCTGGACTGCGGCGGTGGCGACGCGGTCAACGCCATCGCGCTGGCCAAGGCCAACCCGGACCTCAAGGTCACGGTCTTCGAGATCCCGGCCTCCGGCACCATCGCGGAGAAGAAGATCGCCCAGGCGGGCGTGAGCGACCAGGTCTCGGTCATCACCGGCGACATGTTCGCCGATCCGCTCCCCACCGGCTGCGACGTGATCATGTTCGCCCACCAGCTGGTCATCTGGACGCTGGAGGAGAACACCGAACTGCTGCGCCGCGCGTACGCGGCGCTGCCGGAGGGCGGCCAGCTGGTGGTGTTCAACTCGATGTCCAACGACGAGGGGGACGGCCCGGTCGTCGCCGCGCTGGACAGCGTGTACTTCGCCGCGCTGCCGGCCGAGGGCGGGATGATCTACTCCTGGGCGCAGCACGAGAAGTGCCTCCGCGACGCCGGTTTCAGCACCGTCAAGCGGATCCCGATCCCGGGCTGGACCCCGCACGGCGTCATCGTGGCGACCAAGTAGCGGTCGCCGCCCGCGCATTGCGGACCCGACGGGGCCGCCACCCGGTGGCGGCCCCGCCCCGGCCGAGCCCTGGGACCCCCGGCCGAGCCCTGGGACCCCGTCCTGGCCGGGCCTTCGGCCCCAGCCCCGGCCGTGTCCCCGGCCGCATCCGGATCCGCCCACCCGCCGACGACCCGACTCCCCTCCCCCTGAACGAGGTGACGGCATGCTCCACCCCGAGACGCACGACCACGCCACCCGCATGCGCATGCTGCTCTACGGCCAGCTCGTGTCGAGGGCGATCTGCACCGCCGTGCGGATCGGCGTCCCCGAGGCGCTCGCCGCGCGGCCCCGCTCCGCCCAGCGGCTGGCCGCCGAACTCGGCGCCCACCCAGTGGCGTTGGAGCGCCTGCTGCGCGCACTGGTGACGTTCGGCGTGTTCACGGAGGAGGCCGACGGGACCTTCGCGGTGACGCCCTTCGGCAGCACGCTCCTGCCGCAGACGCCCGGGACGGCTCACCCGACCGCGCTGCTGCTCGCGGGCGAGGTCGGCCGGACCTGGACGGACCTCGAACACACCGTCCGGACCGGGAAGTCGGCGTTCCACCGGCACTTCGGCCGCGACCTCTTCGCGTACCTGGAGCAGCAGCCGGACCGCCGCGAGGTGTTCGACCGCTCGCAGGAGGCCGGCCTGCGCCTGGAGCTCGACGAGGTGTTCGACGCCGTCGGCTTCGACCGCTTCCCGTGGATCGTCGACGTGGGCGGCGGCAACGGCCACCTGCTGTGCGAGCTCCTCCACCGCACGCCGGGGAGCACCGGTACCGTCCTGGACCTGCCGGGGACGGTCCCGCTCGCGGAGAAGCGCATCGCCGAGGAGGGACTCACCCGCCGCTGCACGGCCGTGGTCGGGGACTTCTTCGCGCACGTCCCGCCGGGCGCCGACCTGTACGTCCTCAGTCACGTCCTGCACGACTGGGGCCGCGACCGCGCCGCGGACATCCTGCGCACCTGCGCCGCCGCGATGCCCGCGCACGGCCGCCTGATGGTGATCGACCTGGTGACGGACGCCGGTGGTGAGGACGGGGAGGCCCCGCACCGGCTGCCCTCCGTCATGGACGTCTACATGCTCTCCCTCTTCGGCGCCGCGGGAGGGCGCGAGCGCACCCGGGCCGAATTCGCCGCACTGCTCGCCGACGCCGGCTTGGAGAGCGAGGAGACGAAGGTCCTGCCGAGCGGCATGGCGGTGATCACGGCCCGTCGGAAGGAGCGGTAGCCGCAGTTGGAGCCGGGCATCCCGTGAAAGAGCTTTCGAAAGAGGACAGTTGCGGTACTTACTAGCGTCAAGTTGAATATCATCTACGCGGGCTTCCGGGCCGGCCGGTGGCACAGTCCCAGCCGGCGGAATGCCGCGATCGAGTCGTGTCCCCCTTCCCTTCTGCCGTCATGAGCCGAGGAGTCGCACAGATGTCTGGATTGAGCCGCCGGGGATTACTCACCAGTGCCGCATTCGCCGGGGCCGGCCTGGTGGCGGCGGACGTCGTCGCCGGCGCCCGGCCCGCGGCCGCGACGGAGGCGTGCGCGCCGCCGTTCGGTGCCGTCACCGTGCAGCCCGGGGACACGCGGTACGACGGCTTCCTGCACGCCCACAACACCCGGTTCAGCGGCCGGCCCGACCAGGTGACCATCGCGACCACCCGCGACCACGTGATGGAAGCGCTCGGCCGGGCCGTCGCGGCCGGCCGCCGGGTCGCCGTCCGCTCCGGGGGCCACTGCCTGGAGAACTTCACGGCGACGCCCGACATCAGGGAACTCATCGACCTCTCGCAGCTGTCCGACGTCTGCTACGACGAGTCGCGCAGGGCCTTCGCGGTCGGGCCCGGGGTGCTCGTGGCGCAGACGCAGCATAGGCTCTTCAAGGGGTGGGGCGTGCACCTGCCCTCTGCCGGCTGCTCGGAGGTGGGCCTCGGCGGGCACATCCTCGGCGGCGGCTACAACTTCTACTCGCGCATCCACGGCATAGCCGTCGACCACCTCTACGCCGTCGAGGTGGTCGTGGTGGGCGCCGACGGACAGCCCCGGACGGTCGTGGCGACGCGCGAGGCCAACGACCCGAACCGGGACCTCTGGTGGGCGCACACCGGCGGCGGGGGCGGCAACTTCGGTGTCGTCACCCGGTACTGGCTGCGCACGCCGAACGTGAACTCGCTCGATCCCGGCAAGCTCCTGCCCCGGGCCGGCAACCAGCGGGCCCGCACGGTGCAGTGGTCCTGGGACTCCTTGTCGCAGCAGGCCTTCACCACGCTCATCCGCAACTACTGCCAGTGGTTCGAGCGCAACAGCGCACCCGGGGCGAAGGAGGTCCAGGTCTGGGCCTCGCTCTCGGCCTCGCACCGGGCGGCCGGCGTGATCAGCCTGCTGACCGGCGTCGAGGACACCGTCGAGGGCGGCGAGGCCATGCTCGACGGGCTGATCGCGGACATCACCGCGGGCACCGGTCTCAAGATCGCGTCGGAGCAGAGGTACCCGCTGCCCTGGCTCGACCGGGACAACTGGTACTGGGGTGCCTCCGGGCGCCAGAAGGACAAGACCGCTGACCTGCGCAGGAGTTACACCGACGAGCAGATCGCGACGATCTACCGCTACCTGACGGACGACTCCCTCGGCAACCCGGGCGCGCAGGTGAACCTCGCCGCCCTCGGCGGGAAGATCAACACCGTCGCCCCGGACGCGACCGCCTACCCGCACCGGGACTCGATCCTGCGCGCCTACTTCACCCCCGGCGTGTGGCGGACACCGGACCAGGACGCCCCGCACGTGGCCTGGGTGCGCAAGCTCTACCGGGACGTCTACGCCAGGACCGGCGGTGTCCCGGTGCCCGATGCCGTCAACGCCGGCGCGTACATCAACTACGCGGACTCCGATCTCGCCGACCCGGAGTGGAACACCTCCGGCACGCCCTGGAGCACGCTCTACTACGGAGCGAACTACCCGCGCCTGCAGCGGATCAAGAAGGCGTACGACCCGCGCAACGTGTTCCGCCACGCCCTGTCGATCCGACCCGCCTGAGACGGAGACCACGATGGCCACGCAGACGAACCGCATCGACGGTGTCGCGAGTTTCTACGAAGGCCTCGGGCAGGTCCTCACGGCCGTCTGGGGGGAGAACCTGCACTACGGCTACTGGGAGGACGACACCGACACCGCCACCGTCGAGGTCGCCACGGCCCGCCTGACCGACCTGATGATCACCCTGCTCGACCCGGCCGCCGGCGCCGAGGTGCTCGACATCGGCTGCGGCGTGGGCAAGCCCGCCCTCCAGCTCGTCGCCGCCAGGGAGGTGCGCGTCACCGGCATCGACATCAGCGACGTCGAGGTGGAGAAGGCCGTCGGGCGCGCCGTGCGGGAGGGCCGCACGGAGGCGGCCGGGTTCCGGCGCGCCGACGTGACGGAACTGCCCTTCGGCGACGGCTCGTTCGACGGCGCGTGGGCGATCGAGTCGCTGCTCCACGTGCCGGACCGGCGCCGCGCGCTCGCCGAGACGGCCAGGGTGCTGCGACCGGGCGCCCGGCTGGTGATCGCCGACACCGTCGAACGCCCGCCGATGACTCCCGAGGGCCGCAAGGTGCTCGACGAGATCCGCGCCGCCTACCACGTGAGCCCGTACGCCACCGCGGCCGAGTACTCGGAACTGCTGGCGGTCAACGGGTTCGTCGACATCGAGGTCCGCGACATCAGCGACAAGGTGGTCCGGACCGGGACCATCATGGCCGACGCCGTCGAGGCCCGGCGCGACGAACTGGCCCGGATCGAGGGCCGGGAACCGGTCGACCAGTACATCGACCTGATGCGCCGGGCGGCGGCCAGCCCCGACATCGGGTACCTGGTGATCGCCGCGACGCGCGGCCCGGCGGCCGGCTCCTGACCCGGTCCCGCAGCGGCGGCGGCCGCCCGGCACCCGTCCTCACGGAGGGCGCCGGGCGGCCGCGGGCGTGCTCGTTACCGGTAGCCGGTGGTGTCCGCCGGCTTGCCGGCCTCCTGGACCTCGACCATGTACCGCCAGCAGTCCGGACGCGAGCCGTCGAGGTCGGTGAAGCCGTACTCCCGGGCGAGCTGGCCGCTGGACAGCGACTGGCCGTTCCAGCGCGCGACGTCATCGTCCCCGGCCAGCGCGGCGACCGCGCGTCCGACGTACGCCGTGCTCTCCGAAATGCCGAAGTGCGGCTCCACGGCCAGCGCGTCGCGCCAGGTGTCCTCGGTGACGCCGAAGGTTTCGAGCATCATCTCCGACCGCATCCAGCCCGGCGTCAGCGCGACCGCGGTACCGCCGTGCGGCTTCAGTTCGTGCGCGAGCGCGAACGCCATGCGCAGCACGCTGTTCTTGACCAGATCGTAGAAGAACGAGTTGCGGTAGTGCTCCTGGTTGTAGGCCAGCGTCCCGTCCGTCATCTCGATCACCAGCCCGCCCGGCCGGCGCACGAGCAGCGGCAGCAGGAAGTGGCTGGTGATCGCGTGGGTCTCCACGCCCAGGCGCATCAGCCGCAGGCCGTTGTCGAGATCCCCCTCCCACACCGTCTTGTCGAAGGTGAACAGCTTCTCCCCGCCCCAGACGTCGTTGACCAGGACGTCGAGCCGCCCCTGCTCGGCATCGATGCGCTCGGCCAGCGCGCGGACCTGCTCGGGCACCAGGTGGTCGGTGGGCACCGCGATGCCCGTGCCGCCCGCCGCGGTGACGAGCTCGGCGGTCTCCTCGATCGTCTCGGCGCGCTGGTACTCCGACTGCTGCTGCCGGGTGGTGCGGCCGGTGACGTACACCGTCGCGCCCGCCGCACCGAGTTGGACGGCGATGCCGCGCCCGGCGCCCCGGGTCGCCCCCGCGACCAGTGCGATCTTTCCGTGGAGGTTCGGTGCCGATGTGTCGGTTCCCATGGACTTCCCTGTCTGTCTGGCTGTCTGCCTGTCCGAACGATCCGGTCCGCGCCCTCGTCGACACCGGACCAATGACCCCACGATCATTCCAAAAGACGACCCCTTGTGCCGTACTTTTCACGGCTTTTACCGGCAGATGGCACGATCCCGTCGGCCGGTCAGCCTCTCCGGCCGCCAAGGGAGTTGGCATGCGGTACGAAGTGAATAGGCTCTTCCCATGACTTCCGCTTCGACATCCCCGTCCCCCGTGAAGCGTGCCGGAATGCGCGAGTGGACGGCCCTCGGCGTCCTCGCCTTACCGGCGCTGCTCATCACGCTCGACAACACCGTGCTCCACCTGGCGGTGCCGCACCTGAGCGCGGACATCCACCCCAGCGGACTCCAGCTGCTGTGGATCGTCGACATCTACAGCTTCCTGATAGCCGGCCTGCTGATCATCGCCGGCACGCTGGGCGACCGCGTCGGACGCCGCCGCCTGCTCCTCCTCGGCGCGGCCGGCTTCGGCGCCGCGTCGCTGCTCACGGCGTTCTCCCGCAACACCGAGATGCTGATCCTCAGCCGCGCGTTGCTCGGCATCGCGGGGGCGACCCTCATGCCGTCGTCGATGTCGCTGATCCGCAACATGTTCTTCGACGCCAAGCAGCGCTCCCTCGCCTTCAGCATCTGGATCGCCTGCTTCCTGGTGGGCGGCGCGATCGGCCCGCTGGTCGGCGGCGTGCTGCTGGAGCACTTCTGGTGGGGCTCGGTCTTCCTCCTGGGCGTCCCCGCGATGGTCCTGCTGCTGCTCGTCGGACCGGTGCTGCTGCCCGAGTACCGGGACCCGAACCCGGGCCGGATCGACCTCGCGAGCGTCGGCCTGTTGATCCTCGCCCTGCTGACCACCGTCTTCGGCCTCAAGAAGCTGGCCGCCGACGGCCTCGCGCCGCTGTCCCTCGGGGCCCTCCTGCTGGGCCTCACCGCCGGGGCCGTGTTCGCCGTCCGACAGCGCCGGTTGAGCCACCCGTTGATCGAACCGAAGCTGTTCCGCGAGCGCAGGTTCTCCGCCTCCCTGACCACGATGGGGATCGCGCTGTTCGTGATGTCGGGCTCGCAGTTGTTCGTCGCGCAGTACCTGCAGATGGTCGTGGGGCTCTCCCCGATGAAGGCGGGGCTGTCCTCCCTGCCCGCCAGCGTCGGCGGCGTGGTCGGCTCGCTGCTCGCGCCGCTCGCACTGACCCGGATGCGCTCCGCGTACGTGATGACGGTCGGACTCGCGATCGCGCTGGTCGGCTTCGGCGTGCTGACGCAGGTCACCGCCGACAGCGGGCTGCCGACCGTCATGGTCGCGCTCGCCCTGCTCAACTTCGGTGTGGCGCCCACCATCGCGCTCGGCACCGACATGATGATCGCCTCCGCGCCGCCGGAGCGGGCCGGCGCGGTCTCGGCCGTCTCCGAGACCCTCCAGGAGATCGGCCTCGGCACGGGCATCGCGATCCTCGGCAGCATCGGCACGGCGGTCTACCGCACGCAGGTCGCCGACGGACTCGCCACCGAGGGGCTGTCCCCGGAGTCGGAGTCCGCCATCCGCGACACCATCGGTTCCGCCGTCGCCGAGGTCTCCCGCCTGCCGCAGGAGATCGGCAACGAGGCCCTGGACACCGCCCGGGAGTCCTTCACCCACGCGCTCCAGTACGTGAGCACCATCTGCACGGCGCTCACCGCCGTGGCCGTCCTCATGGCGCTCCTCCTGCTCCGCTCGGTCCCCTCCGGCGGCGGGGGCGCCGACGACACCCCCGCCCCGGCCCTGGACGTGGCCGATCCGCAGAACGCGTGAACCCCGGCACGTGGGCCCCGGAGCGCGTGGACCCCGGCACGTGAACCCCGGAGCGCGGGTTCCCCGGCACGCGAACCCCGGAACGCGCGACCCCCGGCACGCGTGAACCCGGACGAACGAGCCGCCCGGCACGTGGCGCACCCCACGTGCCGGGCGGCGGGCACACCGACGCCGGATGGCGCCGTCAGCGCACGACGTCGAGGTAGCTCATCATCCCGAGGTCCTCGTGGGCCGCGATGTGGCAGTGGAACATCCACTTGCCCGGGTAGTCGGCGAACGGGATCCGGATCACGATCCGCCCGGGCACCCCGCCGGACGAGGCCGGCACCGTCGCGGTGTCCTCGCGGTGCGTGTAGGGCTGCGCCACTCCGTTGACGGACACCACCTGGAAGGCGTTGGTGTGCAGGTGGAAGGGGTGGTTCTCCTCGGTGTGGTTGACGATCGTCCACTCCTCGACGGTGCCGAGCCGGGCCGGGGTGTCGAAGACGGAGCTGTCCGCCGCGAACTTCCTTCCGTTGATGAGGAAGTAGAAGGAGTCGCCCTCCTGGGCCTCGGAGAGGTCGACCGTCCGGCTGGTGGCGACACCCGCTGTGGCCAGGTCGGCCGGGGCGGTGGGAATCGCGCCGGAGACGTCCGGCTGGCGGGTGACGGCCCGCCCGTCGACCTTGACCGCGGCCAACTGCGTGTCCGGGTAGGTGTCGCCCTGCGGGCCGTTGCTGTACGTCGTCGTGCGCAGCACGGTCTGGCCGGGGCTCGCGCCGGCGGTGACGAGGACGTCGAAGCGCTTGCCCGGCGGGAGCACGAGGGCGTCGCGGCTGCTCACCCGGGCGACCGGGATGCCGTCCTCGCCGACGACGGTGAACCGCTGCCCGTCGAGGCGGAGTCGGTAGGTGATGTCGGCCCCGGCGTTGACCAGCCGCCACAGCTGCGTCTCGTTCGGCCGCATCGCGAGCGTGGGCCGCAGCTGCCCGTTGACGAGCCGCACGGTGGGGTTGGACGGGCTGATCGTGTTCTGCACGATGCGCCCGGAGGGGTCGAGCTGGGCGTCCTTGAGGACGAAGGTGTGCGCGGTGGCGTCGCGCAGGCCGGCCGGCAGCAGGGTGCGGTTGTCGCCGACGACCATGGCGCCGGAGAGGCCGGCGAAGATCTGGTTCTGGGTCTGGCCGGGGCTGAAGGCCATGTCGGCCATGTTGTGGCCGCCGCCCGCGGAGCACACGGTGCCCATGGCGTGGCTGTGGTACCAGAAGGTGCCCTGCGGGTGGTCGGCCGGGATCACGAGCCGGTAGGTGATGGCGGCTCCGGGGGAGACGCAGCTGAAGGAGTTGTCGGAGTCGTCGGTCGGCGAGACGTGCATGCCGTGGAAGTGCAGGTTGGTGGCGACCGGCAGCCGGTTGACGAGCCGGACGGTGACGGTCGACCCGGGCGAGACCCTGAGCGTGGGGCCGACCACCGTGCCGCCGCTGTAGGCCTGGCCGGACACCTGGCGCCCGGACACGTCGAAGCGGCTCAGGCCGGCCTCCAGCGTCACGGTGAGGTTCCGGTCGTCCCCGGTCGCGTCCGCCGTCGCGGGATCGCGGAACGGCTCGCCCGCCCGCATCCCCTTCTCCTGCTCGGCGGTCGTCGGGGGCGTGGGCGGCGCGTCCGACGGCGGGGCCGCGATCGCCCGGGTGCCGAGCACCGCGGCCGATAACAGCACGGCGCCGGCGGTGAGGGCGTGGATGAGGCGCCTGGTGCGACGGATCTGCTGCCGCTGGGAATCGCCAGTCGCTCCGGTAGCGTTGGGCATCGACTCTCCGTATCCGTATCGTTCGTATGAACGGTTCGTGGTGAGCCCCAGCCTCACCGATCGATCAGGACTGGACAAGATCTGACGGGCTGTTGGCCAGTCCTTTACCGGAGAGCGGTCGGTTTCGGTCAATTCCCGGATTCCGGCCCGAGGGAATTCTCGTCGGACCACCGCGCGGCGGCTGCGGCCGGGGACGCCGGTCGCCTCCCTCGGCGGCGGAGCCCGCCGCCGAGGCGTCTCCCGTACGGCGATCGACCCCCGGGGGCGTCGCTGCGCCGCCGGCGAGGGCCGTACGCTACGCCGGAGTCCGTCGAGACCCCTGGAGAAACCCCGTGCCCGCAGCGCGCCGACTCCTCCGCGACCCCGCCGCGTGGTACGCGGTCCTGCTGGCCGCGGGGGTGACGGTCACGCACGCGCTTCCCGTCCACGACGCGGAGCGGCTGCGCGCGTGGGTCTCGACGTGCCTCGCCAACCTGCGGCCCTGGCCGGCCGGGCACCCGGTCGAGGCCCTGGTGGCCTCCGCGTTCGTGCCCCAGGGCGACGGCTGGGCGTGGCCGCTGCTCGCGCTGTCGGGGCTCACCGCGGTGGCGGTCCTCGGCCGGTTGCGCGCGGTGCTGGTGCTCGCGCTGGCCCACGTGGGTGCGACGGCCGTGACGGAGGCGATGGTCTGGTGGCGCATCCGGCACGGCGCCCTGCTGCCCGGTGCCGCGTACGAGGTGGACACCGGGCCGTCGTTCGTCGTGGTCGCGGCGATGGTCATCGCGACGGGGTGCGCCCGGGCGGTGTGGTGGCGGGCGGCGTGGTCGGCCCTGCTGGCGGCGTCGGCGCCCGAGCTGCTCGACGGACTGCCCGACGGCGACGTGGCCGCCGTCGGGCACGTCCTGGCCGCGCTCACCGGCCTCGCGGTCGTCCTCGTCGACCACGCTTCCCCGAGGTCAGGAGGACAGCAGGTCGCGCATGCGGGTCCGTTCGGCCCGGGAGACGGCGGCGGGGCGTCCGGCCGTCATACCGCCGTCGATCGCCAGATCCTGCCCGGTGACCAGGCGGCTGGCATCGCCGGCGAGCCACAGCACGGCCGCGGCGATGTCGTCGGCGCGGACGGTGCCGGGGAGCGGTTGGCTGGAGTCCAGCAGTGGCTTGAACGCTTCCGCCACGGACGCGGCCGTGGCGTCAGCGGCCGAGGCCTCGGTTCCTGAACCCTTGGCGAAGATGCCCGTCGGCACGAAACCGGGGGACACGCTGTTCACGCGGACCCCGTGCTCACCCAGGTCCACGGCCGCGCACCGGGTGAGGTGGAGGGCCGCGGCCTTGGCGGTCGAGTAGTCCAGGCCGGACCATCCGGCGATCTTCCCCGCCAGGCTGGCCACGTTGATGATGCTTCCCGAGCGCTGGGCCACCATCTGCCGGCCGGCGTGCTTGATGCCGTGCATGACGCCCGTGACGTGGACCGCCAGCGTCCGGGTGAACACGGCCGAGTCGAAGTCGGCCACCGACGCCATGTTCCCCGGCCCGCCCGCGTTGTTGACCATGACGTCGAGCCGCCCGTAGCGCTCGACGGCGTGGCCGACCAGCGCCTCGACGTCCGCCTCGACCGACACGTCGCAGCGCACGAAGGTCGCCGACTCGCCCAGCGCCTCGGACCGTTGGTGTCCTTCCTGTTCGCGGCGGCCCGCGAGGACGACGTATGCGCCCTCGGCGGCGAACACCTCCGCGATTCGGGCTCCGATGCCGCTTGTCGCCCCGGTGACGATGGCGACCTTGCGGTGCAGACTCTTCACAGTGAACTCCGGTGTCGGGTCCGAGGCGCATGCGGCCAGGACCGGGTACGGCACATGGTGATCATCATCATTGGTCATCCGGGACCTGTGAACAAGTCAGTCGTCCAGCGGACGGGATCGCGTGCGGCCGGCCGGCCCGGACCGGCCCGGCGTGGGCCGGCGTTCGACGGCCGGGTGACCGCCTACGCCCTGTCCGTCGGTCGCGACACCTGGTGACGTGCGGATGCCCCCGGGCCGGCCGTCGTTCGGGATCCCGTGACCGCCTCCCGAACCGTCAGTCCCGGAGTGCCGGGTTCCGGTCCGTTGGCCGTGGTCACGGTGGGAGGACGGGGACCGCAGTGGCCGCGGTGGCACCGATGCACACCACGGCCGAC
Source organism: Kitasatospora sp. NPDC053308 (assembly GCF_055585785.1). Lineage (NCBI taxonomy): Bacteria > Bacillati > Actinomycetota > Actinomycetes > Kitasatosporales > Streptomycetaceae > Kitasatospora > Kitasatospora sp. NPDC053308. The sequence goes on along the minus strand of NZ_JBVJJY010000042.1, from coordinate 9,084 downwards.
CGATACCGACCCGTCCGAGCCGGCAGCCAGGACGACAGGGGCGGTTCGGGCGAACAGGGGGTGACCCCGACCGACGGCGGTGACCTCGCCGCGGGGGCGGTGCGTCGGCGTCGGGTCGTCAGGATCCGGCCGGCGCCCCCACCGGTCCGGTCGGCGCAGCAGAACTCCTCCACGGGTTGGGCCACGGCTCGGCAAGGGGGTCCACGGCGGTCTGGTCGTCCGTACGACCTGGCACGAGCCCGCCTGCGCGGCCCGGGCCCGGTGCTGACCGGCCCGCCCGGCTGGGGCGGACGGGCCGGCCGCCCCTGATCAGGACCTGGCCGCCTTGCGGGCGGCTCTGCGGCGGGCCACGAACACGCCGATCAGGACGCCGACGAAGATCGTGACGGTCAGCACGACCCAGAGCGGCATGGTGACGTCGGTGACCCACAGGGTGATGGTCACCGAGGCGGTGTTGACCGCGATGAACCAGACGGCCAGGACGGCGAGGACGGCCATGGCGATGGTGCGCAACCGGACCTCGCGGCCCTTGACCGTGAGGCGCGACGGATCGTGCTGCGTGCGGGCGTTCTGCGTCATGACTCCAGTATCGGGCGATTCACCCGATTCATGCCCGGGGTGCCGGCCCCGGCCCCGGCCGCGACCGGTCCCGGACCGCCGCTCCGGGGAGCCCACGACCCCTTCGGTGGTGCCGCCGCGGTCGCCTGGGAGAAGGTGAACCACGTGGCTCTCCCGTGCACGGACGGGCGCAGGCCCCACGCGTCGGCGAGGGCGTCGACGAGGAGCGGGCCCCGCCCGGATTTCGACGGGCCCGGCCGCCGACCGGGCCCGTCCGGGTCGGTCAGTTCACCCGCAGGCTGGCGAGGGAGTAGCCGTCGGGGGTGGCGCGGTGGATGCCCTGCATCCGTACGTAGCGGGCGTCGGTCGGGGTGAAGGTGAGCGTGTCGGTGCCGGCGGCGGTGCGGCCGCGCTGCCCGGCGACGGTCCGCCAGGTGGTTCCGTCGATGGAGACCTGCAGGTCGTAGTCCTGCGCGTAGCCGGCCGTCGCCCAGACGAGCGAGGCCGCGCCGACGGTCTGCACGGCGCCGAGGTCGACCGCGAGCCACTCGGCGTCGGTGGGCCGGCTCGCCCAGCGGGTGGCACCGTCGTTGTCGAAGGCCTGGTCCGGGGTGAGGGCGGCCGACTCGCTGGACGAGGCGGTGGCGGGGCGGCCGGCCGCCAGATCGGCCGCGCCCCGGACGTCGAGGCTGGCGAGGGAGTAGCCGTCGGGGGTGCCGCGGTGGATGCCCTGCATCCGTACGTAGCGGGCGTCGGTCGGGGCGAAGGTGAGCGTGTCGGTGCCGGCGGCGGTGCGGCCGCGTTGGCGGGCGACGGTCGTCCAGGTGGTTCCGTCGATGGAGACCTGCAGGTCGTAGTCCCGTGCGTAGCCGTCGGCCTCCCACCCGAGGGTGGCGGAGGCGATCCGGCGCACGGCGGAGAGGTCGACGGTGAGCCACTGGTCGTCGCCGCGCTCGCTGGTCCAGCCGGTGTCGCCGAGTCCATCGGTGGCGTTGGACGGCTGCCACCGGGGCCCCAGGTTGGAGGACGCGGTGGTGGGGCGGCCCAGGGCGAGGTCGGAGGCGACGTCGTTGGAGCCGAGGGTGTTGGGCAGGTAGGCGGTGCCCGGCCCCTGGCCGACGGCGCGGACGGTGTGCTGGAACGCCCGGTAGTCGGTGCCCGCGCGCGTGCCGGACCACATCTTCTGGGCGAGGGCCGGCAGGCTCTTCTGGATCAGCCCGTGCACCTGGAACTCCGTGTAGTCCTCGTGCACCAGGTCGTTCCAGACCCCCGGCATCGCGCCGAGCAGGTGCGGGTCCTGCCGGTCCAGACTCTGGTCCTCGGAGAACACGTTCGGTTCCCAGTCGTCGAAGATCGCCCTGCCGTCGAGGCCCTCGCCGTGGTAGTAGCCCGCGAACGGCACGACGTACAGGAGGTCGTCGTTGGAGTTGATGATGTCCGGGTAGCCGTCGGCGATGGCGTGCTTGGGGCTGTACCAGTCGTTGTTCCAGGCGTCGAGGATGACGTCCTTGTCGTAGCCCGCGCCTCCGCCGGAGATCATGCCCTGGCTGCCCCACATGGTGACCTGCTTGCCCAGGCTCCGGACGTGGGGGGCGATGGAGTTGACGTACGTCCTGAACTCGATCGAGGGGCCGGTGTACTCGTCGGCGCCGATGCTGACGCTCCGGCCCCGGAACCAGGGGGTGAACTCGGCGTAGACGGACTTCATGAACTCGGTGGCGGCCGGGTTGGAGAGGTCGAGTTCGTCGGACTCGCCGCCGTTGGTGCCGAGGTCCGGCCTGAACTTGGTGAAGGCCCGGGCGTGCGACGGCGCGTCGATCTCCGGGACGATGGTCACACCGGCCGCGGCCGCGGTCTCCTCGAAGGAGTCCCAGTCCGCCTTCGTGTAGGAGCCGTCCTTGGCCGCCAGCCCGGCGAACGCGGGATTGTCGCTCCGCAGGCGGAACGCCGCCTGCGCACCCGACCAGTCCGTCACACCCATCTCATTGTCGTTCAGGTGGAGTTGGAGGGTGTTGAGCTTCAGGTAGCCCATCCACCGGATGTACGAGCGGATGAACTCGGGGGTGAAGTAGCGCCGGGCGATGTCGAGCATCAGCCCGCGCAGGGCGTAGTTCGGGTAGTCCACGACGGACCCGACCGGGACGCTGCGGTGGTCCGCGGACCCGGCGATCATCTGCTGGAGCGTCCGGACACCGTTGAGGACGCCCTGGTGCCCCGCTCCCGTGATGACGATCCGCCCGCCGTTTGCGTCGATCCGGTAGGCCTCCGCCTTCAGTCGGGGCCGGACCGCCCCGAAGTCGGCGGTCGCGTCGACCCTCAGCACGATGTCGCCTGCCCTGCCCGCGCCCTCGGAAGCCGTGAACCGGCCCTTCGTCACCTCGGTCAGTCCGTCGGCGGCCTGGGCGGACAGGCGCCGCAGTTCGACGGAGGATCCGACGGGGGTGACGAAGCGGCCCTGGTCGCCCAGCACCACCCGCCCGGTGCCGCCGGTCCACTGCTGGACAGCCGGGACGACGGCGGGTGCGGCGTTCGTCGGGCCTGGATCCTCGGCGGCGGACGCCGAGGGGGCGAGGAGCGACGGCGCGGCGAGCACCAGCGCGCAGACCGCTTTTCCGGCAGGGGGAACGGCTCTTGGTGTCACGGGGTGACCTCCGGGGGTGGGGAGGCATGCACGCGGGGGCGCGGGCACGGCGACGGCGGCAGCACGGGTGGCGACGCTCGGTCCCGTGCCGCTGCTGCCCACGGCGCGGACACGGGGGATCGCGCGGTGCGGCCGCGCGCGGCCCCGGCCTTCGAACGGGGAGATCCGGCCTCGCGGTGAGCGGTACGGCAGAGTCGCCCGGAGAGGACTGGACCATGCGTGGCCCCCCCCGCAGCGCAAAACAGATTTAATCAGACCGGATCGGACACGCTGCCGCGCACACGTGCGACACGCCAGGAGGGGTGACACCGCGTGCTCACCAGGCCTCCTGACGGCGCATCACCGTAACGGGCGGGGAGGGCAGGGGCGCCACCGCCCGATCGGCCGGACCGGGCCCGGTGCGCGCCGCCCCGCCCTGCGCGACCCCCCGTCCGCATGCCAACGCCCCGCACGGAGGCCGGCCAGGTCGCCTACTGGCAGGGGGAGCACGACCGGCTGCTGCCGGGGTTCGAGCGGCTGCAGCGGCAGTACCTCGCCGAGAAGGACGTGCCGACCGCCCGGAACCACGCCCTGGAACTGAAGACTCCGCGCGAGTCCGACGGCCGGGCTCGTTCGAGCCGCAACCGGCCCGCGCACCAGCGGCTCGCGCGAGTGGGACACCACGTGCCTTCGGATCAGCGGCCCCGGCGATCTCGACGACGACGGGCTGGAGCGCTACCGGAGCCTGGGGAACCGGGCGACCTCACCGGGAACCGGCCTCTGAAGGACCCCAGCCACGGCGGGCGACTCGGCAGGCGGCTCCTGCTCGTCCCAGGACGGCTGCTGACCATGTGCGCGCAGGTCGCGGTAGGTTGGGCGCCGGACGGCAAGGCCCCACCGCGGGAGCTTCGGGTGCGCCTTGAGGTTCTGTCCTGGGGGGCATGGGCTAGGTGGGGGAAATGCGTTACCGGATTCTCGGTTCATTCGAGGTGAGTTCTGGCGACCGGCAGATCGTGGTGGGGCGCCCGCGGCGACTGGCGTTGCTCGGCTACCTGCTGCTGAACGCCAACCAGTTCGTGACCACCGGACAGGTCGTGGATGCGCTCTGGGGCGAGCGGGCGCCGACGAGTGCTCGCGGTCAGGTGCACACCGCGCTGTCGGAGCTGCGCAAGGTCCTGGGAGCCCATGGCGGCGATCCGTTGAGTTCGCGCGGCGGCTCCTACCGGTTGACGGTCGAGGAGTCCGCATTCGATGTGGCGGTGTTTCGGAGTCTCGCCGATCAGGCCCGTCGCCGGTTCGATGCCGCTGATCCGCGGGCGGCGGCGCGGCTGATGCGTCATGGGCTGGCATTGTGGCGAGGCGAGGCCCTGACCGGGGTCGAGGCGGTTTACGCCGAGCCGGTGCGGGTGCAGCTGGAGGAGGAGCGGTTCGCCGCTTACGAGTTCCTCGCCGACGCGGACCTGGCTCTCGGGCGGCATCACCGGCTGGTGCCCGAGCTGACCGCGCTCTTGGACTCCTTCCCCACGCGGGAGGGCGTGGCTGAGCGGCTGATGCTGGCGCTTCATCGCAGCGATCGGTCGGGCGACGCACTCGCGGTGTTCGACCGGGTGCGCCTCCGACTGGCTGACGAGCTCGGCATCGACCCCGGGGAGGGCCTGCGCACGCTGCAGAAACGGATTCTGAATGCCGACCGGGAGCTGAAGCGACCGCTCCGTGCCTGTTCGGACCTCTCCACGGGCGATGCCGGCCCGGCTCAACGGGACGCACCCGGGCACCTCACTGCAGTGTCCACCACCGTCCCCGCTCAGCTTCCCGGCGCGCTGACCGACTTCACCGGCCGGCAGGCCGAGCTGGAGGCGCTGACCGATTTGCTGGAGAGCCCGTCGGCGGACGGGTCCCCTCGGGTGGCGGTGGTCTCGGGCATGGGAGGCATCGGCAAGACCACCCTCGCCGTGCAAGCTGCCCACCATATGAAGCACCACTTCCCGGACGGTCAGCTCTACGCGGACCTGAGAGGCTTCGGGGCCGGCCCCGCACGTGATCCGCACGACCTGCTCGCCGCCTTCCTGACCGCGCTGACCCAGTCGACCCAGCCGCTGCCCGAGCAGACCGACGACCGCGCCGCCCTGTTGCGCACGATGCTCGCCGAGCGCAGGGTGCTCCTGGTGCTCGACAATGCGCGGGACAGCGCACAAGTGCTGCCGCTGCTGCCGGGAAGCGGTGCCTGCGCCGTGATCGTGACCACCCGCAACACCCTCGGTGACGTGCCCGGAAGCGTTCGGATGTCCCTGACCCCGCTCGATGTCGAGGAGCAGCGGTCCCTCCTTTCCCGGCTCTGCGGCTCAGAGCGCATCCGGCAGGACCCGGACGGCGCGATGCGCCTGCTGGCTGCCTGCGCGGGCCTGCCGCTGGCGCTGCGGATCACCGGTGCGCGGCTCTCCTCCCGCCCGGCCTGGACCCTGGGCACCTTGGCCGAGCGCATGAACGACAGCCAGGGGCGTCTGCGGGCCCTGTCCGTGGGGCACCTGGCCGTCAATTCGACCTTCGCCACCAGCTACCTCGCGATCCGCGACAGTCTCGTCGACATCGAGCGCGACGCCGCGCGCGCCTTCCGACTGCTGGGACTGTGGTCCGGCCACACACTGGGGGTCGACGCCGCAGCCGCGCTGCTGGACCGTCCGACCGGCCACACCGCCGACCTGCTCGAACTGCTGACAGACCTCCACCTGCTGCAGTCACCCGAACCCCTGCGGTACCGCTTCCACGACCTCCTGGGTGAATTCGCCGCGCAACGGGTCCTGGAGGAGGAACCGGCCGCAGCCCGCGACGCGGCCGGCCTACGGCTGGCCGTCTGGTACGCGCTCACGCTGGAGGCAGCCGGGACGGCCATCGACCCCCATGGCGCGCCGCGCCTGGCCGAGTCTCCCGCCGCACCGGTACCCGCCTTCGCCGACCCCCAGCACGCCCTGGACTGGTGCCGGCAGGAACTGCCCGTCATCAAGGAGGTGATCCAGCGGGCTGCGGACTCCTCCCGACCTGATCTCACCTGGCGGCTTGCGGTCTGGCTCATGGGGTATGCGCACACCTTCTGGTGGACCGGCGAGTGGGACGGCTGCCTGAACCTCGCCCTGGAGTCCGCCCGGGAGCACGACGACCAGCTCGGCCAGGCATGGACGCTGCGCAGGCTCGGCACGTCCCACGGCATGGCCTACCGCACCAGCGAGGCGATCGAGGCCCTCGAAGGCGCCATCTCCGTCTTCGCGGACCAGGACGACGACGTCTGCAAGGCCACTCTCCTCGGGAACCTTTCCATGGCCCTGGGCCAGCAGGGCCGTCACGAGCAGGCCCTGGCCTGTGCACAGGAGGCCTGGAGGCTCCACCAGGAAAGCGGGGAGGAGGAGGGCGGGATCGGGGTCCGCTCGGCCTTGGCTATGGCGTACGCGAACACCGAGGAGTTCGAGGTCGCGCACACGCACTACCGTGCGGTCCTCGAAGTCTGCCGGACCCGTGGCAACCTGACGCATCTCGCCGTCGCACTGGCCAACCTCGGAGACTGCCTGCGCGGCCTCGGCCGGCAGGAGGAAGCCTTCGGCGCGCTCGACGAGTCCCTGGCGCTCCGCCGACACCTCGGGGACATGAGCGGCATCGCCGACTGCCTGATCATCACCGGCCGGACCCATGCCCACTTCGGCCAGCTCCCACAGGCTCGCACCTGCTTCGAGCACGCGGCCGGGATCGCCAGAGACCACGACATCCCCGCCATGCTCCAGCAGAGCCTCGACGGCCTCGAACGGCTCCACCACATCCGACACTGAACGCGCCCGCGCCGCCCCGGGGCCCCCGACGGCGCGGGCGGCCCCTCGCGGCGTTCTTCCGCCGCGTATCCGCCGGCAGAGGCGGCAGACGGGCCCTGGTCGCCGTCATGCACAAGCTCGCCATCGCGATCCGGCACGTCCTTCGCGACGAGACGCCCTACCGCGACCTCGGTGCCGACCACTTCGCCAAGCGCGATCCCGAACGCGCCATGCGCCGCATGACCAGGGAAGCCAGCAGCCCCAGCAGCCTCGGACCAACCGTCCGCTTCGAACCGATCCCTACCATCTGACCTGCACGTTTCACTCGATCTTCGGGTCAGCCCCGACCCATCGTCTGAAACCGCCTCACATCCGGCGAGCGATGGTGCCTCCAGCGAGCCCAGCCGGCCTGCCACGGCGAATGTGAGTCCACGGCGGGCCGCGGCGGCGGCCATCTGCGACGAGCAGGACGAGGACAGCGCGCATGGGACCCTTCCGGGCGGCGTGGCGGAGACGTGGGTCCGGCGGCGCCGGCGAAGAGACGTGAGAAGCGGCACGGGAACCGCGAGGAGCGCGCGAGGAGAAGGCGAGAAGCGCGCGAGGAGACGTCAGGAAGAGCGCCCCGTCAGGATGGAGCGCATGCCGGGCACCACCGGCTGGAAATCCGCCGAACCAGCGGAAGCACATCGCACATCCATCGAAGCCGAGAAAGCCTGACAAGAGAGCGCGATGTCTCTCCACTGAGACGGCGCACCGGGCTGCCCAAGCCGGGCCGATTCCAGGGGCGGAGTCCCTCCCCAGCACGTGCACCGTCGCCCGCGGCCTCAGCACCGCCTGCGCCGGCTGACACGGCCCGGAAACGGGCGGGCCGGTTCACCAGCCATTCAGCCGGTCGCTCGTCTTCTCCACCGATCTCAACCCTCCGAGGAATTCTCCCGTGTCCATTCGCATTGCCAAGATCACGCGCATCGCGCTCGCCGCCGCTCTCGCCCTGGGCGGCGCGGTCGGCACCGCCGTCGTCTCCCAGCCCGCGGCCCACGCGGCCACCAGCAACTCGGTGATCGGCGGTCAGATCACCCGCTCGGAGGTGATCGCCCGGGCACAGTCCTGGCTGGGGCAGGACATTCCCTACGACCAGTCCGGCTACTACCCGGACCCGCAGGGCAGGACCTACCGGACCGACTGCTCCGGCTACGTCTCGATGGCATGGCATCTCGGGACCAGCGCCGACACCATGTCGCTGGCAGACGCGTACACCAACACGATCTCCCGCAGTGACCTGAGGCCCGGCGACATCCTGAACAGCTACTTCCACCACGTGATCCTGTTCGAGAAGTGGGACGACGCAGCCCACACCACCTTCTCCTACTACTCGTTCGGCTCCACGCCGGTCAAGCACGTCACCGGTGTCTCGATCGACGCCGCGTTCTTCGACAGCCACCCCAACAGCGAGTACGTCGCGCTCCGCTACAAGAACATCGTCGACGACCCGACCCCGGTCGTTCCGGCGCGGGTGTCGCCGGTGTCGGTGGATGCTGCCGGTTCTCATGTCGCGTTCGTCGACAGCAGTGGCAGTGTCGTGAACGACTGGGTGAGCAACGGTGGCTGGCAGGGTCCGGTGGGGATCGGTGGTCAGGCCCGTACCGATTCGCCGGTGGTCCTCAATGCCAAGGCCGACCACGCGTTCTTCGTCGACACCTACGGCAACGTCGCGAACGACTGGGTGAGCAATGGTGTCTGGCACGGCCCGTCCGGCACCGGCGGCCGGGCCCGGGCCGGCTCGCCGATCGTCACCAACGCCGCGGGCACCCTGGTCGTGTTCATCGACACCAACGGCAACGTGGTCAACGACTGGGCCGACGCCAACGGCTGGCACGGACCGGCGCCGATCGGTGGTCAGGCCCGTGCGGACTCGCCGCTGGCCATCAACGCCAACGGCGACCACGTGTTCTTCGTCGACACCTACGGCAGTGTCGCGAACGACTGGGTGAGCAATGGTGTCTGGCAGGGCCCGTCGGGCACCGGCGGTCAGGCCCGTGCGGGCTCCGGTCTCGCCACGAACGCCGGCGGGAACCTGGTCGCGTTCGTCGACAACGGTGGCAGCGTCGTGAA
>NZ_JBVJJY010000041.1:18330-26616 GCF_055585785.1 Kitasatospora sp. NPDC053308 | reverse complement strand
CCGACCCTGACCCCGGCCCCGGGCCCCGACCCGACCCCGACCCTGACCCCGGCCCGGCCCCCGCTCCGCGCACGCGCGCGGAGCGGGGGCCGGGCCGCTGTGGCGCCCGGCACGGGGACGGGGTTCGGGCCCGAGGGGCCGACGGCGGTCGAGCACGGCCTCCGTACGCGTCCGTGGCCCGGCAGCCGGCAGCCGTCAGGGCTCGGGAGGATCGCCGTGGACGACGCGGTCAGCGCGATCACCGGGCGATCACCGGGGAGGAGGCCGAGGAGACCGTCAACGTGCCGGTGACGGCGGTCACGAAGGAGACCGTGGGCGGGTTCGGCGGCTGAGACGGGGGCAGGGTGGCCGGAGAACCCGCGGACGCGGGCACCGGCCCGCCGCGCTCCGCCTTGCGTGATTGGGGAGTTCCATGGACCACTACGACCTGCTGGTCGTCGGGTCGGCCAACGTCGACCTCGTGATCGGTGTCGAGCGCCGGCCCGGGGCGGGGGAGACGGTGCTCGGGTCGGACCTCGCCGTCCACCCCGGCGGCAAGGGCGCCAACCAGGCGGTCGCCGCCGCACGGCTCGGGGCGCGGACGGCGCTGCTCGCGCGGGTCGGGGACGACGCGAACGGGCGGCTGCTGCTGGAGTCGCAGCGGAACGCGGGGGTCGATACGGCGGGCGTCCTGGTGGGCGGGGCCCCGACCGGCGTCGCGCTGATCACCGTCGACCCGTCGGGGGACAACAGCATCGTGGTGTCGCCCGGGGCGAACGGGCGGCTCACGCCGCAGGACGTCCGGGCCGCCGCGCCGCTGGTCCGGGCCTCGCGGGTGGTCTCGGCGCAGCTGGAGATCCCCCTGGAGTCGGTCGTGGAGGTCGTGCGGCACCTGCCTTCCGGAACGCGGTTCGTGCTGAACCCGTCTCCGCCGCGGGCGCTGCCGGCCGAGGTGCTGGCGGCCTGCGACCCGCTGGTCGTCAACGAGCACGAGGCCCGGGTGATCCTGGGCGACGCGGCCAGCGGCGACGATCCCGCCGCCTGGGCACGGGAGCTGCTCGCGAGCGGCCCCGCGTCGGTGGTGGTGACGCTCGGTTCGGAGGGCGCGCTGGTCGCCTCCGCCGGGGAGGAGGCCGTACGGGTCGCGCCGGTGAAGGTCGACGCCGTCGACACCACGGGCGCCGGTGACTCCTTCACCGCCGCGCTGGCCTGGAGGCTGGGCGCGGGAGCCCCGCTCGTGGAGGCCGCCGCGTACGCCGCCCGGGTGGGCGCCGTCGCCGTGACGCGGCGGGGAGCGCAGGAGTCCTTCCCCACCGCCGGGGAGGTCGAGGCGCTGTCAGGAAGGGCGGGATCCTGACCCGCCGTCGCACCGGAGCTCTCGCCGCCTCGGACCACGGCGACCGGGCGCTCGGGTGCGACGCCGGTGATCCGGGGGCGGTCGCGGCGCGGGCGGTCTGAGCCGCGGTGGCTCAGATGAACCGCCACAGGCGGTCCTCCGCGCCGTTGTCGTCGCGGAGCACGACCTGCGCTCCGAGGGCGGTGGAGGCCCCGACGACGCCGAGGACGCGGCCGCCGGCGGCGCACTGGATCCGGAAGGTGTCGCCCCCGCCGTGGCGCAGGCGCCACCGGTGGTCGGCGGCGCCGTCGTCGGCCCACTGGACGACCGGGGTGCCGTCGGCGGTGCCGCCGTTCTCCGCGGCCAGGACCTTGCCGCTGTGGGAGTTGCGCAGGCGCAGGCAGCCGTCGGTGTCGAGGACGGCCGTCCAGAGGTGGTCGGCGGTGCCGTTGTCGTCCCACTGGAGGGCGGGGCCGCCGTCGGCGGTGGACATGTCCCGGATGCCGAGGACGAGCCCGCTGGCGACGTTCCGGATCCGCCTGGCTCCGACGGGGGCGAACTGCCACCGGCCGGCGGCGGCGCCGTCGTCGGGCAGCTGGACGGCCGCGGCGCCCCGGGCGGTGGAGCCGCCGGCGATGCCGAGCAGCTTGCCGGAGTGGACGTTGCGGAGCCGGTGGTAGCCGTTGCCGGCGTCGACGACGGTCCAGAGGTGGTCGGCGGTGCCGTTGTCGGCCCACTGGAGGACCGTGGCGTTGTCGGCGGTGGACATCGACTCCACGCCGAGGACCTTGCCGCTGTTGACGTTGCGCAGCCGCAGCGCGCCGCCGTCGACGACGAGGACCCAGTCGTGGTCGGCGGTGCCGGTGTCGTCCCACTGCAGGGCGGGGCCGCCGTCGGCGGTGGACATGTCCCGGATGCCGAGGACGAGCCCACTGGCCGCGTTGACCAGACGGAAACCCGCGCCGTCGGTCCGCCAGTAGACGGTGTAGTCGAACCCCTGGGCGTCGTGGAACGGGCCGAGGCCGACCGTCGCCCCGTCGGCGGTGGCGGTGAAGGCGAGGGCGGTGCCGCTGGTCCTGGTGATCGTGGCGGCGTCCAGCACGGGGAGGGCGGACGGCGGGGTGCTGCCGTAGTCGCCGGCCAGGACGACGGGTCCGTAGGTGATCGCCGCGACACCGGGACTGTCGTTGGCGGCCTGGAGGGCCACCCGCATGGGGAGCTTCACCGTGACGGTGTCGCCGGAGGCCCAGGACCGGGTGAGGGTGGCGTACGTGCCCGGGGTGGCCGCGACGTTCTGCGCGACGCCGTTGACGCTGACGACGGCCCCGGAGGTCCAGCCGGGGATGCGGACGCGCAGCGACCACGTCCCGCCGACGCTGCCGGTGAGCTTGAGCGTCGTGGTGTCCTCGGCCGGGTACGCGGTGGTCTGGGTGACGGTGATGCCCCGCTCGGTCCAGTCCAGGACGGACGGGAGGAACAGGTTCACCGTGAGGGTGGCGCCGTCGTGGAAGTACACGGAGTCCATCAGCTTGGTGTTGGACTCGATCCCCGTTCCCTGGCAGCACCAGAACGTGCCGTAGTCGGTGCTCCAGGTGCCGCCGCCCCAGGCCGGGCCCTTGCCCCGGCGCCCGCCCGGCTTGAGCGGGGTGAAGTAGGTGATGTGGCCGTGCGGGTCGGCCGGGTTCTGGGCGCCGATGACGTGGTTGAGCAGCGCCTTCTCGTAGAAGTCGAAGTAGGCGGCCCGGTCCGGGTCCAGCTGCCACAGCTCCCGGGTCAGCTTGAGCATGTTGTAGGAGTTGCAGAGCTCGCAGGTGTCGTCGGTGAGGAAGCCGGCGATGGCGTTCGCGGCCCGGAAGTGCTCCGCCTGGCTGTTGCCGCCGATGGCGTAGGTGTGCGAGCCGGTGGTGATCGCCCAGGCGTTCGCGGCGATGTCCCGGTAGCGGGTCGTGCCGGTGGCCTTGTACGCGCGGACGGCTCCGATCCACTTGGGCACCTGCGTGTTGGCGTGCAGGCCGTTGAGCCGGTCCAGGTTCGCGGCGAGCGGGTCGAGGGCCGCGGCGTGGTCGAACCGCTGCGCCGTGGTCAGCCAGCGGGAGTCACCGGTCCGTTGGTACAGATCGGCCAGTACCTCGCCCATACCGCCGAACTCGGTGGCCAGCACCCGCTGCATCGTGTCGTGGCCGAGCGCGGCGGTGCGCCGGTCGACCCAGCCGGCGAGCGCGAGGAGCACGTCGCGGGCCTGGGTGCTGCCGAGGAGGCGCCATACGTCGAGCAGGCCGGCCATGGTCTTGTGGACGCAGTAGTACGGGACGTTGCCGTTGCCGAGCGAGCCCGCTTCGAGCTTGGCGAAGTCGGTCTCGGGGAAGCCCGACAGGTAGCCGGCGGAGAAGCCCGCGGCGGCGTTGTTGGCCTGGCACTTGGCGAGTTCGGCTACCATCCGGTCGGCCTTGTCGCGGCAGGTGGTGTCCCCGAGCGCGGCGGCGGCCTGGGCCCACGCCGAGAGGAAGTGGCCCTGCACGTGGGTGCGGAAGGGGAACCCCGGGTCGTCCCAACCCCCGTTCGCGGCGGCGGCGTTGGTGGAGAGCCGGTGGTTGGCGCGGAAGTTGTACAGCAGGCGGTCGACATCGACGAAGCGGAGGTAGGCCAGGGCCCGGTTCTGGTTGTCGAGCCATCGGCTGTCGGTGAGCCGGACCTGACCCAGCTCGAACGGGACCGTCGTCACTCCGACGTCGGACCTGGCGGGGGGCGTCTGCGCCGCGGCGGGAACGCGGCTGAGGACGGGACCGACGGCTGCGGCCACGGCCGTGACACCGGTCGCCTTGAACACGGCACGGCGACTGAAGGGGTGAGCCGGCATGGCGAACTCCACGGTGGCGTCGGGGAAGGGGACGGGGGAGCGCGGCGGCCGACCTCGCGTGGCGCCTGTCCGTTTCACGAGTGTTAACGCTCACATAGTCCGTGTCAATCCTCGCGACGGTCGCTGTCCCGAGGTCAGCGCGGCGTCGACGGCCGACGGCGCCCCGATCGGCCTGCGAGCCGCAACAGCCGGTCCAGCCGGCGGTGGGTCCGCTGAGCGGTGCCGCGGCCTTCCGTCGGTCGGCCCCGCTTCGCGACCCGCGCATGGGGAGCGGGGTACGGGGCAGACGAGTCCGCGTCCAGACGTTCGAGACCCCGGAGGTGCTGACGATGGTTCCCCTTCTGCTGGTGCTGCTGCTCGCTCTGATCCTGTTCGGTGCGGGTTTCGCCCTCAAGGCCCTGTGGTGGGTGGCGGTCGTGGTGTTGGTGGTCTGGCTGCTCGGGTTCGTCGCGCGTGGTACCAGCAGCACGGGCGGCCGCGGCCGCTGGTACCGCTGGTGACCCCCGGCCGCCAGTCCGGACCGGCGGCCGTCATCTGACGCCCGCACGTCCGCGCCGCCTCCGGCCGGCCGACCGGCCTGTCGGAGGCGGCGCGGACGTGCCGGGCCCGAACCACATCGGAGGAGACCGTGACCGCTGTCCATCCGCTCTCGGCGAGTTCCGAGGGCATGCCGCTGCTCGCGATCCTGGCCGCCGTGGCGGTGGGTGCGCTGCTCATCGGCGCGTTCGTGTGGGGCGCCCGCCGGATCGGCCGCCGCAAACCCCCCGTCCCGCCCGCCGGCGCGGCGGGCGCCCGAGCCGGGTCGTGGCGGACACCGGACGAGGCCGAAGGCTCGCGGCCGCCGGGCCCGGGGGAGGGGCGCGACGGCACGTGACCCCGCGGGCGGGACGTCCGTCCTCACCGGCGCCTGTGGGCCGACGCCGGACGGACGAGGACGGACGGACGAGGACGGACGGACGACGCGGCCCCGCCCGAGCGGGTGCGGCCGGAGGGCGCCGGACGTCGCCGACCCGGACGGCGCCCCCCGGTGGCGTCCCGCCAGCCGGGCACCGATGGTCGAAGCCGTGGGCAAGAAGAAGTGGGCCGCGGCCGTCGTGCACTGCCTGCCAGGCGCCGTCCCCGGCACGGCCGCCGTGCACGTCAGCGGGCAGGTACGGCTGAGCGGTCGCTGGGTGAGGGTCCGCCCCGCCGACGGCGCCGAGACGTGGATCTCCGCAGCCGCCGTCCAGCGCATCGTGTGGAACGCCGAGACGCCGGACTGACACCCGCGCGGGCGACACCGCGGGACAGGAGGAGGACGTGCCACAGGGCGCACCCGGTCGCGACGAGACGGCCGAAGAGAGGGCGGACCGGCTCTGGCACGAGATGCTGCAAGAGGTCCGGGTCTGCCAGACGGGTGCCCAGATCCTCTTCGGGTTCCTCGTCTCGGTGGTCTTCACTCCCCGGTTCGCCGCGCTGCCCGCCTTCGACCGCCACCTCTACGTCGCCACCGTGATGCTCGGAGCGGCCGCCACCGCCGCCCTCGTCGCCCCGGCAGCCTTCCACCGGGTCCTCGCCGGCCGGGGGATGAAGCCCGAACTCGTCCGCGCCGCCGGGCACCTGATCACCACCGGTCTGGCGCTGCTCGCCCTGACCATCACCAGCGCCCTCCTGCTCCTGCTCCGCACCGCCCTGCACGCCTCCGCCACGGCATGGGTCCTGAGCGGTGCGGCCCTGCTGGGGTTCGCCACCTGCTGGCTCGCCCTGCCCTACCTGGTCCTACGACGGGACCGCCCCCGTGACGGGAGGACGTGACCGCCGTCGTTGCCGGCTGCCGCGGCCCCGCCCGCCTCCTCGGCCGCGCGGCAGGAGGATCGGGGACCGGCCGCGGCACCGGCCGTCCCGCCCGCGCTTGCGGCGATCCGCGGAAGCCTCGGTACGAGTGCCGCCCATCGCCGACCGCCGCCCGTCATCCCCTGCCGGGGGTCTTCGCGTTCGGCCCTGCCACCGCGACGAGGGAGCACGCCGGAACTCGGTGCGGCGGCGAACACGGGATCACGCGCCGGGGATCTCGAACTCCGCCCACACCGCCTTGCCCGCTCCCTCGGCGCGGGGCAGGTGGCCCCATCGGCTGGCGAGCAGCGCGACCGCATGGAGCCCGTGCCCGCCCGGCCGGCCGGGGCTGTGCGGCAGACAGGGCCGGGGCACCGCGTCGGAGCGGTCCAGGACCTCGATCCGCAGGACGTCGGGCGTGGCGGACAGCACGAGCAGCTCCACGCCGCCGGCGTGCTGGCAGGCGTTGGTGGCCAGTTCGGAGACCACCAGCAGGATGTCCTCCGCCCGCGTCCGCTGCCACGGGTCGGACGACGGCAGCCAGCCCCAGTCGTGCAGAGCGGTCCGCACCTGGTCGCGGCAGCGGCCGACGACCCCCGGTCCCGCGGCCACGGTGAGGCGGCGGGTCTGGCCCCCGGCGGGCAGGCCGGGCAGCGGCGCGGGGGCCGTCATCGGGAACTCACTGCTGCTCATCTTCCCCTCGCTTCGATACCGGTCGTGTGCCGTTCCGACTGTCCTCGATCCGCCCGCCGCGGTGCCCGTCTACCCCGCGCGCACCGTTGGACACCGCGTCACCGTCCGGCACGGGTGCCGACGGGGTGAAGGAGCCCGGCGGACGTCGGAGCGTCGTGCGTCATCGGGCCACCGCCGCCCGGAGGTCCGGGCGGACGTCGAAGACCGCGTCCGTGCCGGTGATCTCCAGGAGTCTGGCCAGCGAGGACGGCACGCGGGCGAGGACCAGCGGGAGCTTCGCGCCGAGCGCCTCCATCCGGGTCGCCAAGAGCAGGTTGAGTCCGGTGGAGTCGCAGAACGCGATGCCGTGGCAGTCCAGGACCAGTCGTTCCGCGGGCTGGTCGAGGGCTTCGCGAAGGCGTCCACGCAGGACGTCCACGCTGTCGTAGTCGAGCTCCCCGACGGGGGAGACGATGACGGCACCGTCGGCGAGGCCGATGCCCACGGTCAGCCGAGCTTCCCCGGGTTCGGGGGCCTGGACAGGGACCGGCTCGGTGCCGGTGGGGTCGCTGTCGCGCATCGCTCTCCTTCACTCGAACCGGCGGCGGCCACCGCGCGTCGGTCCGGCAGTGTACCGGGACGACCTTACGGGGCCTGGCCGCGCGTCCGAGCGGGCAGGGCGGGACCCGGCCGGCACCGGGGAGGTGCGAGGATGCCGTGGTCGTTCCGCGACGCCCCCCGGCACGGTCCCGTGCCGGGGGGCCCGCTCGGGCCGCTGACCGCCACCTTGCCCGAACGCGGCGGTACCACCCGGGAGTTGCGCTTCGGGGCGAGCCGGCCCAGGCCGAGACCGGCCGAAGGGCCGGGCTTCCGCACGTGCACCTCTCCGGTCGCTGACGCGCGTCCTCACCGTCCTGCGCGCGTTGCCGCCCGCCGGGATCCGGCGAGCGGTCGGCCGGCCGCCGACGCATACACCGGACCGCTCCGGGCAGGCGGGAGACCAGGAGGCTCTTCCGGGAGGCGAGTTGTGACATGGGCGGAGTGCAGGCGGTGGGTTGGGCCCGGCGGATGCCGGTGAGCGCGGGAGTACGCGCGGGCAGGGACTGGGTCCGACGGCACCTGGCGACGCTCGGCTGGGATGTCACCGCTCCCGAGTCGGCGGAAGGAGTCGTGCTGGCGGTCTCGGAGCTGCTGACGAACGCCCATGTGCACGCGCACAGCGACGCGGAGCTCGTTCTGACGTGGGACGGACGCTGCCTGCGGCTGAGCGTCCACGACCACAGTCCACTCCCGCCGCGCCCGCGGGCGGCGGGCCCGGGCGCGACCGGAGGCAGGGGACTGGTGCTGGTCGAGGCGGTAGCCGATCACTGGGGCACCCACCCGGGGGCGGAAGGGAAGACCGTGACCGCCTGCTTCCACCCTCCGACGGCCGTCCGGGGGCCGTTGACCGCGACGGACGCCCACGGTGAAGGACCGTCGACCGGCTGCTGAGCGCGCCGTCGTAGCGGTCCCACGGGCCGGCCGGCCCGTGGGACAGCCCCCCAAACAAACCTCTCCCCCCCCCCCCCTGCCCCTGCCCGCACCCCCCCCAAAGGAGGGTTGTTCCCTGTTTTTCCTTTTGTTTTCCCCC
>NZ_JBVJJY010000041.1:5180-18320 GCF_055585785.1 Kitasatospora sp. NPDC053308 | reverse complement strand
TCATTCCGCTTGTGCTTGTCCCTGTTCCCCCCCCCCCCCCCCCCCATCCCCCCCCCCCCCCCCCCCACCACACCCCCCCGCGTCGACCCCGGCGCCGGTCAGCGTACGCGCACCCCGATGAGGCAGGTGTCGTCGTCGGTGTCCGCGTTGGTGTACCGCAGCAACAGGTCGAGTTGTCGCTCCAGGTCCGGCGACTGCCCTCCGTCGTAGGGCCGTTGGGCGATGGCCAGCAGGTTGTCCAGGGAGGTCTGGACCGAGCGGTCCCTGCGCTCGATGAGGCCGTCGGTGTACATCATCAGGGTGTCGCCGGCCTCCAGCCGGAGTTCGGCCTCCTCGTACTCGGCGTCGTCGAGGGCGCCCAGGAGGATCCCGCCGACGGTGGGCAGGGCGCTGGCACTGCCGTCCCGGATGAGGACCGGGGGCAGGTGGCCGGCCCGGGCCCAGCGCAACTGCCGGGTCTCGGGCTCGTAGAGGCCGCAGACGGCGGTGGCCGTGACGTTGTCGGTCAGGTGGTGGGTCACCGTGTTCAGCCAGGTCAGCAGCTGGGCGGGTCCTGCGCCGGTGGCGGCCAGTCCGCGCAGGGCGTTGCGCAGGGCGACCATGCCGGTGGCCGCTTCGATGCCGTGGCCGGCCACGTCGCCCACGCACAGCAGCACCTGACCGCTGGGGAGCGTGACGGCGTCGTACCAGTCGCCGCCGACCACGTGGTCCTTTTCGGCCGGGCGGTAGCGCACGGCGACGCGAAGGTCGTGGAGATCCCGGGGGCCGCGGTTGGGCGGCATGATGGCGTGCTGGAGCTGGAGGGCGAGGCGGCTGCGTTCGGCGGCCTGCTCCTCGGTCTGGGCGAGCTGGTCGCGGGTGGCGGCCAGCGCCACCTCGGTCCAGTGCTGGGCGGAGACGTCCTGGTAGGCGCCGCGGACGGCGGTGAGGCGGGAATCGTCGTCCAGCACCGGTTCGGCGACCACGCGGATGTGGCGGGCGACGCCGTCGGGCCGGCGGAGGCGGAAGGCCGTCGAGGCGGGCCGCCGGTGGTGCAGGAGGGTGCGCAGGAAGCGCCCGATGGAGTGCTCGTCGTCCGGGTGGGCGTGGGCGGCGAGTTGCTCCAAGGGGATGGGCTGCGCCGTGGGGGGCAGGCCGTGGAGGTCGTAGAGCGTGTCGTTCCAGGCGATCTCGTGGGTGAGGACGTTCTCCTCGAAGCCTCCGATGCGCCCCAGGCGCTGGGCGTGCTGGAGGAGCCTGGCGACCCTGGGCATGCCTTCGTCCAGCTGCCAGACGACGACGACGTGGTCGCCGGACCGGGAGATGCTGACCTTGGCGTCGGTGGCGAGCGGGACGCCGTCGACGACGGCGGCCAGTCGCATCCGGTCGGCGCGGAACGGCTCGCCGGTGGCGAGGACGTGTTCCACCTTCTCGCACAGGCCGCCGGGCTCGGCGGCCAGGGGGTAGGCCTCCAGGAGCGGGTAGCCGACGACAGCACTGCGCGGGCGCCCGGCGAAGTCGACGAACCTCACGTTGACGTGGCGGATGCGGAACCCGACCTGGTCCGGCGTCGGGCCGGGCATCGGCTCCAGGACCATGCACGGGTCGTTCAGCCCGTCGGTGAGTTCCAGGAGTTCGGTCAGCCGGGGGGCGACGGCCGGTTCGGCCGGGCCGTGCTCCGGCGTGTCACCGCCTTCGAGGACGGTGGCGCACAGGGTGGCGAGGACCTCGAACTGCCGCTGCACGGGTTGGGGCTGCTCGGGCAGCGGATCGGCCCAGCAGATCTCCAGGGCTCCGATGATCCGTCCGCCGGAGCCGGAGGGCACGACGACGCGGCCGCCGGTCAGTTCGCGCTGCCCGATGGAGGGCAGCGCGGCGCCGGCGAGGGTCTCGTAGCGGGTGAGGGCCCGGTGGTCGAGCGCCTGCCGGGCAGGGGTGGGAACCCCGGGCGGTACGTAGCGCCACCGGCCTGACTCGTCGGCGGCGAAGCCGGCGCTTCCGGCCAGGGACAGGGACTGGTCCGGGTGGGCCGCCCAGATCGCCACCGCCGAGGCGCCGAGCGGGCGCAGCGCGTGCTCAAGGATCGACCGGGCCACGGCGTGGGCGTCCTGGCCGGTGAGGGCGCTCGCCTCCGCGGTGCGCAGCCGCAGGCCCACGGACGGGGAGGCGGGCCGGGACACGGCGTCGACGAAGTCCCGGGCGAGCTCGGCGATGTGGTCACGGGAGGCCTTGTTGACCAGGTCGGCGGCCAGTTCGAGGGGCGTGATCCGGGCCTGTTCGGCCAGGCCCTTCAGCTGGCCGGCCGCCTCGGCGGGGCCGCAGCCCAACCGCTCCACCAGGACGCCGGTGGCCATGTCGATCAGGGCCTTGCCTTCGGCCTGGGTCTGCGCGTGCCACAGTTCGCGGCGCAGCCGCTCGACCACGTCGGCGAGGCGGCCGAGGGATGCGGAACGGGGCGGGTCGCCGTCGGGCCGGCGCCGGGCGTCGTCCGCGGGCGGCCGGCCCGGCACCCGCCGGTTCGGCAGGCGGTCCGCGGCGGCGTCCGGCTGCTCGCCGGTGCTGCCGAGCTCGGGGATGCTGAGCACGCTGGTTCCTCGGTGTACGGGTGGGGGCGGGTGGCCGGTGCGAGCGGGCGTCAGGGCGCGAGCTGCTGCTTGATGCGGGCGATCAGGTCGCTCGCGTCCACCGGTTTGGTGACGTAGTCGGAGGCACCGGAGGCCAGGCTCTTCTCGCGGTCGCCGACCATCGCCTTGGCGGTGACGGCGATGATCGGCAGGTCGGCGTGCTCGGGCATGGCGCGGATGGCGGCGGTGGCCGCGTAGCCGTCCATCTCGGGCATCATGACGTCCATCAGGATCACGTCGATCTCGCCGTGCGCGGCGAGCGTGTCGAGAGCGGCCCGGCCGTTCTCGGCCTGGAGCACCCGCCCACCGTGCAGTTCGAGGATCCCGGTGAGGGCGTAGAGGTTGCGGTCGTCGTCGTCGACCACCAGGACGGTGCGGCCCGCCAGCGCGTGGTCGGGTTCCTGGCCCGCGGCGGCCGGAGCCGCTTCCGTGCGGACCAGCGGGAGCACGTCGCCGGGCTGGTCCGCGCTCAGGTGCAGGGCGATCCGCTCGCGCAGCTCGTCGAGGCTGGAGATCAGCTCCAGCGGCTGACCGGCCGCGTACGCCTCCAGGGCGCTCTCCTCCTCGCTCCCCAGCCGGCGGTTGTGGTGGGCCAGCACCGGTACGCCGTGCAGTCCCGCGTCCCGGGTCATCTCGTCGAGGAAACGCATCGCGGCGCCGTCGGGCAGGTCGACTTCGAGGACGACGCCGTGGCAGGGCGTGGTGGCCAGCGCCGCCGCGGCTTCCGAGGCTCCGACCGCGGTGATGATCTCCACCGCGGACCGCGGGGCGCCGAGGTCCGCGTGACCGGCCAGGTCGCTGACGGCGCTCTCCGCGACCAGCGACAGCAGGCCGTGGGGTCGTTCCTCGACCACCAGCAGCCTCTTGGGCTGGGCGGGATCGGTGCCCCGCGTGGCGGTTTCGACCGGCTCGAGCGCCTCCGGCGCGGCGGGCCCCTCGAAGGAGCCGGGCTGCGGCGGCTCGCCGCCGACCTGGACGCCCGGCTCGGCGAAGTCGGGGCGGGCGGCGGGCAGGTAGAGCGTGAACGTGCTGCCCTGGCCGGGGGTGCTCTCGGCGGTGATGACGCCGCCGAGCAGGAAGGCGATCTCGCGGCTGATCGACAGGCCCAGGCCGGTCCCGCCGTACTTGCGGCTGGTGGTGCCGTCGGCCTGCTGGAAGGCGCCGAAGACGGTCTCCAGGTGCTGGGGGGCGATGCCGATCCCGGTGTCCACCACGCGGAAGGCGACCACGGGGCCGCCGCGGCGCGCCGCCTCGGGCGCCTGCGACTCCTCGACGGTTTCGATGCGCAGCTCGACGCTGCCCTTCTCGGTGAACTTGACGGCGTTGGAGAGCAGGTTGCGCAGGACCTGGCGCAGCCGGTACTCGTCGGTGAGCAGTTCGGCCGGTACGGCCGGTGCGGTGTGGACGCCGAAGGCCAGGCTCTTCTGGCTGGTCATCGGCCGGAAGGTGGCCTCGACGTAGTCGAGCAGCTTGCGCAGCGGGACGCGTTCGGGGTTGACGTCCATCTTGCCGGCCTCGACCTTGGACAGGTCGAGGATGTCGTTGATGAGCTGGAGGAGGTCGGAGCCGGCGGAGTGGATGATGCCCGCGTACTCGACCTGCTTGGCCGTCAGGTTCCGGGTCGGGTTCTGGGCGAGCAGCTGGGCGAGGATGAGCAGGCTGTTGAGCGGGGTGCGCAGTTCGTGGCTCATGTTGGCCAGGAACTCCGACTTGTAGGTGGAGGCCAGGGACAGCTGGTGGGCGCGCTCCTCGAGTTCCTGGCGGGCCTGTTCGATCTCCAGGTTCTTGGTCTCGATGTCCCGGTTCTGCGCGGCCAGCAGCTCCGCCTTCTCCTCCAGCTCCGCGTTGGAGGCCTGCAATTCCTCCTGACGGGCCTGCAGCTCCTCGGAACGGGCCCGCAGTTCGGCGGTGAGGCGCTGCGACTCGCCGAGGAGTTCGTCGGTGCGGGCGTTGGCGACGATGGTGTTGACGTTGACGCCGATCGCCTCCCGCAGCTGTTCCAGGAAGTCGCGGTGGACCTCGGTGAAGCGGTGCACGGTGGCGAGTTCGATCACGCCGAGGACCTGCTCCTCGACCACGATCGGCAGCGCGACCAGGCAGACGGGCTCGGTGCGGCCCAGGCCGGAGGTGACCTGGACGTAGCCGGGCGGCAGCTCGTCGACGGCGATGGTGCGCTTGCTCCGCGCGGCCTGGCCGACGAGCGACTGGCCGAGCCTGAACCGGGTGCTGGCGCTCTCGTCCGGGTGGGCATAGGAGCCGATCAGGTTCAGGTAGGTCCCCTCCCCGGTCTCCTCGGCGAGGTAGAAGGCGCCGTACTGGGCGCCGACCAGCGGGGTCAGCTCGTCCATGATCAGCTCGGCGACGACGGCGAGCTCGCGCCGGCCCTGCATCAGGCCGGAGATGCGCGCGAGGTTGGACTTCAGCCAGTCCTGGTCCTCGTTGGCGCGGGTGGTCTCGCGCAGCGACTCGACCATGAAGTTGATGTTGTCCTTGAGGTCGGCGACCTCGCCGGAGGCGTCGACGGTGATCGAGCGGGTCAGGTCGCCGGCCGCGACGGCGCTGGTGACCTCGGCGATCGCCCGGACCTGCCGGGTGAGGTTGCCGGCCAGCTCGTTGACGTTCTCGGTGAGCCGCTTCCAGGTGCCGGAGACCCCCTCGACCTCGGCCTGGCCCCCGAGCCGGCCCTCGCTGCCGACCTCCCGGGCGACCCGGGTGACCTCGGCGGCGAAGGAGGAGAGCTGGTCGACCATGGTGTTGATGGTCGTCTTGAGCTCGAGGATCTCGCCGCGGGCGTCGACGTCGATCTTGCGGGTCAGGTCGCCGTTGGCGACGGCGGTGGTGACCTGCGCGATGTTGCGGACCTGGCTGGTCAGGTTGTGCGCCATGAAGTTGACGTTGTCGGTGAGGTCCTTCCACGTCCCGGCGACGTTCGGCACCCGGGCCTGGCCGCCGAGGGTGCCCTCGGTGCCGACCTCCCTGGCCACGCGGGTCACCTCGTCGGCGAAGGCCGAGAGGGTGTCGACCATGGTGTTGATGACACCGGCCAGCGCGGCGACCTCGCCCTTGGCCTCGACGTTGATCTTCTGCGACAGGTCGCCCTTGGCGACCGCGGTGGCGACCTGCGCGATGGAGCGGACCTGCCCGGTGAGGTTGGAGGCCATCACGTTGACGTTGTCGGTGAGGTCCTTCCAGGTGCCGGAAGCCCCCCGCACGGTGGCCTGGCCGCCGAGGTTGCCCTCGGTGCCGACCTCGCGCGCCACGCGGGTGACCTCGTCGGCGAAGGCGGAGAGCTGGTCGACCATCGTGTTGATGGTCTCCTTCAGCTCGAGGATCTCGCCGCGGGCGTCCACCCGGATCTTCTGCGAGAGGTCGCCCCGGGCCACCGCGGTCGTCACCTGGGCGATGGAGCGGACCTGCGCGGTCAGGTTGTCGGCCATGACGTTGACCGACTCGGTCAGGTCGCGCCAGGTGCCCGACACGTCGCGGACGTCGGCCTGGCCGCCGAGCCGGCCCTCGGTGCCGACCTCGCGGGCGACCCGGGTCACCTCCCCGGCGAAGGCGCTCAGCTGGTCGACCATCGTGTTGATGGTGTCCTTGAGTTCGAGGATCTCGCCGCGGGCGTCCACGGTGATCTTCTGCGAGAGGTCGCCCTTGGCGACCGCGGTGGCGACCTGGGCGATGGAGCGGACCTGCGCGGTCAGGTTGCCGGCCATGAAGTTGACCGAGTCCGTGAGGTCCCGCCAGGTGCCCGCGACCCCGGGCACCTGCGCCTGGCCGCCGAGCCGGCCCTCGGTGCCGACCTCGCGCGCCATCCTGGTCACTTCGTCGGCGAAGGCGGAGAGCTGGTCGACCATCGTGTTGACGGTGTTCTTCAGCTCCAGGATCTCGCCGCGGGCGTCCACGGTGATCTTCTGGGACAGGTCGCCCTTGGCGACGGCCGTGGTCACCTGGGCGATGTTGCGGACCTGGTCGGTCAGGTTGCCGGCCATGAAGTTGACCGAGTCCGTGAGGTCCCGCCAGGTGCCCGCGACGCCCGGCACCTGCGCCTGGCCGCCGAGCCGGCCCTCGCTGCCCACTTCGCGGGCGACGCGGGTGACCTCGTCGGCGAAGGCGCTCAGCTGGTCGACCATCGTGTTGACGGTGTTCTTCAGTTCGAGGATCTCACCCCGCGCCGCGACGTCGATCTTCTGCGAGAGGTCGCCCTTGGCGACCGCGGTGGCGACCTGGGCGATGTCCCGGACCTGGCTGGTCAGGTTGCCGGCCATCGCGTTGACCGAGTCCGTCAGGTCCTTCCAGGTCCCCGACACGCCCGGCACCTCGGCCTGGCCGCCGAGCCTGCCCTCGGTGCCGACCTCCCGTGCCACCCGGGTGACCTCGGAGGTGAACAGCGCGAGCTGGTCGACCATCCCGTTGAAGACGGTGGCGATCTCACCCAGCAGACCGTCCGCCTCACCCGGCAACCGGGTGCCGAAGTCCCCGTCGCGCACGGCCGTCAGACCCGCCAGCAACTGACGCAGTTCCGGCTCGCCCACCTGCGCCGACGGAGGAGCCGACGGAGCCCGCCGCTGCGGAACGGTCGTGGACTTCGTCGAACCAGCCATCGAACGCCTCCTGTGTAGAACGCCCGGCCCCGAGGCTGGTGCGCCGTGTCAGTGCGCCTGCACGTCCGGCGAATCCCCCCGAAGGTGAACGCACCGGCCAGGAGGCTACCCCAGCCCTTGTCCGGCCGCGAACCGCACCCGCCTCGGCGCCGGACGCCCCGCACACCCCACGGCCGCAGGCCGGGTGCCGCGTCCGGGGCGGGCCCCCGATGCCGGACGTGTCGGGGGACCGGCGTTCGGCCGGGCCGGAACGGGTCAGGTGCCCGTAGGCGGGGAACCCTGGGCGCCCTCGGCCGCGGGCGGGCGGAAGGCGACGCGGATGTCCTCGCACGGCTTGAACGCGGCCGCGGTGGCGTACGAGATGTAGGCGCGGCGGTCCGCGCCGCTCAGCGGAGCGTCGTCGGTGAAGGGGGCGGTGATGCCGCGCGGCCACAGGCGCCGGGTGCGGACCGCCGTGCTCTCCGCGCAGACGACCAGGACGAGGGCGCCCAGGTAGATCCAGGCCATCAGGCCGAGCACGATGCCGAACAGCCCGTACGTGGCCGTCGCCCCGCGCAGCACGTGCCCGACGTAGTAGGTGCCGACCCCCAGGAGCACCTGCCAGGCCAGCGCGGCGGCCAACGCCTCCGGCCACAACGGGCGGACGCGGAGGTGACGCCCGGTCAGCAGTTTGAACCCCAGCAGCAGCAGCGCCGTGTCGAGGGCGACCGAGGCCGGGACGCCTCCGGCCCGCACCCCCCACTCCAGCCAGGCGGGCAGGTCGTGTGTCGTCGCCGTGACGGCGGCCGACGCGCCGGACGCGCCGACCGCCAGGGCCAGCAGCCCCAGCAGGGCGAGCCCGCGCAGCCGGGCGGCCACGGCCGTGGGGCGGCGGTGCTGCGGCACGGCCCACACCGTGTTGAAGGCGTTCTGGATGGCCTGCGCCACGCCCAGCGCCCCGTAGAGACTGCCCGCGACGCCCACGCAGAGGGCGAAGCCGCTGCCCTGGAAGGAATGGACGTTGTGCGCCACCTGGTCCCCGATGACGGGGAACTGGCTGAGCGCCGAGTGCAGCACCTCCTGCTGCAGCCGCACGTCCCCGCGCAGCGCGAAGCCCAGCACGGTGACCAGGAGCAGCAGCATCGGGAAGAGCGACAGGAAGCCGTAGTACGTGATCAGGGCGGCCAGGTAGGTGCCCTGATCGTCGATGAACTTGTAGACCACCCCGAGCGCGAAAGCCACCCGGCGGTGCCGCCGTTGGTACGCGTCGAGACTGCCGAGCACACTCATGGAGCACCATCCCCGTAGGAGGGCGGACACACCTCGGTCGGCGGGCCGCCAGGGCAGGCGGCCCGCCGACCGGGCCGAAGGAACCGGCCGTCAGCCGCGCCGCCGACGGACCACGAGGACGACGAGCACGCCGACCGCCAGCGCCCCGGCGCCGACGGGTGCGAGCCGTCGGCCGGCCGCCACCGGCCGTCCGGCCGCCGTCCCGACCGCGGCCCGGCTCCGGCGGGCGGCGCGCCGCACCGTGTCGAGGGTGGAGTGGGCGGCGCGGTCCGTCACCGGGCCGTGGAGCGCGTGCTCCAGTCGCGCCCCGACGGTCTCCGCGGCGCCGCGGAGACCGGCGATGCCGGCCCGTGCCGTCTCGCGGGTGTGCGCACGACCGGAGCGCAGGGCGCCTGCGGTGGTCGTGGTGATGCTGTCGAGTGAGCTCATGGCGGCTGATTCCTTCCGGTTGACGGAGTGTGGGCTGCGGTGCCCGGGTGCGCATCGCCCCGACGCGTCCCCCGCGGAGCCGTGGTCCGGGCGCGGGTGGATTACCAGCGGTACCAGCGGCCGCGGCTGCCGGAGGCGCCGGTGCCGCGGGCGACGAAGCCCAGCAGCCAGACGACGAGGACGGCGACGGCGACCCACCAGAGGATTTTGACGGCGAAACCCGCTCCGAACAGGAGCAGGGCCAGCAGGAGTACGAGGAGAAGGGGAACCATGGCGAAGGACCTCCAAGTCGCTTGGTGGACTTCGGCTTCCCCGAACCCGCCCGGGCATTCCAGCGACTTTCCGCGTTCGTGCGGCACAGGTGCGCCGCCGTGCCGCGGCGCGGTACGCCCGTGGGCCGCCGGAAGGAATGGTCCGCCCGGATCGGGGCAGCAGGGGCCCTGACAGCTTCGACGAACCGGAGGTCGGTATGAGTGCCAGCGACAAGATCGAGAACGCCGCGGAGAAGGCCAAGGGCGTGGTCAAGGAAGGCGTCGGGAAGGCGACCGGCAACGAGCGGGTGGAGGCCGAAGGCAAGGCCGCCCAGGTG
The DNA here is from genome assembly GCF_055585785.1 of Kitasatospora sp. NPDC053308. Taxonomy (NCBI): domain Bacteria; kingdom Bacillati; phylum Actinomycetota; class Actinomycetes; order Kitasatosporales; family Streptomycetaceae; genus Kitasatospora; species Kitasatospora sp. NPDC053308. The sequence continues at coordinate 8,829 of NZ_JBVJJY010000041.1, read as the reverse complement.
AAGGGTGACGTCAAGCAGGCGGCCGAGAAGATCAAGGACGCCTTCAAGGACTGACCTCGACCGCCGTGGTGGTGGCCCCGCCGGACGCCGGGGCCACCACCACCGTCATGCCGTCATACCGCCGGGGCACGCGGGGACGGACCGGACGCCGGTCACGGACGACACGGCCCCGGTGCGTTCGTGCGCCCTGGGCGTCCGCGAGCGACGCCGGTGGACGGCCTGGACCGAGCTGCGCACCGCCCGCCCCCGCGACGCCGGACCGCGCCGGGGTGTCCGGGGCGCGGGGACACGGCGGCACGGGCGGCGCGGGCCACCAGGCGCCGGCCGGACATGGGCCGGGCATGGCCGGGCATGCCCGGAGACGCGCGGGGAAGACGAAGTCGCCGAACTCGTGTCGTAAGCCCTGGAGGCGAGGATGACCTTGTCGATGGTGTTGCTCCTGGTCCCGCTCGCACTCGCGATGCTGCTGGCCGCCACCGGACCGTCGTCCGGCCACCGCCGTCGTTCCGCCCGCCCCGCCGCGGGCCGGGCGGGGCGGGGGGTCCAGCGGTCGCGTCACGCGCGCCCGCGCTGCTGAACCGCCCAGGGGTCACGTCCGCACGGACGCCGTGCCGACGTGACCGCGGGCTCCGCACGCCCGTGTCCTCGCCGCGCGACCCGCGCGGCGAGGACACCGTGCTGCGCGACCGGGCCCGGTCCGGCGCCCCGGGCGTGTAACCTGTCATCCGAACGACGACACAACGTCGGTCAGCGGAAGGACGACAGGATGGCACCGCAGGACAACGCCCCCGCCGGGACGGGCCCCGCGTCGTTCCTGGCCGCCGCCTCCGCCCTGCACACGATGGACGCCGCCGCCCGCACCGCCCGCCGTGCACCCCGGGACGACGCGGGCCGGAACGACCCGCAGCAGGCCCTCGCCGCCCTCATGACGCTGCGCCGCCTGCGCGAGGAGCTCGCGGGCTGGGAGACCGGCCTGATCGAGACCGCCCGCGACGCCGGGGCCACCTGGGCCGACCTCGCCGAACCGATGGGCGTGCAGAGTCGCCAGGCCGCCGAGCGCCGCTACCTGCGGCTGCGTCCCGACGCCGATGTCGGTACCGAGGCCGGCAGCACCGGTGAGCAGCGGGTCCGGGCGGCCCGTGACCGGCGCGCCGCCGACCGCGCGGTGACCACCTGGGCCCGGGACAACGCGGCCGAGCTGCGCCGCCTCGCCGGACAGATCGGCGCCCTGGACGGCCTCACCGCCCAGGCGGCCCCCGCCGTGGCCCGCCTCCTGGCGGCGCTGGGCCACCACGACCCCGCCCGGCTGCTCGGTCCGCTCGCCGAGACCCGACCCCACCTGGCAGCGGACCACCCCCAGCTCGCCGACCGCCTCGACCGGCTCGCCGTCCGGACCGACCGGCTGCGCGCCGACAGCGACCGCCGGCGCCGCAGACCCCCGGCCCTGCCGTGACCCGCAGGCCGTCGACCGCCGCGGTCCGAGCGCGGAGCGCCCCGGCGGCACCCGATCCGATCCCCACCCGTTCCCCACTCCCGAAGGAGACGCCCCCCCGTGGCCAGCCCGACCCAGACGCTGGAGTTCCAGGCGGAGACCCGCCAGCTGCTGCAGCTGGTGATCCACTCGATCTACTCGAACAAGGACATCTTCCTGCGCGAGCTGATCTCCAACGCCTCCGACGCCCTGGACAAGCTCCGCCTGGAGTCCCTCACCGACACCGGCCTCGGCGTCGACACGTCCGACCTGCACATCACCCTGGAGACCGACCGGGACGCCCGCACCCTGACCGTGCGGGACAACGGCATCGGCATGACCCGCGAGGACGTCGTCGACCTGATCGGCACCATCGCCAAGTCCGGCACCGCGAGCCTGCTGGCCAAGGTCAAGGAGGCCAAGGACGCGGAGGCGGCGCAGAGCCTGATCGGCCAGTTCGGCGTCGGTTTCTACTCGGCGTTCATGGTCGCCGACAAGGTCACCCTGCACACCCGGCGGGCCGGCACCGAGCAGGGCACCGTGTGGGAGTCCGACGGCGAGGGCAGCTACACGATCGCGGACGCCGACGACCTGCCGGTGGGCACCTCGGTCACGCTGCACCTCAAGCCGGCCGACGGCGAGGACGGTCTGGGCGACTACCTGGCCGGGTGGAAGATCCGCCAGATCGTCAAGCAGTACTCGGACTTCATCCGCTGGCCCATCCGGATGGCCCCCGAACCCGCCGCCACCGGAACCGGCACCGAGTCCGGCGCCGAGGCCGGCACCGAGGACGGGGACGCGGGCGCCCGCCGGGCCGAGCCGGAGACGCTGAACTCGATGAAGGCGCTCTGGGCCCGCCCGCGCAGTGAGGTGACCGAGGCCGAGTACAGCGAGTTCTACCAGCAGATCAGCCACGACTGGCAGCCCCCGGCCGAGACCATCCACATGCGCGCCGAGGGCACCTTCGAGTACGAGGCGCTGCTGTTCGTCCCCGCGCACGCCCCGTTCGACCTGTTCTCCCGCGACACCAAGCGCGGGGTGCAGCTGTACGTCAAGCGCGTGTTCATCATGGACGACTGCGACGCGCTGATGCCGAACTACCTGCGCTTCGTCAAGGGCGTCGTCGACGCCCACGACCTGTCGCTGAACGTCTCCCGCGAGATCCTGCAGCACGACCGGCAGATCACCGCCGTGCGCCGGCGCCTCGTCAAGAAGGTCCTCGGCGCGCTCAAGAACATGCAGGCCAACGACACCGAGGCCTACCTCTCGTTCTGGGAGCAGTTCGGCCGCGTCCTCAAGGAAGGCCTGTTCGAGGACCGCGACAACACCGACGCGCTGCTGGAACTGGTCAGCGCCGCCTCGACGAACGACCCGGAGAAGCCGACCACGCTGCGCGAGTACGTCGCGCGGATGAAGGACGGCCAGGACACCATCTACTACCTGACCGGCGAGAACCGGGCGATGGTGGAGAACTCCCCGCACATGGAGGCCTTCACCGCCAAGGGCTACGAGGTGCTGATCCTCACCGACCCCGTCGACGAGGTCTGGACCGACCAGGTCCCCGCCTTCGACGGCCACCGCTTCCAGTCCATCGCCAAGGGCCGGGTCGACCTCGACGACGACACCGACGGCGAGGGCGGCGAGGAGGCCAAGAGCGAGAAGGCCCGGCGCGAGGAGGACTTCGCCGCCCTCCTGCCCTGGCTCCGCACGGTCCTGGCCGAGCACGTCAAGGACGTCCGCCTCTCCACCCGCCTGACCACCTCCGCCGCCTGCCTGGTGGGGGACGCCCACGACCTGACTCCCACGCTGGAGAAGATGTACCGGGCGATGGGCCAGGAACTCCCCGCCGTCAAGCGGATCCTCGAACTCAACCCGACCCACCCCCTGATCACCGCGCTGCGCGAGGCGCACGGGGCGAACGCCGACGACCCGGCGCTCGCCGAGATCGCGGAACTCGTCCACGGCAGCGCCCTGCTCGCCGAAGGCGGCGACCTGCCCGACCCGGCCCGCTTCACCCGCCTCCTGACCGACCGCCTCACCCGCACCCTGTAAACCGCTCGCGGTTTCCGACCCGCGCCGGGGGGGGGCGCCGGGAAGAGGGGGGGGGGGGGGGGAGGGGGTCTGGTTGAGGGCGGGGGGGGGAGGAGGGTTGTTATCCCACAAGTATAGGAGGGGGGA
>NZ_JBVJJY010000041.1:0-5170 GCF_055585785.1 Kitasatospora sp. NPDC053308 | reverse complement strand
AGGGTCCGGGTTTCAACCCCCCCCCCCGCTGCGGCGCCAGGGGAAACCCCCCCCCCCGCCTTTTTCTGTTTTCCCCCCTTCCCCCCTGTTCCTCCTCCCCCCCTTTTTTTTCCCACCCCCCCCCCCCCCCCCCCCGGGGGGGGCGCCGCGGCGCAGGCGCGTCACGTCCGGGTGACATCGGGGGACCGAGGTTTCCGACGCCCCGGACGGGTCAGAAGGGAGACCATGGGCAGCTATGTGATCACCGTTCCCGGGACAGTGGACCGACCGCTGGAGCAGGCGGCACGCCGCACCCTGCTCGCGGTCGTGCACGGCGCGGACCCCGAGCAGGCCGGCGCGGAGGTGCCGGACCTCGACGTCCTGACGCTCGACGAACCGGAGGGAACGTTCGTGCTGCGGCTGGAGGTCGAGGCCGCCGATCGGACCGCCGCCGGGGAGGCGGCGCTGGACCTCGCCCGGCGGGCCTTCGCGGCGGCCGGGTACGAGGAGGGTGCGGTCGGCATCGGGGCTCCGGTGGTCACCGGCATCGACGTCGGCTGATCCGACGGCCCCGGGTGGTCCCGGTCACCCGGGAAACGGCGAAGGGCCCGGTGCGCGTGGTGTGCGCACCGGGCCCCTCGGCGTCCGGCGCCGTGCGGCCGACCCGGCTCATGGCCCCGTCGTCGATCGCGGGGCGGCGGGTCGAGCGGCGGGTCGAGCGGCGGGTTGAGCGGCGGGTCGAGCGGTGGATCGCCGGGGTGCGGCCGATCCGCTGCCGTGCCCGGTCAGTAGTTGTGGTGGACCTGCCAGTAGGCCCAGGCGGCGTTCGGGCTCCCGTAGCGGCCGTTCATGTAGTCGTAGGCCCACTTGATCTGGGTGGCGGCGTTCGTCTTCCAGTCGGCGCCGGCGGAGGCCATCTTGTTGCCCGGCAGGGCCTGGCCCAGGCCGTAGGCGCCCGAGGACGGGTTGGTCGCGGTGACGTTCCAGCCGCTCTCGTGGGAGATGATCTGGTTGAAGGAGGCGAGCTGGTCGGCGGGGACGATGCTCGCGGCCAGGGCCTGGGGGGTGGTGGCCGAGGCGGCGGTCGGGACGACCGCGGCACCGACGGCGACGATGCCGATGGCACCGGTGAGCAGGGCGGCGGACTTGCGCATGCGGGTGGAGATCACGGGCATGGGGGAGTTCGACCTCAATCGTGGGGGTGCCTCGCTCCGCGGCTCGACGGGCCCGGACGGGCCCGTGGGCGGGGTCGGCACCGGGGCGGTCACGAACGGTGACCACCGGACGGGAGCTGCGGAAGGGGATCGCACCGCCGCCGCAGCTGGCGACTGAGCCATTGTTAGCGGGGCCGGGGCCCGGCTCCAAGGGGTGCCCGGTACGACGCGGCGTCGTAGCCCGGCGGGCGATCGCGCTCGTCGAGAGCGGCTCGCTACCCCGCGCCCGAACGCCCAAACCTGGATGAATCCGTCCGTCTTCCACCCGCGGCAGGCGTGTGAGCTGCGAAAACGCCGAAGGCTCGACGGCGGGCCCGGGGCCGCGGCCGTGCCGGCGGCCGCCCGGGCCGACGCGGCCTGCCTGCCCGACGATCGACCCACTAGGAAGGGTAGGAGGCGCCCGGGGCCCGTGACGACCGTCACGGGCGACCCGGGCCCGGCGGCCCCCGGAAGGCGGTCCAGCTCACACCGCCGTGACGCTCGGTGCTCGCGCGATCGGGACGGGTGCCGGTTCCCGTGGCGAACGGTCCGGCCCGGTGGCGGAGGGCCCAGCGGGGGCGGGCCGCGGAACCGCCCGGGGACTGGGACGGGGCGGACGGGGTAGCAGACGGACTTCCGCAGGGCACGGTGCGGAGCGTGCGCCGTCCGGAGGAGCGCCGTCCGCGGGGCCGCGGGGACGAAGGGGGCGGGTGGTCGTGCTCGGTCAGTCACACGCGATCAGCGGGGCGCTGGTCTACGCGGCGACGGCTCAGTCGCTGCCCGCCCTCCTGTTCGGGGCGGCCCCGGGGCCGGGCGAGGTGCTGATCGGGACGCTGCTCTGCGCCGGTGCGGCGCTGCTCCCCGACCTGGACCACCACGACGCGACGCCCGCCCACCTGCTGGGCCCGCTGTCGAGGGGGCTGTGCCGCCTGGTGGGCCGGCTCTGCGGAGGCCACCGCCACGCCACCCACTCGCTCCTGTTCGTGGGACTGGCCGGTGGGGGCACCTGGGCGGGGGTCACCCGGCTCGGCCACGGCTTCGCCCTCGGCGTCCTCTTCCTGCTCCTGGCCCTCGCGACGAGGGCCCTGCACCTGCACCCGCCCGGCCGCGGCTTCACGCCGTGGCTGACCTCCGTCGGCCTGGCCGCCGTCGGCACGGCGACGGTGGCCGCCCGCTGCGCCACCGTGGAGACCCGGCTGCCCTACGTCGTCTGCCTGGGCGCCCTGACCCACCTGCTCGGCGACTGCCTGACCCGCCGGGGGGTGCCCCTGCTCTGGCCGTACCGCAAGCGCTTCGAACTGGTGCTGCTCCGGCGGACCGGCGGCAAGGCGGAGACCCGGTTCGTGGTGCCCGTGCTGACCGTCGCCACGTTCGCCGCCCTGTGGTTCGCGGCCTTCGCCCCGCTCCTCGCCACCGGGTGACCCCGCCCGGGGCTCGTAACGCTCAGTCACCACGGTGCTGTCCAAGGCATACACCGACCTGACCCGTGTCCGGCGATTCCCGCCGGGCGCGCGACGCGAGTCGTCGGACACGCCCCGGACCTCACCCGGTCGGGGGCGGGGCTCCGGACGGCGGGCCGGGTCGTCGTCAGCCGAGGCCGCGGGCGTCCTGCTTCAGCGCGGTGTCCACGGTCAGCGCCGTCGCCACGACGAGGCTGAGCAGCGGGTCGGGGAGCGGGCGGTGGATCTGGAGCACGTAGTTGTCGGCCGTGGTGAACATCGTCTTCGCCAGGCCCTCCCAGGTCTTGGTGATCCGGGCGATCTCGGTGTCCGTCGCGTCGACGATGGAGAAGTTCCAGGCCCGCCAGTTCTCGGCCTTGATGGCGCCGACCTTCCGACCGCCGACCTCCAGCGCGAAATTGATCTTCCCGATGGCGTTCTGCTGGATGATCTGGCCGACCTCCTGGCCGTCCGGACGCTGCACGATCACCCGCGACTTGATGATCTTCGCCGGGCGGGTCAGCAGCAGCACCGGGGTGCCGTGCGCGTCGCGGATCTCCAGCTTGTGGGTCAGGTACTGGTCGATGGAGGAGAGCAGCCGCAGCAGCTTGCGCAGCGTGCTCTGGCCGACCTGGACCACCGAGCCCAGGGTGGCGCCCCGCTGGTCGAAGACCGCGTACTCGTTGGTCAGCTCGATCAGCTTGGCCTTCTGGTTCACCACCAGGACCGGCTCCGAGAAGAGGGTGCCGCCGCCACCGTGGACCGGTCCGACGCCCGCCTGCTGCTGCACCTGGTACCGCACCTTGGCGGGGTTCGCGGCCGGAGCGGCCGACTGCCCGGGGAAGCCGGGGGTGTTCGTGTTCTGGGACATGGCGGGCAGGCTAGGGCCGATGCCCGGTCGGCAGCCAGGTCGTTTTCCGCGGCGCCCCGGGCCCGTTCGGGACGCCGCGTCGCGAATGCGCCCTGCAGGTATGGGTTTTGCAAAGGAAGGCTGATCCGTAGTCAAAGAGACGGATGTGTGCGAGGTCACATCCACCGGTCGCCGGGCGGGGGAGCGGTCGACGGCCCCGGGGCGGGGGTCGCCCGGACGGCACCGCGATCACCCGTGGCCCACGGAGCCGGGTGGTGGGCCGGGCGGGCGTGCCCCGGCGACCGGGCGGGCGGATGCCCGGCCGGCGGACCCGATCGGGGCCGACCGCCATCCGATCCGCCCGGGACTACGAACCACGTGGGAGAACGAGGAGTCCGGGCCGCAGCCGAGAGGAACACCATGATGGTCACCGTCGAGCGGAGCATCACCGTCGACCGACCCACCGCCGACGTGCTCGCGTACCTGGCGGACTTCGCCAACGCGGCGGAGTGGGACCCGGGCACCGAGAGCTGCACCCGGATCGGCGGCGGTCCGGTCGCGCCGGGCGCCAGCTGGCTCAACGTCTCGCGCTTCCGGGGCCGGCGGACCCAGCTCACCTACACCCTGGAGGACTACCGGCCGGACCGCCTCCTCTTCGTCGGCCGCAACCGCACGGTCACCGCGACCGACGACATGACGCTGCACCCGGTGGACGGCGGGACGCTGCTGGTCTACCGCGCCCGGCTGCGGTTCCACGGCCTCGCCCGGCTCGCCGCGCCGTTCCTGCGGCCCGCCTTCGACCGGCTGGCCGACCGGGTCGCGGAGCGTCTGCCCGCGGTTCTGGAAGCCGGGGAACGGGGGTGAGCGCCATGCCCCGGCGCGGCGCCGGCCGGCCGGGCGACCTGGTCGACCGGATCGCCCGGGCCGTCACCGAGAACGACCCGGTCAGGCTGGAGATCCTGCTGACCGTGCTGGAGGCGGTGGCCGATCCACCGATGCTGGCCCGCCTGGAGGCCGCGATGGGCCGGGAGACGGTCCCGCGCCGGCGGCGCTCCTGATCGCGCGCCGGGGCCGCCGCTCCGCGCGGAGCGGCGGCCCACCCGACCGGTCCGCGACGGTCGGGCGCTCCCCGGTCGTACGCCCTGTCCGGCCTCCGGCGGTCGACGGGTGCGCAATCGATGCGAGTGCCGATCCGGCGGCCACCGTACGCACCCTGAGGTGCGGGGGCACCTCGACGCAGACAGGGAGTTGATCACCATGGCGATCGTCCGCACGCTTCACGAGGCCGGTATCACCAGCGAGCACGCCTACGCGGCCGCGCTCGGCTCCGTCGCACTCTCCCTCGCGAGTTGGGTCGTCTCGATGAAGGCGGAGCAGGCCGGCATCGAACGGGCCGACCGGTGGGGGATCTTCGTCGGTGAGTGGGCGCCGACCTTCTTCGGCCTCGGTCTGGCCCTCGCGCACTACGAGGCCGGAGCGACAGTCGACGAGGCGGGGATCCGGCGCAGTACCCGGTTCGACCGGCGCGTGGGCTCCGCCGGAGCCGGCTGAGGGCCGGAACCGGCCGCGCCCGCCCCCCCGGCGGGGCCGGCCAGGGCTGACGCGGACCCCGGCCCGGTGCGTGGAGACGACAGGGGGGGGGGCATTTGGAACCCGCCTCCCCCTTCGAGGGGAGTGGGGGGGGAGGGTAGAAAGATCGTCGGGAGGAC
>NZ_JBVJJY010000040.1:0-29635 GCF_055585785.1 Kitasatospora sp. NPDC053308 | reverse complement strand
GAGGGACGCGCTGCGGAAGGGGCGGCGCAGGGGGTGGCCCGGAGAGGGGCGTTGCGGGTGATTTTCAGACTGCCAACGACGCCCAACCCCCGCAGGCCAGAGTCGGCAGTCTGAAAATCACCCAGCCCCTCGGAGCGGCCACCCCCGGAGCCGCCCCGGCACCCACCCTCCCGAGAGCACCCACCCACACACCACCCCCGCGCAGCGGAACCCCACCCCCCGAAACCCCCCACCCCACCCACACAACCCCCACAATGGACCCATGTCGGGAGCCCACCCCACCCTCACCGTCCCCACCTGGCTGACGACGACCGTCACCGCCACCCACGGCGAAGCCGCCCGCGAGTGGCTCGCCGCCCTCCCCACCATCGCGGCCGCCCACCTCGACGCCTGGGACCTCACCCTGGAGCGCGTCCTCGACCCGGGCGGCAGTCTCAGCCTGATCGCGTACGTCCACCGAGACGACCTCTCGCCGGCCGTCCTCAAGACCGGCCTGGTCACCCCCGAGACCGCCCACGAGCACGCCGCCCTCACCCACTGGGCCGGCCGGGGAGCCGTCCTGCTCCTGGCCGCCGACCCCGCCCAGGGCGTCCTGCTCCTGGAACGCCTCCACGGCGAGATCCCGCTACGGTCCCTCGCCGAGTCCAAGGCCATGCTGGAGGCCACCAGCCTGCTGCACCGGCTCTGGGTGGAGCTCCCGGGTGCGCACCCCTTCCCCACCGTCGCCCAGCAGGTGTCCGCGACCACCGCCCGCGTCGAGGAACACCGCTCCCACCCCGCCGCCACCGCGGCCCAGCCGCTGATCACCGAGGCCCTGGAGACCGCCCGGAGCCTCAGTGACTCCGGTGACGAGGCCTTCCTCCTCCACGGCGACTTCCACCACGGCAACGTGCTCGCCGCCTACCGCGCCCCCTGGCTGGCCATCGACCCGCGCCCGCTGGTCGGCGAGCGCGCCTACGACCTCGCCCGCCTCGTCCTGGACCGCGCGGACACCCTGCTCGGCTCCCCCGGCGTACCGGCCGCTCTCCGCCGCCGCCTCCACCAGCTCTCCGACGCCCTCGACGTGGACCACGACCGCCTCCGCGGCTGGGCCCTGTTCCGCGCCGTCGACCTGGCCCTCCGCGCCCTCACCGCCAACCGCACCGCAGACGCCGAGCTCCACCTCGAACTCGCCACCAGCCTGTGACCCCCGCCCCACCCCCGGCCCCCCACCCAGAACCCGCGAACCCCGGACCCCCACCCAGAACCCGCGAACCCCGGACCCCCACCCAGAACCCGCGAACCCCCGGACCCCCGAATCGGGCAGCCTCAGCCCCCCGCCCCCCGCAACGGCAGCCGAGCCCCCATCACCGCGTACAGCCGGTCCGTCGCCGGGAACCGCACCGCCCGCGCCAGATCCCGGTACCCCAGCGCCCGGTACAGCCGCCGAGCCGGCGTCTCCGCGTCGATCGCCGACAGGATGCTCCGGTCCAGCCCCGAGCGTTCGCACAGCGTCCGGATGATCCGCGAGCCGATCCCCTGCCCCTGGAACTCCGGCAGCACGTGCAACTCCGTGACGGCGAAGACCCCGTCCAGCCAGTCCCCGTACCCCCCGGCGCTGAGGTACGGCTCGATCACCGTGCTCCACCAGTGCTCGCGCTGGTTGGGCATCCCGTACCCGAACCCGACCAGCCGCCCGCCGCTCATCGCCCCGAAGGCGATCACCCCCGGCTGCTGGGCGTGCCGCCCGACGATGTGCAGCCGTACCGCGACCTCCTCGGGCGTGAGCCCGAACGCCACCGCCTGGACCTCCAGCGCCTGCGGCGCCCAGGCCGCAAGGTCGATGGCCTCGATCGTCACCCCGGTCAGCTGATCCATGCTCCGGACGTTACTACCAGCGGCCCTCCCCCGCGGCCGAAGATCCCAACCCGACGACGGCCCCTCCCAACCGGGCCCGCCGAACCACCGGAGCCGGCCCGTCCGAACCAGAAGAGCCGCCCCCTCCGAACCAACGGAACCGGGCCCTCCCAACCATGGGAACCGGCCCCTCCCAACCATGGGAACCGGCCCCTCCCGACCAGCAGAACCGACCCTCAGAACAACACGCTCATGAACGCCCCGACCTCCCGGAACCCCACCCGCCGGTACGCCGCCCGCGCCCGCAGGTTGAAGTCGTTGACGTAGAGCGACACCACCGGCGCCACCTCCCGCAGCGCGATGTCCAGGACCGCCGCCATCCCGGTCTCGGACAGCCCGCGCCCCCGGTGCTCCGGCGCGACCCAGACCCCCTGGATCTGGCAGGCCCCCTCCGTCACGGCCCCGATCTCGGCCTTGAAGACGACCTCCCCGTCCTCCCCGAACCGCGCGAACGACCGCCCGGTGGAGACGAGTTCGGCCACCCGCGCCTGGTAGAGGAGCCCGCCGTCCCCGGCCAGCGGCGACACCCCGACCTCCTCGGTGAACATCGCCACGCACGCCGGCATCAGCGTCTCGACCTCGTTGCGCCGCACCCTCCGCACCAGCGGATCGGGCGCGATCTCCGCCGACGGCATCGAGGTGGCCATCAGCGGCTGGTGGCCCCGCACCTCCCGGGCCGGCCCCCAACTCCGCTCCAGCAGCGCCCAGAACGCCGCGGTGGACTCGGCCGGCCCGACGATCGAGGAGCAGCGCCGCCCCTGTCGGCGGGCCCGCTCGGCGAACGCCGCGACCGCCTCCGGCCCGGCGTCGACCAGGACGAGGTTCGCGCCGGCGTAGCAGAGCGCGTCGAGGACGCCGTCCCCGTCGTACCAGCCCCACATCTCACCGCCGAGCCGCCACGGGTCCAGCCCGACGGCCTCGACCCGGGTCGCGACGAAGGCGTTGGAGACCGGGTCGCGGTGGAGGATCTCCAGGGCGTCCGCGAGGTCGGGCGGCTCCAGCACGCGGGTGGTGGCCAGGGCCCGGGCGGCCTGGAAGGAGCTCGGGAGCATCACACCTCGATCGAGCATCGAGACAGCACCTCACTGAGACGACTCTGGCCGCACCCTACTCCGTGGCCCCACCCGGCTACGGCTGCGGGGCCGTCCGCGAACGGACGGCCCCGCTTCCGGAAAACTTCACGCGAGCTTCTCCCCCGCCGGCGCGGGCTCCTCCCCGCGCCGCCGCGGGCCCGCGTCATCGCGGGCTTCCCACGCCGTCGTCGCGGGCCCGCGTCAGCAGGGCCCGCGACGGGGGGTCACTCCCCCGCGACGACCGTCGGCGCCCCCGCCTCGACGCCGGCCTCCTGCATCTGCTCGGCGAGCTTCAGCGCCTCCTCGATCAGGGTCTCGACGATCTTGGACTCGGGCACGGTCTTGATGACCTCGCCCTTGACGAAGATCTGCCCCTTGCCGTTGCCGGAGGCGACGCCCAGGTCGGCCTCGCGGGCCTCGCCCGGCCCGTTCACGACGCAGCCCATGACGGCCACCCGCAGCGGCACCTCCATGCCCTCCAGGCCGGCGGTGACCTCCTCGGCGAGCTTGTAGACGTCCACCTGGGCGCGGCCGCAGGACGGGCAGGAGACGATCTCCAGGCCGCGCTCGCGCAGTCCGAGCGACTCCAGGATCTGGTTGCCGACCTTGATCTCCTCGGCCGGCGGGGCGGACAGCGAGACCCGGATGGTGTCGCCGATGCCCTCGGAGAGCAGCGCGCCGAAGGCGACCGCCGACTTGATGGTGCCCTGGAAGGCCGGCCCGGCCTCGGTCACGCCGAGGTGCAGCGGGTAGTCGCAGGCGGCGGCGAGCTGGCGGTAGGCGTTGATCATCACGACCGGGTCGTTGTGCTTGACGGAGATCTTGATGTCGCGGAAGTCGTGCTCCTCGAACAGCGAGCACTCCCACAGCGCGGACTCGACCAGCGCCTCCGGGGTGGCCCGGCCGTACTTCTCCAGCAGGCGCTTGTCAAGCGAGCCGGCGTTGACGCCGATCCGGATCGGCACGCCCGCGTCCTTCGCGGCCTTGGCGATCTCGCCGACCTTGTCGTCGAAGGCCTTGATGTTGCCCGGGTTGACGCGGACCGCCGCGCAGCCGGCGTCGATCGCGGCGAAGACGTACTTCGGCTGGAAGTGGATGTCGGCGATGACCGGGATCTTCGACTTCTTGGCGATGATCGGCAGCGCGTCGGCGTCGTCCTGCGAGGGGCAGGCGACCCGGACGATCTGGCAGCCGGACGCGGTGAGCTCCGCGATCTGCTGCAGCGTGGCGTTGATGTCCGCAGTCACCGTGGTGGTCATCGACTGCACCGAGACGGGCGCGTCGCCGCCGACCGGCACGTTGCCGACCATGATCTGCCGGGAGTAACGACGCTTGGCGAGCGGCTTGAGCGGCAGGGACGGAATACCGAGCGAGATCGCGGTCATGTGCGCAGGGTTCCCCGGGGTAGAGGTGTGGTCGACCGCCCGGCCGTAGCGACGGCCGAGGCCGGGCGCGCTGACGATCGCGCACCCGGCCTCCACGGTACGGCACGGCAACGGGCCCCAGCACACCCGCCGTACCCGAACGCCCTAGCTGATCTTCACCGGGTTCACCAGGTCGGCGACCATCACCAGCACCGTGAAGCAGATGAAGATGCCGGCCACCACGTACGCCACCGGCATCAGCTTGGCGACGTCGAACGGTCCCGGGTCGGGCCGCTTGAACAGGCGCGCGAGCCGGCGCCGGACCGACTCCCAGACGGCCCCGGCGACGTGCCCGCCGTCCAGCGGGAGCAGCGGCAGCATGTTGAAGAGGAAGAGCGACAGGTTGATGCCGGCCAGCAGGTTCACGAAGAACGCGATCCGCTGGGTGCCGGGGATGTCGAGCGAGAACACCTCGCCGCTGACCCGGGCGGCGCCGACCATGCCGATCGGCGAGTCCGGATCGCGCGGGGCGTCGCCGACGACGGCGTTCCACAGCCCGGGGATCTTGCCGGGCAGCGCGATCAGCGACTTCACCCCGCCCTCGGCCATGTCGTACATCCGGTCGACGGACTGCCCGAAGTCCAGTCGGACGACGCCACTCGCGGGAGTGAATCCCAGGAACCCGGCCTTGACGGTCTGGCCCTTGATCGGGACCTTGTTGCCGTCGTACTTCTGCACGTCGTTGACCGCGATGGTCGGCTTGAGGGTGAGCTGCTGCCCGTCCCGCTCGACCAGGACGTCGACGGTCCTCCCGGCCGACTTGCGGATGTCCGCCTGGAGCTGGTCGTACGTCCGGATCCGGTCGCCGTCGAAGGCGACGATCCGGTCCCCGGCCTTCAGTCCGGCCTGGGCGGCCGGGGTCTGCGGGGCGCCCTCCGGGCAGCTGTCGGTGGGCTGGCCGGCCTTGACGACGCACTGCGCGACGGTGCTGACCGTCGGCACGTTCATGGAGACGCCGAAGCCCATCATGACGGTCAGGAACAGCCCGAACGCCAGGATCAGGTTCATGAACGGCCCGGCGAACATGACGATGATCCGCTTCCAGGGCTTGCGGGTGTAGAAGAGCCGGTGCTCGTCACCCTCCTGGAGCTCCTCGTAGGAGGCCTCGCGGGCGTCCTCGATCATGGCGCGCCAGGGCGAGCTGCTCCGCTTGGTGATCCGGCCGTCCTCGCCCGGCGGGAACATCCCGATCATCCGGATGTACCCGCCGAACGGGATCGCCTTGATGCCGTACTCGGTCTCGCCCTTGCGCCGCGACCAGAGGGTCGGGCCGAAGCCGACCATGTACTGGGGCACCCGGATGCCGAACAGCTTGGCCGTGGACAGGTGACCGAGTTCGTGCCAGGCGATCGAGATCAACAGCCCGAGGACGAAGACCAGGATGCCGACCACCGTCAAAACCGTTGCCACCGCTGGTCCTCCGTCATGCCGCTCCGCTCATCGTCTCGTCGTACCGCGTTCGAGGCCGTCAGCCTGCCGCCAGCTCGCGGGCCCGGGCGCGCGCCCAGTCCTCCGCGTGCAGGACGTCCTCCACCGTCAGGGAAGTTCCCGACGCGGCCGGCCCGCCGTCGCGCTGTCCGTGCTCGGCGACCACCTTGGCAACAGTGTCCACGATTCCGGTGAAAGGGAGGCGGCCCTTCAGGAAGGCCTCCACGCACTCCTCGTTCGCCGCGTTGAACACCGCCGGCGCCGTACCGCCCAGGGTGCCCACCTCACGGGCCAGCTCGACCGCCGGGAAGGCCTCGTTGTCCAGCGGGAAGAACTCCCAGGTGGCGGCCTTCGTCCAGTCGCAGGCGGGGGCGGAGTCCGGCACCCGGTCCGGCCAGCCGATCCCCAGCGCGATCGGCATCCGCATGTCCGGCGGGCTGGCCTGCGCCAGGGTCGAACCGTCGGTGAACTCCACCATCGAGTGCACCACCGACTGCGGGTGGACCACGACCTCGATCCGGTCGAACGGCACGTCGTACAGCAGGTGCGCCTCGATCACCTCCAGGCCCTTGTTGACCAGGGTGGCCGAGTTGATCGTGACGACCGGGCCCATCGCCCAGGTCGGGTGCGCCAGCGCGTCCTGCGGGGTCACCCCGGCCAGCTGCTCACGGGTCCGGTCGCGGAACGGACCGCCGCTCGCGGTGACCACCAGCTTGCGCACCTCGGCGCGGGTCCCGCCGGCCAGCGCCTGGAACAGCGCGGCGTGCTCGGAGTCCACCGGCACGATCTGGCCCGGCTTCGCCACCGCCTTCACCAGCGGACCACCGACGATCAGCGACTCCTTGTTGGCCAGCACCAGCACTCGGCCGGCCGCCAGCGCGGCCAGCGTCGGCCGCAGCCCGATCGAGCCGGTGATGCCGTTCAGCACCGAGTGGCACTCCATCGCGGCCAGCTCGGTCGCCGCGTCCGGCCCCGCCAGCACGGCCGGCAGCGGACGACCCGCCGCCTTCGCGGCCAGCGCCTCGCGCAGCGCCGGCTCGGCCGCCGGATCGGCCACCGCCACGGTGTGCACGCCCAGCCGCAGCGCCTGCTCGGCCAGCAGCTCCACCCGCCCGCCTGCCGCCGACAGGGCGACCACCCGGAAGCGGTCCGGGTTGCGGAGCACCACGTCGATGGCCTGGGTGCCGATCGAACCGGTGGAACCCAGGATCACCAGCTCCCGGGGGCCGGAGGGGTCCGCCACGGTGGGCGTGAAACGCAGCTGCGGGTGGGCGAGCGAAGTCATGCGCCCATTGTGTCCTGTCCGCGACCGCGCCCCGGACCTCCCCGCGGACGACAGGACGACCCGGCACCCCCCGGGCTACCGTCGGAGCCATGCGTACCGTCATCGCCGGGGGCCACGGACAGATCGCGCTGAAACTGGAACGGCTGCTCGCCGACCGCGGCGACCGCCCCGCCGGGATCATCCGCCGCCCCGAACAGGCCCCGGACCTACTGGCCGCCGGAGCCGAGCCGCTGCTGCTCGACCTGGAGGCCGCCACCGCCCCGCAGCTCGCCGACCTGCTCGTCGGCGCCGACGCGGTGGTCTTCGCCGCCGGAGCCGGGCCGGGCAGCGGCGCCGAGCGCAAGAACACCGTCGACCGGGACGCGGCCGTCCTGCTCGCCGACGCCGCCGAACTCGCCGGAGTCCGCCGGTACCTGATCGTCTCCTCGATGGGCGCCGACGCCCGCGCCCACCACCCCGCCGACCCGGTCTTCGAGACCTACCTGCGGGCCAAGGGCGCCGCCGACGACGCGGTACGGGCCAGGACCACGCTGGACTGGACGGTGCTGCGCCCCGGACGGCTCACCGACGGCCCCGGCACCGGCCTGGTCCGGCTGGCCCCCTCGGTCGGGCGCGGCTCGGTGGACCGCGCCGACGTGGCCGCCGTCCTCGCCGCCCTGCTGCGCGAGCCCGGCACGGCCGGCCAGACGCTGGAGCTGACCGAGGGCAACGCCACCGTCGACGAGGCGGTCGCCGCCGCGGCCGGACACGACGGCTGAACGCGCGCAGGGCCCGGTTCGGGGAACCGGGCCCTGCGTCGGCGGGTCGATCAGAGGTCGAGGCCGGTCAGAGGTCGAGGCCGGTCAGCACCAGCACCTTCTCGACCGTGTAGTCGTCCATCGCGTACTTGACGCCCTCACGGCCGACGCCGGAGTCCTTGACGCCGCCGTACGGCATCTGGTCGGCGCGGTACGACGGCGCGTCGCCGATGATCACACCGCCGACCTCCAGCTCCCGGTGGGCGCGGAAGGCGGTCTGCACGTCGTGCGTGAACACGCCCGCCTGCAGGCCGAACGCCGAGTCGTTGACGGCCGCGAAGGCCTCCTCCACGCCGTCCACCTTGTGCAGCGAGAGCACCGGGCCGAACACCTCGGCCGTGGCCAGGATGGCGTCCCCGGGCAGCTCGGCCAGCACGGTCGGGGCGTAGGTCGCGCCCTCCCGGGTACCGCCGGTCAGCACCTTGGCGCCCTTGGCGACCGCGTCCTCCACCCAGGACTCCACCCGCTTCGCGGCGTTCTCGTCGACCAGCGGGCCGACGTCCGTCGCGTCCTCGTTCGGGTCACCGGTGACCTGGGCCCTGACCTTGGCCACGACCTTCTCCACCAGCGCGTCGTACACCGACGCGTCGGCGATCACCCGCTGCACCGAGATGCAGGACTGGCCGCCCTGGTAGTTGGCGAACATCGCGATCCGGGTGGCCGCCCAGTCCAGGTCGGCCTCCGAGGACCAGTCGGCGAGGACCACGGCCGCGGCGTTGCCGCCGAGCTCCAGGGTGCAGTGCTTGCGCGGCACCGAGTCCATGATCTGGTAGCCGACCTTGTCCGAACCGGTGAACGAGATCACCGGCAGGCGCTCGTCCTGCACCAGCGCCGGCATCCGGTCGTTCGGCACCGGCAGGACGCTCCAGGAACCGGCCGGCAGGTCGGTCTCGGCCAGGATCTCGCCCAGCACCATCGCCGACAGCGGGGTCGCCGGAGCCGGCTTCAGGATGATCGGGGCGCCGACCGCGATCGCCGGGGCGACCTTGTGGGCGACCAGGTTCAGCGGGAAGTTGAACGGGGCGATGCCCAGCACCACGCCGCGCGGGAACCGGCGCACCACCGCGAAACGGCCCACGCCGCCCGGGTCGGTGTCCAGCCGCATGGTCTCGCCGTTGGTGCGGCGCGCCTCCTCGGCGGCCCAGCGGAAGACCGACACCGCGCGGCCGACCTCGCCGCGCGCCCACTTGATCGGCTTGCCGTTCTCGGCCGTGATCAGCCGGGCGATCTCCTCGGAGCGCTCCGCCAGCCGCTTGGCCACGTGGTCCAGGGCGGCGGCACGCTGGTGCGCCGGAGTGGCGGCGAACACCGGCAGCGCGGCCACGGCGGCGTCCAGCGCCTCCTCGACCTGGGCCTCGGTCGGGATGCTCACCTTGCCGACCAGACGGCCGTCCCAGCTGTTGTGCACCTCGAAGTCGGCGTCACCGCTCGCCCGGCGGCCGGCGAGCCAGAAATCGTACGTGGTGGTCACCGTGGTACCGGCCCTCTCCTCGTCGTCGTACGGCCCGCACGGACGTGGGACCAGAACCCGAGGGTAGGCGGGACGACGCGCCGACCGGGTTGGCCGACTAGGAGCGTTCGGCCCCGGAGCCACTCCACCGCGTCCAGGGGGTGTTCGATTCCCCGCCGACCGCCCGTTCCCCGAGCGTCCCCGGCACCCGCTCCCCGCCCACACTCCCCGCCGGCTACTCCTCGCCGGAGCGCAGCGCCAGCCACAGCTCCATCCGCACGTCCGTGTCGTCCAGCGACCGGCCCAGCAGCTCCTCGACCCGCCGCATCCGGTAGCGCAGCGTGTGCCGGTGCACGCCCAGATCGGCCGCCGCCGCGTCCCACTGGCCGTGCCGGGACAGCCACGCCCGCAGCGAGGCCACCAGGTCCCCGCGGGCCGTCCGGTCGTGCTCCCGCAGCGGCCGCAGCAGCCCCTCCGCGAACGCCGTCACCGCGTCCTCGCCGAGCAGCGGCAGCAGCGAACCCGCGCCGACCTCCTCGTGGTCCACCGCCCGGCGGCCACCGCGCAACGCCACCGCCAACGCCCGCTCGGCCTGCGCGTGCGCCGTCCCCGCCTCCTCCAGCGCGGCCGGCGCCGACACGCCCAGCGACAGGCCCTCGTGCTCCTCCACCGCGCCCAGACACGCCCGGTGCACCGCGCCGTTGTCCAGCGCCAGCACCATCAACCGCGGCCCGTGCGCGCCGTCCTCCCGCGCCACCAGCAGCTTCTCGCCCACCCGGGCACCCGCCTGCTCCGCCCGGTCGCCCAGCTCCCCCAACGCCTCCGCGGCATCCGCGTTCGCCGGCCCGGCCCCGGCCACCAGGACCCGTATCGTCCCCTCCGGCAGGCCGCCGAACAGCCCCGCCGCCACCTGCCGGGCCGTCACCACCTCACCCGCCAGCACCATCCGCAGCAGCGCCGCGCCCATCCGCTCCTCCGCCTGCCGCAGCTCCCGCGAGCGCTCCAGGGTGAGGGTCAGCAGCGCCACCGCCGCGTTCAGCACGTACCGCTCGGTCGGCGTGATCCGGTCCTCGGTCCCGACCGCCAGGAAACCCCGGGCCCGCCGGTCCGCCCCCAGCGACTGGACCACCACGTAGTCCTCGTCCGCCGTGTCTATCCCCGGCGCCCGCCCCTGCAGCGCGGCACTCGACGGCGCCGGCCGCCGGCGCAGCCGGTCCACCTCCGCCGCCAGCCGCCCGGCCCGCCGCGCCGCCCAGTCCGGCGCCACCACCGACAGCGCGCCCGACCCGTCGTACAGCGCCGCCCAGCCACCGAGCCGCGCCGCCAACCGGCGCACCACGGCCGTCGTGCCGTCCTTGCCCAGCGCGGCCCGGGTCAGCTCCTCCTGCGCCTCGAAGCTCGTCGTCACCGCCTCGTACTGCTCCGCGGCCAGCGCCGCCGACACCACCTTGCTGATCGCGATGAACGGCGTCGGCTCCGGCACCCGCAGCAGCGGCAGCCCCCGCTGCGCCGCCGCGTCCACCAGCGGCTGCGGCACCTCGGTGTGCGACAACCCCACCCCGAGCCCCAGCCCCACCACCCCGGCATCGGCGAGCCGGTGCACGTACGCCTGCAACTGCGCCGCCGTACGGCCCAGCTTGATCCCGGTGGTGAGCAGCAGCTCGCCACCCTCCAGGAACGGCGTCGGGTCGTCCAGCTCACTGGTGTGCACCCAGCGGACCGGCCGCTCCAGATGGTCCGCGCCGGCGAGGACCGTCAGATGGAGCGAGCTGTTGCGGACGACGGAGGCGAGTGTGGGGGGCATGGCACCTTCGGGGGATCGACCTGACCGCGCCGTTGCGGCCGGGCGAGGAGAGGGACGTGGGACTGGTGAGGGTCTCTCCCCTTCATTATGGACGCTCCGGACAACCGGCACTGCCGAATCCACCTCGAAGGCGACTTACCCCCGGCTCCCCGCCCCGCCGCGCCTCACCCCCGCAGATCCACCAGCAACGGCGGCACCTGCTCCCCCGACACCGCCGTCAACGACACCACCGCGTGCCCCGCCGGCAACGCGTGCGCCAGATCCGACGGCGACCACCGCAGCCGCTCCACATCCCGCGTCGTCACCGACTCCGTCTGCGCCGTCGTCCCCGACAACGCCTTCCGCCCGACCCGCCCCGCCCGCCGTATCACCCCCCCGGAGGTGTCGGGGGTGTGGGTGACGGCGGTCTCCTGCACCAGGTGCGTCCCCCAGGCCTCCGAGAACAGCCGCCCGTCCCAGGGCGCGATCCCCGGGAACGCCATCCGGCAGCCCACCGCGCCGAACAGCGGCGCCCGCAGCGCCTCCGGCAGGTCCACCAGGGTCCGCAGCAGCAGCACCGCCCCCGCGTTGGCGCCCCGCATCCGCTGCAGGCCGCGCACTGCGGTGCCGTCCAGCGCCGCCGAGGCGTCGTCCACCACCAGGCCCGCGAACAGCGAACGGTCCTCGCGCGCGCCCGCCGCCTGCACGAACTGACCCACGACCAGACGGGACAGCATCCGGGCCGCCTCCGGGTGGCTGCGCTCGGGCAGCTTCACCCGCACCCGAAGCGGGTGGTCCAGCACCCGCATCGCGAACGGGGGCCGACCGGTGCCGTCGGTCGCGAAGGCGCCCTCGAAGGCCGGCCGGTCCAGCAGCGCCAGCCGGTCAGCCAGCAACGCCCCGGGATCGTCCGCCCGGTCGCGCTGGCGCTCGCGGTACTCCAGGTCCCGCTCGTGGAGAGCGAGTCGGCCGGCCGTACCGAGCGCCTTCACCAGGGCCGCCAGCGCGTCCGGCTCACCGGCCAGCAGCGCCCGCAGCTCGCGCACACCCGGGTAGCGGCGGTACGCGGCGTGGAACGGGCCCACCACCTGCTGCAGCGCGGTGCGGGCGTTCTCCGCACGGGCGGTCAGCTCGTCCGGAAGCAGCGCCTCGGCCAGCCGGGCGGCCGCCTCGTCCGGGTCCTGCGCGGCCCCGTAGAGGTCCAGCCCGTACACCGAGGACGGGTCCCCGGGCGCGATCACCACGTCGTACCAGGCGTCCGGGCCCAGATCGGCGTCCGCCGCCCCCACCACCACCGCGCAGGCGGTGCCGGCCAGCGCCTGCAGGCACAACGCCTCCGCCACCGGCCTCGCCAGCCGCGCGGTCTTCCCCGTCCCGGCCGGTCCCACCGCCAGCACCGACGTGCCCAGCACCGCCGGATCCAGCGCGAAACCGGCCGCCCGGTGGCTCAGGGGGTTCTTCGGGACGTCCTGCGCGGTACCGAGCCGGACCTGGCCGAGCAGCAGATCGTGCTGCTCGGCGCGACCGGGCAGCTCCCGCGACTCCGAGGGGTGGGCGAACGCCGCCGCGCCCCGGGCGGCCACCTGCTCGGCGAAGGCCGGCACGAACACCGGGTCCGCCTGCGCGGACTCCCACGCACGCTGGATCCGCACGTAGTCGACGTCCCCCACCGGCTCCGCGTCGAGCCGCGCCGCGGCCTCGGCCGCACCGCCCTGCCGAAGGCCGTCCCACGGGTCCTGCCGCCGCGCCGCCTCGGCCGCCGGCACGTCCTCCTCCGCCCGCTCCTCCTGCGTCACCGTCCGCGACAGCAGCGGCGCGACGTACCGGCGCCACACTTCGGGCCAACGACCCATCCGGCCGAAGACCTTGATGACGACCGCCGCCACCCCGAAATTCACCGACAGGCCGACAACGGTCACCAAGGTTTCGGAAGGGTGCTCGACCCAGACCGTCATCACGATCAGATGGAGGACCAACTGCGTGCCGTAGACGAAGGCCAACCACGCCACCACCGCGTTGAGCCCCGCCCGCAGCAGCAGTGGCCAGGTCGCGACCTTGGCCGCCTCAGCCCGCTCCGGGTCGATCGGGCGGTAGCCGAGCCGGTAGATGCCCGGTTCGGCTTCGGGGCGCGGCGCGCAGGCCCAGCCTGCGAGGTCGAAGGAGGGGGAAGCCGTGCCGGGTCGTTGGTGGGGGAGGGGGGTCGGGGGTCTGGTGGTGGTGCGCTCGCCGTGGTGGTGTGACCCGTCCTGTGCCATGTACGGCCCCGCTCCCTCGCCCGCCCGGCCCGACCGCCGTCGGTGCCGCCATACCCATGCCGCCGTACCGGCGACACGCCCGCGCTCAGGGTAGTGGAGCGGAGCCTGCGGGTAGTCGCGCCACCCGCGCTGGCCGAGCCGGACAAGTCGGACGGCGCACTGCTACCGAGTGGCGCATGCTCGCGCGGGGAGGGCGGCCGTAGCCTGCGACGTACCGAGCCGAGAAGTCTGGAGAAACCCCATGAGCGCCGCAACGCCGCTCCCGCAGGAGCGCCGCCTGGTCACCGCGATCCCCGGTCCGAAGTCGCAGGAGCTGCAGGCCCGCAAGCTGGGTGCGGTGGCGGCCGGCGTCGGCACCACCCTGCCGGTGTACGTGTCCCGCGCCAACGGCGGCGTGCTGGAGGACGTGGACGGCAACTCGCTGATCGACTTCGGCTCCGGCATCGCCGTGACCAACGTCGGCAACAGCGCCGAGGCCGTGGTGGCCAAGGCGAGCGAGCAGCTGGCCGCCTTCACCCACACCTGTTTCATGGTGACCCCGTACGAGGGTTACGTGGCCGTCGCCGAGCAGCTGAACGAGCTGACCCCGGGTGACCACGAGAAGCGGACCGCGCTGTTCAACTCGGGCGCCGAGGCGGTCGAGAACGCGGTGAAGATCGCCCGCGCCTACACCAAGCGCACCGCCGTCGTGGTGTTCGACCACGGCTACCACGGCCGCACCAACCTCACCATGGGCCTGACGGCGAAGAACATGCCGTACAAGCAGGGCTTCGGCCCGTTCGCCCCGGAGATCTACCGGGTGCCGGTGGCGTACCCCTACCGGTGGCTGACCGGTGCGGAGAACTGCGCCGCCGAGGCCGCCGCGCAGGCGATCGACATGATCAACAAGCAGATCGGCGCCGAGAACGTCGCCGCGATCATCATCGAGCCGATCCAGGGCGAGGGCGGCTTCATCGAGCCCGCCAAGGGCTTCCTGCCGGCGAT
Organism: Kitasatospora sp. NPDC053308; assembly: GCF_055585785.1. NCBI lineage: Bacteria > Bacillati > Actinomycetota > Actinomycetes > Kitasatosporales > Streptomycetaceae > Kitasatospora > Kitasatospora sp. NPDC053308. The sequence goes on along the minus strand of NZ_JBVJJY010000040.1, from coordinate 15,260 downwards.
CGTGGAGTACGCGAAGGCGAACGGCATCGTGTTCGTCGCGGACGAGATCCAGACCGGTTTCTGCCGCACCGGCCAGTGGTTCGCCTGCGACGACGAGGGCATCGTCCCGGACCTGATCACCACCGCCAAGGGCATCGCCGGCGGTCTGCCGCTGGCCGCGGTGACCGGCCGCGCCGAGATCATGGACGCCGCGCACGCCGGCGGCCTGGGCGGCACCTACGGTGGCAACCCGGTGGCCTGTGCCGCCGCCCTGGGCTCCATCGAGACCATGAAGGAGCTGGACCTCAACGGCAAGGCGCAGCGGATCGGCGAGGTCATGCTGGGCCGCCTGCGCGCGATGCAGGAGAAGTTCGACGTGATCGGCGAGGTCCGCGGCCGCGGCGCGATGATCGCCGTCGAGCTGGTGAAGCCGGGCTCCAAGGAGCCGAACCCGGAGATCACCGCCGCGATCGCCAAGGCCTGCCACGCCGAGGGCCTGGTGGTCCTGACCGCCGGCACCTACGGCAACGTGCTGCGCTTCCTGCCGCCGCTGGTGATCCCGGAGCACCTGCTCACCGAGGGTCTGGACATCATCGAGGGCGCGTTCGCGCTCCAGGGTGCCACCGCCGCCTGATCGAGGCGCCACCTGCCCGCCGGAGGGATGTCCGGACAGCGCTGAACGGCCCGTGCGGACCTCTGGTCCGTGCGGGCCGTTCGGTTCGTGCGGGCCGTTCGGTTCGTGCGGGCCGTTCGGTTCGTGCGGGCCCGGCACGACGGCCGGGCGTGATCGACGGGACGCCCCGGGGGGTTGCCCTGCGCAGGGTGAAGATGATGTGCGGAATCGCTGAAGGCGCTCGGCGCGGAAGGGCTGTTGACGTAGTGTCATCGCAGATGGACAGCGAGCCTCAGCCATGGGCGGAGCCGTCCGCGGAGCTTCCCTCGGGGGCGGGTCCGCGGGGGCCCCACGAGGACAACCAGGCCGCCCCGGGAGGGGCGGTGCATACCGCAGGCCGATCGACCGACCGTCCGACCCACACCCCCCGGGGCGCACGGAACGGCGATCATCAGAGCCGCCCCGGAGCTCTCCCCCCTGCTCCGGGGCGGCTGTCCGCTGTCCGGGGCCGGGTGGCCCGGGCGTCGCGGTCGGTGGCCGTGCCGGCGGTGGCGGCGGTGGTGCTGCTGGTGGTGTCCTGGCAGGTGGCGGTGGACGGGCCGCTGCTCGGCGTGGACCGCACGGTGCGCCGGGCGGTGCACACGGCGCGCCACGACGTCCCGAGCGCCCTCCTCGACCACGTGGGCCACGCGCTGTCGGACCTGGGCGGCGGTGTCCCGGCGGTGCCGGTGCTGCTGCTGGCCGGGATGCTGGCCACCTGGCGGTGGCGGCTGACTCGGGCCGGGCGGTGGTGGTGGCCGCTGCCGGTGGCGGCGCTGACGGCGGGGCTGATCCCGCTGCTGGTGGTCCCGGCGAAGGCGGCCTTCGCGAGGCCCGGTCCGCTCGGGGAGCCGCTGACGCCGGAGCAGTGGGGCTGGTACCCGTCCGGGCACACCACGACCGCGGCGGTCTCGTACGGGGTGGCGGCGCTGCTGCTGGCCAGGGTGTCCGGGCCGCGCGCCGCCCGGGGGCTGACGGCGGGCGCGGCGCTGCTGGCGCTCGGGGTGGGTGCGGGGCTGGTGTGGAGCGACTTCCACTGGTTGCTGGACGTGGTGGCCGGCTGGTGCCTGGCCGTCCTGGTGCTGTGGCCGCTCGACCGCCGGCTCCCCCGGCCGGGCGCCGGGCGGGGTCAGGCCTCGGGGTCCTCGTTGCGGTGAACCAGGCCGGGCTCGCCGTTGTCGCGCTGCCATGCGACGACGAGTTCGTCGCGGGCGCCGAAGCGGACGAGGTGGCGCCCGACGACGTCCTCCAGGCCGGGCAGGTTTCCCCGCTCGCCCTCGACGGTGAGCAGCAGGGCGTCGGGCCGGGCTTCCAGGGTGGCGGTGCCGGCGCTGAAGGCCAGCGTGCCGCGGCCGGTCTCCTCGGAGTAGGCGGCCTCGATCTTGCGGCCCATGTGGGCGGCGAGCTGCTTGGCGTAGCGGCCGGGGCGGTCGGTGGCGACGCGGGCGGTGGACGTGGGCATGGGCCCTCCAGGGTCGGGGAGGGAACTTAGGGTGCCCTCACTCGCGTCTACGCTAACGTAGATACTGAGCTAAGCTCAACATATTTCCGCGGCCGTCGTCGGCCGAGCACCGAGGATGCCGGACCGGTCGCTACGCTTGGCCGGACACCAGCCGAGGAGACCGCCGATGACCACCACGCCGACCGACGACCCGGCGGACTCCCCCGGAACTCCCCGCACCCCCGGCCCCCGGGACTCGCACGGTCGCCCGAACTCTCCCGATGCCCCCGAGTCGCCCGACTCCCCCGCCCTGCCCGGCACCCCCGCCACAGCCACCGCCACCGAGATGGCGGACGCGATGACCAGGGCGATCAAGCGGATCCGGCGCCAGACCGGCTGGCGGCTGGAGCCGTACGGCATCACCCCCGGTCAGGCCCGCGCGCTGCGCACGCTCGCGCACGTCCCGGGCTGCGAGACGCCGGACCACGCGATGCGACTGAGCGACCTCGCCGACAAGCTGCACATCGCCCCGCGCTCGGCCACCACCGTGGTGGACGCGCTGGAGGAGGCCGGCCTGGTCGAGCGCAGCCCCGACCCGGCCGACCGGCGGGCCGTGCGGATCCTGCTGACCGAGGCCGGCCGCGCGGCGGTGGAGCGGATCGGGCAGGTCCGGGACGAGGTGGCGCAGGAGTACTTCGGCGAGGTCAGCCCCGCCGACGAGGAGGTGCTGCTGCGCGTGCTGCGCTCCGCCGAGGCCCGTTTCCTCGCCGCCGGGCCGCCACGGCGCTCGACGTCCCCGGACGCAGCGCGGTGATCCCGATCCCGGCGATCACGAGCACCGCGGCCGCCGCGGCCGTCGCGCTCACCGGCTCACCCAGCAGCAGCCAGGCCGAGGACATCCCGAACACCGGCACCAGCAGCGAGTAGGGCGCCACGGCGGTGGCGTCGTAGGTCCGCAGCAGGAAGCTCCAGGCGACGAACCCCAGCAGGGTGGAGACCAGCCCCACGTAGCCGATCGCGCCGAGCCCGGCGGGGGTGATGTCGCGCAGCGCCCGCAGGTCCGCGGACGGACCCTCGACCAGCAGGGACAGGCCCAGCAGCGGCAGCGGCGGCACGGCGCTGACCCAGACCATCCAGCGCAGCGCGTCCGGCGGCGCGGCCTTGCGGGTCAGCACGTTGGCCAGCCCCCAGGCGACGGCGGCGAGGACGACCAGCGCGAAGGCGCCCAGCGGGCCTCCGGCGCCCTGGTCGTACGCGCTGAGGGCGATGCCCGCGAAGGCGATCGCCAGGCCCAGCAGTCGGCGCCCGCCCGGGCGTTCGCGCAGCAGCACGGCGGCGAACAGCGCGGTGAAGCCCGCTTGCCCCTGGAGCACCAGGGAGGAGAGCCCGGCCGGCATCCCGGCGTGCATGCCGAGGAAGAGCAGCCCGAACTTGACCACCCCGAGCACCACGCCGACCGCGACCACCCAGCGCCAGGGCACCCCGGGCGGGCCGACGAGGAAGACCGCGGGCACCGCGACGACGGCGAAGCGCAGGGCGCAGAACAGCAGCGGCGGGAAGTTCTGCAGGCCCACGTGGATGAGGACGAAGTTGAGACCCCAGACGGCGGCCACCAGGACCGCCAGCGCGATGTGGGGCGCGCTCAGGGTGCTGCCGCCCGGCTTCCCGCCGCCCGGCGACGTGCTGCCCGGGGTCGTGCTGTTCGTGGGCGTGCTGCTCGGGTTCGTACGGAGCGGGCCCGTACGGAGCGGGTTCGTACGGATCGGGGCCGTGCCGGTCGGGCCCGGGCTCGTACCGCTCGCGGCGGCGGGTGTCGCGGTCATGGGCCGAGCATGGTGGGGCCGAACCGTGTAGCACCAGCGATGAATTCTGAAGGAGACACTTTAGGATCGCTGCATGATGGACCTGGGGCGCCTTCGGGCACTGCACGCGGTGGCGGTGCACGGCTCGGTCGGCGGCGCGGCGGCCGCGCTCGGGTTCACGCCCTCGGCGGTCTCGCAGCAGATCGCCAAGCTGGAGCGGGAGACCCGGACGGTGCTGCTGGAGCGGCAGGGCCGGGGTGTGGTGCTGACCGACGCGGCGCGCGAGCTGGCCGTGACCGCCCAGACCGTGCTGGGGCTGGTGGAGCGGGCCGAGGTGCGGTTGGAGGAGCAGCGCGGCCAGGCGGTCGGACGACTGCTGGTGGCCGCGTTCGCGTCCGGCGCGCGCGGGCTGATGCCCGCGGTGCTGGCCGACCTGCGGCGGCGCTGCCCGGAACTGGACGTCCGGCTGCTGGAGCGCGATCCGTACCCGGCGGCCGAGCTGGTGGCCCGGGGCGAGGTGGACCTGGCGCTGGTGCAGGACTGGCCGACCGTCCCGCTGCCGGTGCAGGAGGGGCTGTCCCGGATGGATCTCGGGACGGACCCGGTGGACCTGCTGCTGCCCGCCGACCACGAGCTGACCGCACTCGATCCGGTGCCGGTGGAGCGGCTGTGCGGGCAGCGCTGGATCAGCGTGCCGCCGGGCAACATCTGCCACGACTGGCTGGTGCGCACCCTGCGGGAGGCCGGCGAGGAGCCGGACGTGCGCTACCAGGTCGGCGAGTTCGAGACGCAGATCGCGCTGGTCGCGGCCGGCCTCGGGATGGGCCTGGTGCCGAAGCTCGGCCGGGGACCGCTGCCGCCCGGCGTGGCGGCCCGCCGGGTGACGCCCGAGCCCAGCCGACGGGTCTACGCGCTCTGGCGTTCCCAGGCCTCCCGGCGGCCGGCCATCACCGAGGCGCTGGCGTCGATGCGCGAGTGCTGGGGGCGGCTGTAGGAGCGGGGCGGGAGCGGACTGGGCGGCGGTCCCGGCCGCGGCCGACGCTGGCGCGCCGCCTCACTTGGCGAAGCCGATCACCAGCCACATGAACCCGACCCCGGCGACGGTGCACAGCAGGGTGCTGCGCGAGGGGTGCGGGCTGTGCGCCTCCGGGAGGATGTCGGAGGTCGCCAGGTAGAGCAGGAAGCCGGAGAAGAAGCCCAGGTAGAGGCCGAGCAGGTGCTCCGGGATGGTGAACGCCAGGGTGATCGCGGCGCCGGACACCGGGGCCAGCGCGTCCGCCGCCAGCAGGGTCAGCGCCCGTCGGCGGTTGTTCCCGTACAGCCGCGTGATCGTGTACGTGTTGAAGCCGTCGGCGAAGTCGTGGGCGACCACCGCGATGGCCACCACGGTGCCGACCGCGGTGCCGGCCTGGAACGCGGCGCCGATCGCGAAGCCGTCCATCATGCTGTGCCCGACCAGCGCGAGCGCGGCGGTCAGCCCCACGCCCTGGTGCCCGGTCCTGTGGGAGTGCCCGTGGTGGTGCCCGCCGTGGGTGTGCTCGGCGTACTCGCCCTCGTGGCCGCGGTGGATGGCGACCGCGCGCTCGACCACGTGGATGGTGAGGAAGCCGGCCGCGAACATCAGCAGCGCCTGCGGCACGCCGTGCACCTCGCCCGGCGCCTGGTGGATCGCCTCGGGCAGCAGGTCGAAGGCGACCACGCCGAGCATCAGTCCGGCGGCGAAGCCGAGCACCAGGTGGCGGCGGTCGCCGGTGCGCTGGGCGACGAACCCGCCGATCAGCGTCATCAGGAAGGCCCCGGCGGCGACCAGGACGGCGGTCATCGGGCCGGCTCCGCCGCCGGGGCGGCCGGATCGCCCGTACCGCCGTGTGGTGTGCTGCCCATTCCTCTCCCCCTGGGGTCCGCCCGTCTCCGGGCCGACCGCCGACCGTACCGGACGGCCGTTCGACGACTGTCGACGGGGTGCCGGGCGCGACCGGGAGCCCGTTCTCCAGCCTCGGTCCGGGCGTGGCGGGACGCCCGCCGGATGGGCCGTCGGGGGGATCCTCGGGATCGGGGGCCGTCAGCGGCCGGCGGCGAGGGGCAGTCCGAGGTGGGTGCGGGCGAGTTCCCGGACGCCGTCGCCGTCGATCAGGTGGATATGCCGGTGCGTCTCCTCGGCGGTGAGGTCCAGGGCCTCGTCCGTGAAGCGGCCGGTGGTCAGCCGCAGACCGCGCTCGGCGGCCTCCTCGCCGACCGCCTCGGCCAACGTGGTGATCTGCTCCGCGGTGACCGGCTCGGCGCCCCGGGAGGCCCAGACCACCCAGCGCCCCGGCAGCGCACTGCCGGGGGCGCCCTCCCCGGTCGCGACCAGACCGGCCGGACCGCGCAGCCGTACGCTCCAGTCGGCGAGCCCGCCCCGGGTGAGCAGGTCCCGCACCAGCTGGACGAACTCGTTGCCGGACAGGTCGGGCGCGGCCGGCACGGCGGCCCCGGCCTGGGCGGCCGGCTGCACCGCCACCCGGCCGTACGGGTCCGGGGTCACGGCGGCGTCCAGCTGGCGCAGCCGGACCAGGGCCTCGTCCTGCTCGGCGTCGGCGTAGACGCCCTCGTCGTCGCGCTCCTCGTACGGGGTCTCCGGCGGCAGCAGCCGGGTCCGGGCCAGCGCGTCGCGGTCGGCGTCCACGCTGACCAGGCAGAGCGGCTCGGCCGCGCCGGGCTCGCGCAGCCAGCCGTTGAGGACGACCCCGGCGAGTATCTCCTCGGTGTCGACGGCGTCGGCGGCCTGCAGCGCGCGCAGCGCCAGCCGGGCGACCAGCCGCAGGTAGTCGGTGGCCCGGTCGGCCGGCGGGCGCGGCACCGGGACGATGTCGCCGTCGGGCGCGAGCCGGTAACCGGTGAGCGAGGGCACCAGGTCGAGCGGCGGCAGGTCGAGGTCCAGGACGGCGGTGCGGGTGAGCGGGCGGAACACCGCCCGGCAGGGGGCGGGCAGGTCCTGGGTCGCGGTCTCGGCGGCGGCCAGTGCCCGCTCCAGCAGGGACTCCACGGCGGCCGGCTCGGCCAGCCGGTAGGCCCGTCGGCACTCCTCCAGGCTCTCGTTGTACTCGCGCACGGCGCGGGCGCGGGCCTCCTCGGCCGCCGCGTGGGCGCGCCGGGACTCGTCGACGGCCGGGCTGCCGGCCTCGGCGCGGCGGGTGCGCCACTCCCGCAGCGCGCGCTGGTGGGCGAGCCGGGCCTGGGCCAGTTCGCGCTGGTAGCCGGAGTCGAGCAGGCGGCGGGACGGGGCGGCGTCGGGGTCGGCGACGGCCGGCTCGGCGGGCGCGAAGTCCTCCCAGCGGGGCTCGGCCTCGTCCACCGCGTCGGGACCGCCGGCCGGGTAGGGACGGGGCTCGTAGTGGCGCAGCTGGCTCTCGAAGTCCATCGCCGAGACGGGCAGGGCGGCCCGTCGCAGCAGGTCGGCCAAGCGGTCGTGCTCGGCCCGTACGGTGACCGTGCGGTGGTGGGTCAGGGCGGCGGCCCGGGCGTGCGCGGCGACGGCCTCCTCCGGGTCGGCCGAGTCGGCGCCGGCAGAGCCGGGGGCGGAACCGTCGGGCCCGGAGGTGCCCGGGTCGGCGCCACCGTGCTCGGTGGCGCCCACCCGTGCGCCGGCCGCGTCGCCAGGAACGGCCGGCCCCGGGACGGACGGGCCGTCACCGGCCATTCCCCCTCCGGGGCGGCCGGTGGAGCGGCCGGTGACGGCACCGTCCGGTTCCGGTTCCGGGGACTCGTCGACGCCCAGGTCGCGGAACACCGAGGCGAGGAAGCCCGGTTGGGGGGACCGAACGGTCGCGGCGCCGTCGGACCGGCCGTCTGCTGAGTGCTGCATCGGTCGTCGTTCCCCCATGCTCGTCCGGCGCCTGCCCGGGGCGGTCGACGAACCCGCGGACCCACCCCTGCCGGACATTGTCCACCGAACGGGCGCGGCGGTCAGCCGAGCCGGTCAGTTGGTCCGGGTGTTGGTCAGGTGCAGACCGATGTAGCCGACGTAGATCCGGCCACTGCCCGAGCAGTCGTCCAGGTAGTGCAGCCGGGGTGCGGTGCGCCCGCCGCCGATCCGCAGGTGCGCTCCCATGAACGCACGCCGGGAGGCGTCCACGCACTCGGGCACCGGCAGCATCCGTTCGCGCTTCCACTTGGTGTGGCTGAACACCGTCCTGGACTCGCCGCGCACGGCCTTGCGGGGCGGGAAGCGGTGACAGCCCTCCGGGGTGTGCTCGCACCACTGCTTGAAGTCCCCGCCGGCCGCGCCGCGGACGGCCGCCTCCGCGTACTCCTGAAGGGCGGTCAGGCCGTCCCAGGCGAGCCGGGCCCAGCCGGCGCCGGTGCGCCGGAGTTCGTCCAGGGCGAGCGTGGTCTTCTGGTCCCCGGTGAAGGTCAGCAGCGGGAACTCGCCCAGCCGGGACATGAGTTCGGTGAAGGACTCGGGCTTGCCGCAGCGGCTGGAGTCCGGGGTGCCGGAGTGCTGCCCGAGGGCCGGTCCGACGCCCGCGCCGGTGCAGTGGCGGCCGGTCAGGGCGCGGACGCCGGACCGGAGGCGGCCCTCGCGGACCTCCCGCGGGTCGTGGCCCTCCCGGTTCTGGCTCCGGTCGCGCCGGTCGTGACGCTCCAGGCGCAGGGTGCGCCGGACCCGCTCCAGCTCGTCGGCCCTGGCCTGCTGCTCGGCGCGGTCCTGCTGCTCCTCCCGTGCGAGCTCGGCCAGTTCGGCCCGCTCGACCCGTTCGGCCTGTTCGGCCTGGGCGGATCGCGCGGCGCGGGCAGCGGTCTCGGCCGGGATGCCGGGGCGAACGGCGGTCCGGCGGAGCTGGGCCGGCGGGACGCGCAGCACCGGGACGGCCGCCAGCGGCGGCGGCAGCGGCTGGTCGGCGGCGAGCCGGCGCGGCTCACGGGCGAGCAGCGCGGCGGCGCGCCGCAGGTCCTGTTCTATTCGGCTCCGGGCGAGCACCGGATGTCGCGCGCCGTCCGTGCGGGAGGCCGGGTCGACCTCGGGCAGGTAGGTGCGGACCGCACCGCCGTAGACGGTGTGGTACTCCAGTGCGACGTTGAACGCCGTCCGGGCGCCGGGATCCAGCACGTAGGCGGTGGCGAGCCCGGGCAGCTGGTGGCAGAGCGGACCGACCACGTCCTCGACCCAGCCCTCCAGCGGGAGGTTCACCGGCACGCTGGCGACCACCGTGGGCATCCGGCGCTCCGGATCGCACAGCTCGTCGATCAGGCCGTCCACCTCCTCGGCGGTGATCACCCGGGGCGCGGGGTGGACGGCGGCCGGGCCGTCGCCGGCGTCGAGCAGCGGCAGGAGCGAGCGGGTGAGCTCGGGCACCGGCACCCGGCAGGGCGTCCGCACACCGCTCCCGGTGCTGTGCGTCTCGGCCTCCAGCCGGACCCAGGTCCGGCCCTCGGCCGCTGTGGCGACGGTGAGCGTGAGTTGCTGGGTGCCGTGCGGGGCCGGGGTGCGCAGGCGGCGGCGGTCGTAGCGGCCGCTGCCCGGACCGCCGCGCAGTGGGCCGTGGTCCCGGTCGAGCAGGACCCGCTCGCCCAGGCGGAGCCGCTCGGCGGGATCGGGGGCGGCCTGCGCCCCGGCCCGGCTGCGGGCGGCGGGTGGGGGCTCCTCGTAGCCCTCCCGTTTCAGCCAGGAGGCGAGGTGTTCGTCGGCGAGGGCGACGGCGTCGGCGTGCGGAAGGGCCGTGGTGACGGTCATCCGGTAGGGCGTCGCGGGACCGCGCGGGCCGGGGACGTCGGCACCGGTGTGCGAGCGGGGGTGGCTCTGGGTCGGCCGGTTCGGGGTCGTGCGGTCGGGAGTCGAACGGTCTGAGGTCATGCGCGTACCTCCGTGGTGCGGGGTGGGGTCCTGTGTCCTCCATCGATGGGTTTCGTCCGGTTCCGCCGGATCCTTGCCCAGGAAACGCCACGGCCCGGAGCGGAAGTTCCAACTCCGGCGCATGACCCTACGTTCGAGTGAATCTGTTCAAGCCGTCTTCCGCGTGGCGGAGGCCTCGGCTACGCGGGACGGCCCGTCCCGGGCCCCGACGACGGCGCGTACCGTGGTGCCCGCCCGGGGGCGGCCGGAGTCCGCTCAGGCCCGGCGGGCGGGGCGGAGCCGCGGCTCCACGCGGGTTCCGCGACCGGCACGGCCAGCGGGCAGTCGGCCGGCGCGGCGTAGTGCGCGATCAGTACCACGGGTTCGGCCCCGAGGTTGCGCCCGACGTGGATGTGGACCGGCCCGGCCTCCTCGACCAGGGAGTCGCCCGCGCGGCTGACCTCGACCCGGCCGTCGTGCAGGGTCCGGGTGAGCGTCCCGGAGAGCACCACCACCTCGACCCGGCCCGGGTGGTAGTGCCAGCCCGTGTCCCCGCCCGGGGGCAGGGTGATGGTCCGGACCACGGGCATCGCGACGGCTTCCTGGGGGCGTCCTGCGGCGGCCGGACGGCTTCCTGCCGCCGGCCGGTTCAGGCTAGGCGGGCCGTCGGCGCGCCGGAACGGGCGGTGCCGAAGTGGCCGGATGTGTGTCCGGAACCCGGCCGGCCCGCGGCGCCCTTCCCGGCGCCTCGGCTCAGCCTCGGCTCAGACCGGGACCTCGACGTAGGTGCGGCCAGCCGGGACCGCCGTCGCGGTGCCGCCGGTCGCCTCGGCCAGCCAGGTGTGGAAGGCCGCCACCCCGGGCTCCGGCACCCCCACCTCGATCCGCACCCCGGCCGCCTCGTAGGCCAGGTCGCTCACCGCGTACCCGGCCGCCCGCAGGTCGTTCTCCACCCGGCCGGCCCGCACGTGGTCGGCCGTCACCGCGAGCAGGGCGACCGGCCGCCGCTCCAGCAGGCCGATCTCGTCCACCGCCTCCGAGACCGCGCTCCCGTACGCCCGCACCAGGCCGCCGGCGCCGAGCTTGATCCCGCCGAAGTACCTGGTCACAACGGCGACGGTGTCCGTCAGGCCGCGGCGGCGCAGCACCTCCAGCATGGGTACGCCGGCCGTGCCGCCGGGCTCGCCGTCGTCGCTGGAGCGCTCACGGCGCTGCTCGTCGCCGACCACGAAGGCGGTGCAGTTGTGCCGCGCGTCCCAGTACTGCTTGCGGACACCGGCGATGAAGGCCTGCGCCTCCTCCTCGTCGGCGACCCGGCCGAGGTGGCAGATGAACCGGGACTTCTTGATCTCGATCTCGTGGCTGCCGGCCCGCCGGATGGTGAGGTACGGCCTGGCGGTGGGCTCCGGCGTGGCGGACATGACGCGGTGGTTCTCCCCGGGACGGCGAAGGCTGGCGGGGGGGGGGGGGGGGGGGGGGGGGGGGGGAGGGGGAGGGGGGGGTGGGGGGGGGGGGGGGGGGGGGGGGGGGGGCGGCGGGGAGGGGAAAAGGACTGTGGTTTCCCCCAGGGGAGAGAGGAGTTTTGCGTTCCCCCCCGCCCCCCCGACCCCCCCCGCCAGCCTAGTTGGCGCCGGTGGGCGGATCGACGGACCGGAGGGGGACCGCCCGGACCGGCGTCCGGCAGCGGGGCCGGCGGACCCGGGGATCCGGGGATCCGGGGATCCGGGGTCCCGGGGGTTCACAGGCCGGAGTCCGGGGCTCCCGGGCTCCGCGGGCCGGGGTTCGGGGCTCCCGCGGCTCCGGGGTCCGTCGCCGGGCTCAGCGACCGGCGAGGGCGTCCAGCCGCGCGCGGTCCAAGCCGGTCAGCGCGGTGACCTCGGCGAGGTCGACGGCGCCGCAGTCCAGGCCGCGCAGCAGGTAGCCGCTGAGCGCCCGGGCGGTGGCCGGCTCGTCCATCACGTCGCCGCCCGCCTTGGCGACGTACGCGGCCAGCCGGGCGGCGGCAGCGGCCAGTCCCTCGCGGTAGAAGGAGTACACCGCGACGTACCGGGTCGGCAGGTGCGCCGGGTGCATGTCCCAGCCCTGGTAGTAGGCGCGGGCCAGCGAGCGGCGGACCAGGTCGTGGTGGAGCTTCCAGGCGGCGTGCACCTGCTCGGTGGAGCCGGTCGGGATGACGTTGGTCGACCCGTCGGAGAGCCGGACCCCGGTGCCGGCCGCGGCCACCTGCATGACGGCCTTCGCGTGGTCGGCGGCCGGGTGGTCCATGCTCTGGTGGGCCGCGCTGACGCCGCAGGCCGCGCTGTAGTCGAAGGTGCCGTAGTGCAGGCCGGTGGCGCGGCCCTCGGCGGCCTCGATCATCCGCGCGACGGTGGCCCGGCCGTCCGGACCGAGGATGGCCTGGGTGGTCTCGATCTGGATCTCGAAGCCGATCCGGCCGGCGGGCAGCCCGGCCCGGCGCTCGAAGTCCTCCAGCAGCCGGACCAGTGCGGTGACCTGCTCCGCGTAGGTCACCTTGGGCAGGGTCAGGACCAAGCCCTCCGGCAGACCGCCACCGGCCAGCAGGGTGGCCAGGAACAGCTCCAGGGTGCGGATGCCGCGGGCGCGGACCGGCGCCTCCATGCACTTGACGCGGATGCCGATGTACGGCGGGGCACTGCCCTCGGCCACGGCCGCGGTGACCAGCTCGGCGGCGCGGCGGGCGGCCGCGTCCTCCTCGGCGTCGGGGCGGGGGCCGTAGCCGTCCTCGAAGTCGATCCGCAGGTCCTCGATCGGCTCGCGCTCCAGCTTGGCGCGTACCCGGGCGTGCACGTCGGCGAGCAGGTCGTCGTCGGCGACGCCGAGGGCGCGGGCCAGGTCGGCGGGCGTGGCGGCGTGGGTGTCGAAGGCCTCCAGGGCCTGGCGGCCCCACTCCCGGACGGTGTCGGCGGCGAAGGCGTCGGCCGGGACGTAGACGGTGTGCACCGGCTGCCTGGTCCCGGACTCGCCCGGGTAGCGGCGGGCCAGGTCGGCGTCGACCGGGGCGAGCAGCGCCTCCACGGCGTCCCGCGCGGCGGCGGAGAAGGAGGGCCCGCCCGTCGGCCCGCTACCGTCGACCTCGACCTGCGACATCCCGCACTCCTCCACGCCAAACCAAGGCTTCAACAATTTGTTGATGTGAAGGTAGCTCCGGCCCGGTCGGGCGTCAATGCCCGACCGAGCGGTGGACGGCGGCGCGTCCGGCCGGCCGGCCGGCCCGGGGAGGGTCAGTCCCTGCCGGCGGCGGCGTAGCGGTCCCGCAGCTCAGGGAAGAGCTCGGCGACCTCCTTGGGGTGGACCGAGCCGTCGGCCCCCTTGCCGGTGACGCCGTACTCCCTGGTCAGCCAGTCGGCGAGCCGCTGCGGATCCGGCTGGTGGCCGTGGTTGTCCATGTACGTGACCAGCGCCTCGTAGGCGAGGTCCGGGTCGAGGCGCGAGGGCGCCGGGCGAAGCTCGGAGGGTTCGGCTTGGGCGGGCTCCTCGGCCGGGACCGGCTGCTCGGAACTCGCGGGCCGCCCCTGCTGCGGGGCCGGCTGGTGCTGCTGGTGCTGCGGCTCGACCGGCTGCTCGGACTGCTGCGAGGCGGCCGGCCCCTGGGGCTGCGGCCGGGACGCGGAGGTCTGGCCGGCGCCGGCAACGGGAGCGGGGACGGGGGCCGGGGCGGGAGCGGGCGCGCTGGCGGGCTCGTCGGCAACCGGGCGCGGAGGCTTGAACCAGGGCGAAGCCTGGCCGGGCACGCGCCCGGCCGGGGCGGCGTCGGCCGGGTGGCCGGTGGTGCGGACCGGGCGTTCGGTCCACACGTTCAGCTCCTCCCGGGGCGGCTGCGGGACGGCGGCGGCCACCTCCTCCGGCTCGTGGGCGGCACGCAGCCGGACGGCCGCCAGCTTCGCCAGCATGGGCGCGGCCACCTCAGCGGGCAGCGGCGCGACGGCGGGGGCGGCGGGGGCGGCATGGGCCTGCGCCGCACCGGGCTGGGGCGGCGCCTGCTGGATCTGCGGCGCCTGCCGCGGGCCGGCCTGGCGAGGCTGCGCGGCAGCCTGCGGGACCGCCTGGGCTGCCGGGGCTGTCGGGCCTGCGGCCGGGGCGATCGCGGGGGTGCGGCCCTCCGGGAGATCGAACTCCCGCGCTTCCTGTCCCGCCAGGGCCTCCTTGGCTTCGCGCTCGCGCGCCTCGTCGTCCAGCCGGTCGAGCAAAGCCGGGTCCAGCGGCACGCCGAACTTCGCCAGCTTGAGCGGCAGCAGCGCCTGGATCGGCGCCGAGCGGCGCCAGCCCCGGCCGTAGCGGAAGCGCAGCTGCGCCCGGTAGACCAGGCGGTTCTGCTCCAGCCGGATCACCTCGTCATAGGAGCGGAGCTCCCAGAGCTTCATCCGCCGCCAGAGCCGGAAGGTCGGCACCGGCGACAGGAGCCAGCGCATCACCCGGACCGATTCCATGTGCCGGTCCGCCGTGATCGCCGCGATCCGGCCGACCGCGTGGCGGGAGGCCTCGACCACGACGACGAACAGCACCGGGATGACGGCGTGCATCCCCATGCCGAGCGGATCGCCCCAGGAGGCGGCGGCGTTGAACGCGATGGTGGCGACGGTCAGCAGCCAGGCGGTCTGCCGCAGCATCGGGAAGGGGATCCGCAGCCAGGTCAGCACCAGGTCGAGCGCGAGGAGCACGACGATGCCGGCGTCGACGCCGATCGGGAAGGCGTAGGAGAAGGCGCCGAAACCTTTCTCCATAGCCAGCTCGCGCACCGCGTTGTACGAGCCCGCGAAACCGATGCCCGAGATGATGCAGGCGCCGGCCGCGACCAGGCCGAGCAGGCCCCGATGGGCCTTGGTGAGCGTTGGGCGTGCCATTACGTCTATCAACCCCTGGATGTCGGCTGCGGCCGTACGCTGCCTCGACTGCCGGGTCCCGCTGGTCGGGCCGCCGGACGTCGAGCGACCTCCGGGCTCGGCCCACCGGAGTTTACTCGTACACCTGTTTAAGCGTTCCCGCAGCCTCGGGTGTCACGGCGGGGGGCACCGCGGCCGACCGTGCCGAGCGCGGCCACCGGGCGCGGCGACGGGCCGCAGGCTGCGCGAACCCCCGCTCAGGACCGGGCGGACCGTCAGCGGGCTTTCCACGCCGTGCCGTTGAGGCGCGTGAGCACCGCCGGCACCCGACGGTTGGCGTTCTCGGCCGGGGCGAGTTCGAGCTTGGTGCAGATATCGGCGATGTGGCTGGCCACCGCTCCGTCGCTCACCGAGAGACGGAGGGAGACCGCCGAGTTGGAACAGCCCTCGGCCATCAGTTCCAGCACCTCCGCTCGTGCGGGGACAGCCGCAGCAGCGGTTCCGGCCGACGTGAGGTGGTCTGCGCCACCACGACGCCGCCGGCCATGGCCACCAGGAGCGCGAAGAGGACCCGGGTGGTCGGAGCAACACTGCGGCTGGACCGGGAATGCGAAAAGACCCCCTCCCGGATCGGGAGAGGGTCTTTTCTGAATGATTGTTCGGCGGCGTCCTACTCTCCCACAGGGTCCCCCCTGCAGTACCATCGGCGCTGTGAGGCTTAGCTTCCGGGTTC
>NZ_JBVJJY010000039.1:0-36536 GCF_055585785.1 Kitasatospora sp. NPDC053308 | reverse complement strand
ATGACCAGCCGCTTGACCGCCAACCCGGACAGAACCGGGCAATACCTCCGCCCGAAACCGCCCGCGGCAGCCTAAATCGGTATCGAACACCCTCTTAGAGCCTCCGGACGGGCGGACGGACTGACGACCGGGCGGCGGGCGGCGATGGCCGCGACGCCTCGGTCGTCGTCGACCGGGAGGGAGGGCCGCGCCGACGCCGGGCGCCGCGCCGGGTCACCGTGCGGGCGTGCCGGCGGTCAGCCGCCAGAGCCCGGCCACCTCGTAGTAGACGCCGTTCACCACTTGCAACAACACGAGTGTGGCCGGCCAGAGCAGCGCACCGAGGCCGGGCACCAGGTCCACCGGCAGGGTGTAGGCCATCACGACCCGCACGACGGCGTCGAGCAGCATCGCCACCCCCCAGATCGCGGTCGAGACCCGCCAGATCCGCCGGAAGGCCGGCTCGCGGTCCCACAGCACGTCCCAGGAGGTGCCGTCGGAGCGGAACCGGCCCTCCAGCAGGGGGCGCCCGGCGTGGAAGAGCAGCGGGCGCCTGGCCCTGATCGAGATCAGGAACCAGAGCCCGGCCACGCCGGTCAGCCAGCCGTCCTTGGCCAGCAGGAACCGCGGGCTGCCGCTGACCAGTGCGGCCGCGACGCCGAGCAGCATGGTCCCGGCGACGAACCCCGCCATGCCCTCCAGGCTGCGGGTGCGCAGCCACTGGACCCCCGTGGTGAGCGCCGGCAGGAAGGCGCCGGCCAGCAGCGCGACGAAGACGCTGACGCCCGCGGCGCGCAGGCCGTAGTACAGCGCGATCGGAACCGCGATGTCCCATACCAGGCCGAGCAGCAGACGCCGTCCGCTCGGCCGTGGCGGCACCCCGGGGGTGGTCATCGTCGGCGCGGCGAGCGTGTCATGGCGTCCTCCGGACGGCGACGGTCGATCTCACGGGCGCCGTCGCGCGCGTGCGGGCGGGGCGGGTTCGGTCCTTTCCTTCCTTGCCGGACGCCGGCCAAACCCGGCACCCGGACCTGAGGCCGCGTCCGGCCGCCCGCACGAGCGCACCCGTCGTCCTTCGTCCGCGCTCCGCCGCCGGTCGGCGGCCGCCCGGGTGGGGAGGCCGCCGAGGGAAACGCCGTCGGCCGGCGCGGGGAGGATTGGAGTGCCCGCGCCGGCCGACCGTGGGCCACTACCTCCCGCGTCGCCTGGTCACGCGCAGGAATACCAGGCCGAGGCCGATGAGCGCGGTGAACAGGACGGTCAGCAGCGGCGTCGGGAGGCCGGTGCCGGTGTTCGGCAGGGGCTCATGCGGTTCGCCGGGGTGTGTCGGCGGGACGTGCGGGCTCGGTGAGGTGGACGGGCTGTGGTGGTGGGACGGGCTCGGGGAGGGGGAGGGCGTGGGAGGGACCGTCGGGCTCGGCGACGTGGTCGGCGTGGGCGTGGGGGTGGGGGTGGGCGTGGGCGCGGGCGTGGGGGTGGGCGGGGTTTCGGTGTGTTCGTTGGTGACCGTCACCGAGGCGCGGTCGCCGACGTGGACCACTCCCGGCGGGGAGCCGGGATCGGTGTCCTCGATGGTGACCTTCGTCCCCTGCGGGGGGTTCGGCTCGGAGACGGTGCAGGTGGCTCCGGTGGGCACCGCGATGGTGCGGCTCTGCCCGGCGCTCAGGGTGAACTCGGCGTCCGCTTCGGGGAGGCGGACCGGCAGTTCGGTGCCGTCGGGGTCGTGCAGGACGCAGGCGACGGTGAAGGTGAACGGTCCGGTTCCGTCGCCGATCACCTTCTTGTGGACCGTCAGTTCTCCACGGCCGAAGGTGTTGACGGCGGTGACGGTCACCGCCTGGCCGGTGCCGATGACGACCGCGGTCTCCGGTGAGTGGTGGTCGACCGTGCTGCCGGTGGCGCCGCCGGTCCGGGATTCGGTGGCCCAGCAGCGCGCTCCGGTCGGCAGCGGGAAGCCGAGGTCGTCGACCTCCCGTTGTCCGGCGCCCCGGAAGGTGTACGGGCGGCGGTCGACCAGTGTCCGGACCTGGCCGTTGCCGAGGTCGAGGACGCAGCTGAGCAGCAGGGTGAACGTGCGGTCGGCGCCGAACTCCGCTCCCGCGCCGGTGACCTGCTTGGCCAGGCCCAGCGTGCCGGTGGTGAAGGTGTTCACGGCCGTGATGCTCACCTCGGGGCTGTCCTTGGTGACGACCACGGCGTCGGCGTGGGTGCCGTGGTCGACGGCCGTCGCGGTGGCGCCGGCGGCGTCGAGTTCCTCGGCCCAGCAGCGCGCGCCGATCGGCAGGTCCGGGATGCGGACGCTCCCGTCGGCCGTCAGCCGGTACTGCTTGCGGACGACGAAGGCCACGGCGGGGGCGCCGTCGGTTCCCTCGGCCTCCCGGACACAGGTGACGCGGAAGGTGAAGACCGCGTCCCGGACGTAGGGGGCGTCGGCGGGGGCGCCGGCGGTCTTCTTGTGCAGGGTCAGTGCCCCGAGCGAGAAGGTGTTGGTGACGTCGACCGCGACGGTGTCGGGGTTGTCGGTCCCGGGCCGGACGGTGACCGGTCCGACCGGCGGCGGCGGGCCGTCGGCGCCGCCCGGGTCGACTTCGGTGACGGTGCACTCCGCGCCGACAGGCAGGTCGTCGACCGTGCCCGTGAGGTCGGGCGCCTTGAGGGACAGCGCGCGCACGACGGCGTCGGGCCTGCCGTTGAACACGCAGGCGATCCGGAACCGGAAGGTGCGGTCCGCGTACTGGGTGCCGGGACCGGCCAGCTTCTTGACGATGCGCAGGGCGCCGGTGTCGAAGCGGTTGGTGACGGTGAGGCCGGCTGTGCTGCCCGGCACGGAGCCGACCACCGCGGTGTCGGGGCCGCCGCCGGTCGAGTCGGTCGCGGTGATCACCACCGTGGTCGCGCCGCCGTTGTCGGGCTCCGTCGCGGTGCAGCGGGCACCGGTCGGGATGCCGTCGAGCGTCTGCAGTCCGTCGCCCTCGAAGACGAGTTCCTTCGGGAACCCGGCGATCCGCTGCCCCGCCAGGGCGCAGTCGACGCGGACCTTGAACGGGCCGCTGCCGACCTCCTGGGCCGCCGCTCCGGTGACGCTCTTGCGGATCCGCAGACTCGCCGTGCGGTACTCGTTCTCGATCACCAGGTGCTCGCCCTCCTGGTCCGGGCGGGCGGGGGTGATCACCACCTGCTGGGCGTTCGCCTCGCCGAGGCTGGAGCTGTGGGCGCCGGCCGAGTCGGTCTCCCACACCTTGCAGGTCGCGCCGGCGGGCACGCCGACCAGTGCCATCGGGGTGTAGGGGGTGATGTCCCAGGTGCCCTCGCGGACCACCTGGGGCGTGCCGCCCTCGGGGGTGACGGTGCACCGGTAGGCGACCTGGTAGGGGCCGGGCGGCAGGCCCTCGGGCAGGCCGGTGACCGCCTTGTCGACGCGCAGGTTGCCGAACCGCATGCCGATGCCGACCTTGGGCGGCTCGGTGACCGGCAGGTCCTCGGGCGTGCCGTTGCGGACGACGGTCTCGAAGTGGGCGAAGGAGTTCCAGGCGATCGCGGGGTCCTGGGGCTGCACCAGGTCGACGGGGGAGGACATGGGGAGCCGGACGAAGACCTCGCCGCCGGGCGGGAGCAGCGGCTCGAAGCCGATGCCCATCTCGACGCCGGTGGTCTCCGCGGTGTAGCCGTCCTGCCAGTTGCCGGGGGAACAGGCCCGGCTGGGCGTGTGGACGGTGGTGCCGCAGGGGTCGGTGACGGTGGAGTAGCGGTTCGTCAGGGCGCCCGGGCCGATCAGCTCCGGCGCTCCGGCGAGGGTCGGGCGCGGTGACCACTGGGTGCCGCGCTGCTGGTTGCCGAGCAGCACACCGGTGTCGCCCTGGTGCGGGAGGACGTCCAGCAGGTTGATCTGCCGGACGGGTTCGGTGCCGGTGTTGACGGCGCGGATCAGGTAGTCGAAGCGCTGGCCGGGCAGCACCAGCGCGGTGCACGGGTACTGGGTGTAGGTGCGGCCGCCCTGGTGGAGCTGCGGGCAGCCGGGGGAGTCGAGCGGGACGTAGAGGGCGGCGACGGAGTTGTAGAGGCCGAGCGAGGGGTCGCCGGCGACCCACTTGGTGGCCTCGAACGCGGTGCCGGCGAGGGTGCTGACCTCGGCGCGGGCGGTGCAGTAGGTGCCCTTGCCGAAGTCGGCGGTGTCGTCCACCGCGGTGCCGTTGCGGTCGGAGTCGTGCCGGCAGTCCAGGGCGGGGCGCTGGTCGGAGCCGGCGCCGGCGACGTTCGGGATGACCGTGTCGGCCTGGACGCCCGGGGCCAGGCGGACCTGGAAGGTGAGCTTCACCTCGGCGCCGGGGAGCAGGTTCCAGCCGGGGAACGTCCACAGCACCCGGGTGATCCGGCCGGTGGCGTCACGCTGGGGGGTGTAGGTGGGCTTCGGCGCGGGGTCGGTGCCGGGGCCGCTGACGGCGAGTTTGAACGGCAGGCCGCCGTCACCGGCGTAGCCCTCGTCGAAGCGCAGCAGGCGCGGGATCGGGTCGGCCACCACCAGGTCGGGGATCACCCCGGTGCCGGTGTTGCGCACGGTGATGGTGAACGGCGCGGTCTCGCCGGGGCCGATCCGGGAGTCCGGGGTCTTGGAGATGGCCAGCTGGGCGGTGCCCTCCTCCAAGGTGAGGGTGGCGGTGCTGTCGCCGAACGGGAAGGTCGTCCCGGGTGTCTGGAGACCGCTCTCGCCGGCGGCCGAGGCGGTGTCGGAGAGCTTGTCGGGGACCTTGGTCGCGGGGGCGGACCGCAGGGTCTCGCGGGCGGTGACCTTCAGGCAGACGGTGGCCTGCGGGCAGGGGCCGTCCGCGGGGTAGTAGTTGCCCGGCGTGAGCGCGTACCCGCCGGGAGAGCTGGTGAAGGTGACGCGCAGCCCCCGGACGTCGGCGGCCTGGACGCCGTTCGGCAGGGCGGGGGTGGTGCTGTCGGTCGGGGAGCCGTCGGTCCAGACGGCCCCGGGCCCGTCGCAGGCGGCGGTGCAGGCGTCGACCTGCACCCGGTCGGCACCCGGCGGGAAGCTCACGCCCGCGATCTGCCGGAGGTCGACGGCGTCGAAGAAGGCGGCGTCGGTGTCGGTGACCACGATCCGCTTGAGGTTGGTGTTCCCGGTGTTCTCCGCACGGATCCGCAGGTCCACCGGCTGCGGCGGCACGCCCGGGACGGTGCGGGCGACCGTGGAGGGGGCGAGGCTCTTCTGGACCGAGCCGCCGGTGCGGGCCGGCTCGGTGCTGGTGTCCTGGGAGGTGCAGGCCGGGTTTCCGACGGCGGTGCCGTCGGCGGTGACCTGGAAGCAGTTGCGGATGGCCCGGCCGTCGGGGACGCCGTCGCGGCGGACCACCGTCAGGGTGACGATCAGTCGGCCGCGCGGCGGCAGGTCGCCGTCCACCCGGGCGCGCACGCCCCGGGCCCGGGCCAGCAGCGCGCCGTCACCGGCCGCGTAGGGCACCCACGCCTTCGCGTCCGGGTCGTAGACCTCCAGCCGGACGGGCAGGCCGTAGGGGTAGGTGTAGGCGACCGTCAGCGCGGTCAGGCGGGCGAGGTCGAAGACGGTGCCGGTGGCGGTCGGGTCGGCCGGGTCGGTGATCGTCGGTCTGATCATCGGGCCGTTGCCCTCGTTGGCCAGGTCGAGGGTGAAGGTCACCGGCTGGCCGGGCGGCAGGTCGTTCTGGCTCGCGGTCTTGCTCTGGCGCACGTCGGTGCGCGGCGCCTCCACCCGGAGCGAGGTGCAGGCGGTGGACGTGCCCTCACCGGCGCCGTTCACGGGGTTGGCGGCGGAGGCGTCCACGCAGTCGGTGACCCCGTCCTGGACGTCGGCCTCGGTGACCTTGGAGTTCAGCGTGCCGTGCAGGCCGAGCCGGCCGACGGCGTTGGGCGCGATGGTGCCCAGGCCCCCGGCGTCGGTGCCGGTGAAGGTGACCGACACCCGGGCGGGCGGGCTGCCGGCCGGGCAGCCGGTCTGCGGGAGGTCCTGGGCCGCCGGGGGCTGGGCGAGCGTCACCGGGGCCGGGGTGCTGCCGTCGCGGCAGGTCACGGTGACGGTGGCCGCCGTGGCGCCCTCGGGGAAGGTGACCCGGAGCCTGCCGACGTCGACCTTGTCGAACTCGCTCGGGGTGTGCGCCGAGGGTTCGGTGACGGTGAGCGAGGCGACCGGGAACGACGCGGTGTTGCGGCCGCCCGCGATGACCGTCACCGGGGCGGGGGTGCCGAGCACGGCGGATCCGTCGGCCGTGAAGTCACCGTCGGTGTCGGAGAAGAACTCCTTCTCCGCCGCGACGGTGGCGATGTTCGGCAGGATGTCGTACGCCGCGCAGGCCGGATCGCCGCCGACCTTGCCGACCGCCCTGTCCTCGGCGGTGACGGTGGCGCAGTTGTTCACGGCGGTCCGGGTCTCGGGCGCCAGCGGCCTGCCGGTGGAGCGCACGGTATCCCGCAGCTTGAGCCGCAGCGGGACTTCACCGCCGGCCGGGTCGTACGGCAGGACGGCGCCGGTGGAACTGGTGAACTCCAGCCTGATCCCGGTGACCTGGCCGGGGTCCACCCCCGGCGGCAGGTGCACGTCGGGCCCGGTGGCCACCGGGCCGGGCACCCAGTCGGCGTCCGCGCAGGGCGAGCCGACCGGCTTCGAGCACACCAGGGCCCGGACCTGGTCGGCCCCCGCCGGGAAGCGGGTGACCGGGCCGACGGAGAGCAGGTCGAAGTCGTCGAAGGTCGCCGGGGTCGCGTCCTCCACGGTCAGCTTGGACACCTCGGCCGAGGTCGACGAGCCGTTGCGGACGCCGAGGGTGATGACGCTGTGCGCGCCCGACTGGGCCACGGCCGAGCCGTCCGTCCACGTCTTGGAGGTGCCCGGTCGCACCACCCGCGGGATGCGCACCGTCACATCCGCGCTGTCCCGGGCCGGCTCGGCGTTGTCGGCCCGGATCTCGGCCGTGTTGGTGACCTTCGCACCGTCCTTCAGCGCGGTCTCGGCCGGCACCCGCATGCCGATGGCGAGCTTGCGGCTGGCCCCGGCCGGCAGCCCGGTGCTGCCGGCCGGTGCGGGCGGGCTGGGCAGCGGTTCGAGGAAGACGATGGTCAGTCGGCGGGTGGCCGGGTCGAAGGTCACCGTCCTGGTGTCCGTGCTCTGCGGCAGGGAGGTCACGTCGAATTCGGCGGGCAGGACGTCCTCGATCACCGGGTTGACGCAGGACGTCGTCAAGGACGAGCAGCTGGCGGTGAGTTCGTAGGAGAAGACCCCGCCGGCCTCGACGGGCATCGTCGCTCCGGTCACCTGCTTCCGGATCCCGACCACGGCGTCCCCGGCCGCCCGCGTCGTGGCCTTCTGCGCTGCCGCGCCGGGTGGCTTCGGGCCCGGTCTCGCGGCGGACGCGCCGTCAGTCACGCACAGCGCCAGCAGGCCGGCGATCACGGCGGCGACGACGGCCGGCCAGGCCTGGGAGAACCTCGGGTGAGCGGCCATGGGGATCCTCTTCACAAGTGGACACGGTGCGTGACATTCCGTGCGCATAATGTGATGAATGGCGGCCGATTGACGGGATTCTCGACCGGGCGCGAGCGAAACTCAGCCGTCCGGAGTACGCCCGCCGTCTCCGGCCCGGCGACCGGCACGGCCGCGTTTCCGGCGGCGGTCCGGAATCCCCCCGGGGCGGGCGGGGTGGGCGGCCCGAGCGGGGTCCGTCAGTCCGTGTCGGTGGCCGCCAGGACGGCGATCTCCTGCCCGCCGGGCCGGAGGGCCGCGAGCGCGAGGTCCCAGGCGACGTTGTGGAACCACGGGGACGCGGTGCCGATCCGGAACCAGTCCGTCCGCCGAGCGCGTTCGGCGACCTCGGCGATCGGGGCGTCCGCGGGGCTCCCGGTCAGGCCGGCGAGCGACCGCCAGGCCGCGCGCCGTCCGTAGGCGCCATGCCGGCCCCGGCCGTAGGCCGGTGCGCGCACGGCGGCGGTGAGCAGGATCCGCAGCGCCAGCTCGGCGTCCGCGGGGTGGAGCTGCGCCCCGGCCGCCGCATCGGGCCAGGGGGTGAGCGGCAGGAGCGGCAGGAGCGCCGGGACGTCCTCGCGGGCCACCGGTTCCGGCAGCCAGAACTCCTGGGCGGCGAGCCTGCCGTTGGACCGGGCGAGCCAGTGGTCGACGGCTGCGCCCATCGCCTCGGCGGTGGCGGGCAGGCCGATCTCGGTGGGGTCGAGTCCGGCCGGCCGTCGGCGCGTCGCCGCTGCGGCCGGCCGCTGGTGGGCGTCGGCCGTCTCCGGCCAGACGGCGGGAACCGTCCAGGTCCAGTCGTCCGCGGCTCCCGGCGGGCGCCGGAGGCCGTGCTCCTCGGGCAGGAGGCTCAGGGGCAGGACGGAGAGCGGATGGCCCTCGGCCAGGAGCTCGTCGGCGAAGGCGCGCAGCTCGGGGTACCCGCTCACCCCGTCGTGGACGAGCACCGACTCGTGGAGCAGGCACGCCGCGAACTCGCGTGCGCAGGCGGCCTCGTGCCGCCGGCCGAACACCACGCCGGCGATGGTCTCGATCCGGTGTCCGCGGGCCACGACCGCGGCCAGGTAACGCGGGTGGGCGGTCGGGTCGATGCCGCCGTGCTGCGGCGACTCCAGCACCCGTACGAGGGCGCGGAGGCTTTCCGGCTCCGGGTGGGCGGCCAGGGCGTGGAGGGTCCAGTACAGGACCGCGCCGCGGTTCCCGTGGTGGTCCTCGCCGGCGGCGACCGGGGCGGTGAGTTCCGCCGCGAGGTCGGCTGCCCAGTCGAACTCGCCGGTGGAGACCCGTGATTCGACCTCGGCGCGGAACACCGCGATGTCCGCGTGGTCGGCTTCGCACAAGGCGTGCACTGCGCGCTCGATGTCCTTGCCCATGGCGTGATTATCGCCGCGATCGCGCAGGTCGGCAGAGAGTAAGCTGTGCCCTCATGCCACGCCGGCGATCGGGAGAGGGGGCACCGGAGGTGTGGGGACCACTCAGCGAGGACGTGCGCCGGAGCCTGGAGCTGTTGCTGGCCGGGGGCACCGACGTGGACCGGGCGTACCGGGCGCAGATCCCCCACGCCCGGATGAAGCCCGGCTGTACCTGCGGATGCCCGACCGTGGACCTCCGCGTGGACCAGGGCTCCGTGGCGGCCGGGCCGGTGGTCGAGCGAAGTCCGGTCGTCGCCGACGGGACGATCCGGGGCGCGGAGGGCCAGTACATCGGCCAGGCGATGGTCTTCGCCTCCGGCGGGTACCTCGCGACGCTGGAGGTCTGCGTCTGGGAGGACCTGGGAGCCCTGGAGCCGCCCCTCTGCGAACGGCTGAGCGTCTAGCGTCCAGCGCCTTTCCCCCGGCTGGGGCTTCGCCCGGCCCCTCGTGCGGTGGCGGTCAGATCCCGGTGGGCCAGGGCACGGTGGTGCGGACCGGGGCGGTGTAGTCCGTGCCGGGGACGTGCCAGCCGTACAGGCGCCCGACCTCGGCACGGACCCAGTCCGCGTCGGCGAGCTCGGCCAGGGTGTCGGTGGTCGCCGCGGCCCAGCGGGCGTGGACGGCGGCCTGGACCTGCTCGTCGAGCTCCCAGTCGTCGAGGCGGATCCGCTGTTCCCGGTCGAGCCGCAGCGGCGCCGCTCCGGTGAGCTGCCGCCACAGGTCGGTGGCCTGCTCGGCGGGGCTCCGGAAGCCGTCGCCGAGGACGGCGCGGAGCAGGCCGGTGTAGAGGGCGATGGACGGGATGGCGGTGGAGGCCTGGGTGACGGCCGCGCCGGCGACCACGGTGTGGGCCTGCCCGCCGCGCGCGGCGAGGTCCCGGTGGAGCCGGCGCGCGGTGTCCTCCAGGTGCTGCTTGGCGGCGCCGATGGTGCCGGCCCGGTAGACCGGCGCGGTCAGCTCGGAGCCCACGTAGGAGAGCGCCACGGTGTGGAAGCCCTCGCGGACGAGGCCGCGGGCCGCCAGGGCGTCGATCCACAGCTTCCAGTCCGCTCCGCCCATGACCCGGACGGTCGCGTCGCGCTCCGCGTCGTCGGCGGGCTGGAGTTCCAGGGAGCCGACGAAAGGGGTGTCGCCGTCGAACTGCAGGGTCTTGGCCCGGTAGGCGGAGCCCAGAGGCTTGAGCGCCGAGTGGTGGACCTCGCCGGTGACGGGGTCGGTGCGGCGGGGCGCGGCGACGCTGTAGACGAGGTAGTCGACCCGGCCGTACCGGGCGGCGAGGTGGTCCAGCGCCCGCTCCTTCGCCTCGGCGGAGAAGGCGTCCGCGTTCAGGAAGGCGAAGCCGGCGTCCGGTCCGGCGAGCTCGGCGGTACGGGCCGTCCGGTACCAGCCGGCGGAGGCGGTGCGGCGCTCGGTCTCGGGGGCTTCGAAGGCGATGCCGAGGCCGCGCATGCGGTGGGTGCGCAGCGCGGCGACGGTGGCGGCGAGGCCGTACCCGGCGCTCGAACCGATGACCAGGGCGACCGGGCCCGTACCGCCGTCTTCGCCGTCGGGGGCCGGTGCGCCCGGGGCCGGGGTGCGCTGCCACAGGTCGTCGACGACGGCGGCGCAGCCCTCGGGGTGGGCGTTGAGGTAGAGGAAGCCGCGGTTGCCGGGCTTGATCTGGCGGAGGGGCATCGGCGTCACAGGTGGTTCCTTCGGGTGCTCTGACGGTCCTTCGTGCCCGTGGCGGGCGGCTGCTCCTCATCCTGGCCGGTCCGCAGGCCGGGACGATCTGGCGACTCGTGCCAGGGTCCGGCGGAGAATTCTGTCGCTGCCGCCCTCGTGCGCCCGGCCCCGCGCTGCCGGAGCCAAGTAATTGAACATGTTCAGAATTCTGGGCTACGCTGGCTCCCGGAACGAGGGGGGACGCATGAAGATCGTCATACCCGGGGGATCCGGCGCGCTCGGCACACTGCTCGACCGCGGACTGACCGCCGCCGGACACCAGGTGGTCACGCTGAGCCGCCGGCCCGCCCGGCCCCGGCAGGTGGGCTGGGACGGGCGGACCCTCGGCGCGTGGGCCGAGGAGATCGACGGCAGCGACGTCGTGGTCAACCTGGCCGGGCGCAGCGTCAACTGCCGCTACACGGAAGAGAACCGGCGCGCCATGATGGACTCCAGGGTCCTCTCCACCCGCGTCGTCGGCCAGGCGATCAGCGCGGCCCGGCGGCCGCCCGCCGTCTGGCTGCAGATGAGCACGGCCACGGTCTACGCCCACCGCCACGACGCCCCGAACGGCGAGGCCGACGGTCTGATCGGCGGCAACGAGCCCGACGCCCCGGCCTCCTGGCGCCACAGCATCGACATCGCCCGCGCCTGGGAGGACGCCCAGACGGCGGCCGTCACCCCGCGGACCCGCAAGACGGCGCTGCGCACCGCCGTGGTGCTCGGCCCCGAGCGCGGCGGCGCCCTCGATTCGCTCTCCTGGCTGGCCCGGCTCGGTGCGGGCGGCCCGATCGCGGGCGGCGCCCAGTACGTCTCCTGGATCCACGAGCGCGACTTCGCCCGCGCCGTCGACTTCCTGATCGCGCACGAGGAACTCACCGGCCCGGTCAACCTGGCCGCCCCGAACCCGCTGCCCCAGCGCGCGTTCATGCGCGAGCTGCGGGCCGCCTGGGGCATGCCGCTGGCCCTGCCCGCCACCCGCTGGATGGCCGAACTCGGGGCGTTCGCCCTGCGCTCCGAGTCCGAGCTGCTGCTGAAGAGCCGGCGCGTCGTGCCGACCCGCCTGCTCGACGCGGGCTTCACCTTCGAGCACCCGCACTGGCCGGACGCCGCCCGCGACCTGGTCCGCCGCCTGCGGGGGAGGTGACGGGCCGTCGCGCCCGGGTCGGGTGCGGAACAGGGTCCGGTACGGGACAGGGGCCGGTACGGGACAGGGTTCGTCACGGGCCCGTCACAGCTCCCGGGCCGGGCTTGTCCGCGCGGCGCGGCGACGGCCACGCTGGGGCGACGGCGAAGCGGGGAGCACGCGCGGGCAGGGGCGAGCGGGATGACGACTGTACGGCTGGCGTCCATGCGGCGCCTGGAGGACATCATCGGGGTCGGCTGCGTGCTCGGCCTGATCACCGCGATCGTGCTGAGCGAGACCGGCGCGGCCGGCGTCGGAGCGACCCTGCTGATCGCCGCCGCGGTCGTCGCCGCCACGATCGCCGGCGCACCGCACACCTTCTGGCTGCGGGAATCGCGGACCGGCCTCACCGTGGTCCGGCTGCTCGTCCCCACGCACCACACCTGGTCCGAGATCCGGGGCCTGGCCGTGTCCGTCGACGAGGAGCCGGAGACCGGCGCCCGCCAGGCCCAGCTCCGGCTGCGCCTCGTCCACCCGCGCGGCCGGTCCTGGGGCCCGTTCCTGGGCCGACTCACCCTCACGGACGACGACCGCCCGCGCGGCACCGAACCGCGCGCCCTCGCCGAACTCTTCGCCCTCTTCGGCCGGCACGGACTGCCCGTCGACCGGCCCGAGTTCGCGAACGCCGTCCTCTCCGCCCACGGCCTGCCGCCGCTCCCGCCGCCGCCCGTCCGCCCGGTGCCGGTCGGTCCGGTGCCCACCCCCGAGGAGGCGTACGCCGACGCGCCCGCCCTCCTGGAGGAGCAGCGGCACCTCGACGCCCACCGGAGCCGGAGCGACGAGCCGCCCCGGCGCCGGCGCGCATACCTGCTGCGCCGAGCCGCGCTGCGCGACCGGCTGGCCCTGGACACGGCGGACGCGGACACGGGGCGGGTCGCCGCCGCGCTGCTCGCGGCCGGGCGGCTGCTGGAGCACGACGGCGTCACCGCCGAGGACGGCGCGGCCCGCGCGTACGTCCGCCAGCAGTACCTCCTGCAGGACCGCCTCCAGGACCGGCAGCCGTCGACGGACCGCCGCTGACCGGTCCGGCGGCTTGCGGGCGCCTCGCCGTCACGGGCATCCGCCGGCACGGGCGCCCCGCCGTCACCGCGCCCCGGCGGGCCGCTCACGGACGACGTCGGCGGCCGGTTTGTCGTCGCGCAGCCCGAGGAAGCGCGGGTGGCGCGGCAGCCCGTCGCGGGTCCACTCGGTGAAGCCGATCTGCGCGACGAGTTCCGGACGCACCCAGTGCACCGCGGACCGTTCTCGGACGGGCTCGGCGAAGGGCGGATCGGGCCGTTCCAGGCGGTCGAGTTCGGCGCGCAGCCGGTGCAGCCCGGCGGTGTCCCAGCCGGTGCCGACCTTGCCCGCGTAGCGCAGCCGTCCGTCCTCGTGGTAGCCGAGCAGCAGGGCGCCGAAGCCAACCCGTCGCCCGGCGGGTTCGGTGAAGCCGCCCACGACGAACTCCTGACCGGCGGCGCGCTTGAGCTTGAGCCAGTCGCGCGAGCGCCGCTGCGCGTACGGGACGTCCGCGCGCTTGGCGATGAGGCCCTCCCAGCCGTGGGCGCAGGCCTCGGCGAGCAGGTCGTGGCCGTCGCGGTTGCGGTGCGCGGTGTAGCGCAGCGGCGGGCGGAAGGAGAAGGCCTCGCGCAGCAGGGACTTGCGGCTGCGCAGCGGCAGCCGGGTGGTGTCGAGGCCGTCGAGGCGCAGCAGGTCGAACAGGTAGTAGGTGACGGTGACGCGGGCGGCGCGGACGTCGACCGGGCGGGTGAGGCCGATGCGCCGCTGGAGCAGGGCGAAGTCGGTGCGCCCGCCGCGCAGGGCGACCAGTTCGCCGTCGACGGTGAAGTCCGGCACATCCTGGGCCGTGAGCGCCTCGACCACCTCCGGGTAGGTGGCGTCCAGCGGCTTGCCGCCGCGCGACTGGAGGTGGACGGGGCCGGCCCGGGTGCGGCCGGCGAGGACCCGCACGCCGTCCAGCTTGCGTTCGAACAGCCAGTCGCCGCCGAGGTCGCGCCGGTCGGTGAGGGTGGCCGGCATCGGCTGTGCGGGGCCGTCCTGCGCCGGCCACAGCAGGTCGCGCTGTGGCGGCGGGAGGCGGTCCAGGGGCGTGGGCACGGCGGTTCGCTCCTTCCCACCGGGCGGGTCGGGGGCCGCAGGGGTCAGGGCTGGAAGAGGACCTTGACCACGCCGTCCTGCTTGCGCTGGAACATCTCGTACGCGGCAGGGGCCTCGGTCAGCGGCACGTGGTGGGTGGCGAAGCCGTCCACCCCGAGGGGGTCGTCGTCGCCGAGGAGGGCCAGCAGGTCGTCCGTCCAGCGCCGGACGTTCGCCTGGCCCATCCTCAGCCGCAGCTGCTTGTCGAACATGGTCAGCATCGGCAGGGGGTCCGTCATGCCGCCGTACACCCCGGAGAGCGAGACGGTGCCGCCGCGGCGGACCATGTCCACCGCGAGGTGCAGGGCGTGCAGGCGGTCCAGGCCCACCCGGGTCATCAGCCGGGTGGCGACGGCGTCCGGCAGGAGCGAGGTCATCCGCTGGGCGGCGGTCGCGGCGGGGGAGCCGTGGGCCTCCATGCCGACGGCGTCGATCACCGCGTGCGGACCGCGGCCGCCGGTGAGCTCCCGGGCGGCGTCGACCACCCGCGAGCCGAGCCGGGCGAGGTCCAGCGCCTCGACGCCGTGCTCCCGGGCGCGTTCCAGCCGCTCGGGCACCAGGTCGACCCCGATGACGGTGCCCACCCCGAGGTGGCGCGCGATGCGGGTGCACATGTCGCCGATCGGGCCGAGCCCGAGCACGGCCAGGGCGCCGCCGGGCGGCACCTCGGCGTACTCGACCGCCTGCCAGGCGGTGGGCAGGACGTCGGAGAGCAGCACGTACCGGTCGTCCGGGGGCCCGGGCGGAACCACCACCGGCAGCGTGTTGCCGAACGGCACCCGCAGCAACTCGGCCTGACCGCCGGGTACTTGGCCGTAGAGCTTGGTGTAGCCGAACAGCGCGGCGCCCGTCCCGTAGGCGTGCACCTGGGTGGTCTCGCACTGGGACTGCAGACCGTTCACGCACATGTAGCAGACACCGCACGAGACGTTGAACGGCACCACCACGGGTTCCCCGACGGACACCGCGTGGACGGCGCTGCCCGTCTCGCGGACCACGCCCATCGCCTCGTGGCCGAGGATGTCGCCCTCGTCGAGGAAGGCGCCCAAGACCTCGTAGAGGTGCAGGTCGGATCCGCACAGTCCGGTGGTGGTGACCTCGACCAGGATGTCGGTGGGCTCCTGGATCACCGGGTCGGGGACGGAGTCGACGCGGACGTCTCGGCGTCCGTGCCAGGTCACGGCTTTCACGGGGGTCTCCCTTCGGGTCGTCGGCGCCGGGAGCCCGGCTCAGGACGCCGTGGGCTCGTGGTGGGCGCGGCTCGCCCGGCGCCCCAGGGCGGTCAGCCGGTGGACCGGACCGCCGTGCGGGTGCCGGGCCGCGGCCCGCACGCCGGGCACGCCGTGCTCCGGCACCGCGCCGGCCGAGGGCAGCAACCGTGCCTGCAGCCCGAGCAGCCGGCCGGTCGTGGCCGGCGCGATCCCGTGGGCGAGCACGGCGGCCTTGGCGAGCGGGGTCAGCACCAGCTCCCGCCGCCCGGACTCGACGGCCCGCACGATCCGCCGCGCGGCCCGCCGGGCGTCCATCGAGACCAGCGGCAAGGACGCGGCGGTGGCGAACCAGGCGTACTCGCGCCCGGCCTGCCCCGCGAACTCGGCGGCGGTCTGCGATCCGGTGCGCATCAGCCCCGGCAGCACCGTCGTCACGCGGATCCCGTACGGCGCCAGCTCCGCGCCGAGCCCCTCGGAGAGACCGGTGAGCGCGAACTTGGCCGCCACGTAGGGCAGCAGGTGCGGCGCCGGGATCCGGCCGCCGATCGAGGTGATCATGACGATCGAGCCCGCGCCGCGGGCCCGCATCGAGGGCAGCACGGCCTGGACCAGCCGCAGCGGCGCCATCGTCATCAGCTCGTGCGCGCGCCGGAAGTCCTCCTCCTGCATCGCCGTGACCGGGCCCACCTGGATGAGACCGGCGTTGTTGACCAGAAGGTCCACGTCGGCGCCGAAGCGGTCCCGGACCGCCGCGAGCAGCCGGGCCGGTGCTTCGGGGTCCACCAGGTCGCAGGCGGTCGCGGCGACCTCGCCGGGACGGCCGCGCAACTCGCGGGCGACCCGTTCCAGACCGAGCTCGTCCCGGGCGGTGAGCATCACCCGGCAGCCGCGGTCCGCGAGTTCGGCCGCGATCAGCAGGCCCAGCCCGCGGGAGGAACCGGTCACCAGGGCGGTGCGTCCGGTCAGGGTGCCGTTGTCGTCCATCGGAGGGCGACCTCCTCGCTCGGGGACGGTCGGATGCCGGGCGTCTGTCCGCCGGTGCGGCGGCCAAACGCGCCGCCCGCCCGCGCCGCCCGCCCGCGCCGCCCGCCGCACGTGCCGCCCACCCCCCGCCGCTCGCGGTGGGCCTCACCGGCCGGGCGACCGGTTCGGGCGGGTCCAGGCGAGGAGGCGGTCGCGGGGCCAGGTGGTGACGAGGCGGTCGGCGGTGAGACCGAGGCGGGCGGCGCGGGCGTAGCCGGAGCGGAACCAGTGGAGCTGCTCGGGGGCGTGGGCGTCGGTGTCGACGGCGAAGAGGCAGCCCGCCTCGGCGGCGAGGCGCAGCAGCGGGTCGGGTGGATCGCGACGCTCGGGGCGGCAGTTGATCTCCACCGCGGTGCCGGATTCGGCGCAGGCCGCGAAGACGGCCTCGGCGTCGAAGCGGGAGGGCGGGCGGCCGCGACCGGTGACGATCCGGCCGGTGCAGTGGCCGAGCACGTTGGTGCGCGGGTCGCGGACCGCGGTGAGCATCCGGGCGGTCATCGGCTCGGGATCGGCGCGCAGCTTGGAGTGCACGGAGGCCACCACGACGTCGAGCCGGGCGAGCAACTCCGGTTCCTGGTCCAGGGATCCGTCCTCCAGGATGTCGCACTCGATCCCGGTCAGCAGCCGGAAGCCGCCGTCCGGACCGCCGTCCGGCCCGTCGGGCTCTCCGGCGTTCCAGGCCGCGACCGCGTCGAGTTGCCGGCGCAGCCGCTCGGGGCTGAGACCGTGGGCGATCGTCAACCGGGGCGAGTGGTCGGTGAGCACGGCCCAGCGGTGCCCGAGCTGACGGGCGGCCGTGGCCATCGTGGCGATCGGGTGGCCGCCGTCGGACCAGTCGGAGTGCAGGTGGCAGTCACCGCGGACGGCGGCGAGCAGCTGCCAGCCGGCCGTCGCGTCGGGCCCCGCCTGCGCCTCCAGCCGGGCCAGGTACGGCGGAATCGCTCCAGTGGAGGCCTGCGCGATCACCTCGGAGGTCACCGGCCCCACGCCGGGCAGGCGCCGGGCCCGGTCGGCGTCCACCGGGCCGGGCGGCAGGTCCTCGACCGCGTCGGCGGCGGTGTGGAAGGCCCGGACCCGGTAGGGCGAGGCTCCGTTCCACTCCAGGAGGAAGGCGATCCGCCGCAGCGCTTCTGCCGGGTGCACGGCCGCGCCCCGCCTCAGGGCACCGCGAGGGTGAGGGCCGCGAGCTCGTCGACCACGGCGGTCAGCCGGCCGTGGCGGCGCAGGGAGCGCCGCTGGCGGTCGGCGCCGGTGCCGTGCCGGCGGACCCGGGCGAGCGTGGACTCCACGGTGGCCAGGTCACCGGCGGCGGCCAGGACGGGGGCGGCCCGTTCGAGGAGGCGGTCGGCCAGCTCGGTCATCGGCGCGTACCGCCCGGTGAGCGGGTCGAGCCCGTTCCCGGACAGCCCGCTGCGGGCGGCCTGCCAGTGGGCGGCGCGGATCAGTCCGGCCGGGCAGACGGGGGCCGGCCGGCCGTCGTCGATCTCCTCCAGCAGGACGGCGGCGAGCCCGCGCAGCAGCGCCGCCAGCAGCAGGACGGTCCGAAGGTCGGCGTTGACGTCGGCGACCCGCACCTCCAGCGTGGGGACGTGCTCGGACGGCCGGGCGTACCAGTACACCATCCGCCGGTCGAGCAGCACGCCGGACCGCACCAGGCCCGCCACCAGCGCGTCGTACTGCTCCTCGTCCAGCACCGGGGCCGGTCCGACGGTCGGCCAGCGCGCCCACCGGACGGTGCGCCAGCTCGCGAAGCCGCTGTCCCGGCCCTCCGTGAAGGGGGAGTTGACCGTGAGCGCCTGGACGACCGGCAGCCAGGGGCGCAGGTGGTTGGCCAGTGCCAGGGCCTGGCCGCGGGTCACCGTGCCCAGGTGGACGTGGCAGCCGCAGAGCGCGCCCCCGTACCCGTCGACCACGCCCCGGTAGCGGGCCGCCATCGCCCGGTAGCGGGGATCGTCGGTGATCCGGCCCGGGCCCCGGTCGCTCAGCACCGGCGTGCCCGAGGCGACCAGCAGGCAGTCCGCCCCGGCGGCAGCGGCGGCCATGACCGCGCGCAGGTGAGCGAGGTCGGCCTCCAGTTCGGCGAGCCGGGCGGTGGGCCGGGTGCACACCTCGACCTGGACGCGGAAGAACTCGGCCTGCACCTGATCGCCCAGCTCGGCGGCGGCGTCGGCGATGACCTGGGGCGCCCGTTCGGCGGGCAGCCGGGTGCGCCGGTCGACTAGCAGGAACTCCTCCTCCACCCCGACCGTGGGCAGGGCGGGTGGCCGGGCGGGCGACGGGTCGGGTGGGGGAGCGGTGCCGGGCACGGTGGTCACCGCCCCGGGGAGGAGGGGGCGACGGCCGCGCCCCGGACGTCGGGGGATCCGGGCCCGGGGCGGTGGTCCGCCGTACGAGGGCCCGGAGGCAGGTGCATCCGCATGGCGGACGTCTTGCCGGGATGGGGGCGTTGAAACGTCCGGTGCCCTCGCCCACCCCTGCCCCTCCCCCCCCGCCCGCCCCTGCCCCGCCCCGTCGTGCTCCGGGCCGCCGGGGGCGGCCGGAACGTGTAGGCGCGGGGTGCCCGGGCAGACGCGCGGCATGGACGACGACCAGGCGGCCCGCCCGACCACACCGGGCACGGATCCGCCGCCATTCCCGCCGGAGGCCGTGCCCGCCGCGCCGCGCACGGCCGGGCGCCCCGCCGCCGTGTGGAGCGAGCCGGGGGAGCGGTGCCTGCCGGGACTCGCCGTCGCCGTCGTCGACGAGGGCCGGGTGCGGATCGTCACCGTGGCCGGCGAGATCGACCACGACACCGGGGACGGGCTGCGCAACGCGCTCGCACGCCCGGTGGCCGAGGGCGTCGAACTCATCCTGGTGGACCTCGGCGAGCTGCGGTTCTGCGATTCGACCGGGCTGAACATCCTGCTCGGGGCCCGGCGGCGGGCCGAGGCGAGCGGGGTGCGCCTGGAACTCGTGGGCCCGCGCGGCTCGGTGGAGCGGCTGTTCGTGATCACCGAAGCCGACCGCGTGCTGCGGATCCACCCGGACCTCGGCTCCGCGCTGAAGGCACCCGGGCCGCGGGTGGAGCCGCGGGTGAAGGGGCCCGGTCCGGGGCCGGGCGAGGAGCCGGTGGACCGTCCCGCCGAGCCCGCCGCACCGGATCCGGGCGGCCCGGCTTCCGGATGAGGGGGAGGACATGGAGCGATTCGGACGCACCCGGCTCCCGGGGCCCGTCGGCGAGCCGGACGCCGAGGTGACCAGGCGCTTCGACTTCCGGGCCGCGGACCGCGCCGCAGGCGCGAGCCCCCCGGGCGGCCCCGTGCAGTGCAGCCGCGCCTTCAGCCGGCAGGTGCTGGAGTCCTGGCGCTGGCTGCCCGCCGTCGACGAGAAGCGGCGGCTGGCGGTGGAGGACGTCCTGCTGATGGTCTCCGAGCTGGTCACCAACGCCTGCCTGTACGCCCCGGGCGGCCCGCGCGAGCTGCGCCTGCGCTGGAACGGCGAGCGGCTCCGGGTGGAGGTCGCGGACGACGATCCGGGCCGCCCGCGGCTGCGCCCGGTCGTCGGCCGCGGTCGTCACGCCGGGTACGGCCTGCGGGTGGTGCGCCGACTGGCCCGCGCCTGGGGTTCCCAGCCGGAGGCGGGCGGCAAGTCCGTCTGGCTGGAGGTGCCGTCCCCGCTCGCCCGGATCGACCACGGCGGTGCCGGCCCGGCGGAGCCGGCGTCGGGGGAACCCCGAACGGGCCGACGGTAGGCGGCACGCCGTGGGCGACGCGGAGGCGGAAGGCAGCCTCGGACCGCCGGGGCGGCCCGGTGCCGACCCGGCGGCCGCGCGTGCACGCCGCTCAGCGGCCGAGGGCGTGGGCCAGTTCGCGCTTGTTCATCGTCGAACGGCCCTTGATGTTGCGCTGCTTCGCCTCGTTGTACAGCTGGTCGTAGGTCGGTCCCTGTGCACCGCTGTGCGAGCGCTTCCCGCCGCGGTGGCCGGAGGACACGTCGTCGAGGGAGCTACGGCTGGCGGTCCTGGACTCGCCGTGTCGGGCGCGCTCCTTGTTGACCGTCCGGGCCGCGATCTCCTTGGCCCGCTCCTCGCTCTCGCCGCGGTCCAGCGCGCTGTCCTTGATGTGCTCGTACTGGCGCTCCCGCTTGGGGCTCGATCCTCGGGGCATCGTCCCTCCTCGTCGTGGCGGATGGTCTTGCCGGAACGCGGCTACCCGGCCGATACGGAAGAAAACGGCCGAAACGTGAATTCAATGTCGTATGTCGGGTAGAACACGCTTACGGTGGTCGTGACCGGGTCCGGCCGCCCCAGCACCCGACCGGGTGCCACCGGGACCGCGCTTGAAGAAGCCGGGCACAGGTCCTGGGGGAAGAAGCCCCGAGCGTGCGGGTCCCATCGCACGCGTGACCGGGCGATTACCCCGTTGCCCAGGAGACATCAAGTGTCCATCCGACTGGAGAACTCCCACCGGGATGCCGTCGCACCGCATGACCGACCGCTCGACGTCCCGTCCGATCTGCCGCCCGACATCCCGCCGCGGCCCACCGAGGCCGAGCTGCGGGCCATGGGCAAGACCGAGGCGCGGGAACTGAGCGACGCGCTGTTCGAGCGCCTGACCGGCCTCGCCCGCGAGAGCCACGCCTACAGCTACGTCCGCGGCACGATCATCGAACTCAACATGCCGCTGGTGCGGTTCATCGCCGCCAGGTTCCGGCACCGGGCCGAGGACATGGAGGACATCCTCCAGGTCGGCACCGTCGGACTGATCAAGGCTGTGGACGGCTACGACCCGCGCCGCGGCGTCGAATTCGTCACCTACGCCATCCCGACCATCACCGGCGAGATCAAACGGTTCTTCCGCGACACCTCCTGGCCGGTACGGGTACCGCGCAGCATGCAGGAGCTGTACCTGACCGTCGCGCGCGGCTCCGACCGGCTCGAACAGGAGCTCGGACGGCTGCCGCACCCCGAGGAGATCGCCGAGGGGCTGCACCTGACCGTCGAACAAGCCACCGAAGGCCTGATGGCCGGCCGGGTCTACCGACCCAACTCACTGGACGCCCTGCGCGACCAGGACACCGACGAGACCGGCAGCGCCCTGCTCGACCGGCTCGGCAGCTGCGACCCCGGCATCGAACTCGCCGACTTCCGCACCGCCGTCCGACCGCTGCTCGCCGAACTGCCGCACCGGGAACAGGTCGTCCTCAAACTCCGGTTCTGGGACGGCTGCACCCAGTCGCAGATCGCCGAACGGATCGGCGTCTCCCAGATGCACGTCTCCCGGCTGCTCACGGCGACCCTGAACCACCTGCGCGAACAGCTCGACGACGTCGACGCCTCCGGCTGGCACGACGAGGAACCCGGGGAACCGGCGTGATCGGCGTACCCGCTCGCACCGGCCGGACCGACCTAAGGAGGACCGGGTGACCACCACCGCGACGGCGCTCTTCGACGTCGACGGGACCCTGCTCGACACCTCGTACTTCCACGCCCTCGCCTGGTGGGAGGCCCTGCGCCAGTACGACCGGACGGTACCGGCCGCCCGGGTCCACCGGGCCGTCGGCATGGGCGCCGACCACCTGCTCGACCACCTGCTCGGCCACGACCGCGACCGGGACGACGACGAGGCGATCACCGCCGCCCACGACGCGCTCTACGCCGCCCGCTGGCCGGTGATCACGGCGCTGCCCGGCGCGGCCGACCTGCTGCGCGCCTGCGCCGGACGCGGCCACCGGATCGTCCTGGCCAGCTCCGCATCCGAGCGCGAGCTGACCGCGCTGCGCCGGGTGCTCGACGCCGACGACGTGATCGCGGACGCCACCACCGCGGACGACGTGGCCGCCACCAAGCCCGCGCCGGACCTCGTCCGGGCCGCCCTGGACCGCGCGGGCGCCGAGCCCGCAGACGCCGTCTTCATCGGGGACACCGTCTGGGACGTCATGGCGGCCGGCCGCGCCGGGGTCCGCTGCGTGGCCGTGGAGAGCGGCGGCTTCTCCGCGCAGGAACTCCTCGGCGCAGGCGCCGCCGAGGTCCACCGCGACACCGCCGAGCTGCTGGCGGACCTGGACCGCAGCCTGCTCGCCCGGCCGAGCCCCGGCTGACCCCCGGCCGGCCGAGGGCCGTCGGCCCGGTGCCGGTGCCCCGCCGCGCGGCGGCCGCCCGTGGACGAGCGGCCGCCGCGCTGCGTGAACCGCCGCCGGACGGGTAGCCGTCGGGGCGTCCGACCGGACCGCACGGCCGAGGAGCCGCGATGGACCCCCTCTCCGAACACCCCACCTCGCCGCCCCGCCCGTACGGGGACGAGGGGCCGCTGGGCGAGCCGAACGGGTGCCTGCCGCCGGACCGGACCCAGGCGATCCTGGAGACGGCGAAGCGGATCGGCTCGCTGCTCAAGGCCAAGGACCACCCGTTCGCGCTCGCGGGCGGGGTCGCGGCCTACGCGCACGGCGCGGTCGTGCGCCTGCAGCACGACGCCGACTTCTGCATCCGCCGGGAGGACGCGGACGCCGTCACCCGGACCCTGCGCGAGGCCGGCCTGCAGGTGTTCCTGCCCCCCGAGGACTGGCTGGTCAAGGCCCGCTGCCTCGGCCAGGACGTCGACCTGATCCTCGAACTGGCCAAACGGCCGGTCACCTCGGAACTGCTGGACCGCGCCGAAGTGCTGCCGGTGGACTCCGTGCACATGCCGGTGCTCGCCGCCACCGACATGGTCAGCGCCCTGCTCGCCGCGTTCTCCGAGCACCACTGCGACTTCGGGGCGGTGCTCGCCGTCGTCCGGCCGCTGCGGGAGAAGATCGACTGGCGGCGGATCCGGGCCGAGCGGGGCCAGGCGCCCATG
This sequence comes from Kitasatospora sp. NPDC053308, assembly GCF_055585785.1. NCBI lineage: Bacteria > Bacillati > Actinomycetota > Actinomycetes > Kitasatosporales > Streptomycetaceae > Kitasatospora > Kitasatospora sp. NPDC053308. Next base: position 13,578 of record NZ_JBVJJY010000039.1, on the reverse strand, counting down.
CCGGCCGCCTTCCTGTACCTCCTGGAACGCCTCCAGGTGATCGAGCCCGAAGGAGCCGGGTCATGACCCGCACCGCCGACACCGAATACCGGGTCGCCCACCTGCGCGACCGCCTGGCCGACGACGAGATCGGCGAACTCGGCCTGCGGATCGAGTGCCACGGCGACCACGTGACCGTGCGCGGCACCGTCCCGAGCGAGCAGCGCCGCGCCGCCGTCGAACGGATCGTGGCCCAGGTCCTGGCGGGCCTGGTGGTGTACACCGACATCGCCCTGGCCGACGACCGGCCGCCGGTCGGCGTCGAGGACCTGCCGTGATCCGGGTCGCCGCCGTCGGGGACATCCACCTGGGCCCCGACAGCCGCGGGCTGCTGCGCCCGGCCTTCGCCAGCCTGGCCGAGCTGGCGGACCTGCTGCTGCTGGCCGGCGACCTCACCCGGCACGGCACCCCGGAGGAGGCCGCCGTGGTCGCGCGGGAGGTCGCCGGCCTGTCCGTCCCGGTGATCGCGGTCCTGGGCAACCACGACCACGACGCCGGCTGCCCGGACGCCGTCAGCGGCATCCTCGCGGCGCACGGCGTCCACGTGCTGGAGCGCTCCTCCGTCACCGTCCGGGTCGACGGTCACCTGGTCGGGGTGGCCGGGACCAAGGGCTTCGGGGGCGGATTCGCGGGCCGCAGCGCCGGCGAGTTCGGCGAGCCCGAGATGAAGGCCTTCGTCCGGCACAGCCGGGAGTGCGCCGACGGCCTGCGGGCGGCCCTCGACGGACTGGCGGGCGAGCACTGCGACCTGCGGATCGCCCTGACCCACTTCGCGCCCGTCCCCGACACCCTCGCCGGGGAGCCGCCGGAGATCCACCCGTTCCTGGGCAGCTACCTGCTCGCCGAGGCGATCGACGGGGCCGGCGCGGACCTCGCCGTCCACGGCCACGCCCACCTCGGCACCGAGCGCGGCCTGACCGCCCGCGGCGTCCGGGTGCGCAACGTGGCGCAGCCCGTCATCGGCCGGGCCTTCGCCGTCTACGGACTGCACGCACGGGCCGGTGACCCCTCCGGTCCGGCGCGTACGGGGCGGGGCCCGGACGGCCCGTCGTCGTTTGCCGGGCACCACGCCGGGTAGCCGGTGGGGTCCCCGGCGCCCCCCGAGCGGGCGCCCCGCCAGCCCCCGGAGGTGGCCACCATGGACCCGCGCGAAGGCCGCGGTCAGGCCGAAGCCGTCCACACACCCGAACGGTCCGAGGACGGACGACCGGCACGTTCCCGGCCCTCGGACGCACCGGACGACGAGAACGGGGAGCACGGCGATGCGGAGACCTACGCCGTCCTCGGCGAGGACTGACCGGGCGGGGGCGACCGGCCTCGGGACCCGCGGACAGCCCGCGCGCGCCGCCCGACGTCCGGTCCACCACCGGCCCGGCCGCCGCTGGCCGGGCGTCCGCCACGGCGCCCACGCCGCCCACCACGCGGCGCTCGCCGCCCGCCACCCGGGCCGGGCCTGGGCGCGAGCGCCCGCCTGAGCACGGGACGCCGTGGAGCGCGGGGCCTAGCCTGGAAGGGGAGCCCGGTGGAGGGCGGCCGGGCCGAGCGTCGAGGGCGGTCCGATGAACGACTTCGTGGTGGCCAACGGCTGGACCGTGGTACCGCTCAGCGGGGACCTCGACGACTTCGCCGCCCATGAGGTGCGGCGGCTGTTGGAAGCGCTCGCGGACGGCGGCGCCGCCCGGATGGTCGTCGACCTGACGGCCGTCGGCTTCGTGGACTCCACCGGCCTGAACGTGCTGCTGGGCGCCGCCCGGCGGGCCCGCCGCGACCAGGGCGCGCTCCGCCTGGCCGGGGCCGCACCGAGGGTGCGGGACGTGGTCGAGCTGAGCGGGGTGGCGGCGGTGCTGCCGCTTTACGCGGACGTGGCGGCGGCCTGTGCCTGAGGACCGGAACGCCGAGGGCCGGGGCGGCGAGGGCTGGAGCGCCCAGGGCCGGGGCACCGAGGGCCGGAACGCCGAGGACCGCAGCGGCGAGGGCCGGAACGCCCAGGACCGCAGCGGCGAGGGCCGGAGCGCCGGGCATACGGACGCGCAGAGCCCGGTCCCCGAGCGGCGGAAGGCCGAACGCCGCAAGGACGGCCGCCGGACCGGCGGCGAGGCCGCCCGGGGCGGTGACCCGGCGGTACTGCGGGAGGCCGTCGACCGGCTGCGCGCCGAGGCCGAGGGGCTGCGGCGCGCGATGCGCACCCGGGGCGTCATCGAGCAGGCGAAGGGGATGCTCGCCGAGCGGCTCGACTGCACGCCGGACGAGGCCTTCGGCCATCTGGTGCGGCTCTCGCAGGACAGCAACCGCCGACTCGCGGAGATCGCCGCCGGGCTGGTCGGTCTGGCGGCGCCGCTCGAGGAGGAGCCACCGCAGGCACCGTTCGGGGGCGCCCCGCCGGGCGCCCCCCTCGCCGCGGACACGCTGTTCGCGGACGGCCTGCTCGCGGACGCCCTGTTCGCCGACACACCGGCGGAGGACGCGCGGACCGAGGACGCGCCCGCCCCAGCCGGGGGCACCTCGGCCGAAGGAGCCGGAACCGCCGCGGAGCCCGCCTCCTCGCCCGCCTCCCCGCCCGGGAAGCCGCGCGGCCCCACCGAGGCCCTGCCCGAGATCGGCCCGGCCGCCCCCGTCCCCGGCCTGTCCGCCCGCTACCACCTGGCGGCCTCCGCCCTGGCCAGCGCCGGCTCGCCCGACGAACTGGCGCGGCTCGCGCACGAGGTCGCGCTGGCACCGCTCGGCGTCGTCGCCGTGGTGCTGGGGCGGCTGGAACCCGATGGCGCGCTGCGCCTGGTCGGCAGCCACGGGGCGGAACCCCGCAGGGTCAGCCAGTGGCAGCGCATCCCGCCGGAGACCGGCGTGCCCCTGGCCGCCGCGGCCCACGGCGGCGGGCTGGTGTGGGAGTTCGACTCCGACCAGCCGGGCGGCCGCGCTCCCGACACCGGGCGGATCGTGCCGGGCCGCAGCGCGTGCGCGGTACCGCTGCACCGCGGCGACCGGATCGTCGGCGCGATGAGCCTGGGCTGGGACGTCCCACCCGCGCGGGCCCGCGGGGCGACGCGCTACGTGGACGCCCTGTCCGGGCTGGTGGCCGCGCACCTGCTGCGGCTCTCCGCCCCGGACGACGAGGAGCCGGGGCTGGCCGTGCCCGGCGGCGAGCACTGGTTCCGTGCCGTGCTGGACGCCGTGTTCGATCCGGTCCTGGTGCTCTCCGCCGTGCGCGAGGGCCCGGCGACCGGCGCGGCGCGGCGCGGCATCACCGATCTGCGGGTGCGCTACGCCAACGCCGCGACCGGGACGGACCCGCAGGTCGGCCGACGCCTCAGCGAGCTCCACCCCGGGCTGGTCACCACCGGGACCTTCGACCGGATCGTGACGGCGGTGGCCACCGGGACCGGCTACCGGGGCCGCTCGGAGGACTTCACCGACGCGGTGCCCGGCCGGGCGCTGGCCGTCCGGGCGGAGCCCTTCCTCGACGGGGTGCTGCTCACCTGGCGGCCCGCCAACGGCGCCGCCGACCGGGTGGCCCGGCTCGGCGAGGAGCAGCGGATGGCAGGGGTGGGCAGCCTCGCCTGGACGGTCGGGCAGCCCCCGGAGCTGTCGGCGGAGGCCCTGCGGCTGCTCGGGTTCGACCCCGAACGCACGGATCCGGTCAGCCCGAAGGAGGCCCTGGCCCGGGTGCACCCGGACGACCGCCCGGCCCTGCGCCTGCTGGTCCGCCGCCTGCTGGCCGGGCGGCGGACGGCGGCCCTGGAGTTCGACGTCGGCCGTCCGGGCGGCACCTCCCGGACGGTGCGGCTGATCGCGGAGGCGCTGGAGGATCCCGGCGCGGGCCGGCCGCACGCGGTCCGCGCGGTGCTCCAGGACGTCACCCGGCGGCACCGGACCGAACAGGCCCTGGCGGAGACCCGGGCGCGGCTGGCGGAGCAGCGGCGCCGGGCCGGCGCCGAGCACCGGACGGCACGCGCCCTGCAGAACGCGCTGCTGTCGGTCCCCGGTGAACCGGAGCCGTCCGTCGACGTCCTGGAGCACGCCGCGCGCTACCTGCCCGCGGCGGAGCACCCCCGGATCGGCGGGGACTGGTACGACCTGGCGGGCCTGCCGGACGGCCGGATCCTGCTGGCCGTCGGCGACGTCAGCGGGCACGGGCTGGCGGCGGCCGTGGGCATGGCCCAGCTGCGGCACGCGCTGCGCGGGCTCTGCTACACCGGGGCGGGGCCAGCGGAGATGCTCGACCGGCTGAACGCGATGCTCTGCCACCAGGACGCCCACCGGATCGCCAGCGTGCTGTGCGGACTGCTCGACCCGGTCGACGCGAGGTTCACCTGGAGCGCGGCCGGGCACTCGCCGCCCGCCGTGCTCCGCGACGGCACCGCCGTCCTCGCCGAGGGCCCGACCGGGACCGTGCTCGGCGCGCTGCCGGAGAGCCGCTGCCGGGACGCCTCGCTGCCGCTGCGGCCGGGGACCGACACCGTGTTGCTGTGGACCGACGGACTGCTGAACCGCCGTGACGGCGGCACCGTCCGCCCGGACCGGCTGCTGCGGGCGGCCGCCGAGTGCGGCACCGGGGACCCGGAGGAGTGCCTCGACCGCATCGCCGCCCGCCTCGGCGGCCCCAACCCCGCCGACGACAGCTGTCTGCTGGCCGTCCGGCTCCCCCCGCCCGGGCCGCGTTAGCGGCCGCGTCCTCGGGGCACCCGCCAGGACGGACCGGGAGGACCGGACGGACCGGGTGGATGCGGGTGACGCGCCCGGCCGGTCGGACGACACGGCCGCACAGCGACACGGCGACACGGCGAGGAGGCGGAGCGGATGGACGGGCGCGAGCGGAACGACGACGGCCGGCCGGCGGTGACGGGGGAGGGCGGCCTGCCCGCCCCGCGCGGGCCGCTGTCCGCGGCGGTGCTCGGCCTGGTGACGGCCGGGCCGCCGGGCGCCGGACGCCTGCTCGCGCCGCCCGGCCCCTTCACCCACCCCTGGAGCGAGGACCACCAGCTCGCCCTCTACCTCTGCTACGAGCTCCACGACCGGGGCCTGCCCGGGGTCGCCCCCGACTGGGAGTGGGACCCCGAACTCCTGGCGTTGCGGCGCGGGTTGGAACGCCCCTTCCTGGCCGAGGTGCGGGCGGAGGCGGAGCCCGTCCGGCCGCTCGGCGACGCACTGGAGAGCCTGCTCACGGAGCCGCCGGACGGCACCGGTCCCTCGCACTTCCTGCAGGCCGAGGGCGAACTCCACCATGCCCGCGAGTACCTGGTGCACCGCTCGCTCTACCACCTCAAGGAGGCGGACCCGCAGCTGTGGATGCTGCCGAGGGTCCACGGGCCCGCGCAGGCCGCGCTGATGGCCATCCTCTACGACGAGTACGGGGCCGGGCGGCCCGAGCGGGCGCACGCCCGGCTGTACGAGCGGATGATGACGGCCTTCGGCCTGGACCCCGGCTACCGGCACTACCTGGACCTGCTGCCCGCACCGACCCTGGCGGTGGTCAACCTGATGACGCTCCTCGGCCTGCACCGGGCGCTGCGCGCCGCCGCCGTCGGGCACTTCGCGACCGTCGAGATCACCTCCTCGCCCGGCTCGGCCCGGTTGGCCGCCGCGCTGGATCGGCTCGGTGGAGGCCCGGACGGCACCCTCTTCTACCGCGAGCACATCGAGGCGGACGCCGTCCACGAGCAGCTGGTGCGCCGCGGGGTCATCGAGGAACTCCTCGCCGCGGAGCCGGAGTCGGCGAAGGACGTGGCGTTCGGCATCGCCGCCGCCGAGGTCGTGGACGGCCGCTTCGCGGACCACCTGCTCGACTCCTGGCGGGCGGGGCGGACCTCGCTGCGCTCAGCCCTGCCCGCCAGCCCCCTCTGAGTCCGGACCCCGCGCCCGGCCCTGCCCGGCCTCCCGGCCCTGCCCCGCTTCCTGGCCCTGCCCGGCCTCCCGGTCCTGGCCCGCCTCCCGGTCCTGCCGGGCCCGGTCCGGGCCCCGTGCGGGCCGGCCGCGCCGCCGGTGGCTGGTGTCGCAGAACGGGTACGTCCGGCTCCGACGGCACGCGCACAGCGCCACCACCGGGCGCTCCGAGACCCGCACCGTCCCGTCCGGCAGGACCACCTCGACCGGGCCCTCGACCAGCAGCGGCCCACCCGGCACGACGACCACCCGGGTCGCCGTCCGGTCACCGTTCGCGGACACCGCGCACCACCACCAGCTCCTCCTCGCGCTCGCCCGGCCGGATCAGCCCGCGCCGCTCGAACAGGGCGGCCCGCGCGGTCATCACCGGCCCGAAGGCTTGCCGCTGCCGGGCCGCCACCGCCGTGCGCAGCCCGGCCGCGCGCAGCAGCGCCAGGGTGGCGGGGACGTCGGCCAGCGAGGACTGCACGAGCAGCAGCACCCCGCCGGCGGTGAGCAGACCGGGGGCCGTCCGGCAGATCCGGTCGAGCACCAGCCGCCCGTCCCGCCCGGCGTCCCAGGCCAGCGCCGCGCCGCGGCCGGCCAGGCCCGTGCCGGGGTCGACCGGCACGTACGGGGGGTTGGCGGTGATCAGGTCGAAGCGACGGCCGGCGACCGGGGCGAGCAGATCGCCCCGGCGCAGCCGGATCCGGCGCAGGTGCAGCCGGGTGTTGAGCCAGGCGGTCAGGACGGCGCGGGCGGAGAGGTCGACGGCGGTCACCCGGGCCCCGGTCCGCGCCGCGACCAGCGCGACGGCCCCCGTCCCGGTGCAGAGGTCGAGCACCTCGCCCGAGGCGTCCAGCCGCTCCCGGCGGACGCACGAGGCCAGCAACCGGGTGTCCCCCTGCGGGGGGTAGACCCCGGGGGGTCGGAGCAACAGCATGACGCTTCCTTCCGGACGGGTGTCGGCATCGAACCGGCGGCGGACCGTCAGGCCCGGGCCAGCAGCGCCCGGTAGACGCTTCGGTGGCACATCGCCAGCCACTGGCGTTCGGCGGCGCGCCGGACCAGCTCGGCCCGGCGGACGGTGCGGTCGGCGTGCGCGGCGCGGACGGCTCCGGCGAGGGAGTCGGCGTCCAGCCCGGTGCGGTCGAGGCGGTAGGTCAGGCAGGGCTGCTGCTCGGCGAAGTGGCCGCAGCTCGGCGCGAGGACGGCGGTGCCGACGTCGAAGCAGGCCTCCAGGCGGCCCGAGTGGGTGCCGAAGCGGTACGGCAGCACGACGAGGTCCAGGTCGAGCAGGGACTGCGCCCAGCGGGCGCCGTCCCGGTACGGCTGGCGGCGCACCTCGATCCGGGGGTGGGCTGCCAGGGCGGAGATCCGGCGCAGCACGGCGCCGTCGGGGGCGTCCGCGTGCAGGCCGATCCGCAGCCGGGTGTCCGGCAGCTCGGCCACGGTCCGCGCCAGCACGTCCACCAGCGGCAGCGGCATGACGTTCGGGGGGAGGTTCTTCAGGTGCACGCCGACGGTGAACCCGGCCCGCTCGGGGCGCGGCCGGACCAGCAGGTGCGGCTCGACCACGTGCGGGTACGGCAGCACCAGGGGCCGGCGCCCCCAGCGGGCGGCGATCTCGGCGGCGGCGCCCGGGGTGAGGGTGATCAGCTGCCCGGCGGCGGGCACCAGGATGTCCAGCCGGGCGAGGTGGCCGGTGTCCGAGGCCTCGTAGGGGTTGCTGAGGTCGTGCACGGTGAACACCAGCGGCTTGCCGAGCCGGTGCAGCAGCCGGACCAGTTCGGTGAGCCGGGCCGGGGCGGCGTTCTCGTAGCCCTGGTGGAGGTGGAACACGTCGAACTCGTCGTGGTGGCGACGCACCCAGTCCGGGTCCAGCATCGCCGACGGCCACCAGCCCCAGCGGCTGCGCGGTGTGCCGCGCGGGCACGGGTCCGGCAGGTGCCGTACCGGGTCGCGGGCGGTCAGGGCGGCCAGATGCCGGACGTAGACGTGCCCCGCCGGGACGGCCGCCACCCGGATCCCGGTGCGGAACCGGCGTTCCGGCGCGGCGGTACGGGGTGGGAGATCGGGGATGACGGCGGTCATGGCTCCTCCTGGGGTGCTCCCGGGCGGCTGCCCCCGGCCCCGGGGGCGAAACGCCGCCCGGGGCCGGCCGGGGGAGCGGCCGGAACGCGGCCCGGTGACGGCCGTCAGCCGCCGCCGGGCAGCCGGACCTCCAGGGTGACGGCCGTCAGCCGCCGCCGGGCAGCCGGACCTCCAGGTGGCCGGAGAGCACCCGGGTCTCCAGCACCGGCTGCGGCGCGGTGGCCGGGCCGTGCACCACCTCGCCGTCGCGGAGCCGGAACTCGCTGCCGTGCCACGGGCAGCGCAGGCAGCCGTCGACGACCGTGCCCTCGGACAGCGGCCCGGACAGGTGGGCGCAGCGCTCGGCCAGGACGTCGCAGCGCTCGCCGTCCCGGACCACGACCACGGCCAGTTCACCGGCCGACCGGCGCACCGCCTGGCCGTTCGGGAAGTCCTCCAGCGCGCCGAGGGCCACCCAGTCGGACGGTGCCAACCGGGGCACGGCGGCGGCCCGGTCGGGCCCGGCGGCCAGCCGGTAGGCCAGGTGCCCGCCGAGCGCGGCCCCGGCCGAGACGGCCGTCAGCCCCGCCAGGCCGAGCAGCCGGCCCCGGGCGCGGCGCCCCCGGCAGCGGGCCAGCAGCGAGCCGCCGTACAACAGCAGCCCGGTGGTGTTGGCGAGCGCGTGCACCAGCCCGGTGCGGCGCCGCGGCGGATCGAGCCGGGCCCAGTCCACCCAGCCGGTGACCGCGGCGGGCGCGGCGGCCAGCAGCCCGGCCGCCACCAGGGCGCCCGCCGACCGCCGGCCGCCCGGGGTGAAGTCCAGCAGGGCGGCGGAGGTCCAGCAGCCGAGCGGGAGCTGGACCAGCGCCGGGTGCAGCGGGTGGCCCAGCCACACGCCGTGCAGCGCGTCGCGGTACCGGCCGAGCGGCAGCGCCTGCGCCGCGTCGGCGAGCGGCCCGGCCGGGGCGTCCAGGAAGTCCCAGTGCTCGGGCGCCTCCAGGGCGCCGCGCAGCCGGCGGGACCAGCGGTGGGTGTGCAGGGGTGAGGTGTCCATACCGGGCGGCTAGCCGGGTACCGGGCCGCCAAACCCCGGCGCCCGGTGTGTGGCCAGGCGGCCCGGGTAGACGCGCGAGGGTGGCCGGACCCGAGAAGGTCGCCCATCGTCCGGACACCGGGCACCTGGACTGCGGTGATCACGCTGCGGCACGGGCCGAGCGGCTGCCGGAACAGGTGACCACCGCATGACGGTGGCAGGCGACGGAAGAAGAACGAGGCGCCGAGATGGCCGATCTGACGCGGATCGCGCAGATCGTCGCGGAGGCCGTCAACGGCCCGGGCCGCCACGAACTGCCCGAGCGGCTGTGCGTCGCCTGCGTCGACGCACTGGCCGCGGACACGGCCGCCATCACCCTGATGGCCGACACCGGACACCGTGCCGGGGTCTGGGCCAGCGACGGGCGGGCCCGGCGGATGGAGGAGCGCCAGTTCAGCCTCGGAGAGGGGCCGAGCGTGGACGCGTTCCGCACCCGAGGCCCGGTGGCGGTCGCCGACCTGCTGTCCGGCGACGAGGAGCGGTGGCCGGTGCTGGCGGTCGACCTGGCCTCGGCGCTTTCCGCGCTCCCGGAGCTGCGCAGCGTCTACGCCACCCCGCTCCACCTGGGCACGTCCGGCATCGGCGTGCTGAGCCTCTACCGCGCGCGGCCGGGCGTCCCGAGCGCCGCGCAGTCCGCCGACATCCAGGTCGCCGCGACCAGCGTGACGCTCGCCATCGTGGGCTCCTTCCTGGCCCCCACCGGCGAGTCGCCGGCCCGGCCCTGGCTGGAGGATCCGCCGCTCGACGGCGTCGAGGTGGACCAGGCGGTGGGCACGGTCATGGTGCAGCTGCGGGTGTCCGCGAACGAGGCCCTCGCCCGGCTGCGGGCCCACGCCTTCGCCCACGGCCGGGAGATCGACGAGGTCGCGCACGACGTGGTGGAGCGGCGACTGCGGTTCACCGAGGAGGACCGATGACGGATGACCGACGAAGTGCCTCGGGCGTAGCCTGGCTCCAAGGGGAGAGGGAGGCCGTCATGACGCACGAGGCCCGGATGAACGAGGTGTTCGCCGGGCTCACCGGGACACTGGTCGCACCGGGCTACGACGCCGTCGAGTTCCTGCACCGGCTCACCGAGGTCTGTACGGCACTCAGCGGTACGGCCGGTGTCGGCCTCGTCGTCGCCGACCGTCGCGGCGAGCTGCGCGACGTGGCCTACTCCAGCGACCGGGTGCGCCGGCTGGAGGCCCTGCAGATCTCCGCGGGCGAGGGCCCCTGCCTGGACTGCCACCGCACCGGCGAGCAGGTCGTCGCGCGCGACCTCGACCGGGCCGCGGCCCGCTGGCCCCGCTTCGCGCCCCAGGCCGTCGCCCTCGGCTTCCGCTCCGTCCGGGCCGTGCCGCTGCGCCTGGAGGGCCGGACCGTGGGAGCGCTCAACGTCTTCGACGTCCGCACCGGCACCGAACCGGGCCACGACGGCCCGGACGTCGTCCAGCCGCTCGCGGACCTCGCCGTGATCGCCCTGCTGCAGCGCCGGTACGGGCGGGAGCAGACGGCCGCCGAGGAGATCAGCGCCGCCCTGGCCGACCGCAGCGCGGTCGAACGGGCCAAGGGCGTGCTCGCCGAGTACGGCGGGCTGGACATGGACACCGCCTTCGAGGTGCTGCGCTCGCACGCCCGCCGCAGCGGCACGGGCGTGGCCGCGTCGGCCCGGGCCCTGGTCGACGGCCGTACGGACCCGGCTTCGCTGCTGGCGGGCTGACCACCCGGTCGGTGGGCTGACCGCGGGCGCGCGGTGCTGCGGCGGTGGTCCCCGTCCGGTGGTGGTCCCCGGCGGGTGGTCCAAGGCGGGTGGTCCCCGGCGGGTTGTTTCCGACGGCCCCCCTCGGGCAGCCGCCGGGTGTCGGAACCCACTCCAACCCGGGGCGACACCATGACCTCTCCCGATCCCGAACCCGACCGCACCCCCGCGCTCGACGAACACGGCGCGCTGCCCGGTGGCGACACCCCGCCGGCCGAGGGCGGCATCTCCGGCATCTCCCATCCGGAACCGGTCGAAGTGCGACGGGCCTGGGGGCCCTGGCCCGCCGTGGTCATCGTGCTGCTGTCACTGGCGGTCTCGGTGATGCTCGTCGCCATGATCGTCGTCCTGGCCTGAGTCTCCCCGCCCCGGCCTCCCCGCCCCGGTCTCGCGCCCCGGGCGTCCCGCGCCGGGGCTCGCCCGTCCGGCGCCGGGGCCTGCCCTTCCCGCACCGGGCGTGGCCGTCCCGCAGCCGGGGCGGTTACCGCGCGGCGGACGGGGCAGACGCGCGGTCGGCCGGGAAACACCCGGACCGGATCCCAGCGAGGAGGCCCCGGATGAGCATGGTGAAGGAATCCGTCGACGTCGAAGTCCCGCTGCACACCGCCTACAACCAGTGGACCCAGTTCGAGGAGTTCCCCCGCTTCATGGAGGGCGTCGAGTCGGTGACCCAGCTGGACGAGCGCCACAACCACTGGCGCACCAGCATCGGCGGCGTCACCCGCGAGTTCGACACCGAGATCGTCGACCAGCTGCCGGACGAGCGGATCGCCTGGCGGACCATGGACGGCGAGGTGGAGCAGAAGGGCGTGGTGACCTTCCAGCGGCTCGACGAGAGCCGGACCCGGGTCAACATGGCCATCGACTTCCGGCCCGACGGCATGGTCGAGAAGGTCGGTGACGCGATGGGCATGGTCGACCGGAGGGTGAAGGGCGACCTCGAGCGCTTCAAGGAGTTCATCGAGCACCGAGGCACGGAGGAGGGCGGCTGGCGCGGGCGGATCAGCCCGGGCTGATCCCGCCGCGGCGCGTCCGGCGGCCCCGACCCCACCCGGGTCGGGGCCGCCCCACGTCCGCGTGCTGCGCCCGGCGCCGTACCCGGTTGTTCTCGGCCGGGCCGGGTAGGCGCGCGGCATGGAGGACCTCGGACCACCCCCGGCGGGCGACCCGACCGGGGACGACGCGGAAGGGCTCGACCTGTGCGACCACTGCGGACGGGCCGTCGCCGACGCCGACCTGCTCGGCGCCCTGGTACCGGACTCCTCCGCGCTGCACCCGACCGATCCCGACCTGGACGGCAAAAGGGTGCTGCTGGCCTGTTCCGTCGACCACCTGGCCGCCCTGATCGAGGACTACCGGCACCGCCGCTTCGTCCCCGAGGAGCAGTGGGCGGGCAAGGTCTGCCGGGCCCTCGCCGACTGCGACGAGCCCGTCCCGATCAGCGTGGTCGCCCGGCTGAGCGGACTGTCCGAGCACCAGGCCGTCCAGGGCGTGGAATGGCACAACGCCCGCGCCCGCGAATGGCGCGAACGCTTCGGCGAGCCCGACGGGGACGACCAGGACGAGGACTGACCGGCCGAGCACCGGCCCGACCGGTGGGCGGCCACCGGACCGAGGAGGAGCCATGACGACCGTCCCGAAGCGCTACCGGCTGGTCGCGACCGACCCGTACCGGGAGTTCCTGCTCACCGCCACCGGGGCGATGGGCAGCACGGGAACGCAGGTGTACGTGGACGACTCCGGCGCCGTCCGGGTCGAGATCGACGGCGCGGGCGAGGTCCGCACCATCACCACCGCCCTCGACCTCGGCCGCCCGGTCCTCGCCGAGCCGCTGGACTGAGCCCCGCCCTGAGCGCCCGGACCGAACCTGAGCGCCCGGACCGAACGAAGCCCCGGATCGGACCCGGGCGTCCCGCATGGCCCGCCGGCCAGCGGGTACCCGCCGGGGTTCGCGGTCGGCGCGCACCCGCGCACTCGGCGGTACGCGCCGACCGGAACCGACCAGGAACCGACCAGGAGGAGACATGACCGGGCAGACCAAGGTCCTGGCGATCGTGATGAACGACGGCGTCGAACAGGACGAACTCATCGTTCCCGTAAGGCACTTGCGCGACGACGGCGTGGAGGTCGACATCGCCGCGCCCGAACGGGACGACATCCGCACGCTCGTCCGGGACAAGGACCCGGGCGAGACGGTGCGGCCCACCCTCACCCTCGACGAGATCGACCCCGCCGGCTACGACCTGCTGCTGATCCCCGGTGGCACCCTCAACGCCGACAGCCTCCGCATGCGCCAGGAGGCCGTCGACACGGTGCTCGCCTTCACCACCTCGGGCCGCCCGATCGCCGCGATCTGCCACGGGCCGTGGCTGCTGGCCGAGGCGGGCGTCGCGTACGGCAAGCGGCTCACCTCCTTCCCGTCGCTGCGCACCGACCTCGCGAACGCGGGCGCGACCTGGGCGGACGAGCCGCTGGTCACCGATGACGCCAACGGCTGGCGGCTGGTCACCTCGCGCAACCCCGACGACCTGGAACACTTCCTGCGCGGCATCGACACCGCGCTGCGCAGGGGCGTCGCCGCGGTCGGCTCGCGCTGAGCGACGGACCCGACGAAGGGCCCGACGGCAGGAACCTGCCGTCGGGCCCTTTCCGCCGACCTGTCGTCGGGCCTTTTCCGCACCGCCCTAGGCCGTGTCTCGCAATTGATCTTGCAGGGTCAAATGTCGTTGAGCTCGTGGCGGGCAGCCCGGAAGACTGGCGCCATGAGCTCTCGACG
>NZ_JBVJJY010000038.1:0-39676 GCF_055585785.1 Kitasatospora sp. NPDC053308 | reverse complement strand
GAGGGGCCACGGGGGGGAGGGCGGGGGGCAAGAACGCGCCACCCCCCTCCCTTGGGGGGGGCAAAAGAGGCGTAAGAAGAACCCCGCCTGGGTGCGTGGAGCACCGGGCCGGGGTCCGCGTCAGCCCTGCCCGCCCTGTTCGAGGTAGCGGCGGTAGGCGGCCGCCACGTTGTCCAGGTACCGCCGGGCGCCGACCCGTTCGGCGTCGCTGAGCCCCGCGGACGCGCCGAGCAGCAGCCCCAGCAGGGGGGCGAGTTCGCCCATCACGTGCTCGAAGCCGCTCTCCGTGACGTCCAGGATCTGGCGGCGCCGGTCGTCGGGGTGGGGGCGGCGGGACATGTGGCCCTCCGACACCAGCCGGTTCACCGACTGCGTTCCGGCGGCGCTGGTGACGCCGAGCCGTCGCGAGAGCTCGACCGGTCCGATCGGCTCGCCGGCGCTCTTGGCGATGACCACGTGCTCGACCGCCTCGACGTTCGTCAACGGCATGTGCAGTCGCTCGGCGAGCGCGGCGCGCGCCAGCTGGGTGAGGGTCAGGACCTCGCGCAGCGCGGCGGAGAGTTCGTCACCCGTGGGTTCGCCGTATCGCGGCGCCCCTCGGCCGGTGGTCCCATCCGAGTCGGTGCCGGGTCCGAACGCGTGGTGTTGCGCCATGCCGGCAATTCTGACACGGTAAGGATCGCTAAGTTACTTAACGACTTTAGAGGGTGCGTCCCCGTGTCCCGAACCCTGACCGGCCGCCCGCGCCGGTCCACCCCCCGCACCGGCCCCGCCATGGGGCCCGTGCACCCCCGCGGCGTCGCGTGGCTGGTCCTCCTGCTGACCGCCATCGGACTCGGCGCGGCCTTCGCCCTGGGCCCCTCCGACGCCACCACCACCGAGGCCACCGGTGCCTCCCTCCCCTCCTCGTCGCAGTCCGCCAGGGTCGCCGAGATCGTCAAGACCCTCCCCGCCGGTGCCGTCGCGCCCGCCGTCGTGGTCTACAGCAACACCGACGGCAGCCCCCTCAGCGCCGCTCAGCAGGCCGTCGTCACCGAGCGGGCCGCCACCCTCGGCGCGCTGGGGCAGGCGCCCGGAGCCGCCCGCCCGCAGGTCCTCCAGGACAAGGTCGCCACCGTCGCCGTCCTGCTGCCGACCGGCGCGGGCGACGACGAGAACACCGCCGCCGTCGACCGCATCCGGCAGAGCGCCTCCGAGAACCTCCCGGCACCCCTGCAGGCCCAGGTCACCGGCGGACCGGCCTTCCGGGCCGACGTCACCAAGGTCTTCGCGGGCGCCGACAGCACCCTGCTGATCGCCACCGCCTCGGTCGTCGCCGTCCTGCTGCTCGTCACCTACCGCAGTCCCGTCCTGTGGCTGGTGCCGCTGCTCGTCGTCGGCGCGGGCGACCGCATGGCCGGCATCCTGGTCGGCGTCCTCGCCCCGCACGCCGGCGTCGAGGTCGACGCCTCCGCCGCCGGAATCCTCTCCGTCCTCGTCTTCGGCGCCGGGACCGACTACGCCCTCCTCCTGGTCTCCCGGTACCGCGACGAACTGCACCTCGGCGACAACCGGTTCACCGCCATGGCACGGGCCTGGCGTGGCACCGCCCCCGCCGTCCTCGCCAGCGGCACCACCGTCGTCCTCAGCCTCCTCACGCTGCTGGCGGCCGAACTCACCGGCAACCGCGGACTCGGATTCGCCGGCGCCGTCGGCATCCTCACCGCGATGCTCTTCGGCCTGGTCGTCCTCCCCGCCGCCCTCGTCCTGCCCGGCAGGTGGCTGTTCTGGCCGCTGATCCCCAGGGTCGGGGACCCGGTGACCGCCGACCGCCGGGGCCTGTGGTCGCGCATCGGCCGGGGTGTCGCCCGGCGGCCCGCCCGGGTCGCCGTCGCCGGAACCGCCGTCCTCCTGGTCCTCGCCTCCGGAGCGCTCGGCCTCACCACCGGCCTGCCCCAGGCCGACTCCTTCCGGAAGACCCCCGAAGCCGTCCTCGGGCAGCGCACCCTCGCCGCCGTCCAGCCCGCCGGCGCCGCCGACCCCCTGACCCTCGTCTCCAGCGCCGCCACCGGCGACCAGGTCGTCGACGCCGCCCGCGAGGTCCCCGGCGTCTCCTCCGTCACCCCCGGCCGGCCCACCGAGCGCTGGGCCCGCGCCGACGTCGTCCTGGACTCCGCCCCCGGAACCGACGCCTCCGACCGCACCATCGACCGGCTGCGCGAGCGCGTCGCCCGAGTCCCCGGCTCCGACGCCCTGGTCGGCGGAACCACCGCCGAGGCCTACGACACCTCCCGGGCCAACGCCCACGACACCCGCGTCGTCGTCCCCCTCGTCCTCGCGATCGTCCTCGTCGTGCTGATCGCCCTGCTGCGGGCGCTCGTCGCGCCGATCCTGCTGGTCGCGACCGTCGTCGTCTCCTACTTCGCCGCCCTCGGCGCCGGCTGGACGATCTTCCGCGCGTTCTACGGCTTCCCCGCCGTGGACACCAACGTGCCCCTGCTGTCGTTCCTCTTCCTCGTCGCCCTCGGGGTCGACTACAACATCTTCCTCATCGCCCGCACCCGAGAGGACACCGTCGCCGGCCACGACACCCGCCGCGCGGTCCTGCGCGCCCTCGCCTCCACCGGAGGCGTCATCACCAGCGCCGGAATCCTCCTGGCCGCCGTGTTCGCCGTCCTCGGGGTGCTGCCGCTGATCACCCTCACCCAGATCGGCGTCATCGTCGGCCTCGGCGTGCTGCTCGACACCCTCCTGGTGCGCACGGTCCTCGTCCCCGCGCTGGTCCTGCTCACCGGGCGGCGCTTCTGGTGGCCGGGCAGGCCCGAGCGCGCCCGTCCCGCCGACGGCCCTTCGGCGACGTGAGCCGGCGGGGCCGGCGCGCCGACACCCCTCCGGCGCGCCGGCCCCGCCTCGTCGTACCGACGCGGCACGCCGACGCGGCACGCCGAACGGTGCGCGATCGCTGCAAGTGTCGAACGGTCGGGTGACCCGTGACCGTGGGGATCCGGAGGCACCGGCCTCCGGATACGCGAAGGAGAGCAGTCATGGACTTCCGCGACGAGCTTCCCGTCGACCACCGACTCGCCCGGGTCTACCGGGTGGGCGCGGGCCTGTGCGGCCTCGCCCTGCTGGTGTTCGGCTGCCTCGGCCTGTCCGACGCCCTGGCGTTCTTCAGCACCACCGGAGAGCGCGTGGCGGGCCTGTCGAGCAACGGCCTGCTCAGCGTGATCTCGATCGTCACCGCCGCGGTCCTGGTCACCGGAGCCGTGATCGGCGGCAACACCGCCTCGACGATCAACATCGTGGTGGGCGGCCTGTTCGTGCTGAGCGGGTTCGTCAACCTCGCCCTGCTCGATTCCGGCGCCAACATCCTGGCCTTCAGGATCCCCAACGTCATCTTCAGCTTCGTGATGGGCCTGATCATCGCCACGTTCGGCATGTACGGTCGGGTCAGCGCCACCCTGCCGCTCGACAACCCCTACTGGCGACACCGCCACCCCGGCGCCGTGCCCCCCGACACGGCGCGACAGCTCGCCTCCCCGCCCGGGCGCACCGGCATCGCCGGGCCCGCGCACTGACCCGCGAGGCAGGAGGACGCCGGCCCGTACGTTCCGAGGCGAACGGGCACGGCGTTCCCGGATCCCACACCCGTCCCGCACCGCGGCTTCACGCCGCCGCGCCTGCCGGACGGACACTCCTCGCCCGACCGCCCGGCGCTCCTGACGCGTCCTCGCGCCGCGCGGGCGGCTCGGTGCCGCCGGGCGGTGCGGCGGCGCGGGGACCTCGGCGCCACCCGTACGCCCGGTTCGTGGTCATGCGGTCCTGTTCGTGGCGGCTTCGACGAGGTGGTCGAGCAGGCCGGCGGCGTGCGGAGGGAGGACGGCGTGCCGCAGGGCCTGCCTGGCCCGGTGTCCGCGCCGAGCGATCATCCGCTCGACCTCCGCCACCGCGCCGGTGGCCATGACGACCTCCCGCAGGCGCGCGGCCGTGCGTTCGTCCAGGCCGGGGTCGCCGAGGTGGGTGCGGAGCAGGTCCCGCTCGGCGGGAGCGGCGTGCCTGAGCGCGAGGGCGATGAGCACGGTGTGCTTGCCCTGGCGGAAGTCATCCAGGCGGGACTTGCCCGTCGTGGCGGGGTCTCCGTACACGCCGAGGAGGTCGTCCCTGAGTTGGAAGGCCTCGCCGAGCGGAAGGGCGTAGGACGTCAGGAAGTCCAGCGTGCGCGGGCTCGCGTCGGCGAGGGTGGCCCCGATGTGGAGGGGGCGTTCGACGGTGTACTTGGCGGTCTTGTAGCGGATGACGGTGAGGGCGGTGTCGATGCTGTCGTCGGGGGCGCCGGTGGCCAGCAGGTCGAGGTACTGGCCGTACATGACTTCGGTGCGCATGGTGTCGACGACGGGCAGGACGGCGGCGAGGCGGTCCCCAGCCAGGGCCGCGGTGTGGATGAGTTCGTCGGACCAGGTCAGGGCGAGGTCTCCGACCAGGATGGCGGCGCCGGTGCCCAACTCCTCGGCGGCGGTGGGGCCGCGGGTGTGGTGGAGGGCGGCGACCGCGCGGTGGACGGTAGGTGCGCCGCGCCGCGTGGCGGAGTGGTCCATGACGTCGTCGTGGATGAGGGCGAAGGCGTGGAACAGCTCCAGCGATGCTGCCACCTGGAGCACGGCGGGCGGTACGTCGCGGCCGCCCGCGGCGTACCAGCCGCAGACGCACAGGAGGGGGCGCAGGCGCTTTCCGCCGGAGAAGAGGAAGCCGCGCAGCAACTCGACGGCTTCGGACGGCAGGTGCGCGGCGGCGGCGCGGGCCTTGCGGTCGAGGAAGCCGGCCAGGCACGCGTCGACGGCCGCCGTGACCTGTGGGGGACCGGCTGCGGCTGGTAGGGAGTGGGGGGAGGTGTTCATGGGAGGTCTGTTCCCGGGGGCGAGGTCGTGGGCCGGTTCGGGCGGCGCTACGAGGACTTCGGCGGGTCGGTGGGGCCGGTGACCGGGTGGTTCGGTGGAGTGCCGGACGGGCGGAGGAGGCTCTGGGCCGGGGGGCCGGCTTCCGGGAACGCGCCGGGGATCCGGTAGCGGGTGGAGCGTGAGTGCCGGTACCAGCGTTCGAGCCCGGTGATCATCAGCTCCATCTGGCGGAAGTACTCCCGGACGTGCCCCTGGTGAGGCCCGAAATCGGGCAGCTGCCGGCCCAGGGCGAGGATCTCGGCCGCGAAGGAGTCGTGGATCCGGACCGCCTCCGCGACCGCCTCGGTGCGCGTGCAGCCGAGTTCGTGCCGCAGGACGGGGATGATGTTGACGCACTCGGAGGGGCGTGCCTCCTCCTTCGCGAGGGAGTGCAGGTCGTTCTGGACGGACATCAGGCGGCAGACCAGTGAGCGGAGCCGCTGGATGAGCGGGTGGCGGAAGACGGAGACCGGCAGCGCCGCATCGGTGGCCGCGTCGACCAGGTCACCGTAGGGCCGCATGGCGATGGAGTATTCGTGGATGAGGAGGTAGTGCGGCAGGGACGGCGGCCCGGGCCGCCGTCCGCTCTTGTAGGGCGTCTCCTCCATCACCCCGTACGTGAAGTACTCGTAGAAGGAGTGGGCCAGGCGCTCCAGCCAGAAGTGGGGCATGAACTCCTGGAACTCCTGGCGCATGCGGGCCAGGAACCACAGGTTTCCTGGGTCCCCTCCGTGCGGTTCCTCGCCCGTGAGGATGTCGCAGACCCGGTCGCGCACGGCGACGAGCTCCGGGACGGTGTGGAACTCGTGGTAGTCGTCGATCTGGGTCAGGAAGATGAACCACCGGGCCATGGGACGCATGCGTCGGCCATCCGTGACGGTCGGCGACATGTAGGCGGCCCCGCGGGCCAGGTCGTGGTCCTTGTACTTGGCGCGGTCCTCCTCGGACAGGAAGTCGTAGTAGGCGTCGTACCACCGGTGTTCCTCGTGGAAGGACTCGTCCGCCTCGAAGGGGCTGACCCGGGTCGGGAACGGGTGGGTCAGGACGAGGGGTGAGGGCTCATCAGGCATGGTCGTCCTCCGTGTTCGGTCCGCGGACGCGGGCCGCCGACGCCAGTCGGTGCTGATCCGTGTAGGTGCCGGGGTCGTAGCGGGAGATCTGCTTGTCCACGCCGCGCCATCCGGAGATGACGAAGCTGACGTGATGGATGTGGTTCGCGACCGCGTCGTGCCACTCGCCGAAGTCCGGAAGGCTCCGCTGGAGCCGCACGAAGGCGTTCAGATCGTCCTCGTGGAGACGGAACACCCATTCGCGGGCGTCCTCCAGGGAACAGGACCGCTCGTGTCGGACCACGTTGATGAGGTTGAGGTCGCCCATGCCGGTCCGCTCGTCCTTGTCGTAGGACTGGAACTCGTTGAACCAGCCCGGCAGGCGCACCGCCAGGGACTTGAGCCTCCGCACGGTCGGGTGCCGGTGGATCTCCTCGGGGAGCACGACACCGGTCTCGACCTCCTTCAGCGCGAAGAAGGGATGGAGCATCAGGGCGCTTTCCCGGATCCGGACGTACTCCTCGATCGTCGGGCGGGTGCCCGCGGCCAGATGGGTCACCTCCTCCTCCAGGCCCTCGAAGTAGCGGTCCAGGTCGTCCGCCCACCGGTCGACGGAGGCGACGGGGACGAAGCGCAGCAGCTCGCCGCGCAGGGTCTCGATCTGGGCGCCCAGCATGACGTCGGCCTCCCGCGCGGTCGCCTGACCGCGCGCCACCGCGACCGTCCGTGCCCGGACGGCCCGCACGGTGTCCGGGGTGGCCCGCTCGTAGATGTCGTCCTGGTACAGCGAGAAGAGCATCATCCGAGCCAGCGGTACGAGCCGTTCCCACGTCGCCATGGGGAAGAAGTACGAGGCCATGTAGGCGGTGCGGGTCTTCTTGAACCGGTCCGCGATGTCCGGCGGGACGAAACCCCTCCATTTTCCGTCGATCCAGACGCGGTCGGTGTGTTCCTGCATCGTCGCCGCGTGCGGATTGACCAGGGTGGGGAACGGGTACCGCAGCCTCGCGTACGTCCTGCTGTCCAGCACGGAGCCCTCCTCGACGGCTTCGGCCGGCTGGACGCCGCACCGGCCGCCCCAGCCGGCCTGCCCTCGGTGTCGTGGCGTGCGAGCCGTCGTCCCTCCGGCGGAGCCCGCGCGGACGACGCGCGCAGGGCGAGCCGGGGGACACCGACGGCGGTACGCGACGGCACTGTCCCGCACCAGGCGCGCGGGCGGGAGGGGCCGGGCCGGAGGCGCGGAAGCGCGCTCGTGCTACGGGTCGCACGGGCGTGCGCCCCCGGGGAACGATCCGGCGGGTCGCACAACTCTTCTGTTCTGTAGACCGGTTGAGCCACCGCGGGGCTGGTGCGGGGAGCAGGATTCCGCGCTCCCCGGCGACGACGCGCCCGATGGCGGCGGCGACGGGCGGGGGAGGCGGGCGAGTTGTCGGAGAATCGGCACACGAAGTTTCGTCCAGTACCATGAGTGCCTTCCCCGGCAGGCGCCTTCGGCGCGCCCGGGTCGTTCGGGGCGGACATCCCCGGGATTTTCCGATCGCGGTGACTGCGCCACACGGAACGTCACCGCTGTGAGACGAGGCAGCAACGATGACTGGATCCGCACGGCACGCCGACACCATCCACGTGGTGGGCGCGCGCACCAACAACCTACGCGACGTGACGCTGAGCATCCCCAAGGGCCAGGTGGTCGCCTTCACCGGCGTCAGCGGCAGCGGAAAGACGTCGTTAGCGATCGACACCATCCACAGTGAGGCGCAGCTGCGCTACCTCGAAGGACTGTCGCCGTTCGTCCGGCAGTACATCACCCAGCGCAACCGGCCGAAGGTGGACCGCATCCTCGGGCTCGGCGCGACCCTCGCGGTCGACCAGCGCCGGCTCAACCGCAACCCGCGGTCCACGGTGGCGACGATCACCGGCATCGACGGGCACCTCGGACTGCTGTACTCGCGGCTGCCCGCCATCGGGCCGGACGCGGCCCGGCTGCCCGGACACCTGTCGACCGCGCACTTCGACCGCCACTCGCCGGAGGGCAACTGCCCCGAGTGCCACGGCGTCGGCGGGCGCTGGCAGGCCCAGGAGGACCTCGTCGTCACCGACCCGGACAAGCCGCTGTTCGACGGAGCGTCGCCCTGGTACGCCAAGTGGCGCTCGGGTGAGCACGCCTTCGTCCCCGCGCTGGCCGAGAAGCGGGGGGTGGACCTCGCGCGGCCCTGGCGGGAACTGCCCGAGGAGTTCCGGCACAGCGTGCTGTACGGCACGGGCGACGAGAAGATCGAGGCCACCGTCGACATGCCGAACAAGAACGAGACGGCGTCGTGGACCTACACCTCCAGCCAGCCGATGCGCGGCGCCCTCGCCGAGGTGGAACGGGTCTTCGCCAACGCCGGTACGCCGAGCGCCAAGCAGCGCTACCTGCCCTACATGCGCAAGATCGCGTGCGAGGCCTGCGGCGGCACCGGCTACGGCGACGCGGCCCGCACCATCCGGCTCGGCGGGCTCAGCTACCCCGAGCTGCTGGAGGGGGACGTGCACGCCGTGCGGGGCTGGGCCGAGCACGTGGTGGCCGAACTGGGCACGGCGCAGCGGGAGGTGGGCGAGCCGCTGCTCCAGGACCTGGCGCGCCGGCTCGGTGTCCTGGAGCGGCTCGGCCTCGCGCACCTGCAACTGACCAGGAGCGCCGCCACGTTGTCCGGCGGTGAGCTCCAGCGCACCCGCCTGGCCGCGCAGTTGAGCACCGAACTGAGCGGCATCACCTTCGTCCTGGACGAGCCGGGCACCGGCCTGCACCCCGCCGACAAGGCACACCTGCTCGACATCGCGCTGGAGCTGCGCGAGGCCGGGAACACCGTGCTGATCGTCGAGCACGACCCGGAGCTGATCGCCCGTGCCGACTGGATCGTGGACCTGGGGCCGGGCGCCGGGCGGCTCGGCGGCGAGGTGATCGTGTCGGGCAAGCCCGCCGAGGCCGCCGCGCACCCGCGCTCGCTGACCGGCCGCTACCTGGCCGGCGACGGGCCGCGGCTGCGGCGCGAGCGCCGCCCGGTGGGCGACCGGGCCCGCTGGGTGGAGCTGCACGGACTGTCCGCGCACAACGTGACGGCCGAGCGCGTCCGCTTCCCGGTCGGGAGGCTCACCTGCCTGACCGGCGTCAGCGGCAGCGGCAAGAGCAGCCTGCTCGGCGCGCTCGGCACGGGTGTGGAGGCCGCGCTCAACGGGGAGGCCGCCGAAACCGTGCGCTCGGTGACCGGCGCGGACGCGTTCAGCTGGGTCGCCGTGGTGGACCAGGAGCCGCTCGGGCGCACCCCGCGTTCCAACCCGGCCACCTACAGCAAGGCCTTCGACCTCGTGCGCAAGCTGTTCGCCGAGACCGACGAGGCCCGCCGGCGCGGGGTCAACGCCTCCTGGTTCTCCTTCAACACCGCCAACGGCGGCCGCTGCGAGACCTGCACGGGGTACGGGCGCAGGCTCGTCGACATGCACTTCCTGCCGGACGTGTGGGTGGTGTGCGACGAGTGCGACGGCCGCCGCTACAAGCCGGAGGCGCTGGAGATCACCTACCAGGGGCTGACCATCGACGGCGTGCTGGACCTGACCGTCGCCGAGGCCGTCGAGCGGCTGACCGAGCCCAAGCAGCTCGCCGAGACGCTGGCGGCGTTGGAGCGGGTGGGCCTCGGCTACCTGCAACTGGGCCAGAGCGCCACCGAGTTGTCCGGCGGGGAGGCGCAGCGGCTCAAGCTCGCGGCGGCGATCCAGCGCGGTTCGACGGGCCGCAAGGCCGGGCTGGTCGTGCTCGACGAGCCGGTCTCGGGCCTGCACCCGTCCGACATCCAGCGCATGGTGGACGCGTTCGACGTCCTGCTGGACTCGGGCAACACCGTGGTCGTCGCCGAGCACGACATCCCGGTGGCCGCCTCGGCGGACTGGGTGATCGACCTCGGGCCGGGCGCGGGGCCGGCCGGCGGCGCCGTCGTGGCGGAGGGCACCCCGGAGGACATCGCGGGGGCCGGTACGCCGACGGCGGGCTTCTTCCGCCGGTACGCGGCCGGCGAACCGCTGCTGGGCTGAGCGGGCGGCGGGTCCCCGACCCTCCGGCCCCCGCCCCTTCGGCCCCCTGACGCTCCGGCCCCCGACCCTCCGGCCCGGTGACGCTCCGGCCCCCTGACGCTCCGGCTCCCTGACGCTCCGGCCCCCGCGCCGTCGGTCAGGGACGGGGGGCCGTGAGCGTCAGGACGGTGACGTCCGGGTCGGCGCCCAGGCGCACCGGCGGGCCCCAGAAGCCGGTGCCGCGCGTGACGTAGAGCAGCGTGCCGCCGAACCGGTGCAGCCCGGCGACGGCCGGATTCGCCAGCCCCGCGAGGTGGTTGAAGGGCCACAGCTGCCCGCCGTGGGTGTGGCCGGACAGTTGCAGGTCGACGCCGTACCTGACCGCCTCGTGCACCTGGACCGGCTGGTGGGCGAGCAGGACCACCGCCCGGCCCGGGTCGCGCCCGCCGAGCGCGGCCTCGTAGTCCGGGCCGAGGCCCTCGTCGGCGCCGCTGGCGTCGTTGACACCCGCGAGGTCGAAACCGGGCAGTGCGACGCGCTCGTTCACCAGCGGGCGCAGCCCGAGCCGGCGGACGAAGTCGATCCACTGCTGTCCGCCCGAGTAGTGCTCGTGGTTGCCGGTGACGAAGTACACGCCGTGCGGCGCGCTGAGCAGGCCGAGCGGCTCCACCTCGGGGCCGAGCCGGGCCACGTCGGCGTCCTCGACCAGGTCGCCGACGACCGCGATGAGGTCGGGCGCGGTCCCGTTGACGAGCTCGGCGACCTGCCGGGCGCGGGCCCGGCCGACCAGGCTGTTCAGGTGGATGTCGCTGATCACGGCGATCCGGAAGCCGTCCGCCCGGGGGTCGAGCCGGGCCAGCGGGACGGTCAGGCGCCTGACCGTGGGCGCACCGAGGGCGGTCGCGGCGCCGTACCCGACGGCCGCCGCGGTGGCGGCCCCGGCGGCCAGCGCGAGCGAGCGGCTGACGAACAGGCGGCGGGAGGGATCGGGCGCGGCCGCGGGGCCTCGTCGCGCCCGCAGGAGGAACGGACGGACGGCCTCGGTGACGAGCAGCGCGAGGCAGAGGTAGAGGATCCCCGCCATCCACAGGAAGCCCGGCCAGCCGACGGCCGCCGCGAGCGGCTTCGGCAGCCCGCTCTCGGCCGGTGGCGCCGCCACCAGCAGCAGGCCGAGGACCACCAGCAGCGCCGTCCCGGTCCGGCGCGGCCACGAGCCGGGGGCCGTGGTGTCGCGGACCACGCGCCGCCACACGTAGAAGTGGACGGCGGCGAGGGCGGGGATCACGAGGGCGACGAACAGCGCGGATGTCACGGCGGTCTCCAGGCTCGGCGCGCGGACGGGGGCTCGGTGGCGGCGGTGGGTCGGTGCGACGCCGGGTGCCGCGCGCCGACGCCCGTTCGGGGTGGCCGGTCGGCCCGGGGTGGTGCGGCGCGCCGACGGGGTGCCGCGCGGCGGCGTGCCGGTCAGTGGGCGGCCGGGTCAGTGGGCGGCCGGGGCCGGGGTGCCGCACCAGCGGCGCAGGGCCGCGGCCAGCCCGTCGTCCGGGGCGTGCCCGGCCCACGCGACGTAGCCGTCCGGCCGGACGAGGACGTACCGGGGCCACCGCTCGCCGAGCGGCTCGGCGAGCACGCCGGTGCGCAGCCGGCCCGCCCACGGGGCGGCCGCCGGCGGGCAGCCGTCCGAGCCGAGCAGGACGAAGCCGCCGTCCCGGAAGAGCCGGTAGAGCCGGTCGGGGCCCTGGGGCGAGGAGAGCGGCCGGTCCGGGACGCGGCGCCCGGCCCACCGGCCCTGCCCGTGCGACGGGTAGCGCAGGGTCAGGCCGGACAGGTGCTCGACGTTGAGCCGGTGCACGGGCCGGATCCGCATCGACCACATGGCGGCCCGGCGCGCCAGGCGGGCGACGACGCCGTCCGAGGTCTCGAAGCGGAACGACAGGTCGGTCTTGCGCAGCGTCTCCGCCGCGATCGGGTAGCGCTCCGCCTCGTAGCTGTCGACCAGCTCCTCGGGCGCCCAGCCCGCGAGGACGGCCCGCAGCTTCCAGCCGAGGTTGAAGGCGTCCTGGATGCCGGTCTGCAACCCCTGCCCGCCGGAGGGGATGTGGGTGTGCGCCGCGTCGCCGGCCAGCAGCACCCGGCCCACCCGGTAGCGCTTGGCGTGCCGCTGCGAACTGCGGAAGCGCGAGAGCCACAGCGGGCTGTGGAGACCGACGTCCAGCCCCAGGACGGCCGCGCAGCTCTCGCTGAGGTCCTCCAGGGTCAGCGGCTCGTCCGCGGGAACGGTGAACTTCTGCCGGTCCAGGACGATGACGCGGTAGGTGCCGTCCTGGAAGGGGAACAGCGCCGCCATGCCGCGCCGGGTGATCCGCGCGTATTCGGCCGGTCCCGGCGGGTTCGACAGCCGGGCGTCGCCCATCATCAGGGACTCCTCGTAGTGCCAGCCGTCGTACTCGACGCCCAGCGCCTGGCGGACCGTGCTGTTCACGCCGTCGCACCCGACGACGTACCGCGCCCGTTCGGTGCGCGGCCCCGTCGGGCCGGTGAGCTCCACCTCGACCCCGGTGGCGTCCTGGCGCAGGCCGGTCACCTCCGTGCCGGGCAGCAGCACCGCGCCGGCCTTCTCGGCGGCGAGTTGCAGCGCCTCCTCCGTCCGCGACTGCGGAATGGACAGGCTGAACGGGAAGGTCGTGTCCAGCAGGCCGTAGTCGAGGAAGCCGCCCTCGTTGCCGAGCGGCGGGTGCGGGCACTCCCGGCCCCACTTCAGGACGTCGTCGACGCGCCCGCGCATGTCCAGCAGCTCCAGGGTGCGCGGCTCGACGGTGCAGGCGCGGGAGAGCGGGCTGCGCCCGGTGCGCTTGTCGACCACGTGGCAGGAGACGCCGAACGCGGCGAGCTCGGCCGCCAGCGCGAGTCCGGTGGGGCCGGCTCCGACGACGAGGACCTCGGGGGACGGCGGCATCTGCTGGCTCCTTCGGATCGGCGGGGCGGAGCGGAGGGGCGCGGCGGGCCGGGCGGGGGGACGACTCCCGGCGCGCCGCCCGATCAGTTAAGGCGGGCGCTCACGGCGGGCGCAACGGGCTGAGAACGAGGTGAGAGCCGCCGGAGAGCCGGGGGCGGCACGGTGAGAGCGGATCGTGAACGGGTTTGAGAACGAAGGCCGTTAGCGTGGCGGCCGACGCGTTGGTGCGCGGTGAGTGCAGGTCGTCGAGGCGGTCCGGGTCGTCCGGGCCGCCCAGTACGCGGGAGTTGTCGTGCCATGAGCGCTGGAACGCCGGAGTCGGCGGGTGTACCGGACACCGAGGACCTCGAAGCACTGCTGGTCATCCGGCACTTCGAGACGATGCTGCTGCGGATGTTCGCCGAGGGGCGGCTGAACGGGACCACCCACACCTGCCTGGGGCAGGAGTACGTCCCGGTGGCCCTCGCACCGCTGCTCGCGGGGGACTTCGTGCTGAGCAACCACCGCGGCCACGGCCACTACCTGGCGCTGTTCCGCGACCCGGCCGGCCTGCTCGCGGAGATCACGGGCCGCGAGGGCGCGGTGTGCTCGGGCGTCGGCGGCAGCCAGCACATCCGGCGCGGGCGCTACCTGTCGACCGGTGTGCAGGGCGAGAGCCTGCCGCTCGCCGTCGGCCTCGGCCTGCACTGCAAGCGCACCCGCGAGGGCCGGATCGCCGCGGTGTTCACCGGCGACGGCACGTGGGGCGAGGGCGCGGTGTACGAGGCGCTCAACATGGCCGCGCTGTGGCGGGTGCCGGTGCTGGTGGTGGTCGAGCACAACGGGATCGCCCAGTCCACGCCCACCCGGCTGCAGTTGGCGGGGTCCATCGCGGACCGCGCGGCCGCGTTCGGGCTCGACTTCGTGGAGGTCACCGGACACGACGTGCCGGCGATCCGGGCCCGGCTGGCCCCGGTGGTCCGCCGGGTGCGCGAGCAGCACCGCCCGGCCGTCGTGCAGTTCACCACGCACCGGCTGGGCCCGCACAGCAAGGGCGACGACACCCGCCCCGCCGAGGACGTGGCCGCGCTGTGGGAGGCCGACTGGCACCGGGAGCTGGCCGAGCGCCTGGGCGAACCGTTCCGGGTGCTCGACGAGCGGATCCGCGCCGAGGTGGAGCGGGTGGCCCGGGAGGTGGAGGCGCGGGCGCCGTCGGTGTGGCCGGCGGCCACCGGCGCACCGAACGCGACAGCAGGCGGGACACGATGAGGGGGTACCGATGACCGGACCGACCGCACCGACGGACCTGAACGCGCCGGCCGCGGCGGCCGCACTGACCGGGCTCGTGGCCGACGTGCTCGGGGTGCCGGCCGCCGAGGTGACCGACGAGACCGGCGCCGCGACCACGGAGGCGTGGACCAGCCTGCGGCAGGTGCAGATCGTCGCGCGGGCCGAGAAGGAGTACGGCGTACGGCTGACGGCGCGCGAGGCGCGGGCCTGCCGCTCCGTCCGCGCGCTGCGCGAGGTGCTCGCCGCCGGCCTCGCCCGCGGCGCGGAGGGGGCGGCGTGAGCGCGCCCGCACCCCGCGTGGTGGAGGCGCTCAACGGCGCCCTGCACCGGCTCTTCGCCGAACGGCCCGCGCTGCACCTGCTCGGCGAGGACGTCCTCGACCCGTACGGCGGCGCCTTCAAGGTGACCAGGGGCCTGTCCACCCGCTACCCGGACCGCGTCCTGACCACGCCGCTGAGCGAGGGCGGCATCGCCGGCGTCGCGGGCGGACTCGCCCTCGCCGGGGACGAGGCCGTGGTGGAGATGATGTTCGGCGACTTCGCCGCACTCGCCTTCGACCAGGTGCTGAACCTGATCTCCAAGTCGGTGACGATGTACGGCGAGCGGGTGCCGATGCCGGTCGTGGTCCGCTGCCCGGTGGGCGGCGGACGCGGCTACGGGCCGACGCACAGCCAGAGCGTGCAGAAGCACTTCCTCGGCATCCCGAACCTGGCGCTGTACGAGACGACGCCGTTCCACGACCCGTTCGCGCTGCTGTCCGAAGGGCTCGACCGGGGCCCGGCGATGCTGTTCGAGGACAAGGTGCTCTACGGCCGGCGGATGCTGCGCGACGGCGTCGTGGACGAGCGGTTCGGGTTCCGCCTGATCGGCGGCCCGACCGGCTGGGCGCATGTGGCGCCCGTGGACGGCGGCCCCGCCGACGTCGTGCTGCTGTGTCCCGGCGGGGTGGCCCACCGGGCGCTCGAGGCCGCGCACCTGCTGCACGAGCGCGGGGTCGGCGTCCGACTCCTCGTCCCGGCACGGCTGTACCCGCTGGACCCGGAACCGGTCCTGCCGCTGATCGCGGGCGCCCGGCTGGTCGCGGTGGCGGAGGAGAGCACCGAGGGCGGCACGTGGGGCGCGGACGTCGCGGCCCGGATCCACCGGCTGGCGTGGGCGGACCTGAGGGCCCCGGTCCTGCTGCTGTCCTCCGCCGACTCCGTCGTGCCGACCGCGCCGCACCTGGAGGCGGAGGTGCTGCTCGGGGCCGCCCGCATCGCGCGGGAGGTGGCCCGAGCGCTTCCGGACGTCGCGGCGGGTGCGCCGGGGACACGGGCGGTCGACCGGGCCGCGCGGCCCACCGGGGCGCCCGTCGTCATGCCGAAGCTCAACAACAACGACGACGCCTACCTGGTGCTGGCGTGGCACGTCCCCGACGGCGCGTACGTCGAGGAGGGCGAGCCGCTGCTCGACGTGGAGACGTCGAAGGCCGTCGAGGAGGTCGCCGCCCCCGTGTCGGGGTACCTGCGGGTGCGCGCGCGGGCGGGGACCGAGCTCAAGGTGGGGGAGCCGCTGGCCGAGCTGTTCGCCGAACCTCCCGGTGAACGCGCCGGCGAGCCCGCTGGTGAACGCGCCGGCGAGCCCGCCGGTGAACCGGCGGCCGCGGAGGCGAGCGCGTCACCGGGGCCCACGGCCGAAGCGGCGGCCGCACCGGCGCCCGGACCGGCCGGCCGCACCTACCGCCTGGACCGCGTCCAGCAGGGCACCGCGGCCGTCGTCACCCGGGCCCACCGCGAGGTGCCCGCCGCGTTCGCCGCCGTCGAGGTGACGGTGGACGCGGCGCTGGAGCGGCTCCGGACGGTGTCCGAGGAGACCGGTGCCGAGGTCGGCCTGCCCGAACTGCTGCTCAAGGCCGTGGCCGCCGCCCGACCGGCGTTCCCGCACCTGTTCGGCACGCTCGTGGACGAGCGGACCGTGGAACTCGCCGAGCGCGTGGACCTCGCGGTGACCGTCGACGCCGGCAACGGCCTCTACACGCCCGTCCTGCGCGACTGCGCCGCCCGCCCGCTGGCCGAACTCGCCGACGACCTCATGGACTTCAGGCTCAAGGCCTACCGCGGCGGGTTCACCGCCGGTGAGCTCGCCGGCGGCGCGCTCACCGTCTCGCTCAACCTCGAACCCGGCGTGCTGCTCGTCCGGCCGATCGTGATGTGGCCCCAGCTGTGCATGCTCTCGATCGCCGGCCCGGTGCGGCGGCTCCTGCCGACCGACGGCGGGCCGGTGCCCGCCGAGGTCGTCACGCTCGGCCTCGCCCACGACCACCGGGTGGTCAACGGCCGGGACGCCGTCGCGTTCCTGCGCGCCGTCGCGGGGGCGCTGAGCGACCCCCGGGCACTCGCCGAACTCACCGGGACCACCCCACTCGCCGAACTCACCGACTGACCGCGCGAACGCGAGGAGTGCCAGTGGACTACGGTTTGACCGCCTTCGGCGTCGCCACCGGCGAGAAGGCCGCCGTCAAGGACGTCGTCGCCGAGTACACCGAGGACGTCGAACGCGTCCTCGGCTACGGCTACCGGTACATCCACCGGGCCGGGCCCGACGTGAGCGTCACCGACCTGGCGGTCGAGGCCGGCGCGCGGGCCCTGGCCGCCGTCGAGCCGGGCGACGTCGACCTCCTCGTCCTCGCCCTCACCGACCTGGCCGACCACCTGTACTGGGACGCGGCGGCGCGGGTCCAGTGGGCCCTGGGGCTGCGCCGGGCCGAGGCCGTGCTCGTCGACCAGGGCTGCGTCGGCGGCGTCACCGCCCTGGACACCGTGGCCGGACGCTTCGCCACCCACCCCGACTACCGCACGGCGCTCGTGATCGGCGCCAACCGGACCGTCGACGCCTACTGGAACAGGCTGGACACCCACTCGCTGCTGTTCTCCGACGGCGCCGCCGCGGCTGTCGCCGTGCGCGGCGCGCCCGGCCTGCGCTGGCGGGCCTCGTACGCGGAGACCGACGGGCGCTACGCCGACTTCTTCCGGATGGACGTCGGCGGCGCCCGCCGGCCGTTCGTGCCTGGCACCGAGACGCCCGCGGTGCGCGACGCGTGGGACGTCGTCGAGCACTTCGGCCACGACGCGGAGAAGGTCGCCGCGTACGCGGAGGAGATCGACGAGCGCACCGCCCGCGCGGTGCACCGCGCCTGCCGCCGGGCCGGCTGCGCCGAGGAGGACCTCGCGCGGCTCGTCCTGCTCAACGACAACGCCCGCGTGCTGGCCGCGCAGGCCGAGCTGATCGGCGTGCCGCCGGAGCGCACCAACGCCCGGACGGCGGCCGAGCACGGGCACTTCGGGGCGGCCGACCACCTGTTCTGCCTGGCCGGCCTGGAGGAGTCGGGCGCGCTCGTGCCGGGCGACCTCGTCGCGCTCGCGGCCAACGGCCGCGGGATGCACTGGGCCTGCGCCGTCCTCCAGCGGTGAATCCACCCCGGCGCCACTCGCCACCCACGCCTCTTCCCCGTCCTGCCCGCCCTTCCCCTCGGACCGATCGGAGCGAACCACCCATGGACCGTCCCCGCGCCCGGAACGTCCTGACCGCGGCGGCCGTCGCCGCCGCGACCTGGGCCCTGGCCTCCTGCTCGACCGCCACGCCCGCCTCCAGCCAGGCACAGCCCGACGAGTCGCCGGCCTGCCGGATGCTGCGGCCCGTCTCGGCCGAGCTCGGCCTCGGCGAGCCCTCGGTCAGCGGGCTGAGCGACCGGGGCTGTTCGTCCTACAAGTACCGCTTCGGGACCCTCACCCTGACCCTGGACGAGCGCCCGCTCGCCGAGGCCGCGACCGGTGACGGCACCCGGACGGACCTGGAGTTCCACGGCAAGTCCGCGGTGATGCTGATGGGCGCCCTGAACGGCGTCTGCAAGGTCTACCTGGACGCGGGCGGGCGCAGCAGCATCGAACTGCGCCTGGGCCGGACCACCGCGATGACCCCGCAGGTGTGCAGCGACGTGAAGACGGCGGCGGAGAAGGTCGCCGCCCGGCTGCCCGGCACGCCCTCGCCGTCCGCCGGCTGACGGCGAGGGCGCGTACCCCGCACCGATGTGCGGAACGCCCGGGAGCGGCCGCCCGATCCGGCGGCCGCTCCCGGGCGTTCGTCACGGCACCAGCGATCGCGTGGTGGCGACCAGCGCGGCCTCGCCGAACGAGGCCACGCCGAGCGCCGGCGGGCGCGGCCCGGCCACCGGGGCGCCGTCCGGGGCCGGCAGTCCCGGCGTGCGGTCGAGGACCTTGAGCGTCGCCGGTCCCGGGCCCAGGTCGAGCACCAGCCCGGCACCCTCCGGCGGCACCCGGCGGATCCACAGCTCCCAGGGCGGCGCCCCGGCCGGGGTGTCCTGGTGCCACCCGGGCACGCCGTCGATCGAGTAGCCGCGCACGGCCGCCCCCGTCACCAGCAGCACCAGCTCGGGCGCGCCGCGCCGGGACACCGCGCGGACGGCGAGGCGCCGCCCGTCCGGCGGGCCGTCCGGGAGGGGCGTCACGGTGACCTCCGGCGCGGCGAGCGGCAGCACCGGCGCCCCGGCGCGCCGGACCGGCACGCGCCAGCCGGGCCAGAGGTCGGCGACGGCGACGCGCTCCGGCTCGGGCAGCAGCCGGTTGCTCCAGGCGTCCGGCGGCGAGTCGCTCAGCCAGGTGGCGGCGTGGTGGTCCGCGTCGAGCAGGTAGAGCGCGCCGGCCCGGCCCCGGTACGGCTCCCGCGGCGGGACCAGCGTCGCGGCCGCCAGCACGGCCGCGGCGGCGAGCGCCGCCGTGCCCGGCACCAGCAGCCGCGCCGGGCGGGGCAGCGGCGGCAGCACGGCGGGCAGCAGTGCGACCACGAGGGCCGCGACCGCCACCGGCACGGCCACCAGCCCGAGCCCGAGCGCGTCCGCCAGCAGCGGCACGAGCGGGACGACGAGCAGACCGATCGGGAGCACGGCGAGCACCGCGCCCGCGATCCGGCCGGCCGCCGTCGCGCCGGCGCGCGAGGTGAGCAGTGCGGAGGCCGCGACGAGACCGAGCGCGGGCCAGGTGAACACGTGGCCGCCGCCCGGCAGGACGACGGCGCAGGCGCACGCCAGCAGCACCCAGAGCGCGATCGCGCCGGCCGTCCGGTGGCGGGCGTCGAGGCGGCGCCGGGCGAGCAGGGTGGCGGCCGCGCCGAGGGCGACGGTGAGCAGCAGGAACCCGGCGAGTGCGGTGCCGTGGCCGGTGATGTCGGCGTACGGGCCGAACTCCGCGTGGCGGGAGGCGACCAGGGGTGCCAGCGCGAGCGCGGCCGCCGCGGCGAGCAGCACCTGACCGAGGGCGAGGAGCAGTCCGGCGGCCGTGCGCGCGAGGGAGAGCCCGGCCCGAGCGCGCAGGCGCAGCAGCAGGGCCAGGCCGAGCGCGGCGGTCGCGAGGGCGGCGGGCAGGGCGGCGCCGGCCGGGTAGGCGACGGGCAGGCCGGCGGCCTGGAAGTAGACGCGGTCGCCGGCGGGCGGGTGCGTGAGGTCGGCGGCGCCGAGGGCGCGGGCCAGGCCGAGGGCCTGGTCGCCCTGGTGCTGGACGGTGGCCGGGTCGACCCGCTCCGGGTTGTCGGCGGCGCCGTGGTAGGCGGTGTAGCCGTCCAGGTAGGCGAAGTTGAGGCCCTGGTGGCCGGCCCGCTCGAAGACGGTGAAGTCGGTCAGGTTGGGCAGGTAGCCGTAGGCGGCGTCGAGCAGCGAGCTGGTGCGCGCGGAGGGGACGTGCTCGGTGAGCGCGTCGACCAGCCAGCCGGCGTCCGGGCCGGTCTCGAACATCAGGCTGGGGCCGCGGCTGCCGCGGGCCTCGAAGTTGAGCACGACGGCGTCGCGCGGCAGGAACTCCGGTGCGTCCGCGAGGGCGCGGGAGCCGAGCAGGCCGCTCTCCTCGGCGTCGGTGAGGACGAGGAGGATGTCGTTGCGCGGGGCCGGTCCGGCGCGCAGGGCGCGGGCCGTTTCCAGGAGCACCGCGACCGGGACCCCGGCGTCGTTGGCGCCGGGGCCGGCCTCGGTCGAGTCGTAGTGGGTGACGAGGGCGACCGGCCGGGTGCTCGCGCTGCCCGGGAGGCGGGCGACCACGTTGTCCACCCGCAGCCCGGCGTAGCGGGCGTCGGCGCCCGTGGGGGAGAGGTCGGGCACGTGGTGGACGGCCGCGGCGGTCTGCACCCGCGTCTCCAGGCCCAGTTCGGTGAGCGCGCGCACGAGGTCCTCGCGGACCCGGGTGTGGGCGGGGGAGCCGCTCGCGCGGGGCTCGGTGGCGATCGCGCGGACGCGGTCGACGGCGCGGGCGGCGGAGAAGTCCCGGGCGGGCGCGTTCAGGTCGCGCGGGGCCGGGAGCCGGTCCTGCCAGGCGGTGAGGGCCGCGCAGAGCGCGGCGAGGAGCAGGACGGCGACCGGGAGGACCAGGGGGGAGGGCGGTCCCGGGGAGCCGCGGCGGCGCCGTCCGGCCGGTTCGGCCGGGTCGCGCGGCGCGGCGTGCCGGGCCGATGGTGCGTCAGACCGCTTGACTGCCATGGACGGTGGGCTCCTCGCGGCGACGGTAGGGGTGGTGGAGGGTGCGGGAGCGCTCGCGTCGGCGGAGCGCCGCCGCGATCTGCTCGGCGACGTCCCGGCCGGTCGCGGCGCCGAGTTCGGCTTCGGCGCGCTGCCGGGCGTAGTCGCGGACGAGCGGGTTGAACGCGTAGTGGGGTCCGTCGGCGGCGTCGCCCGGGGCGACCGCGAGCAGGTGCTGGCCGACCAGCAGGTCGAGCAGGCGCTGGGTGTCCTCGTCGGGCCGGTCGGCGACGGCGGAGGCCACGTACTCGGGGATCGAGGCGAGCTCGCACAGGCTCAGCCGCAGCCACAGGCGGTAGGCGGCCAGCGGGAGTTGGTCGAGCGTGGAGGCCAGCCGGGCGCCGACGTCCAGGGCGCCGATGGAGAGTTCGGCGATCCGGTTGCGGCTGCCGGTGAGCCGGTCGAGGAAGCTGCGCAGGCTGTGCCGGGGCCGGGCGCGCAGCCGGGCGCCGGCGGCGCGGATGGCGAGCGGCAGGCGGCCGCACAGGTCGACGATCTGCCGGGCGCTGTCGGCCTCGGCGAAGACCCGTTCGACCCCGACGAGCGAGGCGAGCAGGTCCACCGCCTCGTTGCCGGGCAGGCCGTCGAGGCAGTACTCGGTGAGTCCGGGGATCTTGAGCAGGCTGGTCCGGCCGGTGCACAGCACCGCGCTCTCGCCGCTGGGCAGCAGGGTTTCGTAGCGGGTGGTCTCGGCGACGTCGTCGAGCACGATGAGCAGGCGCTTGGAGGCGGTGACGCTGCGGAACAGCGCGGCGCGGGCGGCGAGCCCGGCGGGGATCCGCTGCTCGGGGACGCCGAGGGCGTCGAGGAAGCCGCGCAGGACCTCCTTCGGGGGCACCGGATCGGACTGGCCGCGCAGGTCGGCGTAGAGCTGGCCGTCGGGGAAGTGCTGCTGGAGGCTGTGCGCGACGTGCACCGCGAGTGCCGTCTTGCCGGCCCCGGCGCAGCCGACCAGGGCGATCACCCGCGGCGTGCCGGTGGCCCGCAGGTCCCAGCCGATCCGCTCGGCGATGTCGCCGCGTCCGGCGAAGTCGGTCACCCTGGGCGGGAGTTGGGCCGGGGTCTTGTCGGGGCGGGGGGCACGGTGCGCGGCGGCCGGGGGCGTCACGCCCTCGCCGGCGAGGATCTGCTGGTGCAGTTCCTGGAGGCGGGTGCCGGGTTCGAGGCCGAGCTTGGAGATGAGCGCGTGCCGGCTGGTGCGGTAGACGGCGAGGGCCTCGGCGCGGCGCTGGGACTGGTAGAGCGCCGTCATCAGCTGGGCGCAGAGGCGTTCGCGCATCGGGAACTCGGCGACCAGGGGCTTGAGTTCGCTGATCAGCTCGGCGTGGCGGCCGAGCGCGAGCCCGATGTCGAGCCACTCCTCCAGGACGGAGAACCGGCGCTCCTCCCAGTGCGCGGCCACGGTGTACGTGAGCGGACCGGAGAGGTCGGCGAGCGGCTGGCCGCGGAAGAGGGCGAGGGCGCTCTGGTACTCGGTGGCGGCGTGCTCCAGGTCGCCGGCCGCGGCGAGGTCGCGGGCGCGCCGCACGGTCCGTTCGAACGCGTCGGCGTCGAGCTCGTCCTCGCCGAGCCGGATGCGGTAGCCGCCCTGCTCGGTCTCGATGAGGTCGACGGGGGCGCCGGCGGCGGCGAAGGCGTTGCGCAGGCGCCAGACGCAGGTCTGGATCTGCTTGTCGGCGGTGGCGGGGGGTTCGGCGCGCCACACCGCGTCGATCAGCGAACTGACCGGGACGATCTTGTTGGCGTTGAGCAGGAGCACGGCCAGGACGGTCAGTTGGCGGTTGCGGCCGACCCGGACGGTTTTCCCGCCGATTACGACTTGTAAAGGGCCGAGAATTCGGAACGATATGCCGCGGCCGTGCTGCCGGTTATCTTCGGTGAAATGGCCGGACATCGGGGGGAGTCCCATTTTCTGCATCGGCGAGCCAAACCTCCACGGGGCGAAGGGATACGCGGCCGAAAGGGGATCTTAGAGACGCGAAGCTGTCATGTCCATACCCAGTCTTCGCGACTGACCTTCCGTTCCGGTCTAGTTGACGGGAGCTCAGCGCGACCGGAACGTCGATGCATGAAGCCGTGAGGGGTTGGGTAGAGCGTTGGCCATGAGTCCGGACGCTTTGTCACTCCTAGCCCGTCACTTTACCTATCCATGGCGACTTGGGAAGCGGTTCGCGCAGGTCCGACCGAATCGACCGGACGTCAATTCCGCATGCCGGGAACCGCCGTGCCCCGCAGTGCCTGCGAGTCGATCTTCCCGCCCGGGGTCCGGGGCAGCGCGGGCAGCAGCACGACGTGGTCGGGCCGCATCGGTGCCGGCAGCGTCTCGGCCAGCGTCCGGCGCAGCCGGGCCGTGGTGGTGCCGGCCGGGGCGGTCCCGGCCGGGGCGTCGGGCCGCAGCGCGACGAACGCCACCAGCCGCTCCGCCGCGCCCTCGCCGTGCAGCCGGACGGCGCACTCCGCGACGGCGGGGTGCCGGAGCACCGCCGCCTCGACCTCGCCCAGCTCGATCCGGTAGCCGCGCACCTTCACCTGGTGGTCGACCCGCCCGAGGGTGACCAGCCGGCCGGCGGTCGACCACAGGCCGCGGTCCCCGGTGCGGTACAGCCGGCCGCCCGGCGCGAACGGGTCCGGCAGGAAGCGCTCCGCGGTGGCGCCGGGCCGGCCGTGGTAGCCGAGGGCCACGCCCGGCCCGCCGAGGAAGATCTCCCCCGGCACGCCGGGCGGCACCGGCCGCAGCCGGGAGTCCAGCACGTGGGCGCGGTAGTTGGGCACCGGGCGGCCGATCGGGATCGCCGCGCCGGACGCCTCGGGGGCCCCGCACCGGTGCGTGGTGGCCCACACGGCGCACTCGGTGGGCCCGTAGTCGTTGAACAGCGGTGCCTGCGGACAGCGCCGCAGGTGTTCGGCGACGAGGTCGGCGGTCAGCGGCTCCCCGCCGACCGCGACCATCGCGAGCCGGGCGAGCACCGGCGCGTCCGCGACCTCCAGGACGATCCGGTAGTGCGAGGGCACGGCGTGGACGTGGGTGATGCCGGCGCGCTCCAGCAGGCCGCGCAGCGCGAGCGGGTCGTGCGCCTCGGTCTCGGTGGGCAGGACGACGGCGCCGCCGTTGGCGAGCGCCCAGAACATGCCGCCCGCCGCGCCGTCGAAGCACAGCGGCGGCAGTACCAGGTCCCGGCCGGGCGCGGGGCCCGCGGCGGTCCGGGCGGCCGTGGAGGCGACGATCGCCCGGTGCTGGACGGCGATGCCCTTCGGCGCGCCGGTCGAGCCCGAGGTGTAGATGACGTACGCGGTGTCGTCGGGGGTCACCCGCACCGCGGGGGCGCGGGCGGGCAGCGCCTCGGCGTCGGCGGGGCGCAGCAGCGGCACCGGGAGGCCGGGTACCGGCGGCTCGTCGGCGATCAGGGCGTCCGCGCCCGAGTCGCGCAGGACGTGCCGCACGCGCTCCTCGGGGTGGGTCGGCTCGAACGGGACGTAGGCGGCACCGGCCTTCAGCACGGCGAACATCGCGACGACCGAATCGACGTGGCGCGCGGCCGGGAGGGCGACCAGGGAACCGGGCCCGATGCCGTTTCCGTGCAGGAGCGCGGCCAATCTGTCGGACTTCTCGTTGAATTGACGGAACGTCAGTTCCGTCTCGCCGCAGACGACCGCGGTCGCGTCCGGCGTGCGGGTCGCGTGCCGCTCGATGAGGGTGTGCAGGCAGGTGTCCTCGAACGGCAGTCGCGCCCCGCGCGACCACGCGTCGATCCCGGTGCGCTCGTGGACGGCGAGGGCGGTGACGGCGTGCAGGGGCCGGTCGTCGAGCAGGTCGGTGAGGACGGCGAGCAGACGGTGGGCGAGGGCGGTGGCGGCGGCCTCGTCGTACAGGCCGGTGTCGTAGTCGAGCCGGAGCGCGTCGTCGTCGATCAGTGCGAGCAGCTCGTACGGCGCGGCGGCGTCGGCGACGCGCACGGGCGTCACGGTGAACGCACCGATCCGCTCGGGCGAGGGGGTCGTGGCCGGAGCCACGGCGAGTGCGGCGCCGGCGCCCGGCGGGACGGGCGTGCCGGTGGCGACCGCCCGTGCGGCGGCGTGGAGCACGGCCGCGCCGGTGGCGGACTCGTCCACCCGCAGCCGCACGGCCACCGGGTGCTCGCCCGCGACGACCAGCGCGGGTTCGGCCGGCCCGCCGCAGCGGCTCAGCAGGACGGTGACGGCGGCGGCGAGGGCCGCCTCGGCGGACACCGCGGCGGCCCGCAGCCGGGCGGCGAGCGGCCCGGCGTCGGCGCGCAGCGTCGCCGCGTACCCCGAGGGCGCGGTACCGGTGCGCAGGACGGCGGGCACCACGGCGGACGACGCGGGGGGCACGGCGGGAGGCGCCGCGGGAGGCACCGCGGAGGCCTGCCCGCCCACCGGCCCGCCGGGCGCGGGCTCCGCACCCGGCGGGGCGAGCAGCCACCGCATCAGCCCCTCCGGCCCGGCCGCCTCCGCGGTCACCGCGATCAGGAGGAACCGGTCCGCGGCGAGCCGGGCCAGCAGCACCCGGGACCGCCCGTCGTCCGCGTGGGCGGCGGTGAGCTCGTCGCGCACGAGCTCACCCCACGGGGACGCCTCCGCCCCGCCACCCGCCACCGGGTCGTGCACGCTGAGCCGCACCGGCGGCTGCCGGTCGGCGGTCCGGGCCCGCAGGGCGCGGACGTCCGGCGGGCCGGCGACGAGCCACGTGCCGGTGGCGAGGGCGGGGCGGTCGGACACGGTTCCTCCTGGGGGGATTCATCGGGGGACGCGGCGGCGGGCCGGGGCCGCCGTCACCGCAGGACGCGCTCCTCGGGGGCGCCCCGGTGGTCGCGGGACTTGCGCAGGTCCCGGGTGACGACCGCCTTCTTCAGCCACCGGTCGGTGCCGTCGAAGCGCGCCCGGAACGCACTGCGCCCGTGCACCGCCCGGTAGTTGTCGACCACCAGGAGGTCCCCGGCGTCCAGCGCGACCCCGACCAGGTGCCGCTCAAGCTCGCCGGTCAGCGCCTTCAGCGCCGCCTCCGCCTCGGCATCGCCCGGCAGCGGGGACATGAACGCCGGGTCCACGCGCAGGTACGGGCGCCGCGGATCGCCGAACAGCACGGCGCACGGCTCCGGTTCGTCCTGCATCCGCTGGATCGGGTGGAGCCGCCCGGTGCTCGCGGTGAGCGACCGCGCGTGCTTGAGGTGCTCGGTGTCCGGGCGGATGAGGAAGCGGCGCCCGGCCAGGACCTCGCGGTGGTGCGCCTCCAGCTCCACCTCCTCGATCCCGGACACCACGGTCGGCACGCCGCCGTGGTTGCGCAGCCCGAGCAGCAGCAGGTAGTCGCAGCGGTACGGGTGGAAGCCGTCCTCGGTGTGCCAGGCCAGCTCCACCGTCCCGTGCCCGCTCTGGTCGTTCTCGTGGGCCGGGATCGGCAGCACGTCGTGCACTAGGCGGCCGTCCTGCAGGGTCGACCAGCCGAAGACGTCGCCGAGGTGCGCGGCGGCCAGCAGCAGGAACACCTCGAGCGCCGCGACCTCGGCCGACGGCCGCGTCCCGCGCCAGTCCAGCGGCGTCGGGCCGATCGCGGTGTCGTCGACCTCCAGGCCGCGCACCACCAGCGCCGAGGCGGCCTCGGTGGTGCGCAGCGCGCGCAACTCCCGGACCAGGCGCGACGGGAGGCGCTGCGCCAGCGCGGGCAGGTCGTCGAGCAGGGCGGGTGCGGTGCTCGACCCGTACTCGCGCAGGACGCCGCGGCTGACCGTGGTCAGGGCCGCGCGGTCCGCCGGATCGAGCTCCAGCCGGCGGATCACGGGCGCTCACCCGCCGACGCGGCGACGTCCTCGGGCGCGGGCAGGTAGCCGCCCTCGACGAGGAAGCGGAAGCAGGAGTGCGCCCACGCCTCGTCGACGGGCGGGCAGGCGATGCCCGAGCCCTCCAGGGCCTGCGTGAGCACCCGGCACTCGTCCTGGGGGTCGATCTGCTTCTGCAACTCGGGGTCGAGCGCGGCGTGCCGCATCGAGGCGACACGCAGCAGCGGGGTCATCGGGAAGAGGACGTGGTCCTCGTCGACGCCGAGCGCGCGCCGGCGGGCGTCCTCCTCGTCGACGACGTTCAGGTCGTAGCCGAAGGAGCGCAGCCACTGGTAGCACTGGGACATGGTGGTGGGTGCCGGGTTGGTGATGTTGAAGTTCTTGCCGAAGTTCTCCTCGCGCAGCGAGGTGTGGACGATCGCCTGGGCGGTGAAGTCGACCGGCACGGCGTTGATGACGTCGTTGTAGAGCGGCAGGACGCCGAGGTCGAGGAAGCCGCGCAGGTAGACGTACAGGTAGTCGGTGTGGTGCGAGGCGCCGGTCTGGGTGTGGCCGGTGATCATCCACGGACGCTGGACGGTGACCGGGATGCCGCGGTCCCGGGCGAGGTAGACGATCCGCTCGGCGAGCCACTTGCTGCGCGGGTAGCCGGTCGGGATCCGGATCGGCCGGTCGTCGAGGTCCTCCTCGGTGAACGGCCGCTCGGCGCCGGTGCCCATGAAGACGTCCACGCTGGAGACGAAGTGCACGGACTTGAGGGTCGTCGTGGTGGCGAGCCGCAGCACCTCCTTGGTGCCCTCGACGTTGGCCGGGCGCGCCGCCTCGTACGGGTAGGTGAAGTTGACCACCGCGCCGCTGTGGTAGACCACGTCGAGCAGCTCGGCGTAGGCCGCGAACTCCTGCGGGTCCAGGCCCAGTCGGGGCTTGGCGAGGTCGCCCACGACCATCCGCATCCGCGTCCGGTAGGACTCGTCCCACGCGGCGTAGCCGCGCAGGGTCTGCTCCATGCGCTCCCAGGCGGCGTCCTCGTTCTCCGCGCGGACCAGGCAGTGCACGGTGGCCTCGGTGCGCTGGATCAGCTCGACGGCGAGGAACGCGCCCAGGTAGCCGGTGGCGCCGGTGACCAGGACGTGGCGCGGCGCGAACCACTCGGCGTGCGGGAGGTCCCCCGGCGCGATCTCCTCGGGCAGGCGGATCTCCGCGTGCAGTTCCTCCAGTTGCTGCGCGTACAGGACCTCGCTGTCGATGTTGTCGCGCTGGCGGCGGTCCTCCTCGATGGCCTGCGCGATGCCGGCCACGGTGGGCACCCGGAAGATCTGCTCGACCGGCAGGGTCACGTCGTGCTGCCGGGACAGCTGCGCGGTCAGCCGCGCGACGAGCAGCGAGTTGCCGCCGAGTTCGAAGAAGTCCGCGGTGGCGCTGACCTGCGTCAGTCCGAGCAGCGAGCAGAAGGTCTCGGCGATGTCCGCCTCCAGCTCGGTGCCCGGCTCGACGAAGTCCTCGGCGCCGAGGTCGGGGGCGGGCAGCGCGGCGGTGTCGATCTTGCCGTTGCGGGTGAGCGGCATCCTCTCCAGCGTGACGAAGGCGCTCGGCACCATGTAGTCCGGCACCTGCGCGAGCACGTGCTTGACGAGCGTCTCCTTGGTCAGCACCCGACCGACGACGGGCACGACGTAGGCCACCAGCCGCGCCGCGCCCGGCTGGTCCTCGCGGGCGACGACGGTGGTCTCGGCGACCA
Source organism: Kitasatospora sp. NPDC053308 (assembly GCF_055585785.1). Classification (NCBI taxonomy): domain Bacteria; kingdom Bacillati; phylum Actinomycetota; class Actinomycetes; order Kitasatosporales; family Streptomycetaceae; genus Kitasatospora; species Kitasatospora sp. NPDC053308. Next base: position 11,353 of record NZ_JBVJJY010000038.1, on the reverse strand, counting down.
GCGGGTGGCGCAGCAGGACGTTCTCGATCTCGCTGAGCTCGATGCGGAAACCGCGGATCTTGACCTGGGTGTCGGCCCGGCCGAGGAACTCGATGGTGCCGTCGGGCCGGTGGCGGGCGAGGTCGCCGGTGCGGTAGAGGCGCGCGCCGGGCCGGTCGGAGAACGGGTCGGGCAGGAAGCCGGCCGCCGTCAGCCCGGGGCGGTTGACGTAGCCGCGCACGACGCCGTCGCCGCCGATCCACAGCTCGCCGGGCACGCCCGGGGGCACCGGGTTGAGGCGCTTGTCCAGCAGGTGGATCCGGGTGTTGGGGACGGGCCGGCCGATCGGCACCCGGCTGCCGGCGGCGTCCGCGGCGGTCACCGGGTGCACCGACGCCCAGACGGTGGCCTCGGTCGGGCCGTACTCGTTGAACAGCGCGCTGCCCGGCGAGCGGCGGAAGTGCGCCTCGACCAGGCCGGGCGGCAGCACCTCGCCGGCCAGGACGGTGGCGCGCAGCGTCGGGAAGGCCTCCGGCGCGGTCTCCAGGAGCACCGCGTACTGCGAGGGCACGCCGTCGATGTGGGTGACGGCCTTGGCCCGGATCAGCGCCTCCAGCAGCCGCGGGTCCAGCACCTCGGACTCGTCCGGCACGACCACCGTCCCGCCGCGGTTCAGCGTCCAGTACAGGCCGCCGCCGGAGGCGTCGAAGGTGAACGGCGCGAGGACCAGGTAGCGTTCGGGCAGGCCGGGCGCCTCACTGGCGGTGCGGGCGAGGGTGGAGTGCACGATCTGCCGGTGCTCGACGGCCACGCCCTTGGGACGGCCGGTGGAGCCCGAGGTGTAGATGACGTAGGCGAGGCCGTCGGGGGCGGGCCGCACGGCGGGCCGGGTGACCGGGCCGTCCGGGTCGGCGGTCGGGACGGGCAGCGTCCGCACGGCGGGCACCTTGGCCGCCAGGGCGCCGAGGGCCTCCGCGGCGCCGACGACCAGCCCGATCCCGGCGTCCGCGGCGATGGTCGCGATGCGGTCGGCGGGGTAGGACGGGTCGAGCGGCACGTACGCGCCGCCGGCCTTGAGCACGCCCAGCAGGGCGACCACGGTGTGCACCGAGCGGTCGGCGAGCACGCCGACCGGGGTCTCGGGGCCCACGCCCTGCGCGCTGAGCGCGGCGGCGAGCGCCTCGGCGCGCAGGTCCAGCGAGGCGTACGTGAGTTCGGCGGTGCTGGACGTCAGGGCGACGGCCTGCGGACTGGCCGCGGCCGCGCGCTCGACCAGCTCGTGCAGCAGGCGCGGCGCGTCGTGCTCGGTGCGGGTGGCGTTCCACGCGGCCAGGTGGTCGCGCTCTTCGGCGCTCAGCAGCGGGAAGTCCGCGAGCGGGCGGTCGGGTTCGGCGATCGCCGACTCCAGGAGCAGCAGGACGCGGTCGAGCAGCCGGGCGGCGGTGTCGCGGTCGAACAGGGCGGTGTTGAACTGCGCGCGCAGCGTCAGTTCGCCCTCCCGGCGCACCGCGTAGAGGTCGATGTCGTGCGGCGTCCACGTGGTCGGCAGGTCGATCGGGCGGGCCACGGCACCGGGCAGGTCGCGCGAGGCCCACTGCTCCTCGAAGCCGAACAGCACCTGGAACAGCGGGGTGTGGCTGAGGTCCCGGGCCGGCCGGGCCGCCTCGACGATCTGCTCGAACGGCAGCCGCGCGTGCACCAGCGCCTCGGCGAGGACCGACTCGGCGCGCAGCAGCAGCCCGCGCAGCGACTCCCCGGCCTCCAGCTCGAAGCGCAGCGGCAGGGTGTTCTCCAGCGGCCCGAGGAGGTCCCCCGCGCCGTCCTGCCACGCGGGCGGCACCGGCACGCCGACGGCGAAGTCCTGCTGCTGGGCGTGGCGGGCGAGCGTCGCGACGTACCCGGTGAGCAGCAGCTCGTGCAGGGTGGTGCCGGTCGCCGCGGCGAAGTCGTCCAGGGCCGTGTGCAGCGCGGGCGGTACCGGGACGGTGACGGCGTCGGCCTCGATGGTCTTGACCGGCGGGCGCGGCCGGTCGGTGGGCAGCTCCAGGGTGCTCAGCGCGGCCGTCCGGGCGCGCCAGAACTCGATGTCCTTCTCGGCGTCGTCGCTCTCCAGCCAGGAGCGCTGGGCGGCGAAGACGGACGGCAGGTCGACGGCCGAGGTGTCGGCCTGTTCGGCCGTGCCGTCGAGCAGCGCCGCGTACCGGGTGAGGACCTCGTCGGTGAGCCGCCGCACCGAGGGGCGGTCGGCGACGAGCTGGTGGGCGGTCAGCAGCAGGACGTGGTCCTCGGCGCCGAGCCGCAGCAGGCTCGCCCGCACCAGCGGGCCCTGCGCCAGGTCGAAGCGCCGGCGGCTCTCGGCGGCCGCGATCCGGGCCAGCTCCTCGTCGAGCCGCTCCGGGTCGAGCTCGACCACCGGCAGGCGCAGCGAGGCCACCGGCTTGACGGCCGCCAGCGGGTGGCCGTCCACCGTGCGGAAGGTGGTGCGCAGCACCGGGTGGTGCTGGACGGCGGCCGCCAGAGCCTGCTGGAGCACGGCCGGGTCGATCCGGCCGGCGAGCCGCACGGCGTCACCGGTCTGCCAGGGGCGCTTGTGGTCGAGCTGGACGAGCAGCCACAGCCGGCGCTGCTCCAGGGTGAGGTTGCTGGTGAAGGCGTTGGCCGAGCCGTCGAGCAGGCCGGCCAGGACGGCGCGCTTCTCGTCGGGCGTCAGGGCGGCGGTGCCGTCGTGCGTGCTCATGCGGGGGACTCCCGTCCTCGGTGTGGGTGGCGCTTTCGGTGGCGCGGCCGCGGTGGCCGGCGGTGGTCAGGCGGAGCGTTCGCGGACGGAGCGGGGGCGCATGTCCGTCCAGACCCGTTCGATGTGCTTGAGGCACTCCTGCTTGGTCCCGGTCGCACCGGTGGCGGTCCAGCCGGCGGGCAGCGCCCGGTCGGCGAACCAGATCGAGTACTGGTCCTGCTCGTTGGCGACGACCTGGAAGACGGTGTCGGCGTCGTCGATTCCCATCGCTGTCTCCTCGTGGTGGTGGGGCCGTGGTGGGCCCGTGGTGGGTGCGCCCGGGGTGGCGCGGTTCAGTTCAGGTGGCGCAGGATCTGGTCGATCTCCTCGTCGGAGAGGCCGGCGAGCTGGGCGAGCACCGCCTCGTCCGCAGTGGGCCGCCGGTCGCGGGCCCGTTCCAGCTCCGCCAGCACGGCGGCCAGTCCGGCCGGGGTCGGCAGCCGGAAGAACTCGCGCACCGGCACCTGGACGCCGAACTCCGCGCGCACCCGGCTCAGCAGCTTCGCGGCGAGCAGGGAGTGCCCGCCGAGCCCGAAGAAGTCGGCGTGCACGCCGACCGCGGGCCGGCCCAGGACCTCCTGGAAGATCGCCAGCGTGCGCCGTTCCACCCCGTTGCGGGGCGGGGACTGCTCGGCCGGGCCGCGCGGGGCCGGCGCGGGCGGCTGCGGCAGCGCTCCGCGGTCCGCGGTGCCGTCGGGCGCCGTCGGCAGGGTGTCCAGGACCCCGAACACGGCCGGCACCTCGTACCCGGGCAGGGCCGCCCTGGCCCGGCCGCGCGCCATCTCCGCGAAGGCCTCGCGCTCGCTCCCGGTGCCCGTGGGCACGTCGGACTCCGGGACGAGCCAGGCGATCAGCCGGCGGTCGGCGTCGGTGGTGACCGCCGCGTCCCGCACGCCCGGTACGGCCCGCAGCGCCCGCTCGACGTCCTCCGCGCGGAGCGCCCGGTCGCCGACGGACAGCCACCCGGCGCCGGGGCCGACGACCTCGAACCCGCCGTCGCGGGTGCGCCGGCAGCGCAGCCCGGCCGGCACGTCGGGCCCTCCCGCGACGGCCAGGTGCAGTTCGCCGACGACTCCGTCGGGCACCGGCCCGCCCCGGGCGTCCAGCAGCCGGCGGGCGGTGCCCGGCAGGGGAGGGCCGAGGCGCCGGCCGCGCCAGGCGTCCAGCGGGGCCAGCGCGGACGGGACCGCCAGCGGCGCGGGGGCGGGGCGGCCGAGGACCACCGGGTGGCCGGTGCGGGCCAGCATGTCGACGAGGTCCGGCGCGAGGACCTCGCCCACGCACACCAGCCTCGTCCCGGCCGGCGGCGCCCAGCCCTCGGCGAGGGCCCGGCGCCAGGTCGGCGGGTCGGCCAGGACGAACGCGGAGGGCGGCCCGGCCGGCGCCGGGTCGAGCCCGGAGAGCATCAGGCTCCGCGCGTGCACGAGCGGCATCAGGAGATACACCGGGGAGGGCGGCGCGCCGCCGTCGAGCAGCAGGACATCGTCCTCGGCGCCCACCCCGAGCCGCTCGGCGACGGCGCTCAGCCCGGCGGCGAGCGCCCGGTGGGTCAGCGCCGGACCGCCCCCGACGGGCTGCCACGCCGGGTCATCGGGCCCGGGGGCGGCGCCGGGCCCGACCGGGTCGAACCTCGGCCCGGTGGTGACCAGCCAGCCGCCCGGCTCGTCCTCGGCCCGTTTCACGAACGCGCCCGCGCGGTCGTGCCGGTGGCCGTAGGCGACGCACCCGCCCACCTCGAGCACCGCGAGGACGACGGCGAGCAGGCCCGCCGACGGCACCGGCGGCGTCGTCACCCGCACCCCGGGACCGCCGATCCCCTCGGCGCGCAGCCGCCCGGCCAGCGCGGCCGACCACTCGCGCAGCTCGCCCAGGGTCAGCACGGCGTCCGCCGAGGACAGCACCACGTCGTCGGCGGCCCTGGCGTCCAGCAGCTGCGGCACCGTACGGGCGGCCGGCGGGGCGGCCGGAGCGGGCCCGGCGTCCGCGGAGCGCCCGGCCGGCAGCACGCCGACCGGGGTGTCCGGCGCGTCGAGCGCCTCCAGCAGGATCCGGCGGTGCAGGGCGAGGACGCCGGCCGCGGTCGGCTCGTCGTACAGCCCCCGGTCGTAGTCGAGCTGGAGGCGCAGTCCGTCGCCGTCCGGCAGGACGGTCAGCCACAGGTCGAACTTGGCTGCGGTGACGGGCAGTTCGAGCGGCGTCATGATCAGCCCGGCCAGCTCGGCGCCGGGGGCGGGCGGCCCGGGCATCGAGAACATCACGTCGAACAGCGGGTTGCGGTCGAGCGCTCCGGCCCGCCGGACCTCCTGCACCAGGCGGTCGAAGGGCATCCGGTCGTGCGAGAACGCGCCGACGCAGGCGTCCCGGACCACCTCGGCGGCCTCCGTGAACCGCTGCCAGGGCGCCAGGCGGGCGCGCAGCACCAGGGTGTTGGCGAAGAAGCCGACGAGCTGCTCGGCGTCCGGGTGGTGCCGGCCCGCGACCGGCGTGCCCACCGCGATGTCCTCCTGGCCCGTCACCCGGGACAGCGCGGCCATGAACCCCGTCAGCAGCACCATGAACAACGTGCCGCCGGACCGCTTCGCCAGCTCCTCCAGACCGGCCACCGCCACGGCGTCCAGCCGCTCCTCCAGCCGGGCACCGCCACCGCCCCGGCCCTGCTCGCGCGGACGGTCCACCGGCAGCTCCAGCGGGGCGCTCCCGGCCAGGGCCGTGCGCCAGTAGCCGAGCAGCCGTTCCATCCGCTCCCCGGCCAACTGCCGCTCCAGCCAGCCGACGTAGTCCGCGTACTGCACGGGCGGCTCGGCGAGCCCGGCCTCCCCGCGCTCGCGCAGACCCCGGTAGGCGGCGGCGAGATCGGCGTAGAAGACGTCCATCGACCAGCTGTCGCAGACCAGGTGGTGGATCGTCACGATCAGCGAGTGCCGTCGCCGGGCCTCCTTCACCAGCACCAGGCGAAGCAGGGGCGGGGCGTCGAGGACGAAGGGCATCGCCGCCTGCTCCCGGGCCAGGGCCGTCACCCGGGCCCGCGCCTCCTGCGCCGTGCCGCCGGAGCAGTCCACCACCGGCAGCGGCACCAGGGCCTCCGGCAGGACCACCTGCCGCGGATCGCCGTCGACCAGGCCGACCCCGGTGCGCAGGCTCTCGTGCCGCGCCACCACCGCGTTGACGGCCCGCTGGAGCAGCACCACGTCGAGCTCGCCGGTCAGCCGGACGGCGCTGCTCACGTTGTAGGCGGCGTTGTTCGACGGGTCGAGCTGGCACACGAACCACAGGCTCCGCTGCGCCGGCGCGGCGGGCAGGACGAAGTGGTCCCCGTAGTCGCGGGCCTCCCCGCCGCCGACACCGCCGACGTAGGACGAACTGCTCATCGGGCCCCGGCCCCTTCCCGCTCCTCCGGCGGCTCCTGCGCCGGCGGCCCGGCGAGGGTGGTCTCCAAGTACTCCACGACGCTCCTCTCGTGGTCCTGCACGAAGAAATGGCCGCCGCCGAACTCCCGGACCGCACAGCCCGCCGACGACTGCCGGTCCCAGCCGGCGTGCCCGGGCCGCACCAGCGGGTCGCGCGAGCCGCGCAGAACCCTGACCGGCACCGGCAGCGGCGGCCCCGGCACGTACCGGTAGGTCTCCGCCAGCGTCAGGTCCGCCCGGATGGTCGGCAGCAACAGCCGCACCAACTCGGCGTACTGCGGCAGCTCCTGGGGGGCGACGCCGTCCCACTCCCGCAGCCGGTCCAGCAACTCGTCGTCCGGCAGGGCGTGCACCTGCTCGGCGTCCGCGTACTGCGGGGCGTCCCGGCCCGAGACGAACAGGGCCACCGGCAGCGGCAGTCCGAGCGCCCACACCCGCCGCGCCAGCTCGAACGCCACCAGGGCGCCCATGCTGTGCCCGTACAGCGCGTACGGACGACCGGTGCGCGGCGGTTGGAGACCGGCCACCAAGCCCTCGACCAGCGCGGACATCTCCCGCAGCGGCGGCTCGCCGATCCTGCCCTCCCGGCCCGGCAGCCGCGCCGCCGTGAAGGCCAGCGCCCGCGTGTGCCGCTGCCAGCCCCGGAACAGCGCCGACGCCCCGCCGGCGTGCGGGAAGCACACCACCTCGCACACCGCGCCGGCCGGCTCGCCGAACGACGTGAACCACCTGGACCTCGGCCGGACGTGGCGCACCCGGACCTCCCTCGGGAGAGCGGAAAAACACGGCACGGAAAACGGGACCCGGACATCGGGAAACCGAAGAAGACGCGCGGGGAAACGGCGCACGGAAACCCGGACACGGAGAACTCCGGCACCCGTCCGCCGGGCCGCCGATTCCGGCCCGGCCGCCGCGCGACCCCCCATGCCTACCATTGTCACCGCGGGCCCCGTCAATGACCGCGCGGCGGCGTGAGAGACGGCGGATAAGGAAGTGAGACCCGGCTGAGAGACCGAACGCCTTTAATTGCTCCCGGCGGCCGGTGCAGCCCGCAACCGCGCCCACCGGAATGCCGGAGCACCGGCCGGACCAGGGAAATGGAGAGCTCGCCGATGTCGACCCCCGACCGTCCCACGCTCGTCCACACGCTCGTCGAGCAGGCCGGCGCCCGCGGCGGGCAGCAGGCCTACGAGTACCTGCACGACGACGGCCGGGTCGACGCCCTCACCTACCGCGAACTGCTCGACCGGGCGGCGGCGCTCGCGCCGCTGCTGCGCGGCGACAGCGGACGCGGCGGGCCGGCGCTGCTGCTCTACCCGCCGGGCCTGGACTTCGTCACCGCCCTGTGGGCCTGCTTCCTGGCCGGCGTGCCCGCAGTGCCCGCCTACCCGCCGATCTTCGGCTCGACCGAACGGATCGCCGCCCGCTTCACCCGCATCCTGGAGGACTCCCGCGCCACCACGCTGGTCGCCGACCCGGCCGTGCTCGGCCTGCTCACCGCGGGGCTGCGCCCCGAGGACCTCCCCCCGGTGGTCACCCTCGACGACGCCGCCGCCCCCGCCGACCCCGACCGGCTGCCGGCCTCGGCACCGGACCCGGAGGACGTCGCCCTCATCCAGTACACCTCGGGCAGCACCGGCCGGCCGAAAGGCGTCGTGCTGCGCCACCGGAATGTCCTCGCGAATATCCGGGCCATTTCCGAGGTGTTCCGGCTGGACGAATCCGCGCGGGTCGTTTCCTGGCTTCCCCCCTATCACGACATGGGGCTCATCGGATTCATCCTCACCCCGGTCCACGGCGGATTCCCGGTGCGCCTGATGTCACCCGTGCAATTCCTCAAGGACCCGCTCGGCTGGCTCCGCCAGATCGGCGAACTCGGCATCACCCACACCGGCGGCCCGAACTTCGCCTACGATCTCTGCCTGCGCCGCGCGGCCGGCGCCGACCTCACCGGCCTCGACCTCGGCACCTGGCGGCTGGCCTTCAACGGCGCCGAGCCGATCCGCCCGGCGACGATCACCGGCTTCGCCGAGCGGTTCGCCCCGTACGGCTTCCGCCCCGAGGCGTTCCTGCCGTGCTACGGGCTCGCCGAGGCCACCCTCATCGTCACCGGCCGCCACTGGACCGGCCGCGACGACGTCGACGCGGACGGCCGGGTCGACTGCGGCCCGGTCATCGACGGCCACCGGCTCGTCGTGGTCGACCCCGAGACGGGGGCGCCCGTGCCGGACGGCGCCGAGGGCGAGATCTGGCTCAGCGGGCCGAGCATCAGCGACGGCTACTGGGACACCTGGCAGGGCGCCTCCCGGCCCGACGGCTCCGGCCTCCCCGACGGTGCCCCGCGCACCGACGGCTCCGGATTCCTCGACGGTGTCCGGTACCTGCGCACCGGCGACCTCGGCCGGCTGCGCGCGGGCCGCCTCACGGTCACCGGCCGCCGCAAGGAGGTGCTCATCCAGCACGGCGTCAACCACCACGCCCACGACCTGTGCGCCGCCGCCGTCCGGGACGACCCCGCCATCCGGCCCACCGCCGCCGCCTTCCACGGCACGGACGACGAGATCGTCATCGCCGTCGAGGTCGCCGGCCGCGACCACGACCCCCAGCGCCTCGCGGCGGGCGTCCGCGCCCGCGTCCTCGCCGCCACCGGCGCCCGGGTGCACACCGTCGTCCTCTGCCCGCCGCGCACCATCCCGCGCACCACCAGCGGGAAGATCCAGCACGGCCTCGCCCGCACCCGCCACCTCGCCGGCGAACTCGGCGGCGAGGCCGTCACCCCGGACCCGGCCACCGTCGGCGCGGAAGAGACCGGCGCGCTCACCGCCTTCTTCTCCTCCGTCTTCGCCGCGGTCTGCCAGGTGCCCGCCTGCGGCCCCGACGACACCCTCACCACCATGGGCGGCGACTCGCTGCGCGCCGCCGAGATCGCCGCCGTCGCCGAGGACGCGCTCACCCTGCCCGTGCCCGTCGAGGACGTCCTGCTCGCGCAGTCCCCGCGCGAACTGACCGCCCGCCTGAACGCGCGCTGGACGGAGGGCGGGATGAGCCCGGCCGACGCCGCCGAGCGCGCGAAGGCCCTGCTCGCCCAGGGCTGACCCGCGCCGACGCCGGCCGGCGCGACAGCCCGCCACGCCGGCCCGCGCGACAGCCCGCCACGCCGGCCGACGCGACAGCCCGCCACGCCGGCCCGCCACGTAGGCCCGCCCGACAGCCCGCCCGACGGCGCGCACACGCCGAGCCGGCCCACCCTGCCCGCCCCACGCCCACCCGCCCACGGTGACGAGACGGAGGCCCCGACCGTGTCCGACAGCTCCCGGATCCCCGCCGAACTCGGCCGCACCCTCCTCCACCGGTGGCGGGCCCGCACGCCTGCGGAGCCCCCCGCGGCGGAGCTCGGCCCGATCCGGCTCGGACTGCGGCTCTTCGAGGAGATCCACCCCGGCACCGCCGCCAACGTCCTGCGCTTCGACGCCGAGATCCCCGGCGCCGTCGACCCCGGACGGCTCCGCGCCGCCCTCGCCGGACTCGCCGACCGCCACGCCGGCCTGCGCACCACGTTCCCGCACGACGGCCGCGACACCGTCACCGTCGCCCCCGAGGCCCGCCCGGTGCTGACCGTCGTCGACCTCACCGCCGAGGACCCGCTCACCGCCCGGCGCACCGCCCTCGCCCAGGCGGACGCCCGCGCGGCCACCCCCATGGACCTCGCCGCCGGCCCCCTCTGGCGAACCACCCTCTGGCAGCTCCCCGACGGCACGTCACGTCTCCAACTGGTGGCGCACCACCTCGTCGCCGACGGCTGGTCCCTCCGCGTCGCCCTCGCCGAACTCGACGCCCTCTACACCGGCCGCGACCCGGGCCCGGCCACGCCGCTGCCCGCCGTCCCGACCGCCCACGACCCGGCCGACCTGGCCGCCTGGCGCGAGCGGTTGGCCGGCGCCCAGCCGCTCTCCCTGCCCACCGACCGGCCCCGCCCCGCCACCCGCCGCTTCCGCTCCGCGCACGTCGGCGTCCACGTCGACGCGGAGCTGCTGCACGGCGTGCGGCGGCTGGCCGAGGCCGAGCGGGCGACACCGTTCATGGTGCTGCTCGCGGCCCTCCACCTCACCCTCGCCCGCACCGCCGGGCAGCACGACATCACCGTCGGCTCGCCCATCGCCTCCCGCGAACGCCACCGCGCCCCCGGCGCCATCGGCCCGCTCGCGACGATGCTCGGGCTGCGCACCGACACGTCGGCCGCCCGCACCGGCCGGGACGTCCTGCGCGCCGTCCGGGACACCTGCCTGGACGCGTACGGACGCGCCCACGTGCCGTTCGAGACCGTGGCGGAGCACGCCGGCCAGGGCGGCGGCCCGCTGTTCGACGTGCTGTTCGTGCTCCAGCCCCAGCTGCCCGGACTCCGCCTCGGCGACCTGCCCCTGCGTCCGCTGGTCACCGCGCCGGCGACGGTCCGCCACGACCTGGAGCTCTACCTCTGGGAGGGCGGGGACGGGATCAGCGGGTTCCTGGCGTACGACACCGATCTCTTCGAGGCCGGTACGGCCGAGTTGTTCGTGGAGCGGTTCGGTGTGGTGGTGAGGGCGTTGGTGGAGCGGCCGGGGTTGTCGGTGGCCGAGTTGGATGTGGCGGGTGTGGTGGAGGCGTCGCGGCGTGGGGCGTGGTCGGTGTCGTCGACGAAACCCCGGCAAGACGTTCCGGTGTACCGGTTGGTGGAGGAGCAGGTCGATCGTGCGCCGGGTGCGGTGGCGGTGCGTGCGGTGGACGGTGAGTTGACGTACGCGGAGCTGGACGCGCGGGCGAACCGGGTGGCGAACGCGTTGCGGGCGCGGGGGATCGGGCCGGGGGATCTGGTGGGTGTGTGCCTGCCGCGGACGTCGGATCTCGTGGTGGCGCTGCTGGGTGTGCTGAAGTCGGGTGCGGGTTATGTGCCGTTGGATCCGGGCTATCCGGATGAGCGGGTCGCGTTCATGGTGGAGGATGCCGATGCGTCACTGGTCCTTCGGTCTCTGGCGGATGTTCCTGAGGTTCCTGATGCGTCCGTGACGAGCCGGCCCGGGTTGGTGGGGTCGTTGGACGATGTGGCGTATGTGATCTACACGTCGGGTTCGACGGGTCGGCCGAAGGGTGTGGTGATCGAGCACCGGCAGGTGGCGGCGATGGTGTCGTGGGCGGTGCGGGTGTTCCCGGTGGG
>NZ_JBVJJY010000037.1:0-41227 GCF_055585785.1 Kitasatospora sp. NPDC053308 | reverse complement strand
AAGGAACGGACGCTTCCTTCGAGCCGCCTTCCAGCAGGCCCTCCGGGCTTCGTTCTTTCGTGTTTCCAGCTTATCAGATGTTTTCCGCTCCGTTTTCCGGAGTTTCTTTCATCGAATCGGCTTTTGCCTTTCGGCGCTCCCGAACTCTACCAGAGTTTTTCGGGCCGTTTTCCCCGGTAGTTCTCGAATTCAGATTCGAGCCCGTTCCGAGGGGCCGTCCCGTGGGGCAACCCGGAGAACATTACGCACCGGGCCGCCCCACGTCAAACCAGCCTCAGCCGGGGACGAACGGGCGCCTGAACAGGCGCCTGAACGAGCGCCAGGGCGAGTGTCAGACCTCGACCACGACCGGCAGGATCATCGGCCGGCGGCGGTAGTTGTCCGCCACCCACTTGCCGACGGTCCGGCGAACCAGCTGCTGCACCTGGCGGGGCTCCAGTACGCCGTCGCTCGCCGAGCGGTCCAGGGCCTCCTGGAGCTTGGAGGCCACGGGGACGAAAGCACCGTCGTCGATGCCGGAACCGCGCGCCTGGATGGTCGGGCCGCCGACGATCTTGCCGTTGGTCGAGTCGACCGCGACGAAGACCGAGATGAAGCCCTCCTCGCCGAGGATCCTGCGGTCCTTGAGCGAGGCCTCGGTGATGTCGCCGACCGACGAGCCGTCCACGTAGACGTACCCGGCCTGCACCTTGCCGACGATCCGGGCGACGCCCTTCTCCAGGTCGACGCACACGCCGTCCTCGGCGATGACCACGCGGTTGCGCGGCACGCCGGTGGCGATGCCCAGGTCGGCGGCCGCCCGCAGGTGGCGCCACTCGCCGTGGACCGGCATCAGGTTGCGCGGCTTGCAGATGTTGAAGAAGTAGAGCAGCTCGCCGGCCGAGGCGTGGCCGGAGACGTGCACCTTGGCGTTGCCCTTGTGCACGACCTTGGCGCCCCACCGGGTCAGGCCGTTGATCACCCGGTAGACGGCGTTCTCGTTGCCGGGGATCAGGGAGGACGCCAGGACGACGGTGTCACCCTCGACGATGCGGATCTGGTGGTCGCGGTTGGCCATCCGGGAGAGTGCGGCCATCGGCTCGCCCTGCGAGCCGGTGCAGATCAGCACGACCTCCTTCTCCGGGAGGTCGTCCAGCTGCTTGACGTCCACGATCAGGTTGCCGGGGACCTTCAGGTAGCCGAGGTCGCGGGCGATGCCCATGTTGCGGACCATCGAGCGCCCGACGAAGGCGACCTTGCGGCCGTACTCGTGCGCGGCGTCCAGGACCTGCTGGATGCGGTGCACGTGGCTCGCGAAGGAGGCGACGATGATGCGCCGGTCCGCGTTCGCGAAAACGTTTCGCAGCGCGGCCGAGATGTCCCGCTCGTGCGGGATGAAGCCGGGGACCTCGGCGTTGGTGGAGTCCACCAGCAGCAGGTCCATGCCCTCCTCCGCCAGCTTGGCGAAGGTGGGCAGGTCGGTCAGGCGGCCGTCGAGCGGCAGCTGGTCCATCTTGAAGTCGCCGGTGGCCACGACCATGCCGGCGGGGGTGCGGACGGCCACGGCGAGGGCGTCCGGGATGGAGTGGTTGACCGCGATGAACTCGCAGTCGAAGGGGCCGATGCGCTCGCGCTCGCCCTCCTTGACCTCCAGCACGTACGGGCGGATCCGGTGCTCGGCGAGCTTGGCCTCGATCAGGGCCAGGGTCAGCTTCGAGCCGATCAGCGGGATGTCCGGGTTCTCCCGCAGGAGGAACGGGACGGCGCCGATGTGGTCCTCGTGCCCGTGGGTGAGGATGATGCCGTCGATCTTGTCGAGGCGGTCCCGGATGTAGGTGAAGTCCGGAAGGATCAGGTCCACGCCGGGCTGCTCGTCCTCGGGGAAGAGGACGCCGCAGTCGACGATCAGGATGCGGTCCCCGTATTCGAAGACCGTCATGTTGCGGCCGATCTCACCGAGGCCGCCGAGCGGAGTGATGCGGAGGGCGCCCTCCTTCAGGGCCGGGGGTGCGCCGAGTTCGGGGTGCGGGTGGCTCAAAAGACTCTCCTCACGACGCACGCCATATGCCCGGGGTCCTCCCCCGGCGACATATGGCGTGCGTACTCAGTGTCGTTTTCCTACTGGGTCTGTGCTCTCGCGCCTTCGGTCCGGTCCAGCGGCGGACCCGGGGGTCCGGCGAGCCGGGGCGCGCACGTCTGTGTCTGCTACAGGTGTACCCCGCCGGCGGCGAGATCCTGCTTCAATCGCGCGATCTCCTCGGGCGTCGCTCCGATCAGCGGGAGCCGCAGCGGACCGGCCGGAAGGCCCTGCAGCTCCAGCGCCGCCTTGGTGAGGATCACGCCCTGCGTGCGGAACATACCGCTGAACACCGGCAGCAGGCGCTGGTGGATGCTGGTGGCCTTGACCACATCGCCCGCCAGGTGGGCCTCGATCATCGTGCGCAGTTCGCCGGCCACGACGTGCCCGACGACGCTGACCACACCGACGGCTCCGACGGACAGCAGCGGCAGGTTCAGGATGTCGTCGCCGGAGTACCAGGCGAGGTCGGAGCGGGCGATCGCCCAGGCCGCGGCGCCGAGGTCGCCCTTGGCGTCCTTGTTGGCGACGATCCGCGGGTGCTCGCCGAGACGGACCAGCGTCTCGTGGCTGAGCGCCACCCCGCTGCGGCCCGGGATGTCGTACAGCATGACCGGCAGCTCGGTGGCGTCGGCCACGGCGACGGTGTGCCGGTACAGGCCCTCCTGCGGGGGCTTGCTGTAGTACGGCGTGACGGCCAGCAGGCCGTGTGCTCCGGCGGCCTGCGCCTGTCGGGCCAGCTCGATGCTGTGGTGGGTGTCGTTGGTGCCGACACCGGCCACCACGTGGGCGCGATCCCCGACCGCCTCCACCACGGCGCGGATCAGCTGGGCCTTCTCGGCGTCGCTGGTGGTCGGGGACTCACCGGTGGTGCCGTTGACGACGAGGCCGTCGTTGCCGGAGTCGACGAGGTGCGTGGCGAGGCGCTGGGCGCCGTCGAGGTCGAGTCCGCCGTCGGCGGTGAACGGGGTGACCATCGCGGTCAGGACCCGGCCGAACGGCGTCTGGGGGGTGGAGATCGGAGCCATGCGTCCAAAACTACTCGTAGGCGGTGGGGCGGTACCCATGCCGGTCCAGGGTTCGGACAGGTGTGGCGGGCCGGGGGCAAAGAGATGGGATCCCGGTGCTGCCCGCTCGGGGGTTCAGGCAGCACCGGAATCCGTGTTCACGAATGTAGGGAGCGGCTAGAAAAGCCGCAATCCAGACATGCCAGACACTCTGCCCATATGCCTGTCGTCCCAGGTCAGGGGGCGACTCGACCGTGCTTCTCGAAGGCCGCATGGGTGAGCGGCATGAGCTGCGCCCACTGCTCCTCCATCTGCTCGGCGACCATCTCGATCTCGCGCTGCGGGAAGGACGGCACCGCCGAGTTCTCCCGCTTGGTGCGCAGCGACAGGAAGTGCATCAGCGAGCGCGAGTTGCAGGTCGCGTACATCGAGGAGAACAGGCCCACCGGCAGCACCGCGCGGGCCACCTCGCGCGCCACCCCGGCCGCCAGCATCTCCTGGTAGCGGGCGTAGGACTCGCGGTAGGAGGCCTCCATCGCCTTGGTGACGGTCGCGTGCTGCTTCGGGGAGCCCTCGACGAACTCGTAGCGCCCCGGACGGCCCTGCTGGACCAGCTTGCGGTCCTCGGCGGGCACGTAGAAGACCGGCTCCAGCTCGCGGTAGCGGCCGGACTCCTCGTTGTACGACCAGCCGCTGCGGTGCCGGTGGAACTCCCGGAAGACGAAGATCGGCGCGCTGATGAAGAAGGTCATCGAGTTGTGCTCGAACGGCGTGCCGTGCCGGTCGCGCATCAGGAAGTTGATCAGACCCTTCGACTTCTCCGGGTCCTGCGAGAGCGCCTCCAGGGACTGCTCCCCCGCGGTCGAGACCCGGGCCGCCCAGATGACGTCCGAGTCGGCGGCGGCGCTGCGGACCAGCTCCACCGTCACGTCGCTGCGGAAACTGGGGGCCGTCGGTTCGTCGCTCACGCGTTGCTCCTTGCGGGTTCGGTGCTGTGCAGCTTGATGGCGTGCTGCATGGTCTTGCGGGCGCGCGGGGTGTCGCCGGCGTCGGCGTAGGCCACGGCGAGTCGGAACCAGACCCGCCAGTCGCCCGGCTCGGCCTCCGCCTCGGCCTGGCGGCGGGCGAACACCGCGTCGGCCGAGGCCCGGTCGATCCGCCCGCCACTGGAGCGCTTCAGCTCGTCCACCGGCAGGCCGCCCTCGGCCTCCAGCTCCCGGGCGAGGCGCTCGCTGTCCCGTCCGAAGCGGACGGTCTGGCGCAGGAACCAGACGCCGATCACCGGGATGACGAAGGCGCAGACCCCGATGCCGATGCCGAGCGGCTTGCCGGTGGCGACCAGCTGGACGCCCTCCCCCACGCAGATCAGGGCGACCAGCAGCAGCACGCCGGACAGGACGAAGAAGCCGGTACGGGAGGTCATGACGCGCTCCTCCTGGGAATCGACACGGTCACAG
This sequence comes from Kitasatospora sp. NPDC053308, assembly GCF_055585785.1. NCBI lineage: Bacteria > Bacillati > Actinomycetota > Actinomycetes > Kitasatosporales > Streptomycetaceae > Kitasatospora > Kitasatospora sp. NPDC053308. Next base: position 36,707 of record NZ_JBVJJY010000037.1, on the reverse strand, counting down.
GTCCAGGAAGTGCTCGAGGCCGAAGGTCAGCCCCGGCGTCTCGACGACCTTGCGCACGCCCAGCAGGATGCCCGGCATGAAGCTGCTGTGGTGCAGCGAGTCGTGCCGGATGGTGAGCGTCTCGCCGGTGTCGCCGAACATCACCTGCTGGTGGGCGAGCAGACCGCGCAGCCGCACCGCGTGCACCGGCACCCCGTCCACGTCGGCGCCGCGCGCGCCGGGCAGGCTGTGGGTGGTCGGGTCCTGCTGCGGCGGGCGGCCGGCCTCGGCCCGGGCGGCCGCGATCAGCTGCGCGGTGCGGGTGGCGGTGCCGCTGGGCGCGTCGGCCTTGCGGTCGTGGTGCAGCTCGACCACCTCGACCGACTCGAAGTACTTCGCCGCGACCTGGGAGAACTTCATGCCGAGGATCGCGCCGATGGAGAAGTTCGGCGCGATCAGCAGACCGAGTTCCGGCGCCTCGTCCAACCAGCCGCGGACGGTGGCGAGCCGCTCGTCCGTCCAGCCGGTGGTGCCGGTGACGACGTGGATCCCGTGGTGGACGCAGTAGTCGAGGTTGCCCATCACCGAGTCCGGATGGGTCAGCTCCACGGCCACCTGGGCCCCGGAGTCGGTCAGCTCCGTCAACTCGGAGCCGCGGCCGAGCGCGGCCACCAGCTCCAGGTCCGGCGCGGCCTCCACCGCCTTGACCGCCTCGGAGCCGATCCGTCCCTTGGCGCCGATCACGGCGACACGCAGCGTCATAGCGAAGTTCCTCTCACACCGGCCGGTCTCAGACCAGCAGATCGGCGAGCTTGGCGGCCCGCTTGTCGTTGATCGGACCGATCAGCGCCAGCGACGGCCGGTACGCGCCCAGCACATCACGGGCCACCTCCTGGACGTCGTCCAGGGTCACCGCGGCGATCCGCTCCAGCATGTCGTCCACCGACAGGTGGTGGCCGTAGCTGAGCTCGGCCTTGCCGATCCGGTTCATCAGCGAGCCGGTGTCCTCCATGCCGAGCACGGTGGAGCCGGAGATCTGCCCGATCGCGCGCTGCAGCTCCTCCTCGGTGATGCCGTCGGCCACCACCTTGGCCAGCTCGGCGCGGCAGATCCGCAGCACCTCCTCGACCCGCTTGGGCTGGCAGCCGGCGTAGATGCCGAACAGGCCGCTGTCCGCGTAGGACGAGGAGTACGAGTAGACCGAGTACGCCAGGCCGCGCTTCTCGCGGACCTCCTGGAACAGCCGGGAGCTCATCCCGCCGCCCAGCGCCGCGTTGAGCACGCCCATCGCCCAGCGGCGCTCGTCGTGGCGGGGCACCCCGGGCACGCCCAGCACCAGGTGGGCCTGCTCGGTGGACCGGTTGAGCACCTCGACCTTGCCGGCCGTCCGCACCGCCTTGACGCCGCGGCGGGCCTCGGCGGGGGCCGCCGAGGAGCGGACCAGCACCGGGGCGAAGGCCTCCTCGACCTGCTTGACCACCTTGCGGTGGTCCAGGTTGCCGGCTGCGGCGACGACCAGGTGCTCGGGCCGGTAGCGGCGGCGGTAGAAGCCCGCGATCTGGTCCCGGGTGAGCGTCCTGATGGTCTCCTGGGTGCCGAGGATCGGGCGGCCGAGCGGTCCGCTGCCGTAGATCACCTTGGCGAACAGGTCGTGCACCACGTCGCCCGGGTCGTCCTCGGCCATCGCCATCTCCTCGAGGATGACGCCGCGCTCGGCCTCCACGTCCTCGGTGCGGATCAGCGAGCCGGTGAGCATGTCGCAGACCACGTCGATGGCCAGCGGCAGGTCGGTGTCCAGGACCCGGGCGTAGTAGCAGGTGTTCTCCTTCGCGGTGAAGGCGTTCATCTCGCCGCCGACCGCGTCCAGGGCCGCCGAGATGTCCAGCGCGCTGCGCCGCTCGGTGCCCTTGAAGAGCAGGTGCTCCAGGTAGTGGGTGGCGCCGTTGAGCTGCGGGGTCTCGTCCCGCGAGCCGACGCCGACCCAGATGCCGAAGGTCGCGGAGCGGACCGTCGGCAGGGTCTCGGTGACGACCCGCAGGCCGCCGGGGAGGACGGTGCGGCGCACCGTGCCGGCGCCGTCGACGCCCTTGAGCAGGGTCCGGGTGGTGCCGGGGCGCTGCTTTACCGCCGGGGCCTGGGCCACGGGGGGTACCTCCAGAGGAAACGCACGTGGGTGAAGGCACGTGCGGACGAAAGCATGGACAACGGGGTGCGGCCCGCACGCCGCGGAGGCGTACGGGCCGCAGGGATCAGCTAGCGGCGCTTCACTCGGAAGCGGCCTCGCCGCCCTCTTCGCCCTCGATGACCGGGATCAGGGAGAGCTTGCCGCGCGGGTCGATCTCGGCGATCTCGACCTGGACCTTGGCGCCGACGCCGAGGACGTCCTCGACGTTCTCCACGCGCTTGCCGCCGGCCAGCTTGCGGATCTGCGAGATGTGGAGCAGGCCGTCCTTGCCCGGCATCAGCGACACGAACGCGCCGAAGGTCGTGGTCTTGACCACGGTGCCCAGGTAGCGCTCGCCGACCTCCGGCATGGTCGGGTTGGCGATCTGGTTGATCGTGGTGCGGGCGGCCTCGGCGGCCGGGCCGTCGGCGGCACCGATGTAGATGGTGCCGTCGTCCTCGATCGTGATCTCGGCGCCGGTGTCCTCCTGGATCTGGTTGATCATCTTGCCCTTGGGGCCGATGACCTCACCGATCTTGTCCACCGGGATCTTGATGGTGATGATGCGCGGCGCGTTCGGCGACATCTCGTCCGGGGAGTCGATGGCCTCGTTCATCACGTCGAGGATGTGCAGGCGGGCGTCCTTGGCCTGCTTCAGCGCGGCGGCGAGCACCGACGCCGGGATGCCGTTCAGCTTGGTGTCCAGCTGCAGGGCGGTGATGAAGTTGCGGGTACCGGCGACCTTGAAGTCCATGTCGCCGTACGCGTCCTCGGCGCCGAGGATGTCGGTCAGCGTGACGTAGTGGGTCTCGCCGTCGATCTCCTGGGAGATCAGGCCCATCGCGATGCCGGCGACGGCGGCCTTCAGCGGCACACCGGCGTTCAGCAGCGACATGGTCGAGGCGCAGACCGAGCCCATCGAGGTGGAGCCGTTGGAGCCGAGCGCCTCGGAGACCTGGCGGATGGCGTACGGGAACTCCTCGCGGGAGGGCAGCACGGGCAGGATCGCCCGCTCGGCCAGCGCGCCGTGGCCGATCTCGCGGCGCTTGGGCGAGCCCACGCGGCCGGTCTCGCCGACGGAGTACGGCGGGAAGTTGTAGTTGTGCATGTAGCGGCGGCGCGTCTCCGGGGAGAGCGTGTCCAGCTGCTGCTCCATGCGCAGCATGTTCAGCGTGGTGACACCCAGGATCTGGGTCTCGCCGCGCTCGAACAGGGCCGAGCCGTGCACCCGCGGGATGGCCTCGACCTCGGCGGCCAGGGTGCGGATGTCGGTGACGCCGCGGCCGTCGATGCGGACCTTGTCCTTGATGACGCGCTCGCGGACGATCTTCTTGGTCAGCGCGTTGTAGGCGGCGCTGATCTCCTTCTCGCGGCCCTCGAACTCGGGGAGCAGCTTCTCGGCGGCCAGCGCCTTGACGCGGTCCAGCTCGTTGTTGCGCTCCTGCTTGCCCGGGATGGTGAGGGCCTGGGCGAGCTCGTCCTTGACGGCGGCGGTCAGCGCGGCGAGGACGTCGTCCTGGTAGTCCAGGAAGACCGGGAACTCGCCGGTCGGCTTGGCGGCCTGGGCGGCCAGCTGCGCCTGCGCGGCGCAGAGGACCTTGATGAACGGCTTGGCGGCCTCGAGGCCGGAGGCGACGACCTCCTCGGTCGGCGCGTCGGCGCCGCCCTCGACCAGCTTGATGGTCTTGTCGGTGGCCTCGGCCTCGACCATCATGATCGCGACGTCGCCGTCCGGCAGGACGCGACCGGCGACGACCATGTCGAAGACGGCCGACTCCAGCTCGCTGTGGGTCGGGAAGGCGACCCACTGGCCGTTGATCAGCGCGACGCGCACGCCGCCGATCGGGCCGGAGAACGGCAGGCCCGCCAGCTGGGTGGAGGCGGAGGCGGCGTTGATCGCGACCACGTCGTACAGGTGGTCCGGGTTGAGCGCCATCACGGTGACGACGACCTGGACCTCGTTGCGCAGGCCCTTGACGAAGGACGGGCGCAGCGGGCGGTCGATCAGGCGGCAGGTGAGGATCGCGTCCTCGGAGGGCCGGCCCTCACGACGGAAGAACGAGCCGGGGATGCGGCCCGCGGCGTACATCCGCTCCTCGACGTCCACGGTCAGCGGGAAGAAGTCGAAGTGCTCCTTCGGCTGCTTGGACGCGCTGGTGGCCGACAGCACCATGGTGTCGTCGTCCAGGTAGGCCACGGCGGAGCCGGCGGCCTGACGGGCCAGACGGCCGGTCTCGAAGCGGATGGTACGGGTGCCGAAGGAACCGTTGTCGATCACGGCCTCGGCGTAGAACACGTTCTCTTCCACCTGGAAGATCTCCTCTTTCGTACGTCTCCGGGAGAGCGCCCCCGCGCAGTGCCTGCGGTCGGCCCTGGGGCCCTCCTTGCCGGGGAGGGCGGCAGTCGGGCCGGTCTTCGATCGAAGCCTCCGGGGTGCCCCGCTCGGTCTGCGGGGGTTCCGGCGGCCACTACCGAGGACCGGCGCCACACGGCTGCCGGGCCGGAGGGGCGGTCCGCGTCTGGACGCTCTCTCGGATGCGGGCGGCTTCCGTTTGAAGCCTTCGTCCCGCGGGGGGTTCGGGTCTTTCGCCTGGGTGGCGCGCTGGTGCGCCATCACCCGGCATGCCCACAACCCTACGGTGCAATCCTCGGGCACCCGGGGAGGTGCGCGCGAGTTGTTATGTCCGGGCGCCGCGGCCCGACGGCCGCGGCATACGCGCGAGGGGCGGCTCCCCGGAGTGGGGAGCCGCCCCGAGCGGCGGTCTTAGCGGGCGCCACCGGCGGCACCGCGGCGGATGCCCAGGCGGTCGACGAGCGTACGGAAGCGCTCGATGTCCTTCTTGGCCAGGTACTGCAGCAGACGGCGGCGCTGGCCGACCAGGATCAGCAGGCCACGACGGGAGTGGTGGTCGTGCTTGTGCGACTTGAGGTGCTCGGTCAGGTCCGAGATGCGGCGGGAGAGCATGGCCACCTGAACCTCGGGGGAGCCGGTGTCGCCCTCCTTCTGGCCGAACTCGGCGATGATCTGCTTCTTGACGTCAGAGGCGAGAGCCACTGCAACTCCTTCGGGGTCTACCGAGCGGTCCTGGTCGACAACACAGGACTCATCGAGAACTCGGTGTCGTGAGCGCCGCCCGCGCTGTGCGCCCCGGGGGGCTGCGGACACACGGCTGCACTCGAAGGCCAAGCGTACCAGTGCCGCCCACCCGGCCGATCAGCGGGCCGGCGGGAGGCCCGGGGCGGGTCAGCCGATGGCGCCGCGGACCAGTCGGTAGACGTCCAGGACGGCGAGCGCCAGCGGGACGAGCGAGATCAGGGTGAGGCTGTCGACCAGGTCCAGCATGCGGCCCCAGAAGGGGGAGACGCCGAGCCGGGGCACCACCAGCGCGATCGCGACGAGCAGCGCGGCGCCGAAGGCGATGGAGACCGCCAGCCAGATGGTGCGCAGGTCGAGCTGGGTGGTGGAGCCGGCCACCCGCAGGAAGAACTGCGGGGTGTGCAGGGACAGCCCGACGATCAGCAGGCACAGGCCGAGCAGGCCGGCCACGGTGAGGCTGAGGACCTGCGCGGTGTAGCGGAACAGCCGGGCGCGCAGCATGGTGGCCAGGCCCAGGGCGAGCGCGAGCACCTCGGGGAAGGTCTCGTCGGTGAAACCGAGGACGGCGCAGGCGCCGACCACGACCGCGGCGCAGCCGCCGACCAGGCCGACCAGCACCTCGTGGCCGCGGCGGGCCTGGTGCGCGATCTTCTCGTACTGGACGGCCTCGGCGCGCTCGGCCTCCTCGTCGTAGTCGCGGCTGCGGGTGCGGGTCTGGCCGGGGGCGCTGAAGCCGACCGGCAGCCGGGCGAAGCGGGCGGAGAGGCCCGGCAGGAAGCCGACGGCGGCGACGGCGGCGACGCCGGTGACGGCGGCGATGTGCCCGGCCGGGGTCGCGGGCATCAGGACGGCGGCGAAGGTGGCGAGCGCGCCGGCGGCGGCGACCAGGGCGGCGGCGACGAACACCGCGTCCTTCTCCGGCAGCAGACCGCTCAGCAGGACGGCGACCACCAGGACGGCGGTGCAGCCGGCCAGGAACTGGAGCCGGCCGGGGCCGTCCCACGGGTGGGCGACGGCGATGAGCCCGCTCCCGGCGATCATGGCGTGCGGCAGGGCGCCGAGGCCGAGCGCGAGCGCGGCGTGCGCGTCCTGGTAGACCCGGGCGCGGACGCCGGCCAGCGCGGTGAGCACGACGGCGGTCACGCCGGCCAGCACGCCGGGCAGGCCGTGCATGTCGTGGCGCAGGTCGGAGAACCAGAGCGCGAAGCCGAGCAGGGCGAGCAGCACCCCGGCGCCGATGAGTCCGAAGCCGCGCATCAGCTCGGCGGTCCAGAACCGGCGGTCGGCCTCGACGGCGCTGGCGATGGCGTCGGCGACGTCGTCGTAGACGGCCGGCGGCAGGGACTCGGCGAAGGGGCGCAGCGCGAGCAGGTCGCCGTCGCGGACCTGCTGGGCGGCCAGTGGCAGACCGCTGTCCAGGACGGTGCCGTCCCGGCGGACCAGGTGGAAGCCGGTGGGGGCGCCGTCGGGCTGGCTCTGGTTGGCCAGGCGCAGCACCTCGGGGTAGACGTCCGCGAGCGGGATGTCCTCGGGCAGGGCGACGTCGATCCGGCGGTCCGGGGCGACGACGGTCACCCGGCAGTAGCCGGTCGCGGCGGACGTGGTCATGGCCGCACCTCGATCCTTCGACGCACGTGGCGCTCCCCCTTGTTGACGGTGCCGAGGCCGGCGGCGCTCGGTGTGGCTGCGGAACCGGCCCGACCGGGCCGCGAGTTGGCGCGGCGTTACCCTACCCGTTCGGCTGGTGACCGGGGCCTGTCGGGCGGTACGGGCCCGACCGTTAGGATCGGCGCCTGCGCGAAGGTACGGGGGGCTGCGCTGTGTGGGGCGTCCTCAGCCACCGGATTCCCGTACGGGCCGTGCGCAGTCGCGTGCGGGCTGATGCCGAAGTGATCGATCGACGCCACGGGGTGGATGACACATGGGTGTGATCACGGTCAAGCGACCGGCCAGGGCCTATCCGCCCACGGTGCCGGACGAACCGGTGGAGCTGGTCAGCCCGCCCGAACTGCCCCGGCAGGGCGGCGAGGACTGGCTGATGAGCATCCTGCCGATGCTCGGCATGGGCGGTTCGGCGGTCTTCTTCTTCGCGCCGGGAGCGGCCGCCCCGATGAAGGTCATGGGCGGTCTGATGATCGCCTCGACGGTCGGCATGGTGCTGGCCCAGATCGTGCGGGCCCGCAAGGGCGGCTCCACCGCGATGGCGGACGAGCGGCGCGACTACCTCAAGTACCTGCAGCAGACGCGCCGCCAGGTGCGCCGCACGGCGGAGCGCCAGCGCGGCGCGCTGCTGTTCCTGAACCCGGCACCGGACCAGCTGTGGTCGATCGTCGAGGACGGCCGGCGGCTGTGGGAGCGGCGCCCCGGGGACGGCGACTTCGCGCAGATCCGGGTGGGTCTGGGGCCGGTGCAGCTGTCCACGCCGCTGGTGGCGCCGCAGACCGCGCCGATGGACGAGCTGGAACCGCTGTCGGCCGCCGCGATGCACTCCTTCCTGAAGGCGCACGGCACCCTGCAGGACCTGCCGTTGGCGGTGTCGCTGCGCGCCTTCTACCACATCACGGTGTGCGGGGACCCGGACTCGGTGTACGGCAACGTGCGGGCGATGATCGCCCAGTTGACCACCCTGCACTCGCCGGACGACCTGATGGTGGCGGTCGCGGCGGCGCCCGGCGCGGCCGAGGAGTGGGAGTGGACCAAGTGGCTCCCGCACAACCAGCACCGCAAGGAGAACGACGGCGCGGGCTCGCGCCGGCTGTTCGCCACCGACCTCGGTGACCTGGAGCACCTGCTGCAGGACGAGCTGGCCGGGCGCCAGCGCTTCGTCCGGGACGCGGCGCCGGCGGCGGACCAGCCGCACCTGGTGGTCGTCATGGACGGCGCCGGGGTGCCGCACGACTCGCTCCTGGCGAGCCCGGAGGGCGTGCAGGGCGTGACCGTCGTCGAGGTCGTCCCGGGCGAGGTGGACGAGCCCAGCGGGCACCTGATGGTGACGGTCAACTCCGAGGAGCTGGTGCTGCGTTCGGCCTCCGGGGCGACGTACACCGGCAAGCCGGACCTGCTCTCGGTGTGGCAGTCGGAGGCACTGGCGCGGCAGTTGGCGCCGTACCGGATCTCGGCCGGCGGGGACGACGAGCCGCTGCTGTCCAACCTGGACTTCACCGACATGATGAACTCGGGCGATCCGGGCTCCTTCGACGTGAACCGCAGCTGGCGCCAGCGCGCCCAGCACGAGCGGATGCGGGTGCCGATCGGGGTCGGCGCCAACGGCGAGCACGTCTACCTGGACATCAAGGAGGCCGCGCTGGAGGGCATGGGCCCGCACGGCCTGTGCGTGGGCGCGACCGGTTCCGGCAAGTCGGAGCTGCTGCGCACCCTGGTGCTGGCACTGGCGATGACGCACTCCTCGGAGATCCTCAACTTCGTCCTCGCCGACTTCAAGGGCGGTGCGACCTTCTCCGGCATGGCCGACATGCCGCACACCTCCGCGGTGATCACCAACCTGGAGGGCGAGCTCACCCTGGTCGACCGCATGCGCGACGCGATCGAGGGCGAGCTGCACCGCCGGCAGGAGCTGCTGCGCTCGGCGGGCAACTACGCCAACATCCACGAGTACGAGCGGGCCCGGGCGGCCGGCGCGGCGCTGGACCCGCTGCCCTCGCTGGTGCTGATCATCGACGAGTTCTCCGAGCTGCTCACCGCCAAGCCGGACTTCATCGAGATGTTCATCCAGATCGGCCGGATCGGCCGGTCGCTGGGCGTGCACCTGCTGCTGGCCTCGCAGCGCCTCGAGGAGGGCAAGCTGCGCGGCCTGGACACCTACCTCTCCTACCGGATCGGTCTGCGCACCTTCTCGGCGGCCGAGTCGCGGGCCGCGATCGGCGTGCCGGACGCGTACCACCTGCCGCCGGTGCCGGGCGTCGGCTACCTCAAGTTCGGCGAGGACGTGATGGACCGGTTCAAGGCCGCCTACGTCTCGGGCCCGTACCGGGCCCCGGGGCAGCAGCGGTCGACCGGCGGGCGGCGGGTCGCCGCGCGGCCGGTGGAGTTCACCGCGGCCTTCGTGGACCTGCCGGACCCGGTGGAGGAGGAGGCCCCGGCGGCGCCGGAGCAGGACGACGCGCTGGTGGACACCGTGCTGGACGTGTTCGTCCAGCGGATGGCCGGCCAGGGTCCGGCCGCGCACCAGGTGTGGCTGCCGCCGCTGGAGGAGGCGCCGAGCATGGACCACCTGCTGCCGCCGCTGCAGGTGGTGCCGGAGCGCGGGCTGACCGCCCCCGGCTACCCGGTGGGCCGGCTGCGGGCGCCGATCGGCGTCGTGGACAAGCCGCGCGAGCAGAAGACGGACATCCTGGAGGTCGACTACGCGGGGGCGGCCGGTCACGGCCTGGTCGTGGGCGGCCCGCGTTCGGGCAAGTCGACCGTGGTGCGCACCACGGTGGCGGCGTTCGCGCTCACCCACACCGCGCGCGAGGTGCAGTTCTACCTGCTGGACTTCGGTGCGGGCAGCTTCGGGTCGCTGGCCGGGCTGCCGCACGTCGGCGGGGTGGCCGGGCGCCTGGACGTGGACAAGGTGCGCCGGATGGTCTCCGAGGTGCACGGGGTGATGAACCGGCGCGAGGAGCTGTTCCGGGTCGCCGGGATCGACACCATCGGCACCTACCGGGCCCGCCGGGCGGCCGGGCAGTTGCCGGACGAGGCCTTCGGCGACGTCTTCCTGGTGATCGACGGCTGGAACACCTTCAAGCAGGAGTTCGAGGGCCTGGAGCCGGTCATCGGCGACATCGCGCAGCGCGGCCTCGGCTACGGCGTCCACCTGATCATCACCGCGGCCCGGTACGCGGAGGTCCGCCCGGCGCTGAAGGACCTGCTGCAGAACCGCACCGAGCTCAAACTCGGCGACGCGATGGAGTCCGAGGTCGACCGCCGGGTGGCGCAGAACGTCCCGCCGCTGGCCGGCCGCGGCGTCACCCCGGAGCGGCTGCACTTCCTGTCCGGTCTGCCGCGCCTGGACGGCTCCTCCTCCGTGGAGGACCTGCAGGACGGCGTGGCCGGGCTGGTCGCCGCGATCGACGGCGCCTGGTCGGGGCCGCGCGCCCCGCAGGTGCGGATGCTCCCGGCCGTCCTGGACGGGAACTCGCTGCCGAAGGGCTTCGAGCACCCGGAGCGCGGCGTGTCCTTCGGCGTGGACGAGGCGGAGCTGGCGCCGGTCTTCGTGAACTTCGAGACCGACCCGCTGTTCATCGTCTTCGGCGACACCGAGTCCGGGAAGTCCGCGCTCCTGCGGATGCTGATCAAGCAGATCACCGAGCGCTACACGCCGGAGCAGGCGGGCATCGTGGTCGGCGACTACCGCCGCGCGCTGCTGGGCACGGTGCCGCCGGAGTACCTGGTCGAGTACGCGGCCGCCCAGCCGGCCATGTCGGCCGTCGTGGACATGCTGCGTGGCGCCTGCTCGCGCCGTCTGCCGGGCCCGGACGTGACCGCCGAGCAGCTGCGCAACCGCAGCTGGTACAGCGGCAAGGACATGTTCGTGATCGTCGACGACTACGAGCTGGTCGCCACCGGCTCGGGCAATCCGCTGGCGCCGCTGGCCGAGTTCCTGCCGTTCGCCCGGGACATCGGCCTGCGGGTGATCGTGGCCCGCAGCGCGGGCGGCGCCGGGCGCTCGCTGTACGAGCCGGTGCTGCAGCGGATGCGCGAGCTGGGCGGCCAGGGCGTGATCCTCTCCGGGAACCGGGACGAGGGCGCGCTGCTGGGGACGGTCAAGCCCCAGGCGCTGCCGCCGGGCCGCGGGGTGTACGTGTCACGCCGCGCGACCAACGGGCAGATGGTCCAGACGGGCTGGCTACCGGTGGTGTAGCCACGCCGGCCGTGACGGACGGTGATCGAAGGGGTCGGACTCCGCAGAGTCCGACCCCTTCGGCGTCCCAGGTGCTGAAACGTTACCTAGATCTTTCCCGCCCGGTGCTGCGGTTCCCGTACCCGGCACGGGCGTCCTCCCGCCGTTTCGGGGCGCCTGGGCGTATCGCCGTCCACTCGGAGTCACGCCTTTGAATGCCGTACTTCAACTCTTTGTTTACCTTCGATTCAATCCCGAGGACGCCGAGGTAACAAGTCGGACAAACCGCGCAATGACCGAACGTGATCATCGGATCGCATGCTTATGCCGTGCACCGCAACGGATTCCGCAGCGGTTCCCACGTTGACGCAGTCAATACGCCCAAGGTTCCATTGCGGCCCGGGAGCGACTGGACCGAGACCGAGCAGCCAGCCAGCGGAGGCGATACCGCTCCCCATCCAGGACCGCCCAGAGCCGATCGGAAGCCACATGACCGACACGCTTCGCCCGCCACAGAACGTAGCCGCCCCGGCGGCCGAGGCGGCAGCGCCCCAGCAGCTCAAGCGCTCGATCGGCGTCGTGGGCGGCACGCTGCTCACGCTGTCCTGCGTCACCCCCGCGTCGACGCTCTTCGTGATCGTGCCGGAGCTGTTCTCCAGCATCGGCAGCGCCACCGCCCTGGCCATCGCCATCGGCACCGTGCTCTGCGTCGCCGTCGCGTTCTGTTACTCCGAGCTCGGCACGCTGATCCCCAGCGCCGGCGGCGAGTACGCGATGGTCGGCACCCTGGCCGGACGGCTGATGGGCTGGCTGGTCTTCGTGCTCTCCCTGATCGTGGTGATGATCGTCCCCTCGGTCATCGCGCTCGGCACCGCCGACTACCTCGCACCCGTCCTGCACGTGGACAAGGCCATGACCGGCGCCGCCGTGATGCTGGCCGCCACCCTGGCCGGTCTGCTCGACCTGCGCGCCAACGCCTGGATCACCGGCATCTTCCTGGTGCTGGAGGTCATCGCGGCCGGCGTCGTCTCGGTGCTCGGCTTCGCCCACGCCAACAGCCACGCCCCGAGCCTGCTGCACGGCGTGGTCGCCGGGGACGGCGGCGCCACCACCACGGTGAGCGTGGGCGCCGTGGTCGGCGCGCTCGGCATCGCCCTCTTCATCACCCAGGGCTTCTCCACCGCCGTCTACCTGTCCGAGGAGCTGGAGAACCCCCGCCGCAACGTCTCCCGCACCGTGCTGTGGACGCTCGGCATCTCCTCCGCGGTCATCCTGATCCCGGTCATCGCCATCACCGTGGGCGCCCCCGACCTGCAGACCCTGACCTCCGGCGACATCTCCGGCATGGTCACCGCCTGGAGCAACTCCGCGGTCGGCACCTTCATCAGCCTCTGCGTCGCGCTGGCCATCATCAACGCCGGCATCGTCATGGTCATCCAGAACTCCCGGGTGCTGTTCGCCTCCGCCCGTGACAAGGCCTGGCCGGAGCCGGTCAACAAGGCCTTCGGCACCCTCGGCCGCTTCGGCTCCCCCTGGATCGCCACCCTGGCCGTGGGCCTGCCCGGCGCCGCGCTCTGCTTCGTCAAGGGCGAGCTGCTGAGCAACATCACCGGCGTCGCCGTCACCGGGATGTACCTGCTGGTCGCGGTCGCCGCGCTGCTCTCCCGCCGCGCCCACCACAAGCACGCCCCCGCCTGGCGGATGCCGCTGTGGCCGGCCGTCCCGGTCGTCCTGATCGCCGTCCTGGTCTACGTGATGACCCAGCTGGACACCGAGCCCCTGCTGTGGACCGGCGGCATCACCGCCGCCGCCACCCTCTACTGGCTGTTCTACCTGCGCCCCCGGCAGGACACCCGCTGGGTGATCAGCCTCCCCGAGGACCAGCAGGCCTGACCCCCACCCCTCCCCCACACTCCCCCACACAGCGGTGCCCCGGGCCTCCCCCAGCCCGGGGCACCGCCGCGTCCGGGCACCCGCCCACCGGGGCCGCTACCGGTCGCCCCGCCACTGCGGAGCGGTGACGACCGCCGCGGCCGCCACCGCGCCGGGCGCCGACGACGTGCCGGCCAGGTCGGCCGGTCCGGTGCGGAAACCTTCACCCGTACGGGTGAGGTCGTACAGCAGGTCTTCCCCGAACGGGTCGGGTTCGGACATGTGGTCCGGCCACCCTGACGCTTCATCGATGGGGAGGAGTTCTCCGGTGGTCGGGTCCGGATCAGTCGGCGGACCTGCGCCGGTGGTCGCGCAGCACCACGCCGCCGCCGATGAGCAGCGCGACCAGCAGCGCGCCGGCGCCGAGGACGTACGTCGCGGTGCGGCCGTCGCGGTCGGCCTGGGTCTCGCCGAGCCCGACCGGCCGCGGCACGATCGGCGCGGAGGCGAGCTGCACCGGGGCGTCCGGGACCGCCGCGAACGGCGCGACCTCGGGGGCCTTGGTGACCGCCTTGACCGGGTCCACCACGCCCCAGCCGACGAACGGGTCCGGGTCGCGCCGGGTGCGCTGCGCGGTCTGCTCGATCCAGGCGCGCACCTGGGCGGCCTTCCACGACGGGTGCGCACCGCGCAGCAGCGCGGCCAGCCCGGAGACGTACGGGGCGGCGAAGCTGGTGCCGTTGTCCACGCACTGGCCGCTGACGGGCACCGTGGACAGCATGTCGACGCCGGGTGCGGCGACCTTCACGAACGAGCCGTACTGGGAGAACGGTGCCCGCTCGTTGTTGCGGTCGGAGGCGCCGACGGCGAGCACGGTCGGGAAGGCGCCCGGGTAGGTGTCGCCCTCCTTGCCGTCGTTGCCGCTGGAGGCGACCACCACGACGTCGGCATCCTCGGCCCGCTGGATGGCGGCCTTCAGCTCCGGGTAGCCGCCGAAGCCGGCGTCGCCCGCGCCGCGCACGTCCTGGGAGATGTTGATGACCCTGGCCTTGGCGGCGACCGCCTCGTTGATGGCCGCGACGAGGGTGGAGACGTCGCCGTTGCCGTCGCCGTCGTTCTGCCGGATCGACAGGATCTGGGCGTCCGGTGCCAGACCGACGAAGCCGCTCCGGTCGCTGCGGCGGGCGGCGATGATGCCGGCCACCTTGGTGCCGTGGCCGACCGGGTCCTCCAGGGCCGTGCCCGGGATCTTCTCCTTGGTCTCCCGGTTGACCAGGAGGTTGGACCCGCCCTGGACCTTGTCCACCGGAGCAGCCTTGGGGTCCTCGGTCGGGACCTGGCCCGCCAGCTGCGGGTTGGTCCGGTCGACCCCGGTGTCGATGACGGCGACCTTGACGCCCGCGCCGGTGGTCCTCCCGCCCTGCCACAGCTCGTCGAGCAGCAGGCGCTGCAGGGACCACGGCACGGTCTGCACGTCGGGCGCGGGCTTGGGGCAGTCGCCCGCGGCGGCCAGCCCCGGCCCGCCGTCGGCGTGCGCCGGGGCGGTGAGCGGACCGCCCAGCACCGCGAGCGCGGCCAGTGCCGCGGCCGCCTTCCGGTACCCGCGTCCGGCCACCCTGCCACCCCTCATGTCGATCGTCCTTGCCGCGCGCCGGAGGGCGGGTCCCCGAAGTCCGGGTACCCGCCCCCTGTCACTCCCGTGCGTTCCCGCTCCTCATCGGCGGGAACGCGCGGTCAGTGGTTGCCCCAGAGCTGGGCGTTCTTGTTCTCGGTGGTGCGGTAGCTCTGCGCGGCGTTCTCCAGCGAGGTCGCGATCTGCGTGCAGGTGGTGTGCAGGTCGTTGGCGGCGGAGTCCCACTTGGCCTGCTGGACGTTGTAGCCCTCCTGGGCCTTGCCCTGCCAGCTCTGGGCGATGCGGGTGACGTCCTTCTTCAGGTCGCTCAGCATCTGCTCGATGCGGGCGGCCGACGCCTTGACCTCCTCGGCGGCGTGGTGGACGGTCTCGAAGTTGACGAGGATGTGGTCGGACACGGTGTTGTCTCCCTTGACGAGGATGGGGGCGCTCCGCGGTCAGCGGCGGACACCCCGTCGGACGGCGGTTCGGAACGGTCCGGCGATCAGCGCGGGTTCGGCGATCAGCCCTGGGCGTTGGCGAACAGCGCCTTCTGCTCTTCCTCGGTGGTGGCGTAGTGCTTGGTGGTCAGCTCGATCGCGTGCTTGATCGCGGTCAGCGACTCCTTGAGCTTCGCGATGTCCTCGTTGACCTTGTTCTGCAGGTTGGTGTAGGCGGTCGCCGCCTGGCCCTGCCAGCCGGCGGTGATGCCCGTGACCGTGCTGATCAGCTTGGTCTTCTCAGCCTCGATCT
This sequence comes from Kitasatospora sp. NPDC053308, assembly GCF_055585785.1. Taxonomy (NCBI): domain Bacteria; kingdom Bacillati; phylum Actinomycetota; class Actinomycetes; order Kitasatosporales; family Streptomycetaceae; genus Kitasatospora; species Kitasatospora sp. NPDC053308. Next base: position 21,388 of record NZ_JBVJJY010000037.1, on the reverse strand, counting down.
TGCCGATGGCCTGCTCGATCTGGTTGGCGAAAGCCAGCATCTCCTGCGCGGTCATCGTGAACTGACCCTGAGCCATGCTCTACCGTCCCCCATGAGACAACATTGCGTGTACGGAGGGCCCCGGAGGGCCCCACCGTCGCATCACCCGTGTGATGTCCACCAGCACTGTAGTCGGCACACGCAACTCACCCAACACCGAACACTGAGTAGTTACCAGACCATGACACGGCGGCCAATTCCCGCACCGCGCTTGGCCGGTCAGGCGTTCTGCGGCTGCGCGGCGCTCTTCGCCGTCAGCGGCGGACCGGCCGGCACCAGGTCCGACCACTCCTTCGGCACCGGCAGCGGCTGGACCCCCTGGAGGCCCAACCGGGCCTGGTTGCCGCCGGGTTCGTCCTGCGGCTGACCGGGCTGCTGGCCCGACTGGTCCGGCGCCCCCGCGGTCGGGGCCGCGGACTGCGCGCCCGGGGGCTTCGGGGCCCCGCTCTGGCCGGGCTTGGCGCCCGGCGCGGGCGTCGCGCCGGGACCGTCCCCGTTGGACGGGACGGCGTAGCGCAGCCCCGTCTCGGTGATCAGGAAGTCCGTTCCGGAGGCCGTCATGGCGTGGTCCAGCGCCCGGTAGAACAGACCGTGGCCCGGGGTCACGTACGCCGCGCCGGCGCCGTTGTTGTACGCCGCCGGGTACGAAGTCCCCGCCCAGACGCTGCGCTTGGGCGTCTTGCCGTCCTCGGCGATGCCGTCGAAGGTGCTGCACACCACCAGCCGGGCGTCCTGGCGGTCCTGCCAGTTGTTCACCGGCGCACCGGTCTTCAGCGGCCAGTCCGCCGCGGTGCCGGGCAGCGGGGTGTCGCTGCCGACCAGGGCCTGGTCGGCCGGGGTCATCTCGTCGCTGCGCGGCTTCTTGTCCTGGTCGTACTTGTAGAGCATCTGGTACGCCGGGTTCTGCCGGATCAGCTCCGCCTGGAACGCGGTGACCAGGTAGAGCCGGTCCTCGCCGACCACGTAGTGGCGGTCCTGGTAGTGCACCAGCCGTCCGACCCGGTGGTCGGCGGGGTTCCCCAGCTGCACACTGGAGTTGGGGTTCGGGGTGTCGGCCACGCCCTTGACCTGCGGGAAGGTGATCGGGGTGCCGTTGACCAGAGTGTCCAGCCAGTCCCGCTTGACCCGCTGCGGCACCGCGTTGGGCCCGAAGACCGCGGTGATCAGCGACTTGCGCTCCTTGTCGTCCGACTGCGGAGTGCCGATCTCGTGCTTGCGGCCCTGCGCGTCCACCAGGAAGACCTTCGGGCCGCCGGCGGCCTGCTGCCCGGGCGCCGGCGCCGCGGAGACCTGCTGCTCGTCGGCCTGCTGCACCAGCATCAGCTGGTCCGGGCCGAGCATCCGGTCCTTGGCCGCGAGCGCCGCCGCGTCCGGGCCCGCCGCCACGAACACCGCCTGGTTGACGGTCTCCTGCTTGTCGTCCGACCCCGGACGGTCGCACACCGCCCACTTCATCGGCTTGCTCGCGTTGTCCCGGGCCGGCAACTTGTCCGGCGCGTACGGGATGCCGATGGTCGGGCCGTGGTTGGGGTACCGGTCGAGCACCCCGTCGTCGACCACCACCACCTTGGCGTTGGCGGGCAGCACCAGCCGCGCCGAGGACATGTTGAGCACCTGGTGCAGCCGCTTGGTCCTGCCGTCCGGGTCCGTCAGCACCACGTAGCGGGTGGTCGACTGCTTGCCCTGGATGACGTTCGTGCCGTCGTCCCACTTCAGCGGGGCACTGGGTTTGAACACCCCCCACAGCCCGAACCCGGCCACCACCACCGCACCGGCCAGGATGCTCGGCAGCACCGCCTTCACCGGACGCGGCGCGTCCTCGTCACTGCCGCCGCCGGCGGGCAGCAGGAACGCCCCGACCGTGCGCTTGCGGGCGAAGGTGTACGCGTTGAGCTCGTCCCGGCGCGATGCCATCCTCGTCGTCCCCCTTGTCAGACGTGTCCAGACGCCGTCAGACGTCTTCGGCCCTCGTCGGACGCCGTCCGACCGGCCTGCCCCTGGTCCACCCGCCGGGCGCGCACCGGCGCGAACCCTCTACGATGCGGCAGCGGACGGTGAGTACGGTACGGGTACGGTCCGCGAACCAGCCAGCCGGGCCGCGACAACGGATCAGAGAGGGCCACCGGGGGATGCCAAGCCAGACCGCTCCAGGACGCCGGCGCAGCGCGGGCGGCGGGGGACCGCGCCGGTCCGGCCGGGCCCGGCGCGGCGGACCGACCACCGGAGCGGCGCCCGGCGGACCGCAGCCGAACCACGGCGGCGGCGCCGTCCAGGCGCGCGTCAATCCCCGACCCGGGCTGCTCGGCGGCCGGTTGAAGCTCCAACAGCTCGTCCTGGTCGAGGTCGCGGCGGCGCTGGTCGCGGTCGGCTGGACGATCAGCCGCCCGGTCGCGGCCGGCTTCGGCGCGGTCGCGCTGGTCCTGCTCGTCCTCGCGGCCGTCCCGGTGCGCGGCCGGACCGTCCCCGAACTGCTGCTGGTGCGGTCCGCCCTCAAGTCCCGCCGCAAGCAGGCCCGCACGCTGCTGCCGCCGGCCGGCACCGACCCGGCGCTGGCGCCCGCGCTGGAGCTCGAACCGGCGCTGCGCACCTGCACCCACGCCACCGAGGCCGAGTTCGGCGGCCGCCCGGTCCGCCGGGAGACCGGCATGGTCGGCGACGGCACCTTCCTCAGCTCGCTGCTGCTCGTCCAGGCCAAGGACCAGCCGCTGCGCCCGGTGCGCACCGCGCTCCCGCTGCCGCTGGACGTTATCTGCTCGGCGCTCACGGTGGACGACATCACCCTGGAGTCGGTGCAGCTCGTCCAGCACACCCAGCCCGCCCCGGCCCCGCACCTGCCCGAGCAGTCACTGGCCGCCCGCGCTTACCGGGAGCTGCCGGACGGCACCTCCACCCCCGGGCTGCGGCTGACCTGGATCGCGCTCAAGCTCGACCCGGAGCGCGCGGCGGCCGCCGTGCGCGCCCGCGGCGGCGGCGAGGAGGGCGCCCGCAAGGCGCTCCAGCGGGTGACCGACCAACTCGCCGGACGGCTCAACAGCGCCGGGTTCAACGCGACCGTCCTGGACGAGCGCGAGCTGATCTCCGCCCTGGCCATCTCCACCTGCGCCAACCCGATCGCGGTGGCCGGCCGCCAGGGCACCGGCAGCGGCGGCGGCACCACCCGCCGCACCCAGGAGGGCAACCGGTTCTGGCGGATCGACGACCGCTGGCACTCCACCTACTGGATCTCCCGCTGGCCGCAGCTCAGCCGCCCCGGCGGCGCCCCCGGCCGGATCGCCGCGCCGGACCTGGTCAACCTGATCACCGGCACCCCGGCGCTGGCCAGCACCTTCAGCCTCACCGCCGGGCACGGCACCGGCGGCTCGGTGACCATCAGCGGCCACCTGCGGGTGACCGGGCGCAGCGAGAGCGAGGTCGCCCAGGTCGGCCGCCAGGTGGAGACCAGGGCGCAGAGCGCCGGCCTCGGCCTCGTCCGGCTCGACCTGGAGCAGGCCCCCGGCATGCTCGCCACCCTGCCGCTGGGAGGAGCGTCCTGATGGCGTACCAGACCTATCCCGCGCTCGGCCCGCAGCCCGGTACCGAGCAGCGCCGGGTCCGCCCGCGGATCCTGCCCGGCTTCGGGCTGCGCGGCCCGCGCCGGGAGAAGCACGTCCTGGAGGCGGCCGACCTCGCCGCGCTGGCCTTCCCGGTCGGCGACGACGGCGTGGTCATCGGCGTCGACCCGCAGGGGCTGCCCGCGGTGCTCGGCCTGTTCCGCCCCAGCGCGTACGACCTGGTCCTGGTCGGCGGCATGTGGACGGCGCAGATCATCGCGCTGCGGGCGGCCGCGATCGGCGCCCGGGTCGTGGTGGAGACGGCCCGCGGACAGCTCTGGGGCCCGATGGCCCAGGCCGCCGGCGGCGGGCAGCCGTGCGTGACGGTCCACCAGGTCGGCCGGCTCGGCCCGCAGGGTGCCTCGGTGGCCTCGCCGGTGCTGGTGGTGCGCGACCTCGGCGCCCGCCCGCCGCGCAGCCGGCTCTCCGCCGCGCCCTGGCAGACCACCCTGACGCTGCTGCCCTACCTGGGCCCGAACGCCTCCCGGGTGCTCAACGCCGCCGACCTGGTCGGCGTGCAGCGGATCTCCCCGCAGGAGGCGGAACTGACCGGCCGGGTGCTGTCGCTCCCGCCCGAGGACGTGGCCACGCTGCCGACCCTCGGCGACGACCTCACCCTGTGGGCCACCCGGATGCGGCGGCAGTACGTCCGGGCCGTGGCCGGGCAGTCCGAGCAGCAGGTGCTCGGCGGCCCGCGCCGGATGGACTGAGCGCCGGCCCGCCGCACCCGGCGGGCCGCCGCGGAACCGAAGCCGCCTTCAACGGGGCTTGCCGTACGGCCTAGTCTGGGATGCGGCAACGGCACCGCTGAACAAGCGGCGGCGAACACGAGGGAGCCAGAGTGAGCAGCGATCGGGACGGCGTCTACGTCGGCGACAACGCGGCGGAGGACGACGACGACTGGTCGGACGCGCCTGACTACACTCCCCCGTCCTGGTACGTGCAGACGGAGGGCCCGGCCGCCGCGCCGGCCCCGACGGCGGCCTCGACAGCGGCCCCGACGGCGGCTCCGGTGAGCGCGCCCGCCGGACCGGCCGACGGGCCGGCAGCGGCCCCGGCGCCGACTCCCGTGCCCGCTCCGGCACCTGCTGCACCGACACCCGCCGCCTCGGCACCGGCATCGGCACCCGCGCCGAGCCCCGCTCCCGCCGTGGAGGCGGCGGCGCAGGTCCCGGCTCCGGCCCCCGCGCCCCGGGCCGAGGCCGCGCCGAGCCCGGTGCCCGCCACCGCCCCCGCGCCCGTTTCGCCCGTGCCCCCGGTGCCGCCGGTCCAGGCCGAGGCCCAGCACGTCCCGTTCCCGGCGGCGTCCCCGTCGCCGCACCCGGCACCCGCCCCGGCGCAGGCCCCGGCCTCCGGCGCCGAGCAGCCGCAGGCCGTCGCCCCGGGCTGGCCGACACCCGAGGCCCTGGCGCAGCAGTCCGCGCCGCAGCCGTACCCGGCGGCCCCCGCGCCCGCCGCGCCGGCGCAGCCCGTCCCCCAGGCGTACCCGCAGCCGGCCGCCCCGGCGGTCCCGCCGCAGGACCAGCAGGCCGCGTGGGACCCGCAGGCCGCCTGGGCGGCTCAGGCCCAGGCGCAGCACGCGGCACAGGCGGCGCAGGCGCAGGCCCAGCAGCCGGCCCCCGCCCCCGCTCCTGCTCCCGCCCCGCAACCCGGTCCGGTGGACCCGCGCCAGGGCGGCTGGCCGCAGCCCGCCGCCTACCAGCAGCCGGCCCAGCCCCAGCCGCAGCAGGCCCAGCCCGGCCAGCCCCAGCCGCAGCAGGCCCAGCCCGGCCAGCCCCAGCCGCAGCAGGCCCAGCAGCCGGGTCCCGCCCAGCCGTGGCAGCAGCAGCCGCAGACCCAGCAGCCCGCCGCGTTCCAGCAGTCCGCGGCCCCGCAGCAGACCGCCCACGGCGCCCCGCTCGGCTACACCGCCGCCGTGGAGCTCTCCTCGGACCGGCTGCTGCGCAGCCAGCCCAAGCAGCAGCGCCAGCAGCCCCGGTTCCAGTTCGGCGGCAAGGCCGCAGCGGCCGAGAAGGCCCGCAAGCTGGAGATCATCCGCACCCCTGTGCTGAGCTGCTACCGGATCGCCGTGATCAGCCTCAAGGGCGGCGTCGGCAAGACCACGACCACCACCGCGCTCGGCGCGACCCTGGCCAGCGAGCGCCAGGACAAGGTGATCGCGATCGACGCCAACCCGGACGCCGGCACCCTGGGCCGCCGGGTCAAGCGCCAGACCGGCGCGACCATCCGCGACCTGGTGACGGCCATCCCGCACCTGCGCAGCTACATGGACATCCGTCAGTTCACCTCGCAGGACCTGAACTCGGGTCTGGAGATCCTGGCGAACGACGTCGACCCGGCGGTCTCCACGACCTTCAACGACTCGGACTACCGCCAGGTGATCGACGTGCTGGGCCGCCAGTACCCGATCATCCTGACCGACTCCGGCACCGGTCTGCTGTACAGCGCGATGCGCGGGGTGCTGGACCTGGCCGATCAGCTGATCATCGTCTCCACTCCCAGCGTGGACGGCGCCTCCAGCGCCTCGACCACCCTGGACTGGCTCTCCGCGCACGGCTACGCGGACCTGGTGCAGCGCAGCATCACGGTGGTCTCCGGGGTGCGCGAGACCAGCAAGATGATCAAGGTCGAGGACATCGTCGCGCACTTCCAGACCCGCTGCCGCGGCGTGGTCGTGGTGCCGTTCGACGAGAGCCTGGCAGCCGGTGCCGAGGTCAACCTCGACATGATGCGGCCCAAGGTCCGCGAGGCGTACTTCGAGCTGGCCACCCTGGTCGGCGAGGACATCGCCCGGGCCCAGCAGGCCGCCGCGCAGCAGGCCGCCTGGCAGCAGCCGCAGGCCCCCCAGCCGCAGCCGTACCCGGCCCAGCCCGCGCCGGCCCCGCAGCCCGCCCCCGGCGCACCGTGGGCGCCGCAGCCCGGCCAGACCCCGCAGCCCGGCCAGACCCCGCCGCCCCCGCCCGGCTACGGCTACCCGCCGGCCCAGCAGCCCTGGCCGCCCCAGCACGGCGCCCCGCAGCCCGGCCCCGGTTACGGCTACCCGCCCGCGCCGGACGGCCACCAGCCCCCGCCGCCGCCCGGCTACGGCTACCCGCCGCAGGCGTCCCCGCAGCAGTGACGGCACGCGGAAGGGCCCGCCGACCAGCAGGTCGGCGGGCCCTTGCGCGTCACCGGGGTTCAGACCCCGTCGGTCAGCTCGCGGGCGCGCTTGACGTCGTCGGCCATCCGGTCCAGCAGCGCCTCGATGGAGTCGAACTTCTCCATCCCGCGCAGGTAGGCCAGGAAGTCCACGGCGACGTGCATCCCGTAGAGGTCCAGGCCGACCCGGTCGATGGCGTACGCCTCGACCGTGCGGGCGGTGCCGTCGAAGGTCGGGTTGGTGCCGACCGAGATCGCCGCCGGCATCCGCTCGCCGTCGGCGGTCAGCCAGCCCGCGTACACGCCGTCGGCCGGGATCGCGCTGTGCGGCACGGTCTCGACGTTCGCGGTCGGGTAGCCCAGCTCCCGGCCGCGCTGCGCGCCGCGCACCACCTCGCCCTCGACCCGGTGCGGGCGGCCCAGCACCTCGTTGGCACCCGCCATGTCCCCGGCCTCGACCAGCCGGCGGGTCAGGCTGGAGGAGAACGGCTCGCCGTCCCCGGCCGTGCCGCACACCTGCAGGTCGACCACCTCGACCTCGAAGTCGTCCGCCCGGCCCAGCTCGGCCAGCAGCGCGACGTCCCCCGCCGCCCGGTGCCCGAAGCGGAAGTTGGGGCCCTCGATGACGACCCGCGCGTGCAGGGCGTCCACCAGGACCTGCCGGACGAAGGTCTCCGGGGACTCCTGCGAGAACTCGGTGGTGAACGGCAGCACCAGCACCGCGTCCACGCCGAGTCCGGCGATCAGCTCGGCCCGCCGCGGGTGCGGCGCGAGCAGCGGCGGGTGGCTGCCCGGGCGGATGACCTCGCGCGGGTGCGGGTCGAAGGTCACCACGACCGCGGGGAGGCCGAGCTCGCGGGCCCGCTCGACCGCCTGCCCGATGATCAGCTGATGTCCGCGGTGCACCCCGTCGAACGAGCCGATGGTGACGACGCTGCGTCCCCAGTCACCGGGGATCTCCTCCAGGCCACGCCAGCGCTGCACCTGACCGCTCCTTGTTCCGTACGGCGCGTACCCTCTGTACGCTCAAACGCTCAAAACCCGAACCCCTATAGCGTGCCATGCGCCTGCCCCGGCTCAGGCACCGGAATACGGGTTGAGCGCACCGGCGGACGCACCGCCCGGTCCGGCGCGGTCCGCTCCGCCTCGGCCGCGGCGTACTGCGGGTCCCGGCCGGCCGCCGCCAGGGCCCGCATCCGGGCCAGCCGGGGGCCGTCCGGCGCGGCCGGAGCGGCGTCCCGCGGCCACCGGACGAGCAGCCGGGCGAAGGCCGCGCAGCGGCCGGCGCAGCGCACCAGCAGCTCGTCGGCGCCCGGCAGCGCGGGGACCGCCCGGGCCAGGACCGCGCGGACCCGGGCGGGCTTCTCGGCCGCGCAGTGCTCGGCCAGCCGCTCGACGGCGACGGTCAGCACCGCCGGGTCGGTCTCGGTGGCGAGGAGGGTGTCCAGCAGCTCGCAGCGCAGCGCGTCCGCCGCCGGGTCCGCCACCGGCACCGACAGCACCTCGGCGAACGGCCTGCGCACCGTCGCCGTCCGGGCGGCCAGCGCGGCGCCGAGCAGCACCCGCAGCTCCAGCCGGTCGGCCGGGCCGACCGCGGCGGCGCGGGCCAGCCGGCGGCCGAGGTAGTCGACCGCGACCGGGCCGGCCAGCCCCGGGTGCGCGCGCAGCAGCCGGGCCGCCAGCTCGGCACCCCGCCGGACGGCCACCGGGGCGGCGGCGTCCGCCAGCACCCGCAGCGTCTCGGCAGTGGCCGCGCCGGGCGTGGCCAGCCGCTCGGCGAGCGCGGCCAGGACGGGCTCCGGGTCGCTCTCCAGGGCCGGGGCGAGCGCCCTCGGGGTGAGGAAGGCGTCGCCACCCGCCCGGTGCAGGGCGAGCGCGGCCGGGAGGTGCTCGGCCCTGGTCACCGGGTCGGCGACCAGCAGGGCCAGCGCGGCGCCGTGCAGCCCCGGTTCGTCCTCGCGGGCGAGCAGGGTCAGCGCGGTGAACCGCAGCAGTTCGGCCCCGGCCCCGGTCGCGTGCGGGGCGGTCCGCAGCGCGTGCACGGCCGCCGCGACGTGCCGCTCGGGCCGCCGGTCGTGGCTCCAGCGGTCCACCGCGCGGCAGAGCGCGGACGGCTCCTGCGCGGCGAGCACGGTGAGCAGGGCGTCCGCCCGCGGGTGCGCGGCGGCGGCCAGCGCGTCGGCCAACTCGTCGAGGGCGAGCCGCCGGTGTGCGTACAGCAGGTCGTGCGCGAGGTCGGCGACACTCGTGCACCCGCCGGCGCCGGCCCGGCCCGGCAGGCCGCGCGGATCGTCGAACCAGGCGCAGAGCAGCGGGAACACCGTGACCGGGTCGGCCCGCAGCCGTTCGGCCACCGCCCCGAGGAACCGCTGCCCGGGGCCGTCGGCGACCACCAGGTGGCGCAGCAGGGCGAGTTCGGCCTCGACCGGCAGGCCGAGGCCGGTCCAGAACGCCGGGCCGAAGCGGCCGAGCCCGGCGGCCGGGAGCGCGGCCGCCCCGCCCACGGCGGCGGCCCGTTCGGCGATCCGGCCCGCCAACTGGTCGAGCAGCGCCCGGTGTTCGGCCGGGTCCGGGCTGGCGGCCAGCCCGGCGGTGAGCAACCGGGCCGCCCACCAGGCGGGTTCGCTGCCGGGCGGGCGCAGGTCCAGCGCCCGCCAGATCCGGTGCAGCCACGGGTCCAGGGCGGGCGCGCCCCAGGTCTCGGCCACCCGGCGCAGCGCGGCGGCGACCGGGCCGATCCGGTGCCGGGGCACGGAGTTCGCCGCGGGGCCCCGGCCGGGGCCGGGCGGGCCGTCGGCGGGCGCGGGGGGCGTGTCCGCGGCCTCGCCGAGCAGCAGCCGCAGCGCCGCGTCCAGGTCCAGGTGCAGGCCCTGCAGCCAGTCCGCGAACTCGCCGTGCGCGAAACGGAACCCGGGCCCGGCCGGGACGAACAGGCCCTCGGCGAGCACCGCCGTGGCCCAGCCGCCGTCGACCGGGAACAGCTCCTCGAAGGTCGTCCGGTCCAGCCCGCCCGGCTCGCTGCCGAGCATCCGCCGGGCCGCCTCGTGGACCCGGCCGGCCACCGCCGCCGCGAGCCGGCGCACCCGCCCGTGGCGCGGTCCGCCGGGCCGGGCGGTGCCCCGCCGGTGGGCGCCGGGGCGGCGTGCGCGGCCGTCCTCGGCCAGCCGCTGGGCGACCCGCAGACAGCGCAGGTCGAGGAAGGCGCCGAACAGGTCGCCCCGGCCGGCGGGCCCGTCGCGCAGCCCCTCGGCCCACAGCTCCCCGGCCAGCCGTACGGCCAGCGGGTGCCGGGCGTCCTCGGCGGCGGCCGGGCGGCCGGGCGGCAGCCCGTACCGGCGGCGGACCCGCTCGGCGGCCTCGGTCGGCAGCGGGCCCAGCCGGTGCCCGGCCAGGCTCGGCGCGCCCGGGCCGGCGCCGTCCATCCGCACGGTGGGGGCGCTGGCCAGGTCGCCGTCCGGGTGCGGCTCCTGCGCGCGCGCCGCGGCCGGTGCGCCGCCGCCCCAGGGCTCGGCCGCCAGCCGCTCCCAGAGCTCCTCGCCGCAGGCCGTCAGGAGCCGGGCCCCGCAGCCGGTCAGCCATTGCCCGGCGCCGCGCAGCCAGCGCGCGTCCAGCCCCACCGGGGCCTCCTCCGGGCCGTCCAGGACGACCAGCAGCGGCCGCCCCGCCGCGGCGCACAGCGCCGCCACCGGTTCCGGCGCGGGCGCCGGGATGCCCAGTGCGGCCGCCGCCGCGGCCAGCGCGCGCTCCACCGGTTCGGCGAGCGAACGGTCCTCGGCGCGCAGGTCGGCGCCGCGCAGCCAGAGGGTGGGCAGCGGGTGCGCGCCGCCGGAGCGGCGCACGGCCAGCGCGGCCAGTTCGGTGGAGCGCCCGCTGCCGGGGGCGCCGACCAGCGCGGTGACGGTCGTGCCCGGCTCGTCCCCGGCCAGGCCGTCCGGCCGGTCCACCCGGTCGGCGGCCAGCCCGGCCACCCGCCCCGGCCCGGCCCCGGCGGCCGCCAGCTGGGCGGCGGTCAGCCGCAGCACCCCGGCGAGGTTGAGCGCCGGACCGTACGCGGGCACGGCCGCCGCGTTGCGCGCCAGCAGGCCGGCCAGCGCGTCGGCGACCAGCACCGCCCCGCCGCCCGCCGCCACCGCGGGCAGCGGCCCGCCCCGCCCCGGCTCCCGGACGGCGGGCGCGGCCAGCGCGACCACCGCCCCGCTGCGGGCGTCCAGCACCGGCGAGCCGGCCGGCACCGCGACACCCGCGACCACCGGCACGTCCAGCAGCAGCACCCCGCCCAGCAGGTGACCGCCGTAGGCGGCGCCGGTGACCCCGAGCAGCCCGCAGCGCAGCGCGACCGCCCGGCCGTCCTCGCCCACCAGGGCGGGCAGCAGCACCTCGGGCCCGGCGCCGACGGCGGCCACCGGCAGCGGCGGCACCGGCACCCCGCCGACCGCGTCGGTGCGCAGCAGCGCGAGCCCGTGCTCGGGCAGCGGCAGGACGGCGTCCGGGCCGAGCACCCGGGTCTGCCCGCCCGGGGTGTGCAGGACGACCCGGTCCAGGCCGGCCACGCTCTCGTACGCCGTGAGCACGCCGCCCTGCGGGTCGGCCACGAACCCTAAGCCGTGCAGCCGCCCGTTGAGGTCGCGGATCCGCAGCAGGAACCGCCCCGGATCGCCCTCCGAGAACCCCGCCATGCATGGCCCCCTCGACCGTCGCCCGTTCACCGCCGGGAGCCTGCCCGCCGAGGGGGCGGCCCGACCGCGCCCGCGCCGCTCACCACGGTCGTTCACCTCTCGCGCTCCCCCGAACCGGTGAATGCGCCCCCACGGGAAAACCCCGCCGGGAGGATCTCCCGACGGGGTCACGAGCGGTCGTGCGGGACCGTCAGCCGACGAACACCGCGACCGGCTTCGCCTGCCCGCCCTTCTCCTCCACCAGCGCGAGGAAGCGCCCGTCCGGCCCGAACACCGCGATCGGTCCGTCCGCGCCGATTCCGGGCGCCTTGAGCCGGGCGCCGTGCGACAGCTTCTCCGCCGAGGCCTCGTCCAGGTCCCAGCGCGGGAAGGCGGCCGCGGCGGCCTCCCCGATCGGCAGCACCTGCAGCCCCGCGGGGGCGTCGCCGGTGACCGCGGCCTCCAGTTGCTCCAGGGTGTGCGCCGACTCCACCCCGTACGGGCCGACCTTGGTGCGCCGCAGCGCCGTCAGGTGCCCGCCGACGCCCAGCCCGGCGCCCAGGTCCCGGGCGAGGGCCCGGATGTAGGTGCCGGAGGAGCACTCGACGGTCACGTCCAGGTCGATCACCGGCGTGCCGTCCTCGGCGACCGCGCCGCGCTGCTCGTGCACGCGGAAGGAGTGGATCGTGGTCGGCCGGGCCGCGAGCTCGAAGTCCTCGCCCTCGCGCACCCGCGCGTACGAGCGCTTGCCGTCGATCTTGATCGCGCTGACCTTGGACGGCACCTGCATGATCTCGCCGGTGAGCGCCGCGATCCCGGCGTCGATCGCCTCCCGGGTGACGGCGTCGGCCGGGGTGGAGGCGGTGACCTCACCCTCCCGGTCGTCGGTGACCGTGGTCTGGCCGAGCCGGATGGTCGCCTCGTAGGTCTTGGCGGTGAGCATCAGGTGGCCGAGCAGCCGGGTGGCCCGCTCGACGCCGATCACCAGCACGCCGGTGGCCATCGGGTCCAGCGTGCCCGCGTGCCCGACCTTCCGGGTCCCGGCCAGCCACCGCAGCTTGGCGACGACCCCGTGCGAGGTGATGCCCTCGGGCTTGTCCACGATCACCAGGCCGTCCGGGCCGGTGCCTTTGCGCTTCATCGAGTTCTTTCTCTGGAAACTTCGGACAACGTCAGCAGGGGGTCACGGTAGCGGCCGCAGCGCGGCGCGGAACCGCTCGACCACCGCGGCCACGTCCTCCCGGACGCTGAATCCGGCCGCGTAGACGTGCCCCCCGCCGCCCAGTTCGGCACAGGCCGCGGCGACGTCCACCGCGCCCTTGGAGCGCGAGGAGCCGCGCAGCGTGCCGTCCGGGTCCTGCTTGAGCACCAGCGCCACCTCGGCCTCGGCCGGGCGGCGCAGGATGTCGATCAGCCCCTCGATCTCCTCGACCGTGACGCTGAACAGCGCCAGGTCCTGGTACGGCACCCAGGTCCACACCAGGCCCAGGCCGCCGGCCGCCTCCGGCTCGTAGACGGCGCGGTCGAGGGCGCCCGCGAGCACCTTGAGGTAGCCGAAGGAGGAGGTGTCCCACAGCTGCCGGGAGATCAGGTCGTGCCGGATGCCGGTGGCCAGCAGCCGTCCGGCGAGTTCGTGGGTGGCGGGCGTGGTGGCCCGGTACTTGAACGAGCCGGTGTCGGTGGCGACACCGGTGTAGAGGCAGGTGGCCAGGTCCGGATCGAGCCCGACGCCGAGCCGGCGCAGCAGTTCGTCGACCAGCACGGCGGTGGCCGGTGCGGTCGGATCGATCAACTGGTGGGTCCCGAAGCCCGGGTTGGAGGCGTGGTGGTCGAACACCACCAGGACGGGCGCGGCGAAGGCCTTGTCGTGCAGCAGGCCGAGCCGGCTCTCCGCGGCCACGTCGAAGCAGAGCACCAGCTCCGGCACGTCCGGCACCTCGGCGGCCGGCACGATCAGCTCCTGGCCGGGCAGGAAGGCCAGCGACTCGGGCACGATCTGCGGGTCGTCGCCGAACGAGACCCGCACCTCCTTGCCGAGCGCGCGCAGCGCCAGGGCGGCCGCCAGCGAGGAGCCCAGCGCGTCGCCGTCGGGGCAGATGTGGCAGATCAGGTCGATCGAACGGGCCCGCCCGATCTCCGCCACCACCTGCTGCCAGACCAGCTCGAACCCGCTCTCCTCGGCGCGCGGGGCCGGGAGCGCCGCGAGGGCACCCTCCACCGTGCTGGTGGAGGACGCCCCCGTGGTCGATCCGGCTCGCGAGGCGGCCTGCGCCGGCTCACCCGCCATGACTACTCGTCCTCGTCGTCACGCTCGGACGCCGGAACCCGGTACGGGTCCGCGTCGCCGGCGTAGGTCGCCCCCGCGGCCTGCGTGCGCACCTCGGCGTCGGAGAGCCGGGCCCGGTCGAGCAGGTCGTCGATGTTCCGGGCGTTCTCCGGCAGCGCGTCCGCGACGAAGGTCAGCGACGGGGTGAAGCGCACCCCGGTCTGCTTGCCGACCTCGGAGCGGAGCACGCCCTTGGCGCTCTCCAGCGCCGCCGCGGTGGCCTGGCGCTCGGTCTCGTCACCGAAGACGGTGTAGAAGACGGTGGCCTCGCGCAGGTCGCCGGTCACCCGGGTGTCGGTGATGGTCACGAACCCCAGTCGCGGGTCCTTGATCCGCCGCTCCAGGGTCTGGGCGACGACCACCTGGATGCGGTCGGCGAGCTTGCGCGCCCTTGCGGTGTCGGTCACGTTGCCTCCTCGTGCAGTGGGCCCGGTACCCGGGCGAGCTGCGCACCCGTCGGGGCCCACGCCCCAAAGTACCGGCCCGCGCCCGGCCTTGCGGGCGCTCTCGGTCCTGATCTGTGTGAGAACGGCGACTTCCGCCGGCCGGCTCCACAGCTCTCATTCGTCGTCGTCGTTGTGGTACCTCCTCCTCGCGGAGAGGAGCTGCACCTCGGGGCGGCCGGCGACCAACCGCTCACAGCTGTCCAGGACCTCGGTGACGTACCCGGCTTCGCCGGACACCACCGCGAGGCCGATCTCGGCCCGGCGGTGCAGATCCTGGTTCCCGGTCTCGGCAGCGCACACGCTGTACTTGCGCTGCAGTTCGGCCACGATGGGCCGCACGATCGAACGCTTCTCCTTGAGCGAGTGGACGTCGCCCAGCAGCAGGTCGAAGGTGAGTGTTCCGACGAACATGTGTGACAGGTCTCGCCGACCTGGAAGGCCTCGGGGGCGGCCCGGCAAGGGCCGGAGCCGCTACGTCTGACTACCCCCGGACCCTACACAGCGAGACCGGGGCCGGTCGACGGAAATACCACCCGTCGACCGGCCCCGGCTGACACCGACTAGGCGCGCGGCTTCTCGCGCATCTCGTAGGTCTCGATGACGTCGTCGACCTTGATGTCGTTGAACGACCCCAGGGTCACACCGGCCTCGAAGCCCTCGCGGACCTCGGTCGCGTCGTCCTTGAAGCGGCGCAGGCCCTCGATCGAGAGGTTCTCCGCCACGACCTTGCCGTCGCGCAGCAGGCGGGCCTTGGCGTTGCGGCGGATGACTCCGTCGCGGACCAGGACACCGGCGATGTTGCCGAACTTGGAGGAGCGGAAGACCTCGCGGATCTCCGCGGCGCCGAGGCGCACCTCCTCGTACTCCGGCTTGAGCATGCCCTTGAGGGCGTTCTCGATCTCCTCGATCGCCTGGTAGATGACCGAGTAGTACCGGACGTCCACGCCTTCCTTCTCGGCCGCGGTGCGCGCACGGCCTTCGGCGCGCACGTTGAAGCCGATGATGATGGCGTCCGAGCCCATCGCCAGGTCCACGTCGGACTCGGTGATGGCACCCACACCGCGGTGCAGGACCCGGAGCTCGACCTCCTCGCCCACGTCCAGCTTGACGAGGGCGTCCTCGAGGGCCTCGACCGAACCGGAGACGTCACCCTTGATGATGAGGTTGAGCTGCTCGATGGAGCCGGCGGCGATGGCCTTGTCCAGGTCCTCCAGGGACACCCGGACCCGACGCTGCGCGAAGGCGGCGTTGCGGTCGCGGGCCGAGCGCTTCTCGGCGATCTGACGGGCGGTGCGGTCCTCGTCGACGACGATGAAGCTGTCGCCGGCGCGGGGCACCGAGGTCAGACCGAGCAGCAGCACCGGGCGGGACGGGCCGGCCTCGGAGAGGCTGTTGCCGTTCTCGTCCAGCATCGCGCGGACGCGGCCGTAGGCGTCGCCCACGACGATCGAGTCGCCGACGCGGAGGGTGCCGCGCTGGACGAGGACGGTCGCCATGGCGCCGCGGCCCTTGTCCAGGTGCGCCTCGATGGCAATACCCTGCGCGTCCTGCTCGGGGTTGGCCCGCAGGTCCAGCGAGGCGTCCGCGGTCAGGACCACGGCCTCCAGCAGCTGGTCGATGTGCAGGCCCTGGCGGGCGGAGATGTCGACGAACATGGTGTCGCCGCCGTACTCCTCGGCCACCAGGCCGAACTCGGTCAGCTGACCGCGGACCTTGGTCGGGTCGGCGCCCTCGACGTCGATCTTGTTGACGGCGACCACGATCGGCACACCGGCGGCCTTGGCGTGGTTCAGCGCCTCGACAGTCTGCGGCATGACACCGTCGTTGGCCGCGACCACCAGGATCGCGATGTCGGTGGACTTGGCACCACGGGCACGCATGGCGGAGAACGCCTCGTGACCCGGGGTGTCGAGGAAGGTGATCGGGCGCTGCTCGCCGTTCACCTCGGTGACGACCTGGTACGCACCGATGTGCTGGGTGATGCCACCGGCCTCGCCGGCCACCACGTTGGACTTGCGGATCGCGTCCAGCAGGCGGGTCTTACCGTGGTCGACGTGACCCATGACGGTGACGACCGGCGGGCGCGGGGCCAGCTGGTCCTCGTCGCCCTCGTTCGCGCCGAAGTCGATGTCGAACGACTCCAGCAGCTCGCGGTCCTCGTCGTCCCGGCTGACGATCTCCAGGACGAAGCCCATCTCGTCCGCCAGCAGCTGCAGCGTGGCGTCGGAGACCGACTGGGTCGCGGTGACCATCTCACCGAGGTTGAACATGACGGAGACGAGCGCGGCCGGGTTGGCGTTGATCTTCTCCGCGAAGTCCATCAGCGAGGCGCCGCTCGACAGGCGAACGGTCTGGCCGTTGCCGCGAGGCAGCATCACACCGCCGACGGACGGGGCCTGCATGGCCTCGTACTCCTGGCGCTTCGCCCGCTTCGACTTGCGACCGCGCGCCGGGCGACCGCCCGGGCCACGACCGAAGGCGCCCTGCGTGCCACCACGGGCACCCGGACCGCCGGGACGACCGCCGAAGCCGCCGGGACGCGGGCCGAAGCCGCCGCCGCCACCCGGGGCACCGCCACCGGGACGCGGGCCGCCGAAGCCGCCGCCACCGGCCGGACGCGAGCCCGGACCGGCCGGACGACCCTGGAAGCCCGGACGGGCGCCACCGGCACCCGGACCACCCGGACGGCCACCGGGGCCACCCGGACCACGGCCACCCGGACCCGGACGCGGGCCGGCCGGACGCTGCGGCATCATGCCCGGGTTCGGGCGCGGCATGCCGGACGGGGTCGGGCCGCCGGGACGCGGCGCGGCCGGACGGGGCATGCCGTCGGGACGCGGGGCACCACCCGGACGGGGGGCGCCGGCACCCGGAGCACCGGGACGCGGGGCACCACCGGGACGCGGCGCACCGGCACCCGGAGCACCACCCGGACGCGGACGGTCGCCACCGGGACGCGGCGCACCGGCACCCGGGGCACCGGCGGGACGCGGACGGTCGCCGCCCGGACGCGGACGGTCGCCACCGGGACGCGGCGCACCGGCACCCGGAGCACCACCCGGCGCACCCTGGCGACGGTCGCCGGGGCGACCCATGCCGGTGGCGCTGCCCGAGGTGAACGGGTTGTTGCCCGGACGCGGGCCGGCCGGACGCGGGCCCGGACGGGCACCGCCGGTGGCCTGCCCGCCCTGGCGCGGAGCCTGGGCGGCCGGACGCGGGGCGTCACCGGCCGGAGCCGGCGAGGAGAACTCGGCCGCGGGCGCGGCCGGGGCCGCCGGAGCGGCGGGACGCGCGGCCGGACGCGGACCCGGAGTCGGGCCGCCGGCCGGCTTCGGGGCCGCCGGGGCGGGGGCGGCCGGAGCGGCGGGAGCCGCGGCGGCCGGCGTCGGACGGGGACCAGGGGTCGCGCCGGGGCGCGGACCCGGGGTCGGAGCCCCCGGCTTCGGGGCACCCGAGCCGGCGGCGGGGGAGGGCGCCGCGGTCTTCCGCGGGCCCGGCTTGGCAGCGGAACCACCACCGGTGGGGGCCACACCAAGCGCGTCAGTCAACTTGCGCACGACCGGCGCCTCGATCGTCGAGGACGCCGAACGGACGAACTCACCGAGCTCGGTGAGCTTGGCCATGACGGCCTTGCTCTCCAAGCCAAGCTCCTTGGCGAGTTCGTAAACCCGGACCTTAGCCACTTCACTCCTGTCTATGAGTCCGGGGGTCTCGTCCGCCGGACTGTCGCTACTTCATGGGCGTACCCATCGCGTACTCATCGCGTACTCATCGAGTGCTCATCGCAATCTCGACCTACTTCCACATCGCGAGGTACCTGACTGGTGGCACGGCGCGCGGCTGACCGAGCGCTGTGCTTGTTGCGGTGGTTCTCCGCCGCGTGGAGCGGCGGCCGTCGCGGGAGGGGGCCTAGGAGGCTCCGCCTGCCCGCTCCTCGATGAACCCGCGGAGCCGCTCCGTGTCGAGCGCGCCCTGGAGCCGGAAGGCCCGGGGGAACGCCCGACGGCGGACCGCGAGGTCGAGGCAGCCCGGGTCGGGGTGCAGGTGAGCACCCCGGCCCGGCAGTGCGCCACGGGGATCGGGGACGCACTCGCCCTCGACCGCCGTGACACGCAACAGCTGGTGCTTGGCCGCGCGCTTGCGGCAGCCCACGCAGGTGCGTTCCGGGCGTGCTCGGACATGCGTCCGGCCAGACGAAGGCAAGTCTACCCCTCCGAAGCGACATGGCGCCGCCCCGCTGATCCCGGGGGACCGGCGGGGACGGCTACGACAACACCGACCACGGGCCGACGGCCACCCGATTACTGGGGCCGGCCGCCGTCCTCCGACTGGCCCTCGGTGTCCGGCCGGATGTCGATCCGCCACCCGGTGAGCCGGGCGGCCAGGCGGGCGTTCTGCCCCTCCTTGCCGATCGCCAGCGACAGCTGGTAGTCCGGCACGATCACCCGGGCGGAGCGCTGCGCGGCGTCGACGATCTCCACGCTGGTCACCCGCGCGGGGGACAGCGCGGCGGCGACCATCTCCCGGGGGTCCTCCGACCAGTCGACGATGTCGATCTTCTCGCCGTGCAGCTCGCCCATCACCGCGCGCACCCGGGCGCCCATCGGGCCGATGCAGGCGCCCTTGGCGTTCAGGCCCTGGCGGCGCGACCAGACCGCGATCTTGGTCCGGTGGCCGGCCTCACGGGCGATGGCCGCGATCTCCACGCTGCCGTCCGCGATCTCCGGGACCTCCAGCGCGAACAGCTTCTTCACCAGGTTCGGGTGCGTGCGCGACAGCGTCACGGACGCCCCGCGCACACCCCGGCGCACGGCCACCACGTAGCACTTCAGCCGGGTGCCGTGCCGGTAGTCCTCGCCCGGGACCTGCTCCTGCGGCGGCAGGATGGCCTCCAGCTTGCCGATGTCGACCAGCACGTTCTTCGGGTCGTTGCCCTGCTGGACGACACCGGTGACGATGTCGCCCTCCTTGCCCGCGTACTCGCCGAAGGTCTGGTCGTCGGCGGCGTCGCGCAGGCGCTGCATCATCACCTGGATGCCGATGCTGGACGCGATCCGACCGAAGCCGTTCGGGGTGTCGTCGAACTCCTTGGGCTCGACGCCCTCGTCCAGCTCCGCCGGGTCCTCCATGGCCCACACGGTGACGTGGCCGCTCTTGCGGTCCAGGTGCACCCGGGCGCGGCGGCGCGAGCCCTCGGTGCGGTGGTACGCGGTGAGGAGGGCGGACTCGATGGACTCGACCAGCAGGTCGAAGGGGATGTTCTTCTCGTTGACCAGCGTGCGCAGGGCACTCATGTCGATGTCCACGGCTACGCCTCCTCGTCTTTCGTCACGTTCGTCATGGTCGTACGGCACCCGGGGGTCACTCGGCGCCGTCCTCCCCCTCGTCGAAGTCGGCGGCCTCGTCCAGGAGCTTCTCGTCTTCCTTGCGGTTGAACTCGACCTGGACCCGGGCCCGGGCCACCTCGCCGTACTCCAGACGGCGCTCCTTCGGGCGGCCGCGCCCCTTCACCGGCTGCACCTCGACCAGCGCGCCGTCCTCGTCGGCCTCCAGCACCCGGGCGACGATCTCCCCGCCGTCCGCCAGGTGGATCTTGGCCAGCCGACCCTCGGCCCGCTGCCAGTGCCGGGGCAGCACCAGCGGGCGCTCCGCCCCCGGCGAACCGACCTCCAGCAGGTAGGCCTCGTCACCCATCAGGTCCGACGCGTCCAGGGCCTCGCCGACCACCCGGCTGAACTCGGCGATGGTGTCCATGTCCACGCCGCCGTCGGTGTCGACGTCGATCTGCACCTGCCGGCGGCTGCCCGCCTTGGTGACCCTGACGTCCTCCAGGTCCAGTCCGGCCTGAACGGCCAGCGGCTCCAGCAACGCTCGCAGCCGGTCGGTGTGGGTGGTGCTCATCCGGGTGGACTCCTCGGCCGCGTCTGCTGTTGTCAGAAGGTCGCCCCGCGCCCTCGGCGCCACACCGGGTCACGGCAGCTCGGCCCAAAGCCTAGCCGGTGAAGCCCCCAACCACCGATTCCGGACCATCCAGGACCGCTCGGGCACCACCGACTGCGAGCAAGCTCACACCGGCCCGGGAACGGTGGGGACTCTGCCATCATTCACGCCAACGAGGGCAGGCGGGGAGGCCGTCCTCCCGTACACGCCCCGGAGTGACCGCGATGCAGCCGCTTAGCCGACGGACCTTCCTGGCCCTCGGACTGCTCACCCTCACCGCCTGCACCGCCGACCACACCCCCGGCACCGGAGGTCTGCGCCCGGACCCGGACACCCCCGTCCGCCTCCGCGCCCTCGCCGCCACCGACGCCCTCCTCGCCGGCTACGACGCCCTGGCCGGGAACCCCGACCTCCGCGCCGAGACCGCCCTCCACCGCGCCGCCCTCGCCGAAAGCCTGTCCTCCTCGGCCACCCCGTCCCCCACCGCCGACCCCACCCCCGCCGACCTGGCCGCCCTGGAACTCCGGACCGCCGACGCCCACCTCGCCGACCTCGACGCAGCCGGCCCGTCGCTCGCCCGCCTGCTCGCCTCCATCGCCGCGGCCAACACGCTCCACGCCACGGCCCTGGGCGCCCCCGTCCCCCCGTCCCCCGCCCGCACCACCACCCCCACGACAGCCACCCCCACCCCCGCCGCCGCCCTCACCGCCCTCCAGAACGCCCTCGCCGCCGAACACGCCGCCGTCTACGGCTACGGCGTCGTCGGCGCCCGCCTCCCGGCGGACCCCCAGCGCGCCGACGCCCGCACCGCCTACACCGCCCACCAGGCCCAACGCGACACCTGGCAACGCCTCCTCACCACCCTCGGCACCACCCCCACCCCCGCCGCCGGCGGCTACCAGCTCCCCTTCCCCGTCACCTCCCCCACCGACGCCACCAAACTCGCCGCTCACCTGGAAACCCGCCTCACCACCGTCTACGCCGACCTGGTCGCCGCCCTCCCCACCCCCCACCGCCTCCCCGCCGCCCAAGCCCTCCGCGACTCCACCCTCCGCGCCCACCACTGGGGCGCCCCCACCACCCCCTTCCCCGGCATCCCCACCACCTGACCCCCAGCACCACCCACCCACCCACCCACCCACACCCACCACCCTCCACCCCCCACCTCCCCCTCACCCGCCCCCGCGAGAGGGACGCGCTGCGGAAGGGGCGGCGCAGGGGGTGGCCCGGAGAGGGGCGTTGCGGGTGATTTTC
>NZ_JBVJJY010000036.1:0-43527 GCF_055585785.1 Kitasatospora sp. NPDC053308 | reverse complement strand
GACCGAGGCCGGGGATGTCAACATATCTGGCGTTGACTTTTGGCACGCTGTTGAGTTCTCAAGGAACGGACGCTTCCTTCGAGCCGCCTTCCAGCAGGCCCTCCGGGCTTCGTTCTTTCGTGTTTCCAGCTTATCAGATGTTTTCCGCTCCGTTTCCGGCGCTTTCTTCATCCGATTCCCGCTGGCGGGATTTCCTGCAAACTTCGCTCCGAAGCTTATCAAAGCTTTCGGTCTGCTCAGTCCGAGGGATTTGCTTCGTCGGAGGGCGCGCATTTCGTGAAACGCGCTCGCCTCGATTCGGCGGTGTCGTAGACACTAACGCCCGGGCCCGACCGTTGTCCAGTCAGTCCCAACCGTTCAAACCTACTAGCCCACCCTCACCACGTCAATGGTTTGGCCGGGATGAGAGGAGACTAGCAGGTCAGAGGAGTGTTGATAACATCGCCTCAGGCTGCGACGGGCTGCAGATCCGCCCGGTCGGACGCGTCCAGGTCGCCGAACTCTCCGTCTTCCGCAGCCCTTCGGCCCAGCACCAGGGCGTACAGGAGGAAGGCCACCTCCGCCAGCACGCCGATGGAGATACGGGCCCAGGTCGGCAGACCGGACGGCGTCACGAAGGCTTCGAGGACGCCGGAGACCGCCAGGACCGTGGCGAGCCCCATCGACATTCCGATGATCGCGCGGCCCTGTTCCGCCAAAGCCACCGCTCGCGTGCGCGGACCGGGGTCGATGACGGTCCAGCCGAGGCGCAGTCCGAGGCCGCCGGCCACGAAGACCGCGGTCAGCTCCAGCAGCCCGTGCGGAATGAGCAGGCCGAGGAAGGTGTCGAGGCGTCCGGCGGAGGCCATCAGCCCGACACCGAGCCCGAGGTTCACCACGTTGCCCCACATCACGTAGAGCACCGGGACGCCCAGCGCGACGCCGTACAGCAGGCACTGCACGGCGATCCAGGCGTTGTTCGTCCAGACCTGCGCCGCGAAGGAGCTGGCGGGGCGGTCCGAGTAGTACGCCTCGTACTGACCACCGGGGCGGGTCAGCTCCCGCAGGCGGTCGGGGGCGACCAGGCTGTTGCGGACCTCCGGGTGGCCGGCCACCCACCACGCGATCAGTGCGGTGGCGAGGAGCGAGAGGACCGCGACCGGCAGCCACCAGCGGCGTGCGCGGTAGAGCGCGGCCGGGAAGCTCACCATGTAGTAGCGGGCGACGTCCTGCCATCCGTTGGTGCGGGCGCCGGTCACCGCGCTGCGGGCGCGCGAGACCAGGCCGGTCAGCCGGCCGAGCAGCGCCGGGTCCGGTGCCGCGGCCTGGACCTTGGCGAGGTGTCCGGTGGCGCGCTGGTAGAGCGTGACGAGTTCGTCGGCCTCCTCGCCGGTGAGCCGGCGCCTGCGGGCGAGGGCGTCCAGGCGCGCCCACTCCCCCTGGTGGGTGGCGACGAAGACGTCCAGGTCCATTCGGCGGCTCCATGATCGGCGGGGGCGCGGACGTGCGTGCGCGGGTGGGCGAGCGGGCGGGTACGTACGGACGGACACGCGCGGCCCAGCATGCCAGCAGCGGCCCGGACCGCCGCCTCCGGGGATCTCACTTCCCGTGCGCCCGCCGGGCCCCGTATGTTTGCGGCTGCGGATCAGACTGCGGAGAGCGGGTCGTGGGGGCCGATCCCGGACGATCCCCTTCCCGGCGCTGCCGCCCTCGGCGGTCCCGGCATCTGCATGGGCGAGCCGTACGGGGCTCCAAGAGCGTGAACGGACAGGTGTCTTGAGAGACCTGGTGACGGGTGAGGCGGTCGTCCTCGGCCTGCAGACGGCGAAGCTTCCGAGTCGGGCGCTGGCGGTCGTGCTCGACCTGCTCGTGGAGTTCGCCGCCCTGCTGGTGGTCACGGTCGTGCTGAGCCTCGTGCTGGTCGACCTCGACGGCGCCGCCCTGGCGGCGGCGGTGATCGGCCTGATGGTGTTCTTCCTGGTCGCCGTCCCGGTGATGGTCGAGACGCTCAGCCACGGACGCTCGCTCGGCAAGGCCGCGCTCGGCCTGCGGGTGGTGCGCGCCGACGGCGGGCCGGTGCGGTTCCGGCACTCGCTGGTGCGCGGGCTCGTCGGCTTCTTCGAGCTGATCGCCCTGTCCGGCTGCCCCGCGGTGATCACCTCGGCGGTGAACACGGAGGGCCGGCGGCTCGGCGACCTCTTCGCCGGGACGGTGGTGGTCCGCGAGCGCACCCCGGGCGGTTCCGCCACTCCGCTGCCGCCGGTACACCCGCAGCTGCTGCAGGCGATGGGCCATGAGCTGGTCGCGATGGACCTCTCCGCCGTTCCGGAGCCACTCTGGCTCGCGGTACGCCAAGTGCTCGGCCGGGCCGGCCAGTTGGACCCGGCAGTGATGATCCGGATGACCTCCCGGCTGGCCGGGGACCTGTCCGAGCGGATCGGACAGCCGGTGCCCGCAGGCCTCCATCCGGCGGCGTACCTGGGCGCGGTGCTCACCGAGCGCCAGCGCCGCGCGTGGGTACGCGCCCAGGAACAGCTGTGGGCGGCCGGCCCGATACCCGGGCAGCCGACACCCTGGCAGCCGAATCCCGGGCAGCCGGTCCCCGCGCAGGTGCCCGCCGTCCACCCGGTCTCCGGGTCGGTGCCCGGCACGGCCGACGGACGGCCGCCGCGGGTCCTGGGCGTCCCGGCCGCCCCCGCCCCAACCGCACCGACCACCCCGCCCTCGCTGACGACGCCGGCGCCGACGCCGACGCCGACCGCCCCGACGGCCCCCTCCTTCGAGAAGTCCGCCGCCGGCACCGGTTTCACCCCGCCGTCCTGACGTTCCGGACCTCCCGACGACCCGACGGGAGCACCCGCCCCGGCTACTCCTCCGCCCCCACCCGCCAGGCGTTCGGCGGCGACTCCAGCTCCTCCAGCTCGACCCCGGCCGCCGACAGCACCACGTCCCCCGCCAGGTGCACGACCTGCTGCTCCCCCGTCTCCAGGTCCGCGACCTGGTACCGCTCGACGAGCAGCGGCCCGGAGTCCGTCCCGTGCGTGTCGACGCCCTCCAGCAGCCACCCCTGGTCGAGGGTGCGCGGCGCCAGCACCGGTTCGGTGAACGCGACCAGCCGCACCCGCGCGCTCGCCCCCTCGCGCAGTCTCAACAGCCGGGCGGTGGCGACCAGGAAGCCCGGGGAGCGGCCGGTGAAGGCGTGCGCCCGGTCGTGCCCCTCCACCGCATGCTCGCCGGCCGGGTCCGCCGCGGCGGACCGGACCCAGGCCACCCCGTCCACCGCTCCGCCGCGCACCTGCCAGCCGCCGGCCCGCAGTTCCATCCGCAGCGGCCGGGCGCGCGAGTCCAGCGTCAGGTCGACGCCGCCGATCACCCGGCCGTCCGGCGCGTAGGTCTTGGAGACGTACCGCCACCCGGCCGCCCCGGGCGCGCAGCTGAAGCGTTCCTCGCCGAGCAGGACGTGGTCGTGCGGGTCGTGGAGGGAGTATCGGCCGTTGGGCATGCCCGAAAGCCTACGTGCGGCTCCCGCAGCACCCGCATGCAACGTTCCCCGGTGGTGCGCGCATTAGGTGGGTGGACGGCACCGGACCGGTGCCGCCGCCATGACGAGAGGGGGTGCAGATGGCGAAGCAGACGCGCGACGAGGAGTTCACGGGGTACGTGGCCTCCAGGAGCGGCTGGCTGCGGAAGGTCGCCTATCTGCTGTGCGGGGACTGGCACCGGGCCGACGACCTGGTCCAGGAGACGATCACCAAGCTGTACATGAACTGGGCGAAAGCCGGTCGGGTGGAGAACCGGGACGGCTACGCCCGCCGGGTCCTGGTGAACACCTTCCTGGCCGAGCAGCGCTCCCCGTGGTGGCGGCGCACCGTCCGCACCGGGGCCGGCCCGGACACGACGGCGGACGGCGGCGACCCGGACGCGACCACCCGCCACGTCGACCTGGACACCGCGCTCGACCTGCGCCGGGCCCTCGCCGCCCTGCCGCCCCGCCAGCGGGCCACGGTGGTGCTCCGCTACTACTGCGACCTGTCGATCGAGCAGGCCGCCGAGGCCCTGGGCTGTTCCGCCGGCAACGTCAAGAGCCAGAGCTCCCGCGCCCTGGACGCCCTGCGCGGCCACCTCGCCCTCCGTCCCACCGTCGCCGAGAGGACGCCATGACCAGCAAGGATCACGACGACCTGGCCACCAGGCTGACGGCCATCGCCGACGGGCCCGCGCCGCCGACGGGCATCGACGCCGGCCGGTCCATCACCGAGGGCACCATCCGGCTGCGCCGGCGCAGGCGCGCCCTGGCCGGCGCCGTGGCCGTCGTGACCGCCGCGGTGATCACGACCACCGCACTGTTGGCGCCCGGAGGCGGCTCCGCCACCCCCGCCCCACCGGCCGGCCCCACCGCGACCACCTCGCCCTCGCCGTCCGCCTCCGCTGCCCCGACCCCGGCCGGCTTCGACCCGCTGACCACCGAGGTCCGTTTCGGCTGGCTGCCCGACTGGGCCCACGGCGAGCGGAGCATCGGCTACGAGACCGGCTACCACGGCATCTACGCCCAGGCCCGCGGCGACGGGGACGACGCCCCGCGGATCCTGCTCTCGCAGTACAAGGCGGGCGAGGAACCGCCGATGACCGGGCCCGGCAACACGAAGCTCCACCGGGTGGAGGCCGAGCCGATCGGCGGACGACCGGCCTACTGGGCGGCCAAGGACTCGCCCCGGGACACGCAGCCCACACTGCGCTGGCTGACCGCCTCCGGGCGCTGGGCGGAGATCACGGGCTACGGCGGCAAGGCCGGGGACGTCACCCAGGAGGTCCTGCACCGGGCCGCCCAGGACGTGCGGTTCGGGAACTGGCGGGTCCCGCTGCCGGTGCAGTTCACCGGCCTGCCCGAAGCGTTCAAGGCCACCGACGTCCTGCTCTCGGTGCCGGACACCGACGGTGTGGGCGCGTGGAGCCTGTGGCTGCTGTTCCAGGTCGACGGCAAGAACGTCTCGGTCGACATGCGTCCGAACGGGCCGCACGCCACCTTCACCGGCACGGACGGATCCCCCTACACGGACCCGAACCCGCCGCTGGTCACCGTGCAGAACGGCGTGGAGATCTCCATCGGCGCCGGGGCCGGCCTGCCCGCCACCCTGGAACAGCTCGGCGGCCTGCCCTGGATGCTCGCCCACACCAAGGGCCTCGGCCCGGACCAGAGCACCTGGACCACCGAGGTGATCGTCCGCTGAACCCCCGCAGACGCCGGTGGCCGGCACCCCGCGCAGGGGTGCCGGCCACCGGCGTACGGCTACCGGAGCATCAGTAGCGGTACTGCTCCGACTTGTACGGGCCCTCGACCGGAACGCCGATGTAGTCGGCCTGCTCCTGGGTCAGGGTGGTCAGCTTCACGCCCAGCGCGTCGAGGTGCAGGCGGGCGACCTTCTCGTCCAGGTGCTTCGGCAGCACGTAGACGCCGATCGGGTACTGCTCGGTCTTCGTGAACAGCTCGATCTGGGCGATCGTCTGGTTCGCGAAGGAGTTGGACATCACGAAGGACGGGTGGCCGGTCGCGTTGCCCAGGTTCAGCAGGCGGCCCTCGGAGAGCACGATGATGGTGCGGCCGTCGGCCTTGCGCCACTCGTGGACCTGCGGCTTGATCTCGGTCTTCACGATGCCGTCGAGCTTGGCCAGGCCGGCCATGTCGATCTCGTTGTCGAAGTGGCCGATGTTGCCCACGATGGCCTGGTGCTTCATCCGGGCCATGTGGGAGGCCATGATGATGTCCTTGTTGCCCGTGGTGGTGATGAAGATGTCGGCGATCTCGACCACGTCGTCCAGGGTGGTGACCTGGTAGCCGTCCATCGCCGCCTGGAGCGCGCAGATCGGGTCGATCTCGGTGACGATGACGCGGGCGCCCTGGCCGCGCAGCGACTCGGCGCAGCCCTTGCCGACGTCGCCGTAGCCGCACACGACGGCGACCTTGCCGCCGATCAGGACGTCGGTGGCGCGGTTGATGCCGTCGATGAGCGAGTGGCGGCAGCCGTACTTGTTGTCGAACTTCGACTTGGTGACCGAGTCGTTGACGTTGATCGCCGGGAAGAGCAGCTGGCCGTCCCGGTGCATCTCGTACAGGCGGTGGACACCGGTGGTGGTCTCCTCGGTCACGCCCTTGATGGTGGCGGCGACCTCGGTCCACTTGGTCGGGGTGTCCTTGAGGGTGCGGTTGAGCAGCTCCAGGATGATCCGGAACTCGTCGTTGTCCGCGGTGGACGGGTCCGGAGCGGCACCGGCCTTCTCGAACTCGACGCCCTTGTGGATCAGCAGGGTGGCGTCGCCGCCGTCGTCCAGGATCATGTTCGGGGTCTTGCCGTCAGGCCAGGTCAGGGCCTGCTCGGTGCACCACCAGTACTCCTCCAGGGTCTCGCCCTTCCAGGCGAAGACCGGCACGCCCTGCGGGTTCTCCGGGGTGCCCTCCGGGCCGACGGCGATGGCGGCGGCCGCGTGGTCCTGGGTCGAGAAGATGTTGCAGGAGCACCAGCGGACCTCGGCACCGAGCGCCGTCAGGGTCTCGATCAGCACGGCGGTCTGGACCGTCATGTGCAGCGAGCCGGTGATGCGGGCGCCGGCCAGCGGCTGCGACTCGGCGTACTCCGCACGGATGGACATCAGGCCGGGCATCTCGTGCTCGGCCAGCTGGATCTCCTTGCGGCCGAACGGCGCCAGGGAAAGGTCGGCGACCTTGAAGTCACCGGTGATCTCGGTCGACATGCGTCTGCTCCTCGCTGATGGGGGTGGGGCCGGAAGTCCGGGAGTGTGTCGCGCGTGGCGGGCCGTACGGGTGCACGGCTACGCCCGGGCCGCCGGATCCCCTCGGTGGCGGACCGGCTCCCTGCTGCGCAGCACAAACCGTCGGAGGACCTCTCTCCCTCGACCGGCGCACACCCTACGGGCACGGACCGCCGATCGACCGCCATCAGCAGCGACGTTCTGGCTCTGGTGACGAATCTACACCGCTGGCCCCACCGGCTGTCCGTCGATGACCGATTTCGACCCCGGACCCGACCGGCGCTCAAGCCGGGCCCGAGGCCGCGGCGCGCGGACCCCGGTGCGGCCACCGGGCGCCGGGCTCAGTGCGCGGCCTGCGGTCCCGGCCCGCCGGGCGTGGCGGCCGGGTCCTCGCCGGCCGCAGCCTTCTCCGCGCTGTAGACGTCGGGCTCCAGGTAGATCGCGCGCGCGATCGGCACGGCCGACCGGACCCGCTCCTCCGCGGCGTCGATCGCCTCCGCCACCCGGGCGGCGCTGTCCTCCGCGTTGACGGCGATCTTGGCGGCGACCAGCAGTTCCTCCGGGCCGAGGTGCAGGGTCCGCATGTGGATCACCCCGGTGACCGCGCGGCCGTCCACCAGCGCCTCGCGGATCCGCCGCACCGACTCCTTGTCGGCGGACTCGCCGAGCAGCAGCGACTTGGTCTCCAGCGCGAGCACCACGGCGATCACCACCAGCAGGGCGCCGATGCACAGGGTGCCGATGCCGTCCCAGACGCCGTCCCCCGTGATCACCGTGAGCGAGACGCCGAACAGCGCGAGCACCAGGCCGATCAGCGCACCGGTGTCCTCCAGCAGCACGACCGGGAGCTCCGGCGCCTTGGCGGTGCGGATGAACTGCGCCCAGCTCTGAGTGCCCTTGACCTTCGCCGACTCGCGCATCGCGGTGAGGAACGACCAGCCCTCCATCGCGATGGCGAAGACCAGCACGCCGACCGCCCAGGCCCAGGAGTCCAGCGGTTCGGGGTGGTTGACCTTGTGCCAGCCCTCGTAGATCGCGAACAGGCCGCCGACGCTGAACAGCACGATGGCCACCAGGAAGCCGTACACGTAGCGCTCGCGGCCGTACCCGAAGGGGTGCTCCTCGTCCGCCGCCCGCCGCGCCCGCTTGCCGCCGACCAGCAGCAGCACCTGGTTGCCCGAGTCGGCCACCGAGTGCACGCCCTCGGCCAGCATCGAGGAGGAGCCGGTGAAACCGAAGGCGGTGAACTTGGCCGCCGCGATCGCCAGATTCGCGGACAGCGCCGCCACCAGTGCCTTGGTGCCGCCTTCGGTGCTCATGCTCGGGAAACCTCACGGGGTGTCGGATCGGCGTCGTCGAGCGCCTACCGTACCGGCCGGGCGGTCCGGCCCGGCCGACCGTCTCAGGACTGCGCGGCGGCGAGGCCCAGGTAGACGACCGCGAAGTCGGTCAGCGCGACCAGGTCGGCCAGCGCCTGCAGGGCGTCCGAGCGGGCGGTCGCGTACTCGGTCAGCCGGACGTCGTGCGCCGCGGCCAGCCGGTGCGCCCTGCTCACGCCGAAGCTGCGCGGGGCCGCGTCCTCCTCCGGCACCTCGACCGGGCCGTCCTGCTCTTCCGCCGATCCGGCCGGGCCGGGGACGTGCCGCAGCAGCAGGACCTGCAGGTGCAGCGGG
The DNA here is from genome assembly GCF_055585785.1 of Kitasatospora sp. NPDC053308. Taxonomy (NCBI): domain Bacteria; kingdom Bacillati; phylum Actinomycetota; class Actinomycetes; order Kitasatosporales; family Streptomycetaceae; genus Kitasatospora; species Kitasatospora sp. NPDC053308. The sequence goes on along the minus strand of NZ_JBVJJY010000036.1, from coordinate 35,110 downwards.
TCCGGCTCCTCGACGCGGTCGCGGAAGAAGTCGTCCGGATCGGCGCCGGCGCCCAACTGCCCGGTGAACATGCCGCGGTGGGCGGTCAGCACCTGCGGCAGCGATCCGGCCAGCGCGGGCCGCCCGGCCCGGTCGGCCAGCTGGGCGGCGAAGCGGGTGGCGGCGGCCCCGGCGACCGGGCCCTCGGCCCAGAGCAGCGGGACCGTCCCGGCCAGCCGCGCGGCCAGGCCCTTCGCCGGGTTGGTGTACGCGGCGGCGTCGGGGCGGCAGCGCACGGCCGTGGCATCCAGCAGGTCGGCGACCCCGGGCAGCGCGTCGTACGGCAGCTGGGTCAGGCCGATCTTCTGGGCGAGCGCCAGCAGCGGCGTGAGGTGGGACCAGAGCGCGGCCGGGTCCTCGGCTGGCAGGTCGGGCTCGGCGGCCGCGGCGGGCGGGCCGTCCTCCGGCAGCACCGACGTCACGTACGGCAGCGGCAGCGCGCGCACCTGCAGGGCCGCCTCGGCCAGCGGACTGCCCACCGGGGCGGTCACGACGATCGCGCAGCCGCGCGCGTAGGCCTGCTCGGCGAGGGCGACCAGGCCCTGTTCGCCGCCGTCCGCGGAGCTGATCACCAGCAGGTCGAGCGGGCCGGCCCAGCCGGGCAGCTGCCAGCCGAGCCCGGCGGTGAAGACGGGCGGGGCGCCGGCCCGGTCGGCGCGCGGGGCGGCCGCCTCGGTCGGCGGCAGCGGCAGGACCAGGCTGGCGGTGCCGGCCAGCGCGGCCAGCATCTCGGCCGCGGTCAGCGCGCTGCCGTGCCCGGCGACCAGGACTGCGCGCGGACGGCCGTCGGGGCGCAGGCGGTCGAGGCCGGCCGCCTCGGCCTGCCGCAGCGCGGTGCGGACCCGGGCACCGGCGCCGGCCAGGGCCAGCAGGGCGCGGTCCTGGTCGGCGCGCTGGAGGGCGGCCGGGTCGTCGAGCAGGGTGTCGTCGAGCATGCGGCGGGCCTCCGGCTGCGGTCCTGGACGGCTGTGCGGGTGGGGCTGTGCCCCGGGGACACGCCCCCAGGATCAGGCCGGGCGGCGGGCCTCGTCCACCAGGAGGACCGGAATGCCGTCGCGGACCGGGTACGCGAGGCCGCAGTCCGGGCCGGTGCAGACCAGCTCGGGCCGCTCCTCGGTGCCGCCCTCGGCGAGCGCGGCCCGGCACTGCGGGCAGACCAGGATCTCCAGCAGGAAGGATTCGAGCTTCATGGGGCTCTCCAAAGTTCGGGGGTGGCACGGAGGTGCCCCGGCCGATAGGCAACCCTACCGGCCGGGGCACCGCGCGCCGGGGTCAGGCGCGTCCGCCCGGGCGGGCGGGTCAGCCGCGGACGATGGCGAGCACGCCGTCGCGCAGCTCGGCCATCTTCGCCGGGTCCTTCGCCTCGACGTTCAGGCGCAGCAGCGGCTCGGTGTTGGAGGCGCGCAGGTTGAACCACCAGTCCGGGCCGGCCACGGTCAGGCCGTCCAGCTCGTCCACGGTGGCGCCCTCCAGGCCGGCGTACGCGGCGCGGACGGCGGCGGTGCTGGCGGCCTGGTCGGCGACGGTGCTGTTGATCTCGCCGGAGGCGGCGTAGCGGTCGTACTCGGCGGTGAGCGCGGACAGCGTGCCCGGCTGTCCGCCGAGGGCGGCCAGCACGTGCAGCGCGGCCAGCATGCCGGTGTCGGCGCGCCAGAAGTCGCGGAAGTAGTAGTGCGCGGAGTGCTCGCCGCCGAAGACGGCGTCGGTGACGGCCATCTCCTGCTTGATGAAGGAGTGGCCGACCCGGGTGCGCACCGGCTTGGCGCCCAGCTCGCGGACCACCTCGGGGACGGTCCAGGAGGTGATCAGGTTGTGGATGACCGTCGGCTCGGCCTCGCCGGCGGCCCGGGCGCGGGCGATCTCGCGGGCGGCGACCAGCGCGGTGATCGCGGAGGGGGAGACCGGCTCGCCGCGCTCGTCGACGACGAAGCAGCGGTCGGCGTCGCCGTCGAAGGCCAGGCCGACGTCGGCGCCGACCTCGCGGACCTTGGCCTGCAGGTCGACGAGGTTCTTCGGGTCGAGCGGGTTGGCCTCGTGGTTGGGGAAGGTGCCGTCCAGCTCGAAGTACATCGGGACGAGCTCGATCGGCAGGCCGTCGAAGACGGTCGGCACGGTGTGGCCGCCCATGCCGTTGCCGGCGTCCACCGCGACCTTGAGCGGGCGGATCGCGGTGAGGTCGACCAGGCCCAGCAGGTGGTCGGCGTAGCCGCGCAGGGTCTCCTCGGTGGAGAGCGCGCCGGGCTTCACGTCCTTGGCCGGGACGGTGACGGTGTCGTCCTCGCCGGTCCAGGACTCGACCAGCTCGCGGATCTCGGCCAGGCCGGTGTCCTGGCCGACCGGGGCGGCGCCGGCCCGGCACAGCTTGATGCCGTTGTACTGGGCCGGGTTGTGGCTGGCGGTGAACATCGCGCCGGGCAGGTCGAGCTTGCCGCTGGCGTAGTAGAGCTGGTCGGTCGAGCAGAGCCCGATCTGCACCACGTCCGCGCCGTAGGCCGCGGCGCCCTCGGCGAAGGCCCGGCTGAGCGACGGGGAGGAGGGGCGCATGTCGTGGCCGACCACGATCGCGGTCGCGCCGGTGACCTGCACGAACGCGGCACCGAAGGCCCGGGACAGGCTCTCGTCCCACTGGTCCGGGACGACGCCTCGGACGTCGTACGCCTTCACGAGCTGCTTGAGGTCGCGCACTGCGGCTCCACCCTGGTCTCTGTACTGATCACGATACGTCGGGGTCACCACCCGTTCGGTCGACGGGCCGCGGTGACGGTAGACGGGCAGCGTACCCGGGCCGGACGAACGTCCCGCGCCGGGAGCGGCGCCCGGGGCAGGCGGCCAGGGCGTGCCTGGACGATTCCCGCCGGGCGCGCGAACGGTCGGATACGCCCTAGTTGTCGGGTGAGCGCAGCACCCGCAGGTGGCCGCGGCGGCCGGCCTCGGTGGACTCCCCCTCGGGCGCGCGGCCCTGACGGGGGGTCTGCGGGCGGGCGGCCTCGCGCACGGCGTTGGCGAGGGCCTCCAGGTCGTCGCTGCTGCGGCGCAGCGGGCCGGCCTCGGCGGCGAGCCGGACGACCTCCCAGCCGCGCGGGGCGGTGAGGCGCTCGGCGTGCTCGGCGCACAGGTCGTAGCAGTGCGGCTCGGCGTAGGTGGCGAGGGGGCCCAGGACGGCGGTGGAGTCCGCGTAGACGTACGTCAGCGTAGCGACGGCCGGCCGGCCGCACGCGGTCCGCGAACAACGACGTACAGAGCTCACGAGGGTGGACGGTACCGCACTCCCCGCCGGGGAGCGAAGACCGCCTGTCCGGAGGGTGTGCCGTGTCGTCCTGCGAGCGCCGGGGGCGTGTCTCGACCGCCCCGGGCGATTCCCCGTCGGACTGGTCCACTTCCGACCGTCCAAGGACTACTCTCGGCAGTGATATGGACAGCTCCGCACCGCAGTCATCGACAGGCCCCGCGCGCCGCCCCCGGCACCGCGACCGGCACGGCAGGGGGCTGCGCGGCCCGCTGGCGCCGCCGCAGGTGCCGATCTCGCTCACCCGTTCCGAACTGTTCGACGACTACGTGCGCGAGTCGGTGGAACGGCTGGAGCGGCGTTGGCCGCAACTGATCGAGGTGGAGTTCGCCGTCCAGGAGGTGCCGCTGCACGAGCCGGACGGCGCCGACGCCGAGGACGGCGTGCCGCTGGGGCGGGTGTCGCCGGGCAAGCAGGGGCACAAGAGTCAGATCGTGGTGTACCGGCGGCCGGTGGAGATCCGGGCGAAGACCCGGGAGGACCGCGCGGCGCTGGTGCACGAGATCCTGATCGAGCAGGTCGCCGAGCTGCTGGGGCTCTCGCCGGACGCCATCGACCCGCGCTACGACGAGGAATGACCCGGGCGTCGACGGGCAGGGGCGGCACCGGACGGGTGCCGCCCCTTTTCGTCCGGTCGGTCAGCGCAGCACGACGCCCGGGTCCTGGGCGGCTTGCGGGACCTTGACGGTGCTGCGGTCGTCGCGCAGCGCCTGGACGGTGAACATCGGCACGTCCTTGGCCGGCAGGGAGAGCATCCGGGCCGCGACCACCGGGCCGCCGGAGACCGTCTCGACGGTGAGCGCGAAGACGCCGTTCAGTCCGGCGGGCTCGGGCGCCGGGAGGGCGACGGTGCCGCCGGCCGGGATCTGCACCTCCTTGGTGGCGGGGGTGCCGCCGCCGCTGCCGGCCGAGGCGGTGACCCGGACGGTGGCGGCGTCGCCGGCCGAGGTCAGGTAGAGCGTCGAAGCGCCGGCCCGGTTGTCGGCGACGGTGGCGCGGGCGCCGACCGGGTCGGTGCCGGTGAGCCAGGCCGCGTCGGTCTTGCCGTTGGCCGCCGCCCGGTCGACCCGCAGCCCGGCCACGATCGGGGTCGGGTGCTTGTCGTCGCTGGGCGACAGCCGAAGCCCGGCGACCTCCTCGCGGGTGACCTTGCCGAGGTCGACGGCGGCCACCATGCCCGCCTTGACGTGGATCGACTCGTTGCCGGCCGGGGTGAACCAGCCGTTCTTGCCGGAGAGCTGGATCTTCAGGTCGGCGTCGTCCTCCGGCGGCGCCCAGACCACCAGGCGGGCGGACGCGGTGTCCGCGGGCAGGCCCGGCATCACCTGGGTGGGGGCCGGGGCGGCGGACGCCGGGATCCAGTCGGCGCCCTTGTTGCCGTCGGCGGCGTGCAGGGCGGCGCCGATCCGGCCGGAGCGGACCACCACGTGCACGGCGAGGTCGGTGACGGCGCCCTTGGTGAGGGTGGACAGCAGGACGGACTGGGAACTGCCGGGGGCGACGGTGAGGCCGTTGGCGGCGTCGTTGTCGATCAGGCCCTTGTCGCCGTACAGCTTGATGTCGATTACGGCGGCGGACGGCTCGGTGTTGACCAGGCTGAGGTAGTCGACCCGGTCGCCGGCCGTGCTGGCGCCGGCGAACCAGAAGCCGGTGCCGGCCGGGGTGCAGGTGAGGCCGGACAGGCCGAGGCCGCGCTGCTCGGTGACGACGGTGGTCTGGGTGACGGTGAAGCCCGGGGCGAGGGCGCCGGTGGCGACGGCGCCGGTGCCGGGCGCGGTGTCGGCGTTGGCCGCCGGGCCGGTGGCCGGGGTGCCGGGCTTGGCCAGGGTCAGCCGGGCGTCGGCGGGAGCCGCGTTCTTGTCCTGGGCAGCGGCGCCCGGCGTGCCCGAGCCGGTCGGGGCGGGGGTGGCCGCCGGGGTGGCCGGCGGGGTCGCCGCGGTCGAGGGGGCACCGGAGGGCTGGGCGGCGGGCACCGCGGGCGCGGCCGCGTCGGCGAGCCAGCCGGCGCCGCCGGTGGCGGAGCCCGACCCGGGCGGGGTGTAGGCGCTGAGCGTGGTCGAGCCGGTCAGTCCCTGCAGCGGCTGCGGGCAGACCGCCGCCGTCCGCTCGACCTGCGCGGTGGTCGGCGCCGCCGCGCCGGCCTCCCCGGACGGGGAGGCCGGCGGGCGCACCTGGGCGATCCCGAACACCGCCGCGAGCACCACGGCCGCGGCGAGCAGGGACTGCGTGGTCTTCGTCCCCCCGGCCTGTCCGGCGAACCGGCCGGGCCGGTCGGCCGCGGCGGGCGCGGCCGACCCCGTGGGGTGCCCGGCCTCGACGGGCTCGGGAGCCTCGTCGGCGCCGGACTTCTTCCTGAATGCGGGCTTCTTCATCGCGGGTCAGCTCCCCGATCCGGGCTGGTGCGGGTACCGGCCGGTGCCGTTGGGGTCGTTCGGGTCGTAGTACGGGTCGGCCTGCTGCTGCCCCGGCAGCCAGGGCTGCTGGTGCTCCGGCTGGTACGGCTCGTAGCCGTACGGCTGCTGCTCCGGCTGGTAGGGCTCGTAGCCGTGCTGCTCGTAGCCCTGCTGGGGGTGCGGCTGTTGCTCGTAGCCCTGCTGGGGGTGGGCCTGCTGCTGGGCCCCCCAGTCGCCCTGGCCGCCGTAGGGCGCGGCCACCGGCTGCTGCGCCGCGTACTGGTCGTAGCTGTACGGATCGGCCTGCTGGTAGGTCTGGTACGGGTCGGTGTACGGCTCGGCCTCCTGGACGGCGGCGGCCGCCTGGACCGCCTCCGTCACCGGCTCGCCGGCCGACTGCGCCGGGACGGCTCCCGGCCGGCCGTCGTACACCCCGGACTCGTCGGCGCCGGGCTCGCCGCCCTCGCCGCGCTCGGCCATCCGGCGGGCCCGGCGGCTGCCGGGGGCGGGGGCCTGTGCCTGGGCGGCGGCGGCCAGCGCGGCGGCGGCGACCACCTCCTCGGGCAGGTCGTCGTCCTTGTGGCTGCGGCGGCCGGGCAGGGCCAGCACCAGGATGGTCAGGCCGAGCAGCACCTGGGCCCAGATCCAGCCGGTGTGGGCCAGTCCGCTCTCCCGGGTGACGGCGAGCTTGCCGCCGCCGGCCGGGAGCTTGAAGCCCTGCGCCCAGCCGTCCACCGTGGTGGGCTCCAGCGCGGCGCCGTCCAGGGTGGCCTTCCACTCGGGGGCGGCGGTCTCGGCGAGCCGCAGCACCCGGTCGGCCGGGCCGGCCGGGACGGTGGTCGCGAGGTCGCGGGCACCGGAGGGGACGACCACCGGCTTGGCGCCCGGGCTGGTGATCACCGCGCGGACCGCGGGGGCGCCGCTGACCTGCCAGAGTGCGCTGCCGCTGTCCTGGTTGGCCTTGACCAGCCCGGGTGTGGTGTCCAGGACGTCCTTGAAGACGTCGATCACCGGCTGCTGGACCAGCACGTAGGCGATGCCGTAGCCGGCCAGCGCGGTGGCCTGGTCGGCGCCGGAGCCGGCCAGCAGGCTGCCGACCGTCCTGTTCAGGTCGCCCTGGGTGCCGGTCGCCGGGTCCACGGTGGACTCGGCCTGGCCGAGCGTCAGCCCGGCGCCGCGCAGCACGGTGTAGCGGACGGCGCCGCCGGTCTTCTCCCCGGTGACGACCAGGGTGCGGGCCCGGTCGGTGGTGCCGGCCTCCTCGGCGATGAAGGCGGGCACCTGGCCCGCCTCGGCGCGGTGCAGCGGCTTTCCGGCGCCGGTCAGCGCCCACCACAGGCCGGTGCCCAGCGGGGCCAGCACGGCCGCGGCCACCACCAGGGCGGCCACCGGCTGGCGCCAGCCGAAGGCGATCCCGGCCACGCGGGCGTTGGCGCCGTCGGCGCCGATCGCGGCCGCGGCCAGCAGGGCGATCCCGGCGAGCAGGGTGGCCGGGCCGGCCCAGGCGGGCACCGCCTGGCCGCCGGAGGCCGGCGTGACGGAGGTGCCCGCCACCACGACCGAGAAGACCAGGCCCGCCCCGGCCGCACCCCAGGCGGCGAGCACCGCGCGGCGGCGGTCGGCGCGCAGCAGCGCGGCGAGCGCGGCCAGCACCACACCCGCGGACAGCCAGACCGGCGGCACACCGGCGCCGCCCGGGTTGACCAGCAGCAGGCCGGCCGCGCTCGCACCGGTGCCGTGCAGGCCGGGCAGCCCGGCCTCCAGCAGCAGCCACTGCGGGTGCGACAGCACCGTGAGCGACCACGGGGCCAGCACGCCGACCGGGACCGCGAGGATCACCAGAACGCGCAGGCCGAGCAGCCGCAGGGCCGCGCCGCCGGAGCCGAAGGCACCGCCGCGCAGCACCGCGACGACCAGCGTCGCCAGGCAGAGCGGCACCGCGAGCGCCCAGGTCAGCGGGACGAAGGCGGTGGCCAGGGTGAGCAGCAGGACGGCCATCCAGACCGGCCGCCAGCCCGGGCGGGCGCCCTTGGCGGCGCTCTCGTCCCGGATGCCGAGGCCGGCCGCGATCGCGGCGGCGCGGGCCAGCGGCGGCAGCAGCACGGCGAGGACGGCGGTGCCGATCCGGCCCTGGGCGAGCGCCCCGGTCGCGGCGGGCAGCAGCGCGTAGGTGGCGCTGGCCCAGGCGCGGACCAGCTTGGAGTCCAGCAGCGGGCGGGACACCAGGTAGGCGCTGACCGCGGCGAGCGGGACGGTGAGCACGACGAGCAGGGTGAGCGCGAGGTCGGCGTGGCCGAACAGCAGCCAGGAGAGCGTGGCGAGCACGCCGAGGTACGGCGGTGCGGCGGCGGTGGAGCCGGTGCCGACCGGGTGCCAGGCGTCCGCGTACATCGACCAGAGGCCGCCCGCGCCGCCGGAGGCGGGCAGCAGCGCGCCGCCGAACAGCTCGCCGCTGCCGAACAGGTCGCGGCAGGCGACCAGGGCGAACACCAGCAGCGCGGCGAACAGCACCGGCGCCGGGCGCCGGGCGAGCTTCTTGATCAGCGCGAACTGCTCGACGACCAGGTCCTCGGCGTCCTCGTCGCCGCCCGCCTCGGCCGAGCCGTGCCGGCCGACGGAGTCGTCGCCGCCCCCTATCCCGAGCGAGCCGATGACGCCCTCGACGGCCAGCCGGGTGGTGGCGCCGGGCGCCGGGAAGAGCGTGCGGTCGTCCAGGGCGTCCGCCGCCCTGGTCCGGGATCGGCGTTTGCGGGCGGCCAGCAGCCGTGGGAACCGGACGAGTTCGTGGCCGAGGCCGGCGAGCTCGTCGAAGGCCTGGCGCGGGTCCTTGCCGAGCAGGTTGGTGACGGCCCGCACCAGGGTGCCGAGCACCAGCCGCAGCAGGACGTACGGGAACAGCGCGCCCCGGCAGTTGGCGAGCAGGGTGAAGACGGCGCCGGCCTTGTCCACCCGGTGCGGGTGGGAGGCGCCGCAGTCGATGGCGCGCCGCTCGCGGCTGGCCGCCTCGGCGTGCCGCAGCACCGCGTCGGGGGCGATGACGACGCGGTGGCCGGCGGCGTTGACCCGCCAGCAGAAGTCGGTGTCGTCCCGCATCAGCGGGAGGGCCTTGTCGAAGCCGCCGAGTTCCTCGAAGACGTCCCGGCGCACCAGCATGCCGGCACTGGAGACGGCGAGCACCGGGCGGACCTGGTCGTGCTGGCCCTGGTCCTGCTCGCGACGGTCGAGGCCGGTCCAGCGCCGCCCGGAACGGGCGATCGTCACGCCCACCTCGAGGAGCTGGCGGCGGTCGTACCAGCTGCGCAGCTTGGGGCCGACCACCGCGGCGCTGGGGGTGGAGTCGGCGACCTGGAGCAGGCGGCGCAGCGCGTCGGTCTGCGGCTCGCAGTCGTCGTGCAGCAGCCAGAGCCACTCGACCGGCTCGGTCTCGCGCGGGCCGCCGCGGCCGAGGTCGTCCTCTTGGGCGAGCGGGTCGCCGAAGTCGTCCCAGCCGCCGGTGACCGGGTCGTAGCCGGAGGGGTCGAGCCGGTACGGCAGGTCCTCCGGGCGCAGCGGCGGGCTGTTGAAGACGGCCTCGGCGACGGCGGTGCCGAAGCCGGCCCGGCGGCCGAGGACGAGCGGGCCGCTGTCCGGCAGCCAGTCGGCGAGGGTGTCCGCGAGCAGCTGCGGCGAGTTGTCGGTGGAGCCGGTGTCGACCGCGAGGACGCGCTGGACCTGGCGGTCCTGGCCGAGCAGGCCGGCCAGCGCCTGCGGGAGCCAGCGGGCGCCGTCGTGCGAGACGATCACCGCGGTGACCAGGTGGCGCGGGTAGGCGGGCGGCCGGGAAGCGGTGAAGCCGCTCCGGTGGCTGTAGACGGTCATCGAGTGCGCGGGCCCCAGTTCTCGGTGGACACAGCCGGTGAACGGCAACCGGATGGCGCACCACACTAACGGCTCCGGGTGGCCGGTTCGTCCGGGGTGCCGGTGCGGAGACGGTGAAGGAGGGGGGCGTGGCCGGCGGCCGGCGCCCCCGGCCGCCGGCCCGGGAGGGGCCGGGAACACGAAAGCGCCCCACCACCGCGGTGAGGCGCCCGTACAGCTGTGCGGTTGTCCGAGGTTGTCGGAAGGTCAGCGGGAGTCGGGGGCCGCCCGCTCAGACCGCGCTCTTCTTGAGCCGGCGGCGCTCGCGCTCGGAGAGGCCGCCCCAGATGCCGAAGCGCTCGTCATTGGCGAGGGCGTACTCCAGGCACTCGGAGCGGACCTCGCAGGCGAGGCAGACCTTCTTGGCCTCGCGAGTCGAGCCGCCCTTCTCGGGGAAGAAGGACTCCGGGTCGGTCTGGGCGCACAACGCGCGCTCCTGCCAGCCGAGTTCCTCCTCGTCCTCCGCGATGCCGTCCCCGATCAACAGCTCAAAGAGCTCGCTCATGTGGCGCGCCTCCTCTGCCCCTACTTGGCGTCCCCGTGGTTGCCGTTGCCTCGTGCGGCTGACGACACGAGTGAAATTACAGTTGCGTCACTCTGGCCCAGTCAAGCCGAGCTCTGGTATTGGGGCCAGGATTCACTCCCCGGCACCAAGCCGTTACGAATAGTGTACATATCCGGACACAATGGACCTTTTGCCTCAAGGCCCTGAACAGCGCCGAACCGTCCGCAACCATTCGCCAGGTGACGCTCGGTCACCGCCACAGGCCGGTCATCGGCCTCCCTTCCCGGCGATCTTCCCATCGAAACCTAGAGAGTGATGAATCACCCCATCAGGGAAAGATCCGGACCTAATCCACTCGAATGCCGCATCGATCGGTTTGACACCGGCCGCACGGATGCGGTGTCCTTTTCCCTATGTCAGAGTTCGCCAGCCCCCGGAGCGGTTCCACGCTCCGCCGTGCCGTGAACTCTTGTTGTCGCCTCTGTTCCTGCTGTATCTAGGCGCCCGCGTCCCACCGCGCGCCGCCCCCAGGAAGCACAGAGGCCGCCCGCGATTCCCGCCCCAGGACATCCCGGATCCGGCTGATCCCGACGAACCAGCCGACTCCTCCGAGGACGACTCCCGTGCGCATGATCCGCATCCGCAAGCGGAACCGCGACCGCAACAAGCTCGCCCGTCTGGGCCTCGCCCCCGCCCGTACCGCCCGCCCGGCGGACCGCCGCCGCTGGGCGGACGGGCTCAGCGACGTCTCCATCGCCGGCGACCCGCTCGCCTTCCCGCACCTCGCCCGCACCGACCTGCCGGGCCACCCCACCACCGTCGCCGAGTACGCCCGGCTGGTCCGCGAGATCGCCGCCGACCGCGCCCGCTGGGAACCCCTGGTCCGCTACGACGCGCTGACCCGCTGGTACGCCAGGCTGGAGACCGGCCCCGGCTACGAGGTCTGGCTGCTCAGCTGGCTGCCCGGCCAGAGCAGCGGCTTCCACGACCACGGCGACTCCTCCGGCGTGATGACCGTCGTCCGGGGCGAGCTCAACGAGCGCTCCCTCACCGGCACCGGCGAGGCGGCCCGCACCCTCAAGCCCGGCGGGCAGCGGGTGTTCTCCCCCGGGTACCTGCACGAGGTGGTCAACGGGGCGCTCGAACCCGCCGTCTCCATCCACCTCTACACCCCCGGCCTCACCGCCATGAACCAGTACGGCGCCGCCGCCGTCCCCGAGCAGCACCCGGAGCCGCAGGCCCGGGCCGGGGCGCACCGATCGCTGGGCTGACGGGCAGTCGGGCCGTGGCAGGATGAACCCCATGCGCATCGTGGCACTGGCAGGCGGAATCGGCGGGGCGCGCTTCCTGCGCGGGCTCCTCGCGGCGGTCGGCCCGCAGGACGAGATCACCGTCATCGGCAACACCGGCGACGACATCCACCTCTACGGGCTCAAGGTCTGCCCCGACCTCGACACCGTGATGTACACCCTCGGCGGCGGCATCCACGAGGAACAGGGCTGGGGCCGGGCCGACGAGACCTGGTCGATCAAGGCCGAGATGAAGGAGTACGGCGTCGGCCCCGAGTGGTTCGGGCTCGGCGACCGGGACTTCGCCACCCACCTCGTCCGCAGCCAGATGCTCACCGCCGGGTACAGCCTCAGCCAGGTCACCGAGGCGCTGTGCGTGCGCTGGAAGCCCGGCGTGCGGCTGCTGCCGATGAGCGACGACCGGGTCGAGACCCACGTGCGGATCACCGACGAGCAGGGCACCCGGGCGGTCCACTTCCAGGAGTACTGGGTCAAGCTGCACGCCGCCGTGGACGCCGAGGCGATCATCCCGGTCGGCGCGGACACCGCCAAGCCCGCGCCCGGCGTGCTGGAGGCGATCGCCGAGGCCGACGTCATCCTCTTCCCGCCGTCGAACCCCGTCGTCTCGATCGGCACCATCCTCGCCGTCCCCGGCATCCGGGAGGCCGTCGCGGGCGCCCCGGCGCCGGTCGTCGGGCTCTCCCCGATCATCGGCGGGGCGCCGGTGCGCGGCATGGCCGACAAGGTCCTGGCCGCGGTCGGCGTCGAGGCCACCGCGGAGGCGGTCGCGCTGAACTACGGCTCCGCGCTCCTCGACGGCTGGCTGGTCGACACCGCCGACGAGGCGTCGGTCGCCGCCGTCGAGGGCGCCGGGATCGCCTGCCGGGCCGTCCCGCTGCTGATGACCGACGTCGAGGCCACCGCCGAGATGGCGCGGGCGGCACTGGCACTGGCCGAGCAGGTCCGCGCGTGACGCTGGAGATCCTGGGCGTCGACGGCATCCCCGAGATCGACGCGGGGGCCGACCTCGGCGCGCTCATCGCCAAGGCGGGGACGTACGAGGACGGCGACATCCTGCTGGTCACCTCGAAGATCGTCAGCAAGGCCGAGGGCCGGCTGCTGCACGCCGCCGACCGCGAGGCCGCGATCGACGCCGAGACCGTCCGGCTGGTCGCCCGACGCGGGCCGGTCCGGATCGTCGAGAACCGCAACGGCTTCGTCATGGCCGCCGCCGGGGTCGACGCCTCCAACACCCCCGACGGCACCGTGCTGCTGCTGCCCGAGGACCCGGACGCCTCGGCCCGCGCGCTGCGGGCCCGGATCCGGCGGCTCACCGGCCGCCGACTGGCCGTCGTCGTCACCGACACCTTCGGACGGCCCTGGCGCAACGGGCTCACCGACGTGGCGATCGGCGCCGCCGGGCTCCCCGTGCTGGAGGACCACCGCGGCCGCACCGACAGCCACGGCAACCGGCTGGAGATGACCGTCACCGCGACCGCCGACGAGCTCGCCGCCGCCGCCGACCTGGTCAAGGGCAAGGCCAGCGGCGTGCCGGTGGCCGTCGTGCGCGGGCTCGGCCACCTGGTCACCGACGAGGACGGCGCCGGAGCCCGGCCGCTGGTCCGGCCCTCCGCGGACGACATGTTCCGCCTCGGCACCTCCGAGGCCCTGCGCCAGGCCGTCACCCTGCGGCGCACCGTCCGCTCCTTCACCGCCGAACCGGTCGACCCGGCCGCCGTCCGCCGCGCCGTCGCGGCCGCCGTCACCGCGCCCGCCCCGCACCACACCACCCCGTGGCGGTTCGTCCTGCTGGAGTCTCCCGAGACCCGCACCCGGCTGCTCGACGCGATGCTCGCCGCCTGGCAGCGCGACCTGCGCGAGCTCGACGGCTGGGACGACGCCAGGATCGCCCGCCGCACCGCCCGCGGCGACGTCCTACGCGACGCGCCGTACCTGGTGGTGCCCTGCCTGGTGATGGACGGCTCGCACGAGTACCCCGACGCCCGGCGGGCCGGCGCCGAACGGGAGATGTTCACCGTCGCGGTCGGCGCCGCCGTGCAGAACCTGCTGGTCGCCCTCACCGGCGAGGGCTACGGCTCCGCCTGGGTCTCGTCCACCATGTTCTGCCGTGACACCGTCCGCGCCGCGCTGGACCTGCCCGCCGACTGGGACCCGATGGGCGCCGTCGCCGTCGGCCGCCCCGCCGAGGCCCCGCGCGAACGCCCGGAGCGCGGCGCGGCCGCCTTCATCGAGGTGCGGTAGCCGTCACCGCCGACGCCACCGCCGACGCCCTCCGCCGTCCTCCGGTCAGCGGTGGCGGTGGTCGTTGGGGGTGAGGCGGGGGCCGTAGCGGGGGGCGCGGGCGCCGGCGGCCAGCAGCAGGCGGCAGACCCGGTGGCGGTGCGGGCGGTAGGGCTCCAGCAGGGCCAGCATCTGGTCGTCGTCGCTGCGCGGACGGCCCGCCAGCGCCCAGCCGACCAGGTTGGGCAGGTGGAAGTCGCCGACCGAGACCGCGTCCGGGTCGCCGTTGCTGCGCTGCAGGGTCTCGGCCGCCGTCCAGACGCCGATGCCGGGGACGGCGGTGAGCCGGGCGAAGGCCTCCTCGTGGCCCATCGCGGACGCCTCCTCCAGCCGCGGCGCCAGCCGGACGGCCCGCATCACCGTCGCGGACCGCTTCGGGTCCACCCCCGCCCGGTGCCACTCCCAGCTCGGGACCATCGCCCACTCCCGCGCCGACGGCGCCACCCGCATCCCCTCGGCCGGGCCGGGGGCCGGGGTGCCGAAGTCCCGCAGCAGGGTGCGCCAGGCGCGGTAGGCCTCGTCGGTGGTGACCTTCTGCTCCAGGATCGCCGGGACCAAGGACTCCAGCACCAGGCCCGTGCGGGTCAGCCGCACCCCGGCGGTACGGCGCTGGACGTCCCGCAGCGGTCCGGGCGGCAGCACCAGCGCCTCCGGCTCGTCCTGCGCGCCCAGCAATACCGGGAGGCGGTCGAGCAGCCAGTCCGCCGCCGGGCCCCAGGCCCACGCCTCGACCTCGCCGAGCGCCGGACGGGACAGCACCCGCAGGGTGCCGACGCCCGCCGGGGTGCGGGAGGCCCGCCAGACGGCGCCGTCACCCGTGGTCCGGTACGACGGGTCGGCGGGGCCCCGGCGCAACGGCAGCAGGGTGCGGGCAGCGTCCAGCGGGAAGCCCGGCCGCCAGCGCCGCACCGAGCCGCCGCCCGTACCGTCCGACCCGCCCGTCACTGCCGTCGCCTCCCGCGCCGCCGTCGCCCACCATGGGGATATGAACGATACGCGGCTGCCGGAACTGCCCTCCGGGGACGAGATCGCGGTGCGGGCGCTGTACCGCCGGATGCTGGACGGGTGGAACCGGCGGGACGGCGCGGCCTTCGCCGGACCGTTCGCGACGGACGGCGAGGTGATCGGCTACGACGGGAGCGGGCACCGCGGCCGGTCGGTGATCGCCGCCGAGCTGGGGCGGATCTTCGCCGACCACCCGACGCCCCGGTACGTGGCCTCGGTGCGGCGGGTGCGGGCGCTGGGGCCCGGGGTGGCCCAGCTGGAGGCCGTCGCGGGGATGGTGCCGGACGGCGAGGAGGGGATCGACCCCGGGCTCAACGCGGTGCAGACGGTGATCGCGGTGAACGCCGGGGCCGGGTGGCGGATCGCACTGCTGCAGAGCACTCCGGCGCGGTACGACCTCCGGCCGGACCTGGGGACGGAGCTGACGGAGGAGCTGCGCGCCCTGGTGCGCAAGTGGGGCGACGCGGGGCCGGCGCAGGAGCGTCCGGCCCGGCCGCCGGGGTGAGGACGGGGCTCAGCGGCCCTGGAGGTGGGCGGCCCAGGAGCGGATCTCGCCGAGCCGGGTGTAGAGCCCGTCGCCCGGGCACTCGGTGGCGAAGGCGTCCCGGTGGCCGGAGATCGTGTCGAAGGACACGACCGTCCCCTTGGGGTAGCGGCTCTGCGAGGAGCCGGACGTCAGGTCGGTGTGGCCGGAGGCGTCCTGGCCGGTCAGGCCGAGCTTCCAGGCCGCGATCTTGCTCACGCCGTCCACCAGCTGCTGCGACGGGCCTTCGGAGGTGAAGGTGCCGAGCGCGGCGACGCCCGTCGAGTCGGTGTTGAAGCCGAGGGTGTGCGCGCCGAGGACGGGCTGGGCGACGCCGCCGGCCCGGCCCTCGTAGATGGTGCCGCAGCGGTCGACCAGGAAGTTGTAGCCGATGTCCCGCCAGCCGTTGCTCTGCACGTGGTACTGGTAGATCGCCCGGATCATCTGCGGCGCGTCACTGCACGCGTAGTCCGTGGCGGTGGCGGTGTGGTGGACGAAGACCGCCTTGACCGTCCCGGTGTAGACGAAGCCCGGCTCGCGCAGCGACTCGTCGGCGCCCCAGCCCGCCCGGGTCACGATGCCCGGGCGCGGCGCCTGGTGGTCGGCCGCGTCCCGGTGGGTCGCCGTGTCGCCCGGCAGGGTGCGCGGGACGGAGGCCGGCGCGGAGGCGCCCTTGCCCGGGTCGACCAGTTCCGCGCGCAACCCGGCGGGCAGCCCGTTCGGCCCGGGGGTGACCTCGATGGCCACGCCGTTGCTGGGACCGGTCCACAGCGGCGCCGTGGAGCCGCGGATGCCGGAGCGGCCGTCCCGCTCGTCGGGCGCGTCCTCGCCCTCGACGTCCAGTCGGCGCCAGTCGCCCCAGGCGCCGGTGGCCAGGCTGCGGGTGCGGACCCGGATCGAGGTGCCGGCGAGGGACTGCCGGGGGTCGTCCCAGCTCACCCCGACGAGCGAGAAGGGCTTGGTGGCGCGCTGGGTGACGCTGTGTTCGGCGGAGGCCAGCGACAGGCTCGTCACGGTGCCCCCGCCCGCGGAGGTCTGTTCGGTCGGCACCGGCTCCGCGACGGCGGCCGGGGCGAGGGTCGATGGGAGGAGCAGGGCGGCGACGCAGCTCGCGGCGGCACCGACCAGAAGTGAGATACGCATAAAACGGATATTGGACGCAAATCCCCCCTGACGTCACATCGGCTTGCGCCGCTCGC
The DNA here is from genome assembly GCF_055585785.1 of Kitasatospora sp. NPDC053308. NCBI lineage: Bacteria > Bacillati > Actinomycetota > Actinomycetes > Kitasatosporales > Streptomycetaceae > Kitasatospora > Kitasatospora sp. NPDC053308. Next base: position 18,673 of record NZ_JBVJJY010000036.1, on the reverse strand, counting down.
GTGCGCCGCCCGGCACCCCTCCCGGCCTCCCGCCCGAAGGCCTTAGGCTGGGGCGCACCATGACTGCGCCTTTCGCTGCCGATGCCCGCACCCCCGTCGAGCTGCTGCACGCATACCTGCGCGGCGGCACCCCTTCGGTCGATCCCGCGGCCCCGCTGGTCACCTTCTACGACGACGCCACCGGCGAACGGGTGGAGCTGTCCGCCCGCACCTTCGACAACTGGGTGGCCAAGACCGCCAACCTCCTGCAGGACGAACTCAACGCCGGCCCCGGCGACCGGGCGGCGCTGCTGCTGCCCGCCCACTGGCAGAGCGCCGTCTGGCTGCTCGCCTGCTGGTCGGTCGGGGTGACGGCGGTACCGGGCGGCGACCCGGCCACCGCCGACCTCGTGGTCAGCGGCCCGGACGGCCTGGCGGCCGCCCAGGCCTGCGAGGGCGAGCGGGTCGCGCTCGCCCTGCGCCCGCTCGGCGGCCGCTTCCCGCAACGCCCGGACGGCTTCCTGGACTACGCCGCCGAGGTGCCCGGCCAGGGCGACCGCTTCGCGCCGTACTCCCCCGTCGTCCCGGACGGGCAGGCGCTGGAGACCGCGGTGGACGGGCTGCCGCTGAAGCTGACGGGCGAGCAGACCGTCGCGCTGGCCCGGGAGGGGGCCGCCCGGCTCGGCCTCCAGCCCGGCGACCGGGTCCTGTCCACCCTCTCGTACGACGACTGGGCGGGCCTGGAGGCCGGCCTGCTGGCGCCGCTGGCGGCCGGCGCCTCGGTGGTCCTGTGCCGCAACTCGCAGGCCCTGGACGCCGAGCAGTGGGAGAAGCGGACCGAATCCGAACGGGTGACACTGCGCCTCGGGTGACCCCCGGGCCGGGGCCGGGCGGGTAGGGATCCCTGCCATGGCCGAGGACGAGACCGAGCACCCCCCGACCGCCGATCACCCGACGAACGGTCCCCCGGCGGACACTCCCCCCGAGGACGCTCCACCGGACGGCCCCGAACGCCCGCGCAGGCGCCGGCGGTGGCTGATGGTCACCGCCGGCGTCGTCGCGTTCCTGCTGGTCGCCGGCGGGGTGCTGCTCTGGATCGCCTACCGCAAGCTGGACGGCAACATCCGGACCGACGCGACCACCGACCGGCTGCTCGCCAAGCTGGAGGCCGAGCGTCCGAGCCGCTCGGCCGGCGCGCGCGGCGCCGAGAACATCCTGCTGATCGGCAGCGACGACCGCTCCGGCGCGAACGGCGCCTACGGCGGCCAGCCGGGCAGCCAGCGCTCGGACACCACGATCCTGCTGCACCTGTCGGCCGACCGGCGGCACGCGACGGCGGTGTCCGTGCCGCGCGACGTCATGGTCTCCGTGCCCGCGTGCGAACGGCCGGACGGCACCGCCGGCAAGCCGGGCCTGATGCAGTTCAACTGGGCCTTCGAGACGGGCGGCCCGGCCTGCTCCATCCGCACCGTCGAGCAGCTCAGCGGGATCCGGATCGACCACTACCTGATCCTCGACTTCAGCGGCTTCAAGACGATGGTGGACGCGATCGGCGGGGTCGAGGTGTGCGTGCCGCAGCCGATCCACGACAAGGACGCCAAGCTCGACCTGCCCGCCGGCCGGCACACGCTGCACGGCGAGCAGGCGCTCGGCTACGTCCGGGCCCGGGAGAGCCTCGGGGACGGCAGCGACACCCAGCGGATGGGCCGTCAGCAGCAGTTCCTGGCGGCGCTGATCCGCAAGGTGGAGTCGCAGGGGGTGCTGCTGAACCCGGTCCGGCTGTGGCCGGTGCTGGACGCGGCCACCTCCTCGATCCAGGCGGACGGCGGACTCTCCTCGCTCGGCGCGCTGTACGACCTCACCCAGGACCTGCGCGGCATCCCGTCCGCGAACGTCGTCTTCCTGACCGCGCCGCGCCGCCCGTACCGCTACGACTCGGACCGGGACGAGTTCGTGCAGCCGCAGACCACCCAGCTGTTCACGGCGCTGCGGGACGACCGGCCGGTGGCCGTCCGGCCGCCCGGGCCGGCGCCGTCGGCGGGGTCCGGCGCGGGGTCGGGCGCAGGGTCGAGCGCGGGGCCGGGTGCGAGCCCGGGTGCGAGCCCGGGTGCGAGCCCGGGGACGGGCTCGGCCGAGGCGGCCTTCGCCGCGGCGTCACCCTCGGCGGGCGCCTCGCCCACGTTCGAGGGACGCACCGCCGACGTGGACGCCTGCGCGCAGCACTGAACGCAGCCGGGTCGGGTCGCGCCGCAGGTCGGCGCGGGTGTGCCGGTCGGACGGGGGGAGCGGACGGAATTCACCCGTGCTTCGTTCACACATGATGCAGATCACACCAGGAACGATTCCCCCGTTCGGCTCGTCTAGTGTGTCCGGATCGGCCCGTCAGGAACAGGCGGGCCGGAGCCGTGACCGGTCGAAGGTAGGGAACCCCCGTGCACGAGGAGCAACCGGAAACCGGGCGGGCCCGGGTCGACCCGGCCCCCGGGGTCCCCCGGCAGCGCCGCCGGGCCGCCGACGCCCCCGTGGCACCGGCCGGGGAGGGCCGTCGGGACACCCGGCGGCGGGCGGCCGCCGCCGCCAAGCGGAACCGGCGCCGACGGGTGCTCAAGTGGACGGCCGGCACCGGCGCCCTGGTGCTGGTCGCGGGCTGCGGCGGGGCGTACTACCTGTACAAGCACTTCAACGACAACATCACCTCGGTCAAGGTCCAGCTGGGCGACGAGGCGGAGCGTCCCAAGGCCGCCGGGGACGCGCTGAACATCCTGGTGATCGGCACCGACAGCCGGGAGGGCCTCGGGCGCCAGTACGGCGACGAGGGCAGCACCGGGCACGCCGACACCACGCTGCTGTTCCACATCGCCAAGGACCGTACCAACGCGACGGTGATCAGCTTCCCCCGCGACTTGATGGTGCCGATCCCGGACTGCCAGACCGCCCAGGGGAAGAGGATCCCGGGCTCGCCGCGGGAGCAGTTCAACGAGAGCCTCGGCCAGGAGGGGCGGGACGCGGGCTGCACCTGGAAGGCCGTCGAGAAGAACACCGGGATCCGGGTCGACCACTTCGTGCAGGTCAACTTCGAGGCGGTGAAGACCCTCTCCGCCGCCGTCGGCGGGGTCGAGGTCTGCGCGGCCAAGGACATCAACGACCCGTTCTCGCACCTGAAGATGAGCAAGGGGCGGCACGTGGTCCAGGGCGAGGAGGCGCTGGCCTTCGTCCGCACCCGGCACGCGGTCGGCTTCGGCGGCGACCTCTCCCGGATCCCGCTGCAGCAGCAGTTCATCAGCTCGATGATCCGCAAGATCAAGAGCGACGACACCCTGACCAGCCCGACCAAGCTCTACAAGCTCGCGGACGCCGCCACCAAGGCGCTCACGGTGGACTCCGGCATCGGCAGCGTGGACAAGCTCAAGGACCTCGCGCTGGACATCAGCAAGGTCGACACCAAGAACATCACCTTCACCACCGCACCCGTCCTGGACGACACCAAGGAGAAGGGCCGGGTGGTCCTCAAGCAGCCGGACGCCGGGCAGCTGTTCGCCATGGTCGCGGGCGACCGCTCGCTGACCGGGACCGCCACCCCGCCCGCTCCCGCGGACACCGCTTCCGCCGCGCCGGGCACGCCGGCCGCCACCGCCCCGGCGGTGGACACCAAGGACGTCCAGGTGACGGTGCGCAACGGCAGCGGCAAGCGCGGACAGTCCGGGCCGACCGCCGAGAAGCTCCGGGCGAAGGGCTTCGCCCAGGCCGAGGTCGGCAGCGACGCGCCGGTCGCCGCGGACACCACGGTGTCCTACCAGCCGGGCCAGGAGGCCGCGGCCGGCGCGCTGGCCACCGCGCTCGGGCTGCCGGGCGACGCCGTCCGGCCGGCCGCGAAGGCGGATCCCAAGGCCGGGCTCCTGCTGGTGCTCGGCAAGGACGCCCTGACCGCGTCCGGCGCCCCGTCGGCGGTGCCGACCGAGGCGCCCGAGGACCTGCAGAAGGTGCAGGCGGACGACACCGACGCCTGCGCCAAGTAGCCGCGCCCGCGCCGACCGGGGCGCGAGCGCGACGGGGCGTCAGCCGGTCTTGGAGAGCACGTCCTCGGAGGCCGGGCCGACGCTGGCGATCACCCGGCGGGCCAGCGAACGCGGCGAGGTGAGGAAGCCGAAGCCCCAGCTGAGGTGCATCGTCCCGAAGGCCACCGGCAGCATCGCCCTGGCCTTGAGGGACAGCCCGCGGCCCTCGGTCACGGCCCCGCCGACGATGCCCGCCAGGTAGGCGCCGGGCACCGCGAGGAAGGCCGGGTGGACGGCGGCGCCGAGCACCAGCCCCAGGGTGACCGCGAGCAGTGCGGCCGGCGGGGCGAGGTAGCGCAGGTTGACCGAGCCGCGGTGGTAGCGGGTGACGACCCGGCGCCAGCGGCCGTAGTCCTTGTACTGCTTGGCCAGCGCCCGCACCGAGGGCCGGGGCCGGTACGTCACCTTGAGTTGCGGGGTGAACCAGACCAGGCCGCCGTCCTGGCGGATCCGGTAGTTCAGCTCCCAGTCCTGGGCGCGGATGAACTCCTCGTTGTACCCGCCGAGCTTCTCCAGCACCTCGCGGCGGAACACGCCGAGGTACACGGTGTCCGCCGGGCCGGCCAGGCCGCCGGTGTGGAAGGCCGCGTTGCCGACGCCGAGCTTGGAGGTCATCGCGGCGGCGACCGCGTTCTCCCACTCCGTCTCGCCCTCGGCGTGCATGATGCCGCCGACGTTGGCCGCCTCCATCTCGCCCAGCAGCCGGACGGCGGTCGCGATGTAGCCGGGGGTGAGCAGGCCGTGGCCGTCCACGCGCACCACTATCGGGTGGCGGGAGCCCCGGATCGCGGCGTTCAGCCCGGCGGGCGTCCGGCCGGTGGGGTTCGGCACCGTCCGCACCCGCGGGTCCTCGGCCACCAGCTCGGCGGCGATCTCGTCCGTCCGGTCGGCGGAGGGACCGAGGGCGATCACCACCTCCATCGGCCCCGGGTAGTCCTGGTCCAGGATGCGCCGGACGGCCGTGCGCAGGTGACGTTCCTCGTTGAGCACCGGCATGATCACGGAAACAGCCGGAAGCTCCTCAGCAGCCTTGGTGTTCATCGGGGCCCACCGTACCGGTGCGGACGCGTCCCCGTCTCGTCCCGGTCCGGGCGGCCGCGCGCACCTCGCGGCGCGGGCCGGGCACTGTGATCGAGAACACGTCGCCCCGCCGTCGGCACGGGCCTCCACCAGGGGTGACGAACCGGCCCGGGGCCCGGTTCAGATCGCGTAGTGGGCCACCGTGAACACCGCGTAGCCGACCAGGGCGAGCCGGTTCAGCAGGTGCTGCGGGCCGCCCAGCCGGTCCGGCAGGACGCCGGCCGGGCGCAGGTCGGGCCGGTGCGCGGCGGTGGCCACCGCCCTGGCCAGTGCCACCGGGTCGTAGCGGTCGCCGAAGTGGCCCGCCAGCCAGAGCGCCGGGCGGCTGGCGAAGGAGAACTCCCGGCCGCCGCGCAGCCGGATGGTGAGCAGGCCCCGGTGCACCGCCGCCGCGCTGATCTCCGGCCACCGGAAGCTGCGGGTGCGCAGCGCGGTGGCCACCCGCAGGCCGTCGCGGTCGGCCACCACCTGCCAGGACAGCGTCTGGGCGCAGGCGAGGATCGCCAGCGAGCCGATCCAGAGCGGGCGCACCAGGTTCTCCCACCAGCCGTCGTCGTCCAGCAGCACGACGGCGGCGGCGACCAGCAGCGCCGTGACCGGCCCGGCCGCCGCCCGCAGCGGCAGCGGCATCTCCCAGCGGCGGGCGGCCACCGGCTCGGCGTCCGGCCCGGCCTCGGGGGCGGCGGCGACGGTCTCGGCGGTCAGCGCGGCGACGGCGAGTTCGCGCTCGCGGTAGCGCTCGTTGCGCCGGCTGAGCCGCGGGGCCCGGGCGGCGGGCGCGACCACGGCCGCCACCCAGTACGGATCGGTGTCCAACAGGCCCGGGCGGACGAGGAGTTGGCGGTCGGGGCCGTCGGGGCCTCGGTACAGCACGGCGGGCACGCTGCGGCCGGCGTGGGCCAGCCAGGCGGCGGCCTCGGCGGGGGTCGCCCGGTCGAGGAACTCCTCGCAGTCCTCGTCCTGCTCGTCCTCGTCCTGGTCGAGGAGCGGGTCGGGGTAGTCGTCGTCCTCGCTGCCGGTCTCCGCGTACTCGTGCACCCAGGCCGGACCCTCCCGGCCCGGGACGCCGGACCGGGCCCACCGGTAGCGGTCGCGCTCGACCAGGCGCCAGAGCCCCGGCCCCTCCGCCGGGCCGTCCAGCGGCTGGACCAGCAGGTCGCCGCGGGCGTCGGCGCGGACCCGGACGGCGAGCGCGGGGGCGGAGCCCTCGAAGGACGGCCGGGCGCGGCGGGCGGTGGCGACGGCGGCCGAGCCGAGCAGCACCAGGCCGGGCAGGGCGATCAGCCCGCCGGCGGCCCACTGGCCGGAGAGGTCGTACGCGTCGCCCAGGGCGCGCACGGAGTCGCCGTCCACCAGCAGCGGGACGGGCTCGCCCGGCTGCGGCTGCCGCTGCCACCGGACGTCCAGGGCGGCGGTGCGCTCGGGTCCGCCGCCGGGCGGCTGGAAGCGGACGGTCAGGACCCCGTCGTGGTCGGTCGTCCCCGCCGTGCCGGTCACCCGGACGGCCCGCTCGGCGACGGCCTCCGTCCGGGCCTGCGCCCAGAGCCCGTACAGCGGGAAGGCCGCCGCGACGACGAGCAGCAGGACGCCGAGGGCGCGGCGCAGCACCGGCGGGCCGTCGTGCGGGACGGGCGAGGGCGCGCCGGCGGCCGTCCACGGGAAGGGGACGGGCGGGGCCATCAGCTCGTCCAGCTGCTGGCGGGCCCGGCGGCGGCCGGCCTCGGCGCCGAGCAGGACGGCGGTGAGCAGCACGTGGAGCAGCACCGCCGACCAGCGGGCGAGCGGGGTGACCAGGCCGTCCGGGAGGTACCAGAGCAGGGCCAGGACGACGGGCGGGACCAGCGCTCGGACCCGGACCTTGGTCACCAGCAGGACGACCTCGGCCAGCACCGACCAGCCGGCCAGCGCCGAACCCCAGGTGTCCCGGCAGATGCCCTGGGCGTTGCAGCGGGCGGCGCTCGGCTCCACCGCGGTGGCCAGGACCGCGAACGCGACCGGCACCAGGGCGAGCCAGCGGCTGTCCAGCCGCCAGGCCGTACGGGCGGCGCGCCAGCGGGCGGCCGCCCCGGCGGTGAGGGGCGCGGCGCTGGGCAGCGGCGGGGCGTCCGAGGGGAACATCGGACGATCATCTCAGCCTGCCGGATCCCGGACGTGCGCAAGGGGCCGGGTGCGGTGCGCACCCGGCCCCCGGCCCCGTGGTCCCCGATCCGGCGCCCCCCGGCGCCGGATCAGTCCGTCGCGATGGCGGCGAGGACGTTCATCCGGCCGGCCCGGAAGGCCGGGACGAGCGCGGCGACCAGACCGATCACCACCGAGGAGACCAGGGTGATCGCGATCGTGACGGTCGGCACGGAGAGCGTGCCGAGGCCCTGGTCCCGCAGGACGCCCTGGACGGTGACGCCCCACGCGAGGCCCAGCCCGGTGCCGAGGACGGCGCCGAACAGCGCGATCACCACGGACTCCAGCCGGATCATCCGGCGCAGCTGGCGGCGGGAGAGGCCGATCGCCCGCAGCAGGCCGATCTCCCGGGTCCGCTCGACCACCGACAGCGCCAGGGTGTTGACCACGCCGAGCACGGCGACCGTGATCGAGAGGGCGACCAGCCCGTAGATCAGGTAGAGCAGGGTGTTGATCTGGGACTGCACCAGCTCCTTGTAGCCGGCCTGGTCCTTGACGACCAGCTGCGGGTACTCCTTGAGCCCGTCCTGCAGGGCGGTCAGCGTCTTGGCCACGTCGGCGCCGGGGGCCGCCTTGGCGAAGAAGGTCCACACCGGCGGCTGCTCGGCCGCCGGAACGGCCGTGGCCATGGTGTCCATCGCCACGAAGGAGCCGTTGCCGAACAGCTCGCCCTTGGCGAAGACCACGCCGACCGGCAGCTCCTGAGTGCGGCCCCTGCCGTAGTCGACGCTCACCCGGTCGCCGACCTTGAGGCCGTGCTCCTTGGCGAAGGCTTCGCCGATCCCGAGCGAGCCGCGCTCGATCGAGTCCGCCGCCCCGGCCTTGACGGTCGGCCGGAAGTCGGTGCCGAAGAAGGCGGGCGGCACGGCGGTCAGCTCGGTCTTCGCCTGCTGCCCGTCCGGCAGCCGGACCTTCGGCATGAAGAACTTCTGGGTGGTGACGTGGTCGACGCCCGGGGTCCGGCGCACGATGTCCAGCATCTCGGGGGTGATCTCGGTCCGGCCGCCCTGGACGATGTAGTCCACGCCCACCGACCGGTCGATCTGCGCACTGGCCGAGGTGACCGCCGAGGAGCTGAAGACCGAGGAGGCGATCACCAGCGCCAGGCCGATCATCAGCGCGGCGGCGGTGGCACCGGTGCGGCGCGGGTTGCGCATCGCGTTGCGCTGGGCGAGCTTGCCGGACGGACCGAACACCGCCGGCAGCACCGCGCCCAGCACCCGGACGATGGCCGAGGCCAGCAGCGGACCGAGCACCACGAAGCCGACCAGGGTGAGCACCACGCCCAGGCCCAGGTACTCGCCGCCGGTGGCGGCCTTCTCCGACCGCGCGCCGAGCACCAGCAGGGCGCCGCCGCCCGCCGACAGCAGCAGGCCGAGGACGGTACGGAGCAGGTTGGCGCGGGCCTCGGCCGGGGTGCCGTGGTCGCGCAGGGCGGCCATCGGCGAGATCCGGCTCGCCCGGCGGGCCGGGAACCAGGCCGCCACCAGGGTGACCACGATGCCGAGCGCGTAGCCGGCGACGAAGACGTCCGGTCCGATCTGCAGGTCGGCCGCCTTCAGGTCCATGCCGATCGCGTTCATCAGCTTGATCAGGCCGACCGCGACACCCAGTCCGGCCGCCACCCCGAGGGTCGAGCCGAGCACGCCCAGGATCAGCGCCTCGACCAGCACCGAGCGGTTGACCTGCCGGCGGCTGCCGCCGATGGCGCGCAGCAGTCCGATCTCCCGGGTGCGCTGGGCGACCAGCATCGAGAAGGTGTTGATGATCAGGAAGCCGCCGACGATCGCCGAGACGAAGGCGAAGCCGAGCATCGCGTACTTCATGAAGTTCAACCCGCTGCCGACCTGCTTGGTGTTCTCGTCCTTCTGCTCGGCCGCGGTCTTGACCTGGTAGCCGGCGCCGACCTCGGCCACCGCCGCGGCCTTCAGCTGGTCGTCGCTGCGGCTGCCGTCGCCGTACGCCTCGATCGAGGTGAACGCCGTTTCGCCGAGCAGCAGTTGCTGGGCGGTCGGGGTGTCCAGGAAGCCGAGGGCCGCACCCGGGTTGGTGGCGGTGAAGGTCGCGATGCCCGCGATCGTGAAGTCGTGCTTGCCGGCGGAGTTCTCGACCCGGACCTTGTCGCCGAGGCCGAGCTTGGCCTTCTTCGCGGTGTCCGCGTCGAGCACCAGCTCACCGGCGCTGCGGGGCGCGTGACCGGCGGTGATGGTGACCGGGTTGCGCGGGGTGTCGGTCCAGTTGCCGAGCAGGGTCGGCGCGCCGCTGGTCGGGCCGACCAGCTTGTTGGTGGCCGGGTCGACCAGGATCGCGTTGCCGACCATGACCTGGCCGACGGCCTTCTTCACCCCGGGCAGCGCGGCGACCTCGTCGGCGAGGGCGACCGGGACGGTCGGCGGTTTGACGGCGGCCTGCTGCTCCTCGTCCTCGGCGGGCTTGGGCGGCTGGACCGAGACGTCGGAGGCGGTCGCGGCGAAGAGTTTGTCGAAGGTGCTGGTGGCGGTGTTCGAGAACACCAGGGTGCCGGAGACGAAGGCCACCGACAGCACGACGGCGATGAGCGAGAGCGCCATCCGGCCCTTGTGGGCGAAGAAGCTCCGCAGGGAGGTCTTGAGCAGCATGGTCGTGTCGTCCGCCGCTCAGCTGGTGCGCTTGCCGTCGAAACGGCGCATGCGTTCGAGGACGGAGTCGGCGGTGGGCGCGTGCATCTCGTCGACGATCACGCCGTCGGCGAGGAACAGCACGCGGTCCGCGTAGCCGGCGGCGACCGGGTCGTGGGTGACCATCACCATGGTCTGGCCCAGCTCGTCCACCGAGCGGCGCAGGAAGGTCAGCACCTCGGCACCGGCGCGGGAGTCCAGGTTCCCGGTGGGCTCGTCGCCGAAGATGATCTCGGGGCGGGCGGCCAGCGCCCGGGCCACCGCGACGCGCTGCTGCTGGCCGCCGGAGAGCTGGGTCGGGCGGTGCTTGAGCCGGCCGGCCAGGCCGACGGTCTCCACCACCTGGTCCAGCCAGGCCTGGTCGGGCTTGCGGCCCGCGATGTCCATCGGCAGCGTGATGTTCTCCAGCGCGTTCAGGGTGGGCAGCAGGTTGAACGCCTGGAAGATGAAGCCGATCTTGTCCCGGCGCAGTCTGGTCAGCTGCTTGTCCTTGAGGCCGGTGATCTCGGTGTCACCGATCCAGATCCGCCCGCCGCTGACCGTGTCCAACCCGGCCAGGCAGTGCATCAGGGTGGACTTGCCGGAGCCCGAGGGGCCCATGATCGCGGTGAACCGGCCGCGCTGGATGTCGACGTCGACCGCGTCGAGCGCGGTGACCTTGGTCTCGCCCGAACCGTACGCCTTGGTGACCTGACGGGCCGATGCGGCGACGGCGGAGGCTCCGCCGGGAAGCTGGGGGTCGTACACGGCTGCTGCTGCCGTCGTCACTGGAGTCTCCTAGGGAAGATGCGCTCGCCCGTTGGCCCCCGGCCTCACGGGTCCGCCCGCCGCGTGACACGGTGCACGCGGTGGTCCTCGACCGGGAGTTGTCCCCGCCCTCCCGGTGGACCCGGCCACCGGGCCCGACCTGATCGGGTCGCTCCCTGGCGGGTGGGGGTGTGGGAACCACGGTAGGAGCGCACGGCGGACGGCTCGTCATCCGACGGAATGAAGCGGCTCAACCAAGGTTCTACGGGGCGCGGCGCGTCTCCCCCTAGGGGGTGCCGCGGCCCGTCTCGGGGACGCCCCGTACGGGCCGCGGCCGCGGTCGTACCGCCCGGTCGGCATGGGGTCGAGCCGCCGGTCAGCTGCCGGCCGGCGACCGGACAGCGGCTGTTCAGCAGCCGGACAGCGCCGGGGCGGCCAGCCGCTCCAGCGCGGTGGCGAAGCCGTCGACGACCGGGGCGAGCAGGTCCTCCGTCCCGTGGTCGAGCAGGGTCGCGCCGTCCTCCCGGACGGTGATGTGGCGGTCGAGCACGAACCAGCCCTGGGTGATGTGCCCGGCGCCCATCGAGCTGAGCACCGGACGCAGTGCGTAGTCCACCGCGAGGACGTGCGCGGGCGAGCCCCCGGTGGCCAGCGGCAGGACGGTCTTGCCCGCGAGCGCGTACTGCGGGAGCACGTCCAGCAGGGCCTTCAACAGGCCCGAGTAGGCCGCTTTGTAGACGGGGGTGCCGATGACGACGCCGTCGGCCCGGGCGAACAGCTCGGCGACGGCGACGATCTCGGGGTGGTCGAAGTCGCCGGAGAGCAGCGGGTGCGCCGGCAGGCTGCGGGCCTCGAAGGGGACGACCTGGTGGCCGCGCTCCGCCAGGAGCGCGTCGACGTGGCGCAGCAGGCGGGTGGTGCGGGAGGTGGCGGACGGGGAGCCGGAAACGGACAGGACGACGGCCATGGGTTCACCTCTGGCTGGAAGCGGGTCGGCGCGGCGCGCTGGGAGGCGCTGCGGCGGGGGCACCGGGTGGGGTCCGGCGCCCGGTGCACTGCGTCCGTGGACGCGGCGGCACTGCGTCCGTGGACGCGGGACGTGCGGGGTTCCGACGGGCGCGCGTCAGCCGCGACAGAGCGAACAGGCCACACCACGCCGCAGGTCGACGTGCCGCCGACGCGTGAGTGCCCAACGCTGGTCCATGCCCGGAATGCAAACACGGGCCGTTCGGGCCGGTCAAGAATCGTTTCGGCCGCTGGAACGCCGGGTGTCCGGACGTTGCGGCGGAACGATCCGGTACGTGCATCAAAACTGCTACAAGAGGCCTGGTGGGCCCCCCGGGGGGAGTCAGGCGGAGCCGGGTCGGGCATCCTCGACGGCATGAACACGTGGCAGGAGGGCCGCCCGGGGGGCGGCGGGAACCCGTACGGCGGCAACGGGGGCGGCGGCGCGGCGGCCGAGCCGCCGCTGCCGGCCTCGCTGAACCCGCGCGGGCCGGGGGCGCCCGCGCCGCGGCAGCCGGCCCAGCCGCCGGCGCCGTCCCGGCTCGGCGGCGTGCCGCCGCAGGGGGCCGATGTGCCGCAGGGCGCCGGCGTGCCCGGCGGCCACCCCGGTGGTCCGGCCGGTCCCGGGCATCCGGGCGGGCCCGGCGGACAGGGCGGACCGGGCGGACCGGGCGGCGCCCGGCCGGGCGCCCCTCAGGCCCGCCGCTGGCCGCGGCGCCGGATCGTCAAGTGGTCGGTCTTCGGCCTGCTGATCGCCGTCATGGTGACCGCCGTCTCCACCTGGTTCTGGGCGGACTCCAAGCTCAACCACGAGAACGTGCTCGCCGACTACCCCGGCCGCCCCGCCGCGGGCAAGGGCACCAACTGGCTGATCGTCGGTTCCGACAGCCGCCAGGGCCTCACCGAGGGCGAGCAGGACGACCTGCACACCGGCCACGACGAGGGCAAGCGCAGCGACTCGATGATGATCCTGCACATCGGGGACAACGGGAACACCCTGATGAGCATCCCGCGCGACTCCTGGGTGCCGATCCCGGAGCACGCGGGCAGCAACGGCAAGCCGGTCAAGGGCACCACCGCGAAGATCAACTCGGCCTTCGGCGCGGGCGGCGGCCGCCTGCTCGTCCAGACCGTCGAGACGAACACCGGCATCCGGATCGACCACTACGCCGAGATCGGCTTCGCCGGCTTCGTGGGCATCGTCGACTCCATCGGCGGCGTCGAGATGAAGATCGACCAGCCCATCAAGGACAAGGACTCCGGCCTCGACCTCCAGGCCGGCGACCAGACCCTCAACGGCAAGCAGGCCCTGGCCTTCGTCCGCCAGCGCCACCAGATGGCCGACCAGGACCTCGGCCGGATGCGCAACCAGCAGAAGTTCCTCGGCGCCCTCGCGCACCAGGCCTCCTCCCCGGGCAACCTGCTCAACCCGTTCACCTTCTACCCGCTGGTCGACTCCGCGCTCGGCACCCTGATCGTCGACGAGGACTGCGGGCTGACCGACCTCGGCTCGATGTTCCTCGCCATGAAGGACGTCAACGGCGGCAGCGGCAAGTCGATGACCGTACCGATCGGCAACGCGGACTTCCGGACCAAGACCGGCGAGTCGGCGGTGCTGTGGGACGCCACCAAGTCCAAGCAGGTCTTCGACGCCTTCAAGAACGACACGCCGGTGCCGGACGTCAAGTAGTCGGCGGCTTACGGCAGTCGAGCCACCACCAGGGGTGCGCCGCGGGTCGCCGCGCCGGCCCGCCACCCTCGCCACCGCCTCCCGGGCCGCCTGGTCCGGGAGGCGCTCGCGCTCCACGGGGTGAAGTGCCGGCCGCCCGCGGGACCGGGCCTCCGGGCACCGGACCGCCGGAGACCGGTTCACAGGCGGCCGGCGAGACCACCGTCACCTGCTCGTACGTCACCTCGCCCGTTGTCGGCGCTCTGCTCGCTCATCGGTGAACCGCCGTGCCGGGGAGTCGAGTCCGGCCGCGGATCGGCCCAGGCCCGAGGGGAGTGCAGGGCGGTGGCGGAACCGGGCTGAGGGATTGCCCGGTTCCGGCCCGGACGGTCGCGCGTCCGGCTACCCTGCCCCGCCGCCGCCTCCGGGCAGCCGGTCGAGCGTGATGCCGAAGTGATCGCGGTACGCGGTGAGCGCCTCGGCGTCGGTGAGCCGCCGCTCGGTGCGGGTGCCGTCGGGGGCGGTGCGGATGAGCCGGGTGCCGCTCAGGGTGATCCGGCCACCGTCCTCGGCCGGCAGCGAGCAGGTGGTCGAGCGGGTGAAGTGCGAGTCCGGCGAGGTGCTCTGCCACCAGCACGTCGGCCCGAAGTCGGCGAGCGGGTACGGAAGCGGGTCGAGACGGTACTGCGGCTCGCCGTTCATCAGCACGTCCAGCTGGCCGTGTGCGCCGTACGGGACGACGGTGAAGGTGCCCTGCGGGTCGGTTTGCGGGCCGCGCTCGTCGAGGCGCAGCGGGAGCAGGCTGAACCGGCCGAAGCCGACGTCGACCAGCCAGGGCTCGTCCAGGTCGACCCGCAGCGCCAGGTGGTCGAACGGCGGGCCGGGGCGCTGCCCGTCGAAGACCCGGCCGGCCAGCAGGCCCACCCGGTAGCCCAGGGAGCGCAGCAGCTCGGCGAAGGCGCCGTTCAGTTCGTAGCAGAACCCGCCGCGGCGCCGGTCCACCACCTTGGCCACCAGGGCCGCCGGGTCCAGGACGACGGGCTCGCCGAGGTGGATGCCGAGGTTCTCGAAGGGGACGGACCGTAGGTGGGCCCGCTGCAGCCGCGCCAGGGCCTGCGCCGACGGCTCCCCGGGCTCCGGTACGCCGATGCGCGCCAGGTACGCCGCCCGCGCGGCGGGTGTCAGGCCCTCGTACGCCGTGTCGTGATCCATCCCGCCATTCCAGCCCGGCCGGGGCGGGCGGGCCATCGGTCCTTGGGCCTAGGACCCCGCTCCGGGCTTCTCCGGGCCTTCGCCGGGCCTTCTCCGGCCCGGCCCCGGGCCTCTCCCCGGGCGTTCCGGCGCGGAAAGGCCGCCGCCCCGGAGCGGGAAGTCGGCGGATCCGACTTCCCGCTCCGGGGCGGCAGGCACACCGGGGACGGCGGTGCCCCGGGGACGGCGGTGACTACTCGACCACGCCGGACTTGGCGATCTTGATGGCGGCCGAGGTGCGGCCGCTCTGCGAGCCGAGCGACTCGATCTTCTTCACGACGTCCATGCCCTCGACGACCTCGCCGAAGACGACGTGCTTGCCGTCCAGCCAGTCGGTGACGATGGTGGTGATGAAGAACTGCGAGCCGTTGGTGTTGCGGCCGGCGTTGGCCATCGACAGCAGGCCCGGGCGGTCGTGCTTGAGCTGGAAGTTCTCGTCCGCGAACTTCTCGCCGTAGATGCTCTTGCCGCCGGTGCCGTTGTGGTTGGTGAAGTCACCACCCTGCAGCATGAAGGCGGGGATCACGCGGTGGAAGCCGGAGCCCTCGTAGCCGAAGCCGTGCTGGCCGGTGGCCAGCTCGCGGAAGTTCTGGGCGGTCTTCGGAACGACCTCGTCGAACAGCTTGAAGACGATGCGGCCGGCCGGCTCGTCGTTGATGGTGATGTCGAAGAAAACGTTGGAACTCATACAGGGATCATGGCATGAACGTTCGGCTCCCGCGTGGTGCACCCGGGAGGGCCGGACCGGGACGGCCGAAGCTAACATCGATGTCAGGTTCGAGCCCCCCGCGGGACGAGGACCTTCGACGATCGGACGGACGACGGGGGTGGACGGCGTGCGGATCGGTGAACTGGCCCGGCGGACGGGTGTGAGCGAGCGCTCACTGCGCTACTACGAGCAGCAGGGCCTGCTGGTCGCCCGCCGCACCGGAGGCGGCCACCGCGAGTACCCGGAGACGGCGGTCGACCGGGTGGTGCACATCCAGGAACTGTTCGCGGCCGGACTGCACAGCCGGACCATCTACAAGATCCTCCCCTGCATGCGGGACTCCGACGGCGGCCCGAACGAGACCGCCACCCCGCTGCTGGTGGAGGAGCTCACCGCCGAGCGCGAGCGGATCGACCGGATGATCAACGACCTGCTGCGCTCGCGCGAGGTGCTGGACGAGGTGATCCAGACCGCCTCCGGGGCGCCGTCGCCCGGGGCGGCCTGACGGGGCAGCGCGACCGGACCGGGGCCGGGCCTGCCCGTCAGGCCTCCGCCCGCTCAGGCCGCCCGCCCGCTCAGGCCTCCGCCAGCCCGCTCAGGCCTCCGGCTTGCGGGCCAGCAGGTACGCCTGCGGGGCCTTCTCCTCCCCCTCCGGCTCACGGACCGTACGGGAGGTGACCGGCAGGCCCGCCGCCCGGGCCAACTCCTCGACGCGCTCCGGCCGCAGGCGCCGGAAGTCCAGCGACACCGGGCGCCCGAACGGCTCCTCCAGGCGCAGCGGCTCGTCCCCGACCTGGAAGGCGAGCAGCAGCCGGCCGCCGGGGGCGAGCACCCGGGCGAACTCGGCGAACACCTCCGGGAGGCGCTCGGCCGGGGTGTGGATGATCGAGTACCAGGCCACCGCGCCGGTCAACTCGCCGTCCCGGAACGGCAGGTCCAGCAGCGAGCCGACGCTGAACGGCACCTCGGGACGCTCCGCCCGGGCCAGCTCGACCATCCGCGGCGAGAGGTCGATCCCGCACGCGTCCAGGCCGAGCCCGTGCAGGTGGCCCGCCACCCAGCCCGGGCCGCAGCCGAGTTCCGCCACCCTCGCCCCGGGGCGCTCCGCCCGGACCAGTTCCGCGAACAGCCCCAGCACGGCCCGCTCCGTCGGCATGGTGTCCAGCGCGCCGCGGAAGCGGTCGGCGTAATCGGTGGCGATGGCGTCGTAGAACGCCCTGGTCGTGGCGAGGAAGTCCGGCTCGGTCATGGCCCGGCACCCTACCCGGCGGCACCGGACGTGGCATCGCCTTCGCCGACGAGCCGAGGGGGAACGGACGATGAGCACCATCGGGCCCTGTCCGGCGCATCCGCGGCCGGACCGCTTCGACCACGCGCCGGACGGGGCCGTACCGGACGAACCCCGGGCGCACGGCCGCGAGGTGCGGGCCGACGACCTCCCCGCGGACGGCTTCGGACCGCGGACCACGGACCACGGACCCCCGGAGCCTAGGACGCGGGCTGGAGGTCCAGCTCCGCCACGGCCTGGTCGCCGCTGAGCTCGCCGGTCGGGCGGAAGCCGAGTCGGGCGTAGAACCCCGCCGGGCCGTCCGGGCCGGGCACGTACGAGACGGTGGCGCGGGTGCCGCCGCGGCGGCGGATCTCGGCGCAGACCTGCTCCACGGCGAAGCGGCCGTAGCCGCCGCGCTGCGCCTCGGCGTCGACGAGCAGGCGCCAGAGCCCGGAGCGGGGGCGGTCGTCGGGCCGCTCCGGGTTGAAGCGGATGTCGAAGAAGGCCATCACGAAGCCCACCGGCCGCTCGCCGTCCAGGATCAGCCGGGGCCAGGCGGTCTCCCCGTACGCGTACGCCTCGGCCAGCGACTTCACCACCGGCGCGACCAGGCCCTCCTGGTCGGGGCGCACCCGCAGGGCCAGGGCGGCGTCGATGTTGGCGGGGGTGACGGCGGCCAGGCTGAGCGCGGTGGGTGCGGAGGTCATGGCGGGCAGCCTAGGGAACGGGCTGCCCGCCGTCGCGCGGTTTTCCGGCCCCCCCGGCCGGCTCCCGGGGCAGTCGCCCCGTCACACGCCCCTCACGCGCCGGCCGTCACGCGCCGGTCGTCACGCGCCACCGGTCAGGCGCCGCCGGTCAGGCGCCGGCCGGGTAGTCGGTGCCGCGGCCGACCTCGGCCCAGGCCTCGGCCTCCTGCCGCGCGCCCTCCAGGTGGCCGAGCACGCCGTCCACCGCGTCGCTGCCGAGCGCGAGCCGCAGCGGGGTCCGCTCGGCGGCCAGGGCGGCGAGGATCGCCGCGGCGGCCTTCTCCGGGTCACCGGGCTGCTTGCCGTCGGAGTCCGGCAGTCCGGTGCGGACCGGGCCGACCACCGGTTCGTACGCGGCGATCGGGGTGGTGTGGGCGAGCGCGCCGCCGCCCGCGAAGCCGGTCCGGAACGAGCCGGGCTCGACGACCAGCACCTTGATCCCGAACCCGGCGACCTCCTGGGCCAGCGCCTCGGACAGCCCCTCCAGCGCGAACTTGGTGGCCGAGTAGGCGCCGACACCGGGGAAGGAGAAGCGGCCGCCCATGCTGCTCATCTGGACCACCGCGCCCGAGCCCTGGGCCCGCATGTGCGGCAGCACCGCGCGGGTGAGCGCGGCCGGGCCGAAGAAGTGCAGCTCCATCAGGTCCCGCAGCTCGCGGTCGGTGTACTCCTCGACGGCGCCGATCAGGCCGCGCCCGGCGTTGTTGACCAGGACGTCGACGCGCCCGTACCGCTGCACGACCTCCTCGACCACGACGGGGATCCGCTCCTGGTCGGTCACGTCCAGCCGGACCGGGACCAGCCGGTCCGGGTGCGCGGCGGCCGACTCGGCCAGCGTCTCGGGGCGCCGGGCGGCCGCCACGACGGTGTCGCCCGCCGCCAGTGCGGCCTCGGCGATCGCCTGGCCGAAGCCGGAGTTGGCGCCGGTGACCAGCCAGACCTTGCCGGCGGGGTGCTGCTCGGAGGTGTCGCCCATGATCCGTGATCTCCCGCGATCGTCGTGCTCTGCCGGTGAGTTGACGATCATTTATGACATCGGAGGCACGGATCCGTCCAGGATGGTTCGACGCCGGACGACAGGCGGCCCCCGACCGCGGACGGGCGGTCGGGGGCCGTGGGGGCGCCGGTGCCGTGGACACCGGGGCGGTGGGCACCGGGGCGGTGGGCACCGGCCCGCGTACTGCGGCCGGGCCGATGACGGGAGTTGGGCGAGGCTACGGGAGTTGGAGGGAGGCTACGGGAGGTTGCGGGCCATCACGATGCGCTGGACCTGGTTGGTGCCCTCGTAGATCTGCGTGATCTTCGCGTCCCGCATCATCCGCTCCAC
>NZ_JBVJJY010000035.1:0-44453 GCF_055585785.1 Kitasatospora sp. NPDC053308 | reverse complement strand
CACGCTGTTGAGTTCTCAAGGAACGGACGCTTCCTTCAGGCCGCCTTCCAGCAGGCCCTCCGGGCTTCGTTCTTTCGTGTTTCCAGCTTATCAGATGTTTTCCGCTCCGTTTCCGGGGCTTCCTTCATCCAACTCACTGGCGCCTTCCAGGGTTTGACGCCCCGTCCGGCGTTTCAAACTCTAGCCGACCCTCGCTCCGAAAAGCGAATCCAGCCGCAATCCGATAAAACGAACACGCCAATTCAGCACCGAGCGCGACGCGCACAACGCGGACGCGACCGAGCACGGACCTGGGAAGTGGTGTTTCAAGGGATTGGCCGCCCCGGGACCGTCCGCGCCGATGCGTGTCCGGTGCTCCCTGCCGAGCGACTGGAGCACAGTACTCCTACTCGCCGTCGAAGAACAAACGGGCCTGCCACGGGCCTCGCGATCGGTCACGGGGGCAGGAGAACACGACGTCGGATCGTCAGAGCAGGCCGCGCTCCGTGACGCGCTGGCCGAGCTGGAAGCGGCTCTGGGCGTCGAACTGGTCCATCAGATCGGTGATCATCCGGCGCTCGGTGCGGAGCGAGACGCCGAGGCGGCGGGCGGCGGCCTCGTCGGTGAGCCCGGCGGAGAGCAGGCGGAGCAGTTCGCGCTGCTGCGGGGTGATCTCGCCGGCCGGGGTGACGGGCGCGGCGCCGAGCACCTCGGACTGCTCCCAGATCTGGTCGAACAGCGCGCACAGGCCGGTGACCGCGCCGGGTTCGCGGATCACGGCGACGCCCCGGGACGCGTCGTCCGGGTCGAGGGGGACCATCGCGACCTCGCGGTCCACGATCTGCATCCGCATCGGCAGCACGCTGGCGGTGCGGGTCTCGCCGCCCTGCGCGGCCAGCCAGTTGGCGTGCTCGACGCTGCCCGGGTCGTTGCGGATGCTGCTCAGGTAGACGGTCTTCACCTTGACCCCGCGGTCCAACAGCGCCTGCGTGATCGGGCGACTGGCCTCGCGGTTCTCCGGGGTCTGCTTGCCGCCGGGGGCGAAGGCCATGGTCTCGCGGCAGGCCTGGGCGCCCAATTCCTCCAGCCGGACCCGGATCTCGTCCAGTCCGGTGAGGTGTTCGACGCCGCCGCCGGCACCCTCGTCCGGGCGCAGCATGGAGTACTCGGCGACCAGCCCGGCGATCGCGGCGCGGCTCGACTCGACCTCGTGCTGCTTGCGCGCGATCTCGGCCTGCCGACGGGCGAGCAGCGCCTCGAAGGCGACCTTGGGGCTGACGGTGCGCATCGCGCCGCCGCCCTCCCAGGACGGGCGGATCAGCTCCTGGTCGGCCAGTTCGTCCATCGCGGCACGCACGGCCTTCTCGTCCCACCCGAGTTCCTCGGCGATGCGGACCACGCCCCAGTTCGGCTGGCCCAGCATCAGGCGGTAGACGGCTTCGGCCTGACGCGTGAGTCCCAGCGCGGTCAGCATTCGGTCGACTCCCTGGCAATGAGACAAACAGCGCAACTCCGACATTCGGTTCGCGCACGCACGGCACTGGACGCGAAGCCCTCTGATCACGTATGGGCAGGTCCGGGTCAGAAAATACCACCGCGCCGGAGGGCCTCCACACCCCCCGATCAGCGGAAATCCGCGCCGGAGGGGGAAACGGAAGCGGGCGGGAAAAGGTTCAACGGAAAGGACCGTGACCGACCGCCACACAACGGGAACCGCGGCAGGAATCCGGACTTTCGGACTGGCACAGGCAAGCCATGGCAAGAACGTGCCGACGCGAGCCCGCCCACCGGCGCTCCGCGTCCCCCATCGTGGCTGGGTGCATGTCGTCCACTTCACCATGACCCGCCCCCGCGGCACCCCGGTTCCGGCCGAGGGTGCGGTGAGCGGCGCGCTGCGCGCCGTCGCCCGGCTCCACCAGGGCCCGGAACACATCCGGGTGCACGGTTCGCGCGCCGGGGCGCGGGGCGTGATGTTCGTGATCGCACCGAACCAGGAGGCCGCCCGCGCCGTGTGCCTGATCGTCTGCATCCAGGCGATCGCCAGGACACCCGAGCTGGCCGGATGGTTCGTCCACGTCTGACCCCGGCGGCGGACCCGCGCGGTGCGGGCCCGAACGACCGGCGCAGCTCATCGCGCGGAGGCCGCCGACGCCACCCGCGAGGGCCCTGCCGAAGCCGCTGACACAGATATGCCAGCGACAAATTGTGTCACCGGAGAGCCGGGACAACCGGCTTGCGGGCGCGGCAGAATCGATCTCGTCGAAGCGCGGCGAGCAGCAGGACGGACCGCCGCCCGACCGTCATCCCATCCACACACCACCGGGCATCCCCATGCCCGGAGAGGAGTCACCATGGCCACCGAGTCCACCAAGAAGTTCCGTCTCGTCTCCGCGCTCGCCGCCGCCACGCTGGCCCTGGGCGGTGCCGCCGGGCTCGCCCCCGCCGGCGCGACCGCGTCGTCCGACCACGGCACCGTCACGGCCGCCGGCGAGCACCCGGCCACGCAGCGCACCGCCACCACCCCGACCCACTCCGCCACCGGCGGCGGCAACGGCCACGGCAACAACGACATCGACGACATGGGCTGGCAGTGGTGAACCGGAGCCGGCCCGCCCGGCACCGCCGTCCGGCCCGCCCGGACCCGCGCCACTCCTGACCCTCCCGGTCCGACCGGACGCGACCCCGGCTCCCCCCGAACCCGACCCCGCACCAGCTCCCACAACTGCGTCCGAGCCGCCACACCCCGGCACCGGCTCGGCGGAGGCAGCCATGACCACTCCTCTCCTTCCGACCACCCACCCGGACGGCCTCAGCTTCGAACTGCTGGGTGAAGTCCGGGGCTGGCGGGACGGCATCGAACTCCCGCTCGGAGCTCCCCGCCAGCGCGCCCTGCTCGCCGCCCTGCTGCTGCGCGCCGGATCGCCCGTCGGCCGCGACCACCTGATCGACGGGATCTGGGGCGACGCGACCGTGGCGGACGGCCCCAACCTGGTTCAGGCGTACGTCTCCAAGCTGCGCAGGCTCTTCGAGCCCGACCGCGCACCGCGCACCGCCGGCGGCGTGCTCACCCGGGTCGGCGCCTCCTACCGGCTCTCCATCGGCTCCCAGCAGTACGACCTCGGCCGGTTCGAGCAGTCGGTGGCCGAAGCCCGGGCCCTGCGCTCGGCCGGGCGGACCGACGCGGCCGAGCGGACCCTGGCCGCCGCCCTGGACTCCTGGACCGGACCGGCGCTCACCGGCGTCAGCGGCCCACTGCTCGACGTCGAACGCGCCCGGCTCGCCGAACTGCGGCTGGCGGTGGTCGAGGAGCACGCCGAGCTGGCGCTCCGACTCGGCGGCCACGCCTGGCTGGTGCCCCACCTGTTCGTCCTCACCACCGAGCACCCGTACCGCGAGCGGCTCTGGGCGCTGCTGATGGTCGCGCTCTACCGGGGCAGCCGGCAGGCCGACGCCCTGGCCGCGTACCAGAGGGCCCGGCACACCCTCATGGAGAACCTCGGCCTGGTGCCCGGGCCGGAACTGCGCGGGATCGAGGAGGCGATCCTCGCCGGACGCCCCGACCCGCTCGCAGTGGCGGCCCTCCCCTCGCCGACCCGGCCCGCGCCCGCGCCCGCGCCCGCGCCCGTCGACGCGGCCGATGTGCTCCCGGTCGAGCAGCCGGACGGGGCCGGCTCCGGCCGCGACGGCGTCCCGGCGTACCGCGCGGAACCGCGCCTCGGGCGCGCGCACCTGGCCCTGGTCGGCACGACGCCCGCCGCCGTGCCCGCCCCGCGTGCGGCCGCACGCGGCCCGTGGGCCGACGGCCCCACCCGACTGGCCCGCTGACCCGCTGACCCGCTGACCCGCTGACCCGGCCGACACAACCAGCACAGCCACACAGCCACTCAGCCGGCAGAGCTGACGCGGCCGAGGCAGCGGCCGATCCCACGCCGGTCGGCCGCCTCGGGCCGTCGAGCGCTCCGCGCCCGGTCCCCGGTCTGCCGTGCCGCCCTCACTCCCCGCGCGGCACCGCCCGGCCGCACCGCGTCCGCCGCCGTGCCCCCTTCCCCGGCGCTCGCCGCGCCGTCCCGCACCCGCCGCGTCCCCACCGCCGTCCCCCCGCCGCCGTGCGCCCGCGCCCACCCGCGCGCGCACGGCGGCACTGGCCATGGCCGGATCCCGTCGAGACAAGGAAGCACCGCACCGTGACAGTCCAGACCGACACCGCACCGCCGGACGATCCGCATCCGGCGGCCACCGGACCCACGCCGGAGGCCGAGCACCCACCCGCCCCGGTGACGCCCACCGAGACAGCCGTCGAGACGGCCACGAAGCCGTCCAGGGCGACGCCCACCGAGCCGTCCACCGAGACGGCCGCCGCCCCGGACACCTCCGGGGCCGCTCCACGCACCCGGCGCCGGCGCGTGCTGCGGATCCTCAAGCGCACCGCGATCGTCCTGACCGCCCTGGTCCTGCTGGCCGCCGGCAGCCTGGCCGGCTACGCGTACTGGACGGTCGGGCGCTCGCTGCCGCAGCTGTCCGGCAGCACCACCGTGCCGGGGCTGCACGGCGAGGCCCGGATCGTCCGGGACGCCTCGGGAATCCCGCAGATCTACGCCGACAACGCGCACGACCTGTTCCTCGCCGAGGGCTACGCACAGGCGCAGGACCGCTTCTGGCAGATGGACGTCCAGCGGCACGTCACCGCCGGCCGGCTCGCCGAGATGTTCGGCCCGGGTGAGGTCCAGACGGACAAGGTGGCCCGCACCTTCGGCTGGTACCGGGTGGCCGAGCAGGAGGTGACGATGCTGTCGCCGCAGACCCAGGAGTACCTGCGGGCCTTCTCCGAGGGCGTCAACGCCTACCTCGGCAAGCACCAGGGCGCCGAGCTCTCGGTGGAGTACCCGGTGCTCGGCTTCGTCGCGGGCGACTACCGCCCCGCGCCGTGGACCCCGGCCGACTCGGTCTCGTGGCTGAAGACCATGGCCTGGAACCTCAATACGGGCATGATCGACCAGTTCGACCACGCCATGCTGCCCGCCGACCTGCCGGACGGGGCGTCCGACGCGCTCTTCCCCGCGTACGACTACCAGCGCTGGACGCCGATCGTCCCCGACCGGACGGCCGCGGCGCAGCCGTCGGCCCCCGCCCAGCCCGTACCGTCGCCGGCCGCCGCGCCCGCCGCCGCGCCGGCCGTCCCCGCGCCCGCCGTCCCCGCGGCGGCCTCGGCCGCACTGGCCGACAGCGCGGGCGTCCGGACCGTCCTGGCCGCCGTCCTCGGCCCGCAGGGCACCGGCATCGGCTCCAACTCCTGGGTGGTGGCCGGCAGTCGCACCACCACCGGCAAGCCGCTGCTGGAGAACGACCCGCACCTGACCCCCTCGCTGCCGGGCATCTGGTACCAGGTCGGCCTGCACTGCACCCGGATCGGCCCGGACTGCGCCTACGACGTCAGCGGGTTCACCTTCGCCGGCATGCCGGGCGTGGTGATCGGCCACAACGCCGCCATCGCCTGGGGCTTCACCGACCTCGGCGCCGCCGACTCCGACCTGTTCGTGGAGCGGGTCAGCGGCTCCACGTACGAGCACGAGGGCAGCCGGCTGCCGCTGACCGTCCGCCAGGAGAGGATCGAGGTCGCCGGCGGACGCCCCGTCGACCTGACCGTCCGCTCGACCCTGCACGGCCCGCTGATCTCGGACGTGCTCAAGTCCGCCGACGAGGTGGCCGACCACGGCCGGGTCCCGGACGTGCCGGCGCACGGCGAGCAGGACGGCTACGCGGTGGCCATGCAGTGGACGGCCCTCGACCCGGCCCCCACCGTGGACGCCCTGTTCGCCCTGGACCGGGCCGAGGACTGGAACGACTTCCGCGCCGCCGCCGCGGTCTTCGCCTCGCCCGTGCAGAACATGATCTACGCGGACACCGCGGGCAACATCGGCTACCAGACGCCGGGCCGCATCCCCGTCCGCAAGGCGGGCGACGGCCGCCGCCCCGTCCCGGGCTGGACCGGGGCCTACGACTGGACCGGCTACCTGCCCTTCGACCGGCTGCCGACCAGCTTCAACCCGCCGGAGGGCTACATCGTCACCGCCAACAACGCGGTCGTCGGCCCGGACTACCCGTACCTGATCGGGAGTGACTGGGGTACCGGCCACCGCAGCCGGCGCATCGCCGAACTGATCGAGCAGGGCGGCAAGCTGGACGTCGCCGCGATGGAGCGGATCACCCAGGACACCTGGAACGGCAACGCCGCCGCCCTGGTGCCCAGCCTGCTGAAGGTGCCGGTCGACGCCCGGACCGGACCCGCCCAGGAGCTGCTGCGCGGCTGGGACTTCACCCAGGGCGCCGACTCCGCCCCGGCCGCCTACTTCAACGCCGTCTGGCGCGAACTGCTGAAGGAGGCGTTCACCGACCGGCTGAGCCGGGCCGGGGTCAAGAGCTACGCCTACCCGGACGGCGGCGGCCACTGGTTCGAGGTGGTGCGCGGTCTGCTCGACACGCCGGACAGCCTCTGGTGGACGAGCACCGCCGATCCCTCCGTCCAAGGCCGGGACGCGATGCTGCGGCACGCGATGGAACGGGCCGCCGACGAGCTGCGCGGGCGGCTCGGCGACGACCCGAAGACGTGGCGCTGGGGCGCCCTGCACACCCTGACCCTGCAGAACCCCACCCTGGGCACCGCCGGCCCCGCCCCGCTGCAGTGGCTGCTGAACGCCGACCCGATCGGCGTCGGCGGCGGCACCGACACGGTGCTGGCCAACGGCTGGGACCCGCAGAAGGGCTTCGAGGTGATCTGGGTCCCGTCGATGCGGATGGTGGTGGACCTGGCGGACTTCGAGCGCTCCCGCTGGATCAACCTGACCGGGGCCTCCGGCCACGCCACCGCCGACACCTACACCGACCAGACCGCGCTCTGGGCCAAGGGCGCCAGCCTCGGCTGGCCGTACGGCACGGCGGCGGTGGACGCGGCCGCCCGCGACCGCCTGCGCCTCACCCCCTGAGGCCCGGCCCTCCCCCCACCCGTCACTCCCCGGTGCCCGGTCCCGCCCACGCGGGGCCGGGCACCGGCGCGCGAACGGCCCTGCGGCGCGCCTCGGGCGGCCGCAGGCGGGCGGGCCGTCAGCCGGCGTTCAGTGAGCCGTCAGCCGGTCACCGGCGGGCCGTCGGCGCCGTCACCCCCGGCCGGTCAGTGCCCCGCCCGCGCGGTGTCAGGCGTCCTCCCGCACCGTGTCAGCCGCCCGCCCGCGCGGTGTCAGGCGCCCGCCCGCGCGGCGTCAGGCGCCCGCCCGCGCGGCGTCAGGCGGCCGCCAGCGGCGCACCGACCGGGCGCCAGTGGAGGGCAACCCGGCGGCAGGCGGCGGGCGGAAGCATCGTCACCGACAGTCGCCCCCGGCAGACCGCTGCCTCGGGGCCGGAGATCGGAGGGACATGCGCTGGGAGCAGGTGTACCTGGCCGGCACGGGTGTCTGGCTGGCCGACCGCGCGGACGCCGCGGCGGCGGTCGCGGCCGGTGCGTACGACGCCGGTGAACACGCCGTCAACCGGATCGACGCGGTCAGCGCGGCCACCGCCGGCGGGCCGGACGACCTGGCCGCGCCGGAGATGGCCGTCCGCGCCGCCCGTACCGCACTGCGCCGGGCGGGCCGCTCGGCGGAGCTGGTCGGCACCGTCTTCCACAGCTACCTGTGGTTCCAGGGCGCCGAGTTGTGGCCGGCCGCCGCCTACGTGGCGCAGCACACCGTCGGCCCGGCGGTGCCCGCCTTCGACCTGCTGCAGCAGTGCAACGCCGGGCTCGCCGGGATGGAACTGGCGGCCCGGCAGCTGCGGGCGCGCGAGCCCGGTCGGGACGAGGCGGTACTGCTGACCACGGCCGACCGCTTCGCGCCACCGGCCTTCGACCGCTGGCGGGCCGAGCGGGGCCTGGTCTACGGCGACGGCGGCACCGCGGTGGTGCTGAGCTCCTCCCCCGAGCACGCGGTCGCCCGGCTGCTGGCCACCGCGACCAGGGTGGACAACGCGCTGGAGGGCCTGCCCCGGGGCACCGGGTTCCGCCCCGGCCCGGAGGCGGCGGACCGGCCGGTGGACCTGGGGGCGCGCACCGAGGAGTACTTCCGCGCCCACCGCAACCTGCGGGCCGTGACGCAGCGGACGGCCGAGGTCGCGGCGGAGTCGATCCGGGCCGCGCTGGCCGAGGCCGACACCCCGATCGAGCGGATCGCCCGGGTGGTGCTGAACGCCACCGGGCAGCAGCGGATGCGGTGGCAGCTGGAGCAGCAGCTGGGCGTCGAGGAGAAGCGCTCCACCTGGGAGTTCTGCCGCGAGGTGGGCCACCTGGGCGCGGGGGACCACATCGCCGGGCTGAACGAGCTGCTGGAGACGGGCGAGCTGGGCGGCGGTGACCGGGTGCTGCTGGTCGGCGGCGGCACCGGCTACAGCTGCACCAGCGCGGTCGTCGAGATCACCGACCCGTCGGGCTGGTGCTCGTGAGCACCGCAGGGATGTCCGGGGCGCCGGCCGTGCCGCCGGCCGAGACCCCGTCGGGGGTGCCGGCCGTGGTGCCGGCCGGGGACGGTGCCGTCGTCGTCGACCTGCTGGACGCGGCCGCCGCCGCCCGCCCCGAGGCGCCGGCCGTCCGGGACGCCGGGGGTTGCCTCGGCTACGCCGAACTGGCCCGCGCCAGCCGGGCAGTGGCCGCCTGGCTGCGCGGGCCCGGCGGTGTCGCGCCGGGGGACCGGGTGGTCCTGCGGCTGGGCAACCGGCGGGAGTTCGCCCCCCTGTACTACGGGGTGCTGCGGGCGGGCGCCGTCGCCGTGCCGCTGAACCCGGAGCTGAAACCCTTCGTGCTGCGCGGGGTGCTGGCGGACGCCGAGCCCGCCGTGGTGGTGCTCGACCCGGCCGAGGCGGAGCCGGTCCGCGCTGCGGTCGCCGCCTGCGGCGCCCGGGCGGCCGCCCCCGCCGAACTGCTCGCCGGCGACGGCGCCGCGGACGAGGACACCGCAACCGGACGGCCCCGCGCCGACGACCTCGCCCAACTGATCTACACCTCGGGCAGCACCTCCGCGCCCAAGGGCGTGGCCTGTACCCACCGCCAGGTGGTCTTCGCCGCCCGGGCGATCGCCCGGCGGCTCGCCTACCGGCCCGAGGACGTGGTGCTCGCCGCGCTGCCGCTCTCCTTCGACTACGGCCTCTACCAGCTCCTGCTGGCCGCGATCGGCGGCTCCGAGCTGGTGCTGGCGGACGCCGCCGCGCCGGTACGGGTGCTGACCGCGCTGCGCGAGCACCGGGCCACCGTGGTGCCGGTGGTGCCCTCCCTGGCCGAGATGCTGTGCCGGCTCGCCGCCCGGGGCACCCCGCCGGATCACGTCCGGCTGTTCACCAACACCGGTGCGGCGCTCGCCGGTCCGACCATCGAGGCACTGCGGGCCGGCTTCCCGGGCTCGGCCGTGGTGGCGATGTACGGGATCACCGAGTGCAAGCGGGTGACGGTCGCGGAACCGGACATCGACCGGGAGCGCCCCGGCTCGGTGGGCCGCGCACTGGACGGCACCACCGTCGAGGTACTGGACGAGTCCGGGCGTCCGCTGCCGCCGGGCGAGGTGGGCGAGATCGTCGTCACCGGCCCGCACGTGATGGCCGGCTACTGGAACGCGCCCGAGTTGACCGCCCGCCGCTACCGGCCCGACCCGCGCACCGGACGGATCAGGCTGCACACCGGCGACCACGGACGGCTGGACGCGGACGGCCACCTCTACTTCGCCGGGCGCCTCGACGACCAGTTCAAACGGCGCGGCGTGCGGATGGGCACCCCGGAGATCGAGGCCGCCGCGCTGGACGTGCCCGGCGTCCGGGCCGCCGCCGCGCTGCCACCCCGGGACGGGCTCGACCTGCGCCTGGTGGTCACCGGCGAGGAGGGGCTGACCGGGCGCCGGGTGATCGAGGGCCTGGAGCAGCGGCTGGAGCCGGCCAAGGTGCCCGCCGACTGCCGGGTCCTCGACCGGATGCCACTCACCCCCAACGGCAAGATCGATCGGAAGGCGCTGGAGACCGATGCGCACTGACCACTCCCCCGCCGCCGAAGGCCCGTCGCCCGTCGGGGACGCGCCGGCCCTCGGGGACGCTCCGGCCCTCGGGGACGCTCCGGCCCTCGGGGACGCGCCGGCCCTCGGGGACGCTCCGGCCGTCGAGGACGCGCCGGTCGCCGAGGACGCGCTGGCCGCCGAGCTGGTGCGCCGCTACGGCAGCCCGCTCTACGTCTACGACCTGGACCGGGTCGCCCGGGCCGCCGCCGACCTGCGCGCGGCCCTGCCCGAACACTCCCGTCTCTACTACTCGCTCAAGGCCAACCCGCACCCCGCGCTGGTCCGCACCCTGCGGCTGGCCGGCTGCAGCCCGGAGATCTGCTCGACCGGCGAACTCGCCGCCGCGCTGGCCGCCGGCTTCGACGGCGCCGACTGCCTCTACGGCGGCCCGGGCAAGACCGCCGAGGAACTGCGCGCGGCGCTGACCGCAGGGGTCCGCACCTTCTCCGTGGAGTCGCCGGCCGACCTGCGCCGGGTCGGCGCCGAGGCCCGCGCCCTGGGCGTCACCGCCCGCTGCCTCCTGCGGATCAACGGCACCGGCGCGGGCGCGGGCGTGGGCCTGCGGATGACCGGCAGCGCCTCCCAGTTCGGCCACGACATCACCGACGGCCTTCCCGACCTCGCCGACCTCACCGTCGAGGGAACGGAGTTGTGCGGCCTGCACTTCTTCCCGCTGACCAACGCCGCCGACCCTCAGGGGCTGCTCGACGAGGCGGTCGCCTCGATCCGCACGGCCGCCGCACTGGAGGCCCACTGGGGCCTGCCGCTGCGGATGCTCGACCTCGGCGGCGGCTTCGCCTGCCCGTACGCGGCCCCGGGCGAGCGACCGCGCTACGACGGGTTGCGCGCGCCGCTGACCGCCGCGCTGGACGAGCACCTGCCCGACTGGCGCGAGCGGTTGGAACCGGCCTTCGAGTCCGGCCGCTACCTCGTCGGCGACAGCGGTCGGCTGATCTGCACCGTCACCGAGGTGAAGGAGAGCCGGGGCACCACGTACGGCGTGCTGGACAGCGGGATCAACCACCTCGGCGGGCTCTCCGGCGTCGGCCGGCTGCCCTCGCTGCGCGCCGAGCCGCTGCGCCTCGGCGGCACCGGGACCGGCACCACGAACGGCACCGGCAGCGGGCCCGCGAACGGCACCGGGCGCGGGCCCGGGCACGAGAGCGCCCCGACCCGCCGGGTGGCCCTGGTCGGGCCGCTCTGCACACCCGCCGACGTGATCAGCCGGGCCGCCGAGAGCGCCCCGCCGCAGGCCGGCGCGCTGCTCGCGGTGCCCAACGTCGGCGCGTACGGCGCCACCGCCAGCCTGCTCGGCTTCCTGAGCCGCCCTGCCCCCGCCGAGATCACCGTCCGGGACGGCCGGGTGGTCGGCGCCGACCGCCTCGCCCTCCGGCGCGAACCGCTGCCCGGCCACCACCCGGGCGGTCACGACCCCGACGACCACCGCCCCCTCGATGACCTCCCCCTCGACCACCACCCCGACAGCCACCACCCCGACGCCCACCACCCCATCGACACGAGGAGCACGACCCCATGACCACCGACAGCACCGACAGCACCGACAGCACCCCCGGCCCGTGGGACGAGCGCTACGAGGCCGTGCTGGCCGAGCTGCTGCCCCGGCTCGCCGAGGACGGGCCGCTGCCCGCCGACCGCGCCCTGCGCACCGCCGGACTGGACTCGATGGCCACCGTCGAGCTGCTGGTGCGGCTCGAAGAGGCCTACCGGGTGGCCATCCCCGACGAGGAGTTGGGCCCCGAGGCGTTCGAGACCGTCGGCAGCCTGTGGGCCGTCGTCGCGGCGCAGCTGGACGCGGTCGCCCGCCCCTGACCGACCGCGCGGGCCGACCGCCCGCCCGCGACGACTTCGAGAGAGGCTGATAGCTGTGCCGGTTTCACCGGACATCGAGATCTCGGCACCCGACCTGGTGCTGACCGGGGCCGAGACCGCCGCGACCGAACGGGTCGCCGCCCTCCTGTGCGGCCCGCCCGACGCCCTGGTCGACGAGCCCGCCTGGGTGGCCGCGGCCCGCGACCGCTGGGAGGAGCTGCCCGTCCGGCTGCGCCGCGCCCTGCGCGCCTTCCGCCGGGAGCCCGGTCCGGCCGGCGCGCTGCTGGTGCGCGGGCTGCCCGTCACCGCGCCCGCGCTCGGCCGCACCCCGCTGACCGGCGGATCGGTGCAGCGCACCGCCACCGTGCCGGCCGCGCTGCTGGTGCTCGCCGCGTGCGGCCTCGGCGACCCGGCCGCCTTCCGCCCGGAGAAGACCGGCGCGCTGGTGCAGGACGTCGTCCCGGTGCCCGGGCAGGAGGAGTTCCAGGGCAACGCCGGCTCGGTGCTGCTGACCTTCCACAACGAGAACGCCTTCCACCCGCACCGCCCTGACTTCGTCATGCTGCTCTGCCTGCGTGCCGACCCGGAGGGACTGGCCGGCCTGCGCACCGCCTGCGTGCGCGAGGTGCTGCCGCTGCTGGACGAGGGGACCCGGGCGGCCCTGCGGCAGCCCGAGTTCCGCACCGCGCCGCCGCCCTCCTTCGGCGCCGCCGACGGCCCCGCCGAGCCGCACCCGGTGCTCGGCGGCGCGCCCGAGGACCCGGACCTGCGGGTGGACATGGCCGCCACCGAGCCGCTGACCGAGCGGGCGGCGGCCGCCCTGGACGAGCTCCAGCGGCTCTTCGAGCGCACCGCCCGGACCGTCCGACTGGAACCGGGCGACCTGGCGATCGTCGACAACCGGATCGCCGTGCACGGGCGCACCGCGTTCAGCCCGCGCTTCGACGGCACCGACCGGTGGCTCCAGCGCACCTTCGTCCTCGCCGACCTGCGCCGCTCGCGCGCCCACCGGGCCGGCGACGGCTATGTGCTCGCCGACCCGGCCGGCCCGCAGGACTGAGCCCGGCCCGCCCCCCACCGCACCGCGTCCCTCACACCCCTCCTCCACGGCCTGGCCGGACACGGACCTCCCCGGTCCGCGACCGGCCGGGCTGTGCCGTCCTGCCCGCCGGCCGCCGGCCGCCGCCCGCGGCACCGCCCCGCCGGGCCGTCCCGGCCCGGCCGCCCACCGAACGGAGCGCCACCGTGACCACCGCCCTCTCGCCGGCCCCGACCACCGGCCCCGCCCCCGTGCCCGAGGTCGATCCCGCCGCCGCCCCCGGCGTCGGCGGCCCCAGCCTGGCCGCCGCCCGGCCCGACCCGGCCGACACCGAACCGCGCCGCGCGCTGCGCGAGCTGGCGCGCTGGCAGCTCGACGGCCGGTCCGCCGAGCGCTTCCCGTACGCGGCGGTGCTCGGCCACTACCGGGCCGTCGGCAAGAACGCGGTCGGCGAGGAGCTGCTGACCGCGCTGCGCGCCGTCGAACCGGTCGGCGGGGGGACCGCCGGTCCGGCGGCCCGGCTGCTCGCGGACTGGCTGCCGCAGGTGGTGGACGGTCGGCAGGGCGACTACGACAGCTACCTGGGCAGCCCGGTCTACGCCTCGCTGACCGCGGCCGGGGTGAGCGCGGAGCAGCTGATCACCGCCCTGCTCGCCGACATCGTGGCGACGGAGGCCGCCACCCTCGCCGACAGCCCGGCGGGCCTGCCCCGGACCAGGGCGGCGCTGCGCGCCCTGGCCGCCTCGGCCGGGCCGCTGACCGGGCGGCCGGCCGGATGGGCAGCCCTGGCGGAGCGGGCCGCCGGGGAGCCGGCGGACCTCGCGCGTGCCTGTGCCGAGGCGGTCGGCGCGGCCCGGGACGCCCTGCCGGCCGGGGTGCTGCGGGCGGTGGAGCTGACGCTGACGCCGACCACCCGCAGCCACGACGAGCAGATGTTCATCCGGGTCATCCAGATCTTCGAGGCGGTCTTCGGCGCGGTCGCCCGCGCGGTCGCCGGGGCCGCCGGCGAGGTCGCGGCCGGCCGGACGGAGGCGGCCCGGGAGCTGCTGGCGGACGCGGCCCGGCGGGTGGCCGGGACGTCCGGGGTGTTCCGCGTCCTGACCACCATGCCCAAGGACGCCTTCGCAGTGATCCGGGCCAACACCGACGGGCGCAGCGCCGTCCAGTCCCGGGCGTACCGGGCCGTCGAGCGGTCCGGCCCGACGCTGCACCTCGCGCTGGTGGAGAGCGGTCTGCCGCAGGACGGACTGCGGCCCGTCATGGCCGAGTTGGACGATGCCTGGGGAGCGATGAAGCGCACCCACTGGGGCATCACGATGAAGATCATCGGGATGGTCCGCGGCACCGGCGGCACCTCCGGCGCCTCCTACCTCCGCGAGGCCGCCGAGGCCCGCCTCTTCCCCGCCCTCGACCGGGCCCCGCAGCCCGACGCGCAGCCGGACGCGCCGGCGGGCGAGGCGGCCGACGCGCAGGCCGCCCGGCGGGCCGGCCTCGGGCTTCAGTGACCGTTCAGTGAGCCGTCAGTGAGCCGTCGGCCAGCCGCCGGTACGGCGTCGGGACGAGGTCAGGACGCCGCCGGTGCCCGGCCGGTGGCGCACCGGCGCGGCGCCGGAGCCCCGTCCGGCTCCGCCCAGGACGGACCCAGGGGCGGTCAGGACGCCGGTCAGGCCCTGGACAGGCCGAGCCCAGGCCGCGCTCAGGCCGCGCGCAGGCCGCAACCAGGGCGCGATCAGGGCGGAACGACAGCATCGATCACAGGTCGACCGGCCCGTGCGATCCCGCCCCCGGGCGGCGGCCGGGACCGCCATCACCAGAACCCATCCACCGGATCGGAGCGCAGTCATGAGCAACGAGGACACCACCGTCTACCAGGTCGTCGTCAACCACGAGGAGCAGTACTCGATCTGGCCCGCCGACCGGGAGCTGCCGGCCGGCTGGCGCGCCGAGGGCACCAGCGGTGAGAAGGCGCACTGCCTGGCCCACATCGACCAGGTGTGGACGGACATGCGGCCGCTGAGCCTGCGCCTGGCCATGGAGCAGCAGGCCGACGCCGTCCCGGCCGCGGGCTGAGCCCGGGGCGGCCGCACGGACCGGCCGACGACGACGGCAGACACAGGGCATCGGACACCGAACGGTGAGGAAAGAACGCGTGGACCCGCGACTTGAGCACGAGGACTGGATCTCGGTGATCGCCGCCACCGCGGCGGCGGATCCGGACCGCACGGCCTTCGAGTTCTCCGGCAAGGAGGACGCCCCGGCCGAGCGCCTGAGCTACGGACAGCTCGACCGGCGGGCCCGGGCCGTGGCCGCCCGGCTGCAGCGGCTCGGTCTGACCGACCGTCCGGTGCTGCTGCTCCAGCCGCCGGGCCTGGAGTACGTGGTCTCCTTCGTCGGCTGCCTGTACGCGCGGGCCGTCGCGGTGCCGGTGTACCCGCCCAACCGTCGGCCGCGCTCGCTGGAGCGGCTGGTCGACATCGTCGCGGACTGCGGGGCGACGGTGGCGCTGACCACCGCCGCCGTCCGGGACCGGCTGCTGCCCGACGACCCGGACGGCGCGGTGATGGACGTGCTGCGGCTGCTGGCGAGCGACCGGGTGCCCGAGGAGGAGTCGGCGCGGTGGGTGCGTCCGCGGGTCGGTGCCGACACCGTGGCGTTCCTGCAGTACACCTCCGGCTCCACCTCGGCCCCGCGCGGCGTGGTGCTGACCCACGGCAACCTGCTGCACAACTCGGCGCTGATCCAGCGGGCCTTCCGCACCACCGGCGGCACCCGCGGCATGTCCTGGCTGCCGCTCTTCCACGACATGGGACTGATCGGCGGCATGCTCCAGCCGCTGTACTACGCCGGCTCCTGCGCGCTGATGGCGCCCACCGCCTTCGCGCAGGACCCGCTGCGCTGGCTGCGCGAGATCAGCCGCACCCGGGCGACGGTCAGCGGCGGCCCCAATTTCGCCTACGACCTGTGCGCCGACCTGGCCACGCCGGAGGTGCTGGCCGGACTCGACCTGAGCAGCTGGGAGGTGGCCTTCAACGGCGCCGAGCCGGTGCGCGCCGAGACGTTCCGGCGGTTCGCCGCCGCCTACGCCCCGGCGGGCTTCCGGGCCGAGGCGTTCACCCCGTGCTACGGGCTGGCGGAGGCCACGCTGATCGTCTCCTGCAAGCCGCACGGCACCGCCCCGGCCCGCTACGCGGCCCCGAACGCCCTGCTCGCCGGTGCCTCCGACCGCGGCTCCGCCGCCGGCTCCGACGGCGCGGCCGGCGGTGTCACGGGGACCACCGAGCTGGTCAGCAGCGGGCGCCCGGACGCCTCCCAGCGGCTGGAGATCGTCGACCCGGTCACCCGCCTGCCGGTGCCGGCCGGCGCGATCGGCGAGATCTGGCTCTCCGGCCCGAGCGTGGCCCAGGGCTACTGGAACCGGCCGGAGCACAGCGCGGCCACCTTCGGCGCCCGCCTCGCGGACACCGACGCCGTCGAGGACGACGCCTTCCTGCGCACCGGGGACCTCGGCCTGCTGCACGACGGCGAGCTGTACGTCACCGGGCGGCTCAAGGACCTGGTCATCGTCCGCGGCCGCAACCACTACCCACAGGACATCGAGCAGACCGTCGCCGCCGTGCACCCCGCGCTGCGCGCCAACGGCGGCGCCGCCGTCCAGGTCGACCTGGACGGCGCGGCCGAGCTGGTGATCGTCCAGGAGGTCGCCCGCGACCACCAGGACGGCGACCTGCCGGCGCTGGCCCGCGCGGTGCGCGAGGCGGTCGCCGAGGCGCACGGGGTCCGGCCGGCGTCGGTGGTGCTGATCCGCGCCTCGACGCTGCCGCGCACCTCCAGCGGCAAGGTGCAGCGCCACGTGTGCGCCGCCTCCTACCGGGAGGGCGGCCTCACCGCGCTCGCCCACAGCGGCCGTCCGCAGGGCACCGCGGACGAGCGGCCCACGGCCCTGGACGCCGGCGCGCTGCGCACGGCCGACCGGGCCGAGCGCCCGGCGCTGCTGCTGGCCGCACTGCGCGAACTGCTCGCCGCCCGGCTCGGGTTGACCACCGAGGAGCTCACCCCGCGGCACCGGCTCGCCGAGCTGGGCCTGGACTCGCTCGGCGCCGTCCGGCTGCGCCACGACCTGCGTGCCGCCCTCGGCGTCGACCTGGCGCTGACCGAGGCGCTCGCCCTGGACCTCGCCGGCCTGGCCGGGCTGCTCACCGAGCGGCTCGACGAGGCCGCCGGGACGGCCGGGGCGGCCGGGGCGGCCGCCCCGGAGGCGATCGGCCCCGCCACCGAGCCCGGCGACCACCCCCTCTCGCCCAACCAGGCCGCGCTGCGCCTGCTGCACGACGTCGCCCCGGAGAGCCCGGCCTACCTGGTCTCCGCCGCCTTCCGGGTGCACGGCGCGCTCGACCCGGCCGCCCTGCGCACCGCCCTGGAGGGCCTCGCCCGGCGGCACGCCGTCCTGCGCAGCACCTTCCCCCGGACGGCCTCCGGCCCGGTGCAGCGGGTGCACGCCGAGCTCCCGCCCCTGGTCGAGCAGGTCGACGCCACCGGCTGGAGCGCCGCCGAGCTGACCGCGCGCTTGACCGAGGCCGCCGAGCAGCCCTTCGACCTGGCGGCCGGACCGCTGCTGCGGGCCCGGCTGTTCACCGGCGCCGAGGACGGCCACCGGCTGGTGCTGACGGCCCACCACCTGGTGGCCGACCTGTGGTCGCTGTCCCTGCTGCTGGACGAGCTGGCCGCCGACTACCCGGCGGCGCTGCGCGGCGAACCGGTCGGCGCCGCCGCCTCCGCGGCCTCCACCGACGGCGCAGCCTCCATCGACGCCGTAGCCTCCATCGGCTCCACCGCGCCGTTCGCCACCTTCGCCCGTCGGCAGGCCGAACTGCCCGGCACCCCCGCCGGCCGGCGGCAGCTGGAACGCTGGCGCACCGCGCTGGCCGGAGTGCGGAGCGGCAGCACGCTGCCCGCCGACCTGCCGCTGCCCGGGCGCCAGCGGCTGCGCGGCGCGAGCGTGCCGCTGACCGTGGACGCCGCCACCACCGAGGCCCTGACGGCGCTGGCCCGACGCGAGGGCAGCACCCTGTACACGGTGCTGCTGGCCGCCTTCCAGCTGCTGCTGGCCCGGCACACCGGCGCGACGGACGTGGTGGTCGGCACCCCGACCCACGGCCGCGCCGACGCCGCCTTCGCCGGTACGGTCGGCTGCCTGGTGAACACCGTGCCGCTGCGCGCCCGGATCGAGCCCGCCGAGCCGTTCACCGCGCTGCTGGCCCGGGTCCGGGACGACGCGGGCCGGGCCCTGGACGACGCCGAGGTGCCGTTCCCGGCCCTGGTCGAACTGGTCCGCCCGGACCGCGACCAGGGCGGCCGGCCGCTGGTGCGCAGCCTGTTCAGCCTCCAGCAGGCCCCGGGCGGCCACGCCGAGGCGCTGGTGGCGATGGCCACCGGGCGCGAGGGCGTCCCGTTCACCCTCGGCGCCCTGGAGTGCTCGACCCTGGCCCTGCCCGTCGGCGGCAGCCAGTTCGACCTCCAGCTGACCCTGGGCGCGGCCGACGGCGGCCTGGCCGGCTCCGTCCGCTACGACACCGACCGCTACCTGCCGGTGACCGCCGAGAGGTTCGCCGCCCGGTTCGCCACCCTGCTGGCCGGGATCGCGGCCGACGCCGCCCGGCCGGTCGGCGAACTGCCGCTGCTCACCGAGGCCGAGCAGCGGGACGTCCGCGCCGAGGGCGAGGCCGCCGTGCTCGGCTACGACCCCGCCGACGGCGTGGTGCGCCGCTTCGAGGCCCAGGCCGCCCGGACCCCGCTGGCGGTCGCGGTCCGCAGCGCCGGCCCCGGCGGCGAGGAGCTGGACTACCGCACCCTGGACCGGCTGGCCGACGGCGTCGCCGAACGGCTGCGCGCCCTGGGCATCGGCCCCGGCGGCACCGTCGCCGTGCTGCTGCCGCGCACCCCGCGGCTGCTCGCCGCGCTGCTCGGCGTGCTCAAGTCCGGCGCCGCCTACCTGCCGCTGGACCAGGGCCACCCGGCCGAGCGGCTGGCCCTGGTGCTGGCCGACGGCGCCGCCGCCGCGGTGCTGACCGACCTGCCCGCCGAGCGGGTGCCGGCCGGCGCCTGGACGGTGCTGCCGATCGACGGCATCGGCGAGGCGCACCGGACGGCCGACACCGTGATCGACCCGCGGGCGGCGGCCTACGTCCTGCACACCTCCGGATCGACCGGCCGCCCCAAGGGCGTCGTGGTGCCGCACCGGGCACTGGCCAACCTGCTGGCCTCCTTCGAGCGCGACCTCGCGCTCTCCCCCGCCTCCGGCTGGCTCTCGGTCACCACCCCGGCCTTCGACATCGCCGCGCTG
This sequence comes from Kitasatospora sp. NPDC053308, assembly GCF_055585785.1. NCBI lineage: Bacteria > Bacillati > Actinomycetota > Actinomycetes > Kitasatosporales > Streptomycetaceae > Kitasatospora > Kitasatospora sp. NPDC053308. Next base: position 25,207 of record NZ_JBVJJY010000035.1, on the reverse strand, counting down.
GAGTACTTCCTGCCGCTGGCCGGCGGCGCGACCGTCCACCTGGCGGACCCGGCCACCGCCGGTGACGGCTCCCGGCTGCGGGCCTGCCTGGAGGCCGGCGGGATCAGCCACCTCCAGGCCACCCCGGTGACCTGGCAGCTGCTGCTGGACGCGGGCTGGTCGGGCACGCCCGGGCTGACGGCGCTGTGCGGCGGGGAGCGGCTGCCCGCCGAGCTGGCCGCCGACCTGCTGGCCCGCGGCGTACGGCTGTGGCAGGTCTACGGTCCGACCGAGACCACCGTCTGGTCCACCCGCGGCGAGCTGACCGCCGCCGACGGGGAGCTGCCGCTCGGCACGCCCGTCGCCAACACCCGCCTGCACCTGGTCGATCCGGCGCTGCGGCCGGTCCCGGCCGGGGTCACCGGCGAACTGCTGATCGGCGGCGACGGCCTGGCCCACGGCTACCTCGGCCGACCCGGCCTGACCGCCGAGCGCTTCGTGCCCGACCCCTTCGGCACCGAGCCGGGGGCCCGCCTCTACCGCACCGGCGACCTGGTGCGGCGCGGGCCGGACGGCGCCCTGCTCTTCGTCGGCCGCGCCGACGGCCAGGTCAAGCTGCACGGGCACCGGATCGAGCTGGGCGAGATCGAGACCGCGTTGGAACGGCTGCCGGCCGTCCGCCGGGCGGCGGTCGTGGTGGACGGCGAGGGCGCCCGCGCACGGCTGGTCGCCTTCCTCGAACAGCACGGCTCGGCGCGGGACGGTTCAGCGCAGGACGGTTCAGCGCAGGACGGTTCAGCGTGGGACGGTTCCGGCACGCACCGGCCTGAGCAGCCCGGCCCGGAGCGGCCCGGCGCTGCCACCCCACCCGGTGAGCTGCGCGAGCAGCTGCGGCGCACCCTGCCCGGCTACGCCGTCCCCTCGGTGCTGGTGACGCTGGACCGGCTGCCGCTGACCGCCAACGGCAAGGTCGACCGCCGGGCGCTGCCCGCGCCGGAGGACACGGACGCCCGCCCGGACGCCGCCGAGGCGCCCGTCGGGCCGACCGAGCGGCGGATCGCCGCGCTGCTGGCCGAGTTGCTCGGGACCGGGCCGATCGGCCGGCACGAGGACCTGTTCGACCGGGGGGCGCACTCGCTGCTGCTGGCCCGCTTCACCGAGCGCGCCCGGGCCGAGTTCGGCGCCGAGCTGCCGCTGCACCGGCTGTTCGAGCGGCCCACGGTGGCGGCCGTGGCCGCCCTGGTGGACACCGCGCCGGCCCGACCGGAGCGGGCGGCCGCCGCCGGGCGGCCGGGGCTGACCCGGGTGGACCGCTCCCGGTACGCCGTGAGCCGCGGCACCGACGGTGCGCTGCGCCGCCCGGTGCCCGCCCCCGCCGCCGCCACCGCCACGGCAGGCACAACCGCAGCCGCAGCCGCTGCCATTGCCGCCACCGCCACCGCCACCGCTGTGAACGGCCCGTCCCACACCGGGGAGTGTCGATGACCGCCGCCCCGTACGTCCCGTCCGCCCGGCCGGCCACCGCACCGGCGGCCCCCGCGGACCGCCCGTACCTGCTGCGCTGCCCGGTCTGCCACGAGGGCTACCAGGACGACGGGCTCCGGCTGGACTGCGCCGCGGCGCACCGGCCGGGCCTGCTGAGCACCGAGTACGCGACCGCCTTCGCCCCCGGCGCCGGCAGCGGCCCGTTCCGCTACGGCTGCTGGCTGCCGACCGCCGGCCGGCCGCTGCCCGAGGGCAGCGGCGGCGCCACCTACCGGGCCGAACGGCTGGGGCGCGAGCTGGGCCTGGACGAGCTGTGGGTCGCGTTCAGCGGCCACTGGCCCGAGCGCGGTGCCACCCTCGCCACCGGCAGCTTCAAGGAGCTGGAGGCGCAGGCGGTGCTGGCCCGGCTGCCCGAGCGCCCGCCGGTGCTGGTGGTCGCCTCCGCCGGGAACACCGCCGCCGCCTTCCTGCGGGCCTGCTCGCAGCAGCGGGTGGCGTGCGTGCTGGTCGTGCCGGACACGGCGCTGCCGGTGCTCGCCTCCGCCGGGGAACGGGCCGACTGCGTCCGGCTGGTGACGGTGGCCGGCGACTACACCGACGCGATCGAGCTGGCCGACGCGATCGCCGCCCGGCCCGGCCACCAGGCCGAGGGCGGCACCCGCAACGTGGCCCGGCGCGACGGTCTGGGCACCGCGCTGCTGGCGGCCGCCGAGACGATCGGCCGGCTGCCCGACCACTACGTCCAGGCGGTGGGCAGCGGAGCCGGGGCGATCGCCGCGCACCAGGCGGCCCGGCGGCTGCGGGCGGCCGGCTTCCCGGCCGCGCACGGCCGGGCCGGTGCCGGCCGCGGCGACCGCGGCCTGCCGCGGCTGACGCTCTGCCAGAACACCCCGTTCGCGCCGATGGTCCGTGCCTGGCAGGACGGGCTGGCCGAGCCGGTCATCGGCTCCGGCCCGGCCGTGCGGGAGGCGATCGCCTCCGCCCACGCCCAGGAGCTGACCACCCGCAAGCCGCCGTACGCGGTGGCCGGCGGGGTGCGCGAGATCCTCACCGAGAGCGGCGGGGAGCTGCTGGCGGCGGACAACGCCGAGGCGGTCGCCGCCGGGCGGCTGTTCGCCGAGGTCGAGGGCATCGACATCGCGCCCGCCGCGGCGGTGGCGCTGGCCGGTCTGCGGAAGGCCGCTGCCGCCGGGCGGATCCGGCCCCGGGAGACCGTGCTGCTGCACGTCACCGGTGGCGGCCGGGCCCGGCACGCGGCCGGTCGCCGGCCCGCCGCCCCGGTCCGGCCGGACCTGCGGATCCCGGCCGGGCTGAGCGCCGAGGCCGCCGCCTACCTGGTGACCGGCGCATGACGGCCCCCGCCTCCGGCCCCGCGCCCGTCCCCGCGCCCGCGCCCACCCCTGAACCCGAGTTCGCCCCCGAACCCGAACCCGAGCCCGTGCCGTCCGACCGGCAGAGAGCAGAGCAGACCATGCAGCAGTTCGCCTTCCCCGCCACCTCGGCGCAGCGCCGGATCTGGCTGGTGGAGCGGCTGACCCCGGGCACCAGCGCCTACCACCTGCCGTTCGCCCTGCAGCTGGAGGGCCCGCTCGACACCGCCGCGCTGACCGCCGCGCTGACCGGGCTGGTCGCCCGGCACGAGTCGCTGCGCACCTGCTTCGACCAGGTGGACGGCGAGCTGGTGCAACTGGTGGGCGAGGCGACGCCGTTCGCCCTGGAGACCCGGCAGACCGACCCCGCCGAGCTGGACGCCGTGCTGGCCGCCGACGCCGCCCGGCCCTTCGACCTCGCGAAGGGACCGCTGCTGCGCGCGGCTCTGCACCGGCTGGCGCCGCAGCGGCACGTGCTGGCCGTCACCGTCCACCACCTGGTCGCCGACATGTGGTCGATCGGCGTGCTGCTCGCCGAGCTGGCCCAGTACTACGCCGGCCGCGCCGCCGAGCTGCCCGAACTGCCCGTCCAGTACGGCGACTTCGCGGTCTGGGAGGCCGAGGCCCGGGCGGCCGGGGACAACGGGAACGGCGACGGCGACAGCGACGGGAGCGACGGCGACCGGGCGTACTGGCACCGGACGCTGGCCGGCGCACCCGAGCTGCTGGAGCTGCCCTGCGACCGCCCGCGCCCCGCCGTGCAGTCGCTGCGCGGCGCCGCGCTGCCGGTGGCGCTCCCGGCGGAGCTGTCCGCCGGTGTCCGGGCCGCCTGCCGCCGCGCCGGGGTGACGCCGTTCATGGCGCTGCTGGCCGCCTTCCAGGCGGTGCTGGCCCGGCACAGCGGGGGCGAGGACATCGTGGTCGGCACCGGCACCGGGGTGCGCCCGGCCGAGGCCGAGGGGCTGATCGGCTGCTTCGTCAACATCCTGCCGATCCGCACCTCGCTGGCCGGCGACCCGACCTTCACCGACCTGCTGGCCCGGGTCCGCACGGCCGCGCTGGGGGCCTTCGAGCACCAGGGGCTGCCGTTCGAGCAGATGCTCCCCGAGCGGTCGACCGGCCCGGCGCTCAGCCACAACCCGCTGGTCCAGTCGCTGCTGCTGGTGCAGAACGCGCCGCTGGCCGCCCCCGAGCTGCCCGGCCTCGCGGTGACCGTCCGGGAGGTGCCGCGCGGCGGCGCCCAGGTCGACCTCAACCTCCAACTGCGCGAGGTGGACGGCGCGTTCACCGGCACCGTCGAGTACGCGAGCGACCTCTTCGACCCGGCCACGGTGGAACGGCTGCTCGGGCACTGGCGCACCCTGCTGGCCGCCGCCGTCGCCGCCCCCGACACCCCGCTGTCCGCCCTGCCGATGCTGACGGCGGCCGAGCGGCACCGCGCCCTCGTGGAGTGGAACGACACCGCCCACGCCTATCCGCAGGCCGAGGCCTGCCTGCACGAGCTGTTCGCGACGCGGCTGGCCCGCCGCCCGGAGGCGCCGGCCGTCCTGCACGCCGGCGGCGAGCTGAGCTACGCCGCGCTGGACGAGCTCGCCGAGCGGATCGCCGGCCGGCTGGCCGAGCAGGGCGTCGGCCCGGACACCACCGTCGGCGTCTGCCTGGCCAAGGGACCCGCCCTGGTGGCCGCCGTCCTCGGGGTGCTCAAGGCCGGCGGCGCCTACCTGCCGCTGGACCCGGCCTACCCCGAACAGCGGCTGGCCTTCATGCTCCGGGACGCGGCCCCGCCGGTGGTGCTCACCGAGCGCGCCCTGGCCGGGCGGCTGCCCGCGGGCGGGGCCGCACTGCTGGAGGTGGAGGACGCCGGGCAGTGGCCCGCCGAGCGGCCCCGCACGGCCCGGCCGGCCCCGGACCACCTGGCGTACGTCATCTACACCTCCGGCTCCACCGGCGCGCCCAAGGGCATCGCCGTCCCGCACCGCGGCGCCGTCAACAACCTGCTGGACCTCAACGCCACCTACGGCGTCGGGCCGGACGACCGGGTGCTCGGCCTCTCCTCCCCCAGCTTCGACATGTTCGTCTACGAGACCCTCGGCATCCTGGCGGCCGGCGGCGCCGTGGTCATGCCACACCCGGACCGCGCCCGGGACCCGCAGCACTGGCTCGACCTGGTGCGCCGCCACCGGGTGACGGTGTGGAACTCGGCGCCCGCGCTGGCCGACGCCTTCGTCCGGGCCGGGGAGGAGCGCAACGTCCGGCTGCCGAGGCTGCGGGTCGCGTTCTTCGGCGGCGACTGGATCCCCGTCCCGCTGGTCGGGCGGTTCCGCCGACTGGCGCCGGAGCTGGCGTTCATCGCCCTCGGCGGCGCCACCGAGGCGTCCGTGCACTCGATCACCTACCCGGTGGGCGAGGTCGACCCGGCCTGGACCAGCATCCCGTACGGCCGCCCGATGGTGAACCAGCAGGCGGTGGTGCTCACCCCGGCGCTGGAGCCGGCCCCGGTCGGGGTGCCGGGCGAACTCTGCCTGGCCGGCACCGGGCTGACCCGCGGCTACCTCGGCCGCCCCGCCCTGACCGCGGACCGCTACCGCCCGCACCCGGGCGCCGGCACCGGGCCGGTGCCGCCCGGCGCGCGGCTGTACCGCACCGGCGACCTGGCCCGCAGCCGCGCGGACGGCGTGATCGAGCTGATCGGCCGGCTGGACCACCAGGTCAAGCTGCGCGGTCTGCGGATCGAGCTGGGCGAGATCGAGTCGGTGCTGCGCCGCCACCCCGGGATCGAGCGGGCCGTGGTCGCGGCCCGCGGCGAGGGCGAGGAGCGGCAGCTGGTCGGCTACCTGGTGCCCGCCGGGGGCCAGGCCGCGCCCCCGTCCGCCGCCGAGCTGCGCGCCCTGCTGCGGGCCGAACTGCCCGAGTACATGGTCCCGGCGGTCTTCGTGACGCTGGACGCGCTGCCGCTGTCGCCCAACGGCAAGGTGGACCGCACCGCCCTCCCGGAGCCGGACGCCGAGGCCGACCGGGCCACCGCCGCCTACGTGGCCCCGCGCGACGACACCGAGCTGGTGCTGTCCGTGCTCTGGGCCGAGCTGCTGGAGGTCGACCGGATCGGCGCCGAGGACGACTTCTTCGCCCTCGGCGGGCACTCGCTGCTCGCCACCCGGCTCGCCTCCGCGGTGCTGGAGACCTTCGGCGTCGAGCTGCCGCTGCGCGAGCTGTTCGAGGCGCCCACCCTCGCCGAGCAGGCGCGGCGGCTGACCGCCCGGGGCCGCGAGACGGGCACCGACGTCGCGGCGGTGGCCCGGATCGCCGCCGGACTGCTGGAGCTGACCGACGACGAGGCCCACGGGCTGCTCGCCCGGTACGACGCCCCGGACGACGCCCGGCAGGAGACCCGGCAGGCCGCCGAGCCCGACGCCTCCGGCCGGCCCCGCACCCCCCAGGGCCACGCCCACCACGCCCACCAGGACCACCAGGACCACCAGGAGAGCCACGCATGAGCACCGCCACCACGAGCCCCGGCGTCCTGGCCGCCTACGCCGGCCTCGGCGCCCACCGCCTGGCCGCCGCCGACCCGCTGCTGGCCGACCTGCTGGAGCGCGAGCACGCCCGGCAGAACGAGACGCTGGCCATGGTCGCCGCCTCCAGCAGCGCCGACCCCTCGGTGCTGGCCTGCGCCGGCGCCTCCATCTCCAACGTCACCACCGAGGGCTACCCCGGCGCCCGCTACCACGCGGGCTGCGAACTGGTCGACGAGGTCGAGCGGTTGGCGGTCGAACGGGCCCGCGCGCTGTTCGGCGCCCGGTACGCCAACGTGCAGCCGCACTCCGGCAGCACCGCCAACCAGATCGTGCTGTGCACCCTGATGAAGCCGGGCGACACCCTGCTCGGCATGGAGCTGAGCGCGGGCGGCCACCTCACCCACGGCTCGCCCGCCTCGGTGTCCGGGCAGTTCTTCCACGCCGTCGGCTACGGCACCGACGCCGACGGCCTGCTGGACTACGAGCAGGTCGCCGAACTGGCCCGGACGCACCGCCCCAAGGTGATCGTCTGCGGCGCCAGCGCCTACCCCCGCACCGTCGACTTCGCCCGGTTCCGGCGGATCGCCGACGAGGTCGGCGCCTTCCTGCTCGCCGACATCTCGCACATCGCCGGCCTGGTCGCGGCCGGGCTGCACCCCAGCCCGGTCGACCACGCGCACGCCACCACCACCAGCACCTACAAGCAGCTGTACGGCCCGCGCGGCGGGCTGATCCTGCTGGGCCGGGACGCCGACCAGCCGCTCCCCGGCACCCGCCGGACCCTCGCCCAGGCGATCTCGCACGGCACCTTCCCGTTCCTCCAGGGCACCCCCGACCTGGGCGCGGTGGCCGCCAAGGCGCGTGCCCTGGACATCGCCGCCCAGCCGGAGTTCCGCGCCCTGGCGCAGCGGGTGGTGAGCGGCGCCCGGGAGCTGGCGGAGGCCTTCGCCGGGCTCGGCCACACCCTGGTCACCGGCGGCACCGACAACCACATGGTGCTGCTGGACGTCGGCCGGCGCGGGCTGACCGGCGCGATCGCCGAGACCGCGCTGGCGAGCTGCGGGATCGTGGTCAACCGCAACCGGATCCCGGGCGACCCGCGCGGCCCGCGGATCACCAGCGGCGTCCGCTTCGGCACCAACACCCTCGCGCTGCGCGGCATGGGCCCGTCCGAACTGCGCCGCTGCGCCGCCCTGGTCGACCGGGTGCTCACCGCCGTGGTGCCGCACGGCGACGCCGGCTTCGCCCTCGACCCGGCCGTCCACGCCGAGGTGCGCGGTGAAGTCGCCCGGCTGTGCCGGGAGTTCCCGCTGCCGCACCACACCCCCTGACCGCTCCCTCGACCGCCCGGGACCATCCATGAGCCAGTCACCCCAGCGCGCCGCGCTCTCCTCCGACAAGCGCCGGCTGCTCGCCGAGCTGCTGCGCCGCCAGGGCCTCGCCCGCCCCGACGCCGCCGGCCTGATCGCCCCCCGCCCCGAGGGGGCCCGGCTGCCGCTGTCCTTCGCCCAGCAACGGCTGTGGTTCGTCGAGCAGTTCGCCGGTCCGAGCCCGCTCTACAGCATCGCCTGCACCGTCCGGCTGACCGGCCGGCTGGACGCCCCCGCGCTGGAGCGGGCCCTGGACCGGGTGGTCGAGCGGCACGAGGCGCTGCGCACCACCTTCCGCGCCGAGGACGGCCGGCCCGAGCAGGTCGTGCACCCCCGGCTGGAGGTCGCGCTGCCGCTGACCGACCTGTCCGCCCTGGCCGCCGACGCCCGGGAGGCCGCGCTCGCCGAGCTGACCGAGCAGGAGAGCCGCCGCCCGTTCGACCTGGTCGCCGGTCCGCTGCTGCGCGGCCGGCTGGTCCGGCTCGCCGACGAGGAGCACCTGCTGGTGCTCGCCGTGCACCACATCGTGGCGGACGGCTGGTCGCTGGACATCCTGGTCCGCGAGCTGGCCCACCACTACCGGCCCGCGGGCGCCGCGCTGCCCGAGGCCGCCGAGCTTCCCGAACTCCCGGTGCAGTACGCCGACTTCGCGCTCTGGCAGCACGAGCGGGTGTCCGGCGAGGCGCTGGACGCCCAACTCGCCCACTGGCGCGAGCGGCTGGCCGGCGCGCCCAGCACCGTCGACCTGCCGACCGACCGGCCGCGCACCGCCCGGCAGGGCTTCGCCGGCGCCTGCTTCCCCTGGCGGCTGGAGGGCGACCTCGCCACCCGGCTCACCGCCCTGGCCCGGGAGCACGACGCCACCCTGTACATGGCACTGCTGGCCGGCTTCACCGCCGTCGCCCAGCGCTGGAGCGGGCAGAGCGACCTGGTGGTCGGCTCGCCGGTGGCCAACCGCAACCACCCGCAGACCGAGGGCCTGATCGGCTTCTTCGTCAACATGCTGCCGCTGCGCACCGACCTGTCCGGCAACCCGACGTTCCGCGAACTGCTCGGCCGCGTCCGGGAGTCCGCGCTCGCCGCGTACGCCCACCAGGACGTGCCGTTCGAGCGGATCGTCGAGGAGGTCCGCCCGGACCGCGACGCGGGCGGGCGCACCCCCTTCGCCAACCTGCTGCTCGTCCTGCAGAACACCCCGGAGTCCAGGATCGAGCTGCCCGGGCTGCGGATGGACGTGGCGGCGGTGGACACCGGCACCGCCAAGTTCGACCTGCACCTGCAGGTCACCGAGACGCCGCAGGGCCTGACCGGCCTGGCCGACTACAGCACCGAGCTGTACGAGGAGGCCACCGTGCGCCGGTTCGTCGACCAGTGGCTGCACCTGCTGGCGGCGGCCGTCGCCGCCCCGGACACCCGGCTGGACGCGCTGCCGCTGCTCGGCGCGGCCGAGCGCGCGGCCGAGCTGGCGGCCGGCGCGGCCCGGGGCACCACCGCCCCGCGGGCGACCGGCCTGCCCGCCGCGTTCGCCGAGCAGGCCCGGCTGCGGCCCACCGCGATTGCGGTGAACTGCGGCGAGGAGGAGCTGAGTTACGCCGAGCTGGACCGCCGCTCGGACGCGCTGGCGCGCCGACTGCGAGAGCTGGGGGTCGGCCCGGAGAGCCGGGTGGCGATCTGCGTCGAGCCCTCGGTGCGGCTGGTCACCGGCATCCTCGGCATCCTGAAGAGCGGCGGCGCCTACGTCCCGCTCGACCCCCGCCACCCGGCCGACCGGCGGGCCTACACCCTGGCCGACTCCGGCGCGATCGCCCTGGTCGCCGATCCGGAGCATGCCGAAGCGGCCGGTGGGCTGCCCGTCCTGACGGTCGACCAGCCGGTGACGGAGGAGCCGCTGGAGCCGGCCCCGCTGGGCCCGGACCACCTGGCGTACGTCATCTACACCTCCGGCACCACCGGACGGCCCAAGGGAGCGCTGCTCACCCACGCCAATGTGCTGCGGCTGTTCGAGGCCTCCGCCCAGGAGGTGGCGTTCGGTCCGGACGACGTCTGGTCGCTCTCCCACTCGGCGGCCTTCGACTTCTCGGTCTGGGAGATCTGGGGCGCGCTGCTGCACGGCGGCCGGATCGCCGTGGTGCCGGAGGAGGCCCGGCGCAGCCCGGCCGCCCGCCACGCGCTGGTGCGCGCCGAGGGCGTCACGGTGCTCAGCCAGACGCCCACCGCCTTCCGCCAGTTCGCCGACGCCGACGCCGAGGCGGCGCGGGCCGGGGAGGCGGGCCCGCCGCTCGCGCTGCGGCACGTGGTCTTCGGCGGCGAGGCCCTGGAGCCGGGCACGCTGCGCGACTGGGCCGCCCGGCACCCCGACGGCCCGCGCCTGGTCAACATGTACGGGATCACCGAGACCACCGTGCACGTCACGGCGCACCCGCTCACCGCGGCCGACCTCGCCGCGCCCGGCAGCGTGATCGGCCGCCCGCTGGCCGACCTGGCGGTGCACCTGCTGGACGACCGCGGCGAGCCGGTACCGCCCGGGGTGCCCGGCGAACTGTGCGTCGGCGGACCGGGCCTGGCCCGCGGCTACCTGGGCCGCCCCGGCCTGACCGCCGAGCGCTTCGTCCCCTCCCCGCTGGGCGACGGCGAGCGGCTGTACCGCAGCGGCGACCTCGCCCGCCGGCTGCCGGACGGGAACCTGGAGTACCTGGGCCGGATCGACCAGCAGGTCAAGGTCCGCGGGCACCGCGTCGAACTCGGCGAGATCGAGACCGAGTTGGGTGCCCACCCGGGCGTGCGGCACGCGGCCGTGCTGCCCCGCGAGGCGCCGGGCGGCGGCCCCGGGCTGGTCGCCTACCTCGTCCCGGGCGAGCCGGCCGAGGACGCCCACGGAGCCGACGCCGACGCCGACGCGGAGCAGGTCGCGCAGTGGCGGACCGTCTTCGACACCGCCTACGAGCAGTACGAGCAGGTCGGCGGCGCCGACCCGACCTTCAACATCCGCGGGTGGACCAGCAGTTACACCGGCGAGCCGATCCCCGCCGAGGAGATGCGGCGCTGGGTCGAGGACACCGTCGCGCTGATCCGGCGCACCGGGCCGCGGAAGGTGCTGGAGATCGGCAGCGGCACCGGTCTGCTGCTGTTCCGGCTGGCCGGCGACTGCGAGCAGTACACCGCCCTCGACCTGTCGGACAGCGCGGTCGCGCACGTCCGCCGCCACCTCCCGGCGCGCTGGGGGCACGTCCGGGTGCTGCGCCGGGCCGGGCACGAGCTGGACGGCCTGCCGGCCGGCGAGTTCGACACCGTGGTCCTCAACTCGGTGGCCCAGTACCTGCCGAGCGCCGGCTACCTGGTCGAGGTCCTCACCGGGGCCGCGGCGCTGCTGGCCCCCGGCGGCCGGATCGTGGTCGGCGACGTCCGGCACCTGGCGCTGCTGGACGCCTTCCAGGTGTCGGTGCTGCGGCCGGGCTTGCCCGCCGGGTCGGACGACGCCGAGCTGGCCCGGCAGGTCCGCCAGGCCGTCCGGCAGGAGGACGAGCTGCTGCTCGACCCCCGCTTCTTCGCCGCGCTGCGCCGGGAGATCCCGCGGATCGGCCGGGTGGAGGTGCTGCCCAAGCCCGGGCGCGACCGCAACGAGATGACCCGCTACCGCTACGACGTGGTGCTGCACCTGGACGCCGAGCCGGCGCCCGCCCCGGCGCGCACGCTGCCGTGGACCGGCGGCGAACTGCGGGCGCTGCTGGACGGCTCCCCGCTGGTGGTCACCGGCATCCCCAACGCCCGGGTGCACGCCGACGCCAGGACCGCCGAGCGCCTCGCCGCCGGGGCTCCCGAGGGCGCGCCCACCGCTGGCACCGACAGCACCGGGCCCAGCACCGGCGAGCCCGCCGCGCTCGACCCGCAGGAGCTGCGCGAGCTGGCCGAAGACCTGGGCCACACCGTGGAACTCAGCTGGGCGACCGGCGACCCGACGGGCCGCTTCGACGCCGCGTTCCGCCCGGCCGGCAGCGAGCCGGAGACGGCCCTGCCGCCCGTCGGGGACGACGCCGGGCTGCCGTGGCCGCACTGGGCCAACGACCCGCACCGCGGCCGCGCCGCCCGCCGCCTGGTGCCGCAGCTCCGCTCCCACCTGCGGGAGCGGCTGCCGGAGTACATGGTCCCGGAGGCCTTCGTCGTCCTGGACGCGCTGCCGCTGACCGCCAACGGCAAGCTCGACCGGGCCGCGCTGCCGGCCCCCGACTGGTCGACCGGCTCGACCGCGCTGCTCGCCCCGCGCGACGACACCGAGCGGGCGCTCGCCGAGATCTGGAGCGCCGCCCTGGGCGTCGCCCGGATCGGCCTGGCCGACGACTTCTTCGACCTCGGCGGCCACTCCCTGCTGGCCGTCCAGGTGACCGCAGCCGTCCGCGAGACGCTCGGCCGCGCGCTGCCCGTCCGGGCGCTGTTCGAGGCGCCGGTGCTGGGCGAGTACGCCGAGGCGGTGCGCCGTGCCCCGGCCGCCGAGGCACCGGAGCAGGTGGCCGTCCCCGTGCGCGAGGCCGTGCCCGCGGAGGACGCCGGCTTCGACGACCTGTCCGCCGAGGAGCTGGCGGAGCTGATGGGCGGGGACCGGTGACCGCTCCCCGCACCCCGCGCCGCACTCCCGAGACCGACCCCGCCCCCGCCCCCGTGAAGGAGCACCCCGTGGCCCCCGCCCCCCGCACCGCCGAGGTGCTGCCGGCCTCCGCCGCCCAGCGCCGGTTCTGGCTGATCGACCGGCTGGAGGGCCCCAGCGGCGTCTACAACACCGCCGCCGCCCTGCGACTGCGCGGACCGCTGGCCGCCGACCACCTCCGGCAGGCCTTCCAGCTGCTGGTCGACCGGCACGAGGCGCTGCGCACCGTCTTCCCCGCTCGGGACGGCGTCCCGGTCCAGCTGGTGCTGCCGCGCCGCACCTTCGAGCTGGGCGTGACCGAGGCCGCCGGCGCCGGCGAGGCCGAGGTCCGTGAGCTGGCCGGCCGGCTCGCCGAGCAGCCGTTCGACCTCGCCAAGGGCCCGCTGCTGCGGGCCGAGCTGATCGCCCTCGGGCCGCAGGAGCACCTGCTGGTCGTGGTGCTCCACCACATCGTGGTGGACCGCTGGTCCTTCGGCCTGCTGATGTCCGAACTCTCCGAGTGCTACGCCGCCCTGGCGGAGCGGCGGCCCGTCCGGCTGCCCGCGCTGCCGCTGCGCTACGCCGACCACGTGGCCGCCCGGCAGGCCGCGCTGGACGGCGGCCTCGGCGACCGGCTGCTCGACCACTGGCGCGAGCGGCTGGCCGGTGCGCCGCAGGCCCTGGAGCTGCCCGGCGACCGGCCGCGCCCGGCGGTGCGCAGCTTCCGCGGCGCGACCGTGCCGGTGCGGTTGGACGCGGCCACCTCGCAGGCCGTGCGCGACCTCGCCCGGGCCGCCGGGGCGACCCCGTACATCGTCCTGCTCGCCGCCTTCCAGGCGGTGCTGGCCCGGCACGCGGGCACCGAGGAGGTCGTGGTGGCGACCGGGCCCGCCACCCGCGCCCCGGGGACGGAACTGCTGGTCGGCGCGCTGGTCAACACGGTGCTGCTGCGCACCTCGCTGGCCGGCGACCCGAGCTTCGCCGAACTGCTGGAGCGGGTGCGCGGCACCGCGCTGGACGCCTTCGAGCACCAGGAGCTGCCCTTCGACCGGTTGGTCGAGGCGCTGGCGCCCAGCCGGGACCTGTCCCGCAACCCGCTGGCCCAGGTCGGCTTCGTGCTGCAGAACGCGCCGGCCACCACGCCCGCGCTGACCGGCCTGGCGGTCGAGCCGGTGAGCGTCGCCCGGGACAGCGCGCACCTCGACCTCGACCTCCAACTCACCGAGGAGGCGGGCTGCTTCACCGGCTTCGCCGAGTTCGCCCGGGACCTCTTCGAGGAGCCGACGGTGGCCCGGCTGCTCGGCCACTGGACCACCCTGCTGGGCGCCGCCGTCCGCGCGCCGGGCACCCGCCTGTCGGCGCTGCCGCTGCTCACCCCCGAGGAGCTGGAGCAGGAGCTGCACGGCTGGAACGACACCGACGGTGAGCTCCCGGCCGGGCTGCGGGTGGACGAGCTGTTCGCCCGTCAGGCGGCCCGCACCCCGGAGGCGGTCGCGGTGGTCGACGCGTCCGGCTCCCTCGACTACCGGACGCTGGACGCCTGGGCGGCCCGGATCGCCCACCGGCTGCGCGAGCGCGGCGTCGGGCCCGAGGTGCCGGTGGCGCTCTGCCTGGAGCGCGGCGCGGGGCTCAGCGCGGCCATGCTGGGCACCCTGCGGGCGGGCGGCGCCTTCCTCGGGCTGGACCCGTCGTACCCGGCCGACCGCCTGGCCTTCATGATCGACGACGCCCGGCCGGCCGTGGTGCTGGCCCACCGCTCCACCGCGGGCGCGCTGCCGGCGGGCACCGAGGTGCTGCTGCTGGAGGAGATCGGCGAGGACGGCCCGGAGTTCGGCCGCGGCGGGGCCGGTGCCGGCTGCGGGGCCGGTGCCGGGGCCGAGGCGACCGGTCGCGCGTCCGGGGAGGCCAACCTGGCCTACCTGGTGTACACCTCGGGCTCCACCGGGCGCCCCAAGGGCGTGGCCGTCACCCACCGCGCCATCGTCAACACCTTCGCCGGGCTGGCCCGTTCGCACGGCTTCGGGCCGGGCGACCGGATGATCGCGCTGCACTCGCCGAGCTTCGACCCGGCCGTGCACGACTGCCTCGCCCCGCTGGTGGTCGGCGCCGCCGCCGTCTTCCCCGCGCCCGAGGCGGCCCGCGACCCCCGGCACTGGGCCGAGCTGGTCGCCCGCCACCGGGTCACCGTCTGGTCGATGGGGCCGGCCGGGACGGAGGCCATGCTGGCCGCCGCCGAGGAGCACGGCCTGGCCCTGGGCAGCCTGCGCACCGCGATGATCGGCGGGGACGTGCTGCCGCCGGCGCTGCCGCCCCGGCTGCGCGCCGCCGCGCCCGGCTGCCAGGTGGTCAACTCCGCCGGAGTCGCCGAGGCCGCCTTCTGCAACAACGAGTACCGGGTGCCCGAGGACGCCGACCCGACCGCGCCGGTCCCGTACGGGCACCCGCTGCCCAACCAGCGACTGCTGGTGCTGGACGCCCTGCTGCGCGCGGTGCCGGCCGGGGTGCCCGGCGAGCTGTGCGTGGCGGGCGAGGGACTGGCCCGCGGCTACCTCGGCCGGCCCGGTCTGACCGCCGAACGCTTCGTGCCGCACCCGTACGGCCGGGTGCCCGGCGAGCGCCTCTACCGCACCGGAGACCTGGCCCGCCGCCGGGCCGACGGCGGACTGGAGCTGCTCGGCCGGGCCGACCACCAGGTCAAGATCCGGGGCTTCCGGGTCGAGCCGGGCGAGGTGACCGGCGTGCTGCTGACCCACCCGGCGGTGGCCGAGGCGATCGTGGTGGCCCGCGACGTGGCCCCGGGCGACCGGCGGCTCGCCGCGTACTGGGTGCCCGCCACGGACACCCGGGTCTCCGCCGCCGAGCTGGCCGCCTGGCTGCGCGAGCGGCTGCCCGGCCACCTCGTCCCCGCGCTCTGGACGGAGCTGACGGCCCTGCCGCTCTCCCCCAACGGCAAGGTGGACCGCGCCGCGCTGCCCGCGCCGGCCGCCCAGGCCGGCCCCGCCGACCGGCTCGCCCCGCGCACCGCCGACGAGGCCGCGATCGCCGCGATCTGGCGGCGACTGCTGGAGCTGCCCGAGGTCGGCGTGCTGGACGACTTCTTCACCCTCGGCGGCCACTCGCTGCTCGCCAACCGCCTGGTCGGCGCGCTGCGCGCGGAGTTCGGCGTGGAGCTGCGGCTGCGCGAGGTGTTCGGCGCGGTCACCGTCGCCGCCCAGGCCGAGCTGGTCGGGCGGCTGCGCGCCGCGGCCGACGAGCCGCCGGCCGCCGCCCCGCTGCCGCCGGTCGTCCCGGTGGACCGCGCCGGGCCGCTGCCGCTCTCCTTCGCCCAGCAGCGGATGTGGCTGTTCGACCGGTTCGCCCCGGGCAACCCCGCCTACCACGTGCCCACCGCGGTGCGGATCGGGGGCGCGCTGGACCATGCCGCGCTGGCCGCCGCCCTGCGCGGGCTGACCGCCCGGCACGAGGTGCTGCGCACCGTCCTGCCGGAGGTCGACGGCGTGCCGACGCAGCGCGTGCTGCCGGTCGGCGAGCCGCCGCTGACCGTCCGCGACCTCGCCGCCGGCGAGCGGCCCGATGAACTCGTCGACGCCTTCGTCACCCGCCCCTTCGACCTGGCGGCCGAGCTGCCGCTGCGCGCCCTGCTGCTGCGGGTCGCCCCGGACGAGCACGTCCTGGTGCTGGTGATCCACCACATCGCGCTCGACGGCTGGTCGATGGCCGTGCTGGTGGAGGACCTGGGCGCGCTCTACGACGGCCGCGCACTGCCGCCGCTGCCGGTGCAGTACGCCGACTACGCCCGCTGGCAGGCCGACCGCGCCGCCGAGGGCCGCTGGACCGGGCAGCTGGAGCACTGGCGCGAGCGGCTGGCCGGCCCGCTGCCGGTGCTGGAGCTGCCCGCCGACCGGCCCCGCCCGGCCGTACCGAGCCTGGCCGGGGCGGTGCACGGCTTCGAGCTCCCCGCCGAGCTGACCGAGCGGCTGCGCGCGCTCGGCGCCCGGCACGGCGCCACCCTGTTCATGGTGCTGCTGGCCGGCTACCAGACCCTGCTGGGCCGCCTCTCCGGCGCCGAGGACGTCCTGGTCGGAACCCCCGTCGCGGGCCGCGGCCAGGACGAACTGGACGGCCTGGTGGGCTGCTTCGTCAACAGCCTGGCGCTGCGCGGCGACCTCTCCGGCGACCCGGCCTTCACCGAGCTGCTGGAGCGCACCCGCGACCGCGTCCTGGCCGACTTCGACTGCCAGGACGTGCCGTTCGAGCAGGTGCTGGACGCGGTGGGCGCGGAACGCGACCCGGCCCGGCACCCGGTGTTCCAGACCATGCTGACGCTGCAGAGCGCCCGACCGCCCCGGGCCGGCTTCGCGGGCCTGCGGGTCGAGCCGCTGGACGCCCTGACCGGCTCCTGCCTGATGGACCTGATGGTCACCGCCGTCGAGCAGGACGGCCGGCTCGCCCTCACCGTCGAGTACGCGACCGACCTGTTCGACGCCGGAACCATCGCCCGCCTGGCACACCGCTTCGGCGTGCTGCTGGCCGCCGCCGCCGACGCGCCGGACACCCGGCTGTCCGGGCTGCCGCTGCTCGACGCCGCGGAGCGCCGCACCGTGCTCACCACGTGGAACGACACCGCCCGCCCGGTGCCGGCCGGCGGCCTGCACGAGCTGGTCGCCGCGGCCGCGGCCCGCACGCCCGACGCCCCGGCGCTGGAGCACGAGGGCCGCACCACCCGCTACGCCGAACTGGAGGCCGCAGCCGAGCGCTGCGCCGCCCGGCTGCGCGCACGGGGCGTCGGGCCGGGCAGCGTGGTCGCGGTGCACGCGGCCCCGACCCCGCTGCTGGTCACCGCCCTGCTCGGGGTCATGAAGGCGGGCGCGGCGTTCACCACGCTGGACCCGGAGCTGCCCGAGGCACGCCTGCGCCTGCTGCTGGAGCTGTCCGGCGCCAGGCTGGTGCTCACCGACGGTCCCACCACGGCGCCGCTGCTGGACGGGCTGACGGTCGCGCCGATCGAAGCCCCGGACGCCCCGGACGACGCGCCGGGCGACGCGCCGGGCGACGCCGCGGCCAGCGCGCCGGACGGCTCCGCGACGGTGTCGGCCGCGGGCGCCGCGACCGAACCCGAGGCCCTGGCCTGCGTCTTCTTCACCTCCGGCACCACCGGCACCCCCAAGGGCTCGATGTTCACCCACCGGGGCCTGGTCAACTTCACCCTGGCGATGGCCGAGGAGTTCCGCCTCGCCCCCGGCGACCGCTTCCTGCAGCTGGCGTCCACCGGCTTCGACGTCCTGGTCGAGGAGCTGTTCCCGGCCCTGGCGGCCGGCGCCACCGTCGTGCTGCCCGGTGCCCGGCTGCTCACCCGCGGCGTCGACCTGACGGGCTACCTGGCCGAGCACCGGATCACCGGCCTCGAACTCACCACCGCCTACTGGCACGACTGGACCGCCGAACTGGAGCGCACCGGCGCCGCGCTGCCGCCGGACCTGCGGTTCGTCGCGATGGGCGGCGAGCGGGTGCGCCGGGACCGCCTCGCCGCCTGGCAGCGGCTCGGGGTCCCGCTGGTGCACGTGTACGGGCTCACCGAGGTGACCTGCACCTCGGCCACCCGGCGGGTGACCGCCGAGCCGGTGCCCGGCGACGCGCTGCCGATCGGCCGTCCGCTGCCCAACACCACCGTCCTCCTGCTGGACGGCGCCGGGCAACCGGTGCCGATCGGCTCCCCCGGCGAGCTGTTCCTCGGCGGTGCCGGCCTGGCCCGCGGCTACCTCGGCCGCCCCGGCCTGACCGCGGAACGCTTCGTCCCGGACCCGTACGGCGAGCCCGGCGCCCGGCTCTACCGCACCGGTGACCTGGCCCGCCACCGGGCCGACGGGGAAGTCGAGTTCATCGGCCGCGCGGACCAGCAGGTGAAGATCCGCGGCCACCGGATCGAGCCCGGCGAGGTGGAGGCCCGGCTCGCCGAACTGCCCGGGATCGCCGCCGCGGCGGTGATCGTCCGCGAGGACGAGCCCGGCGAACAGCGCCTGGTCGGCTACGCGGTGGCCGCCCCCGGCGCCGCGCCGGAGGCCGTCGAACTGCGCGCCGCGCTGCGCGAACGGCTGCCCGAGTACCTGGTGCCCTCGGCCGTGCTGCTGCTGCCCGCCCTCCCGCTGAACGGCAACGGCAAGCTCGACCGCGGCGCGCTGCCCCGGCCCGGCCGCGCCGAGCTGGCCGGCGGCACGGCGGTCGCCCCGCGCACCCCCGCCGAGCGGGAGATCGCCGAGCTGGCGGGCGAGTTGCTCGGCCTGCCGGCCGTCGGCGTCCACGACGACCTGTTCGACCTCGGCCTGCACTCGCTGCTGGCCGCCCGGTTCGCCGCCCGGGTCCGCGAGGCCTGCCGGGTCGAGGTGCCCCTGCGGGTCTTCTACGAGGCGCCCACCGTCGCCGAGCTGGCCCTGCGGGTGGTGCAGCTGCAGGCCGAGGACACCGACCCGGACGACCTCGCGCAGCTGCTCGCCGAACTGGAGGCCGAGGACGGCCTCGCCACCGCCTGACGCCCGACCGCCCACCCGACCCGCGGGCCCGACCGGCCCGCGGGCCCACCCGGCCCGGGCCGCAGATCCGGCCCGCCCGGCCCCCGCCATCCGGCCCACCCCACCCGGCCCGCCATCCGGCCCCGGCCCCGTGACGGGCCCCGTGACCGGCCCCTTGGAGGAACCCATGCCCATCGCCCCGGCCCTGCTGGAGGACTGGCTCCGCGAGCGGTACTTCACCACCACCTACGACATCAGCAGCAGCGGCGTCGAGAACTACACCGTCGACCAGGTCCTCGCCCTGGCCGGCACCGACGCCGCCTCGCTCGGCGGCATCGTGTTCCGCGACAGCCACTCCCTGGGCGGCGAGCCGCTGCGCGCCGCCCTCGCCGAGCGGCACGGCACCGACCCCGGCTCGATCATCGCCACCCAGGGCTCCAGCGAGGCGATCTACCTCGTCATGCAGGCCCTGCTGCAGCCCGGCGACGAGGTCGTGGTGCAGGCGCCCGCCTACCACGCGCTCGTCGAGGTGGCCGCCTCGCTGGGCTGCCGGATCGTCCCGTGGGCGATGCGCACCGAGCACGGCGTCGTCACCAACGAGGACGAGCTGCTGGCGCTGATCGGCCCGGCCACCGCCATGGTGGTGGTCAACTTCCCGCACAACCCGACCGGCGCCACCGTGACGGAGGGCCAGCAGGCCGCCATCGTCGACGCCTGCGCCCGGTACGGCACCTGGCTCGCCTGGGACAACGCCTTCCAGCACCTGGTCTACGACCGCGAGCCGCTGCCCGACCCCGCCCCCGGCTACCCCCGGGCGATCTCCTTCGGCACCCTCTCCAAGGCCTACGGCCTGCCGGGCCTGCGGGTGGGCTGGGCCCTGGCCGCGCCCGAGGTGCTGGCCGGCTGCGTGCGCCGCCGCGACTACACCAGCCTGGCGCTGTCCCCGCTGGTCGAGGCGGTGGCCACGCACGCCGTCCGGCACGCCGACGAACTGCTGCGCCCCCGGCTCGCCCAGGCCACAGCCAACCGCGCGGTGCTGGCCGACTGGCTGGCCGAGCACCACGACCGGGTGCGCGCCGACCTGCCGGCCGGCGGGGTCACCGCCTTCCCCGAGCTGACCACGGTCGCGGACGTGACCGCGTTCGCCGACCGGCTCGACCGCGAGCACGGCGTCCTGGTCGTGCCCGGCGCCTGCTTCGGCTCGCCCCGGCACATCCGGCTCGGCTTCGGCGGCGCCTCCGAGGAGCTGACCGCCGGCCTCGACCGGCTCGCCGCGCTCCTCCCGACGGCCGGCTGAGCCCCGGCCGGACGCCCGCCCGCGCCCCTCCCGATCCCGACCACCCCGAAGGTGACCCGCCCCATGCACACGCTCACGCTCGACCCCGCCGACGCCGACGCGATCGCCGCCCTGCTCGACGAGCTGGCCGACCGGCACCGCAGCGTCGAGGACCAGGCCCTCCAGGACGAACTGACCGTCCAGTCCCACCGGCTGCCGATGGCCCTGCGCCGCTTCCTGACCGACTTCCGGCTGCACGAGCCGGCCGGCGTCTGCGTCATCTCCGGCTACCGCGTCGACCAGGACCGGATCGGGCCCACCCCGGAGCACTGGCAGCACCGCACCGGCGTCTCGCCGTCGCTGCGCGAGGAGATCCTCCTGCTGCTCTGCGGCGCGCTGCTCGGCGAGCCGGTCGCCTGGGCCACCCAGCAGGACGGCTACCTGGTGCACGACGTCCTGCCGGTGAAGGGCCACGAGGACGAGCAGATCGGCACCGGCAGCAACCAGACCATCTTCTGGCACGTCGAGGACGCCTTCCACCCCTACCGCGGCGACTACGTCGGCCTGCTCTGCCTGCGCAACCCCGACCGGGTGCCCACCACCTTCGTCGGCGCGCAGGAGCTGGAGATCTCCGCCGAGGACCGGCGGGTGCTCGCCGAGCCGCGGTTCTCCATGCTGCCGGACAACTCCCACCTCCAGATGCTCGACCGCGGCCCCGGCCGACCGCTCGCCGGCGGCACCGAACTGCTCGACCAGGCCTACGAGCGGCTCAAGCGGATGCGGGACGACGCCGCACTCGTACCCGTCCTGTTCGGCTCGCCGTCCGACCCCTACCTCTGCCTGGACCCGTACTTCATGGACCTGGACCGGCTCGACCCCGAGGCCCGGGGCGCGCTCCAGCGGCTCTCCGAGGAGATCGACCGCCGGCTCGGCGGCGCCGCCCTGGCCCCCGGCGAGATCGTCTTCGTCGACAACTACCGGGCGGTGCACGGCCGCAACTCCTTCACCGCGCGCTTCGACGGCACCGACCGCTGGCTCAAGCGGGTCAACGTGACGCGCGACCTGCGCAAGTCCCGCGACGCCCGGGCCGCCGCCGGCTCCCGCGTCCTGTTCTGAGCGCCTCCCGTTCCGAGCGCGCCGCGTTCCGAGCGCGCCGTCGCCCTGAACACCGTAGGCCGGCCCGTCCGCCGCCCTGAACATCGCGGCCCCGAACGCCGCCGCCCCGAACGCCGCCGGCCGGCCCCGTCCGCCGCCGCACCGGCTCCGCCTTCCGCCCAGCGCCTTCGGGCCCCGCCCGACCTTCTCCGGGGAGAGCACCGTGAGCACCACCCAGTCCGTCACCACCGCCGCCGCCACCGGCACGGCCGCCGCGGCCGCCGACACCGCCCGCCGGATCGCCGAGCTGTCGCCCGAGCAGCGGGCCAAGCTCGAGGCCCGGCTGCGCGAGCGGCTGGCCCGGCGCCCGGCCGCCCCGACCGGGATTCCGGGCCGCGCCCCGGGGGCGCCGGTGCCGCTCTCCTACGCCCAGGAGCAGATCTGGCTGGCCCAGCAGCTCTCCCCCGGGTCGGCGGCGTACAACGTGCCGATGGCGGTGGCCTGCGACGGCCCGCTGGACGCCGAGCGGCTGGCCCGGGCGTTCCGTGCGGTGATCTCCCGGCACGAGGTGCTGCGCACCACCTTCGGCACCGGGGCGGACGGCACGCCGGTGCAACTCGTCCACGGGAGCATGGAGTTCACGCTGCCGGTGACCGACCTCCGGTCCACCCCCGGCGACGCCGCGGCGCTGGTCGAGGCACGGCTCACCGAGGAGGCGCACACCCCGTTCGACCTGGCGGCCGGGCCGCTGCTGCGCGCCGCACTGCTGCGCACCGGCGAGCAGCAGCACGTGCTGCTGCTGACGGTCCATCACATCGCCGTCGACGCCTGGTCGGTGAACGTCCTCCTCGGCGAGGTCGCGGCCGCCTACCGGCTGGCGGACGGCCCGGACGGCCCGGACGGCGCGGACGGCGCCGAGCTCCCGCCGCTGCCGGTGCAGTACGGCGACTTCGCCGCCTGGCAGCGCGGCCGGTCGGACGGCGCCGGCTACCAGGAGAGCCTGGACTACTGGCAGCGGCGGTTGTCCGGCCTGACCGACACCCCGCCGCCGGCCACCGCCACCGGCCGTCCCGCGGGCGGCCCCGCCGCCGGATCGCACGGCCTGGAGCTGCCCGCCGACGTGACGGCGGGCCTGCGCGCCCTGGCCGCCCGGCACCGGACCACCCTGTTCACCGTGGCGCTGGCCGCGCTGCAGGCCCTGCTGTACCGCTACGGCTGCGGCGAGGACCCGGTGGTCGCCACCCCGGTCGGCGGCCGCGAGCGCACCGAACTCGAAGGCCTGATCGGCTGCTTCGTCAACACCCTGCTGCTGCGCGGCGACCTGTCCGGCGAGCCGACCTTCGCCGAACTGCTGGACCGCACCGCCGCGGCGACCCAGCGCGACCTGCAGCACCAGCAGGTGCCGTTCGAGCAGCTGGCCGCCCGGCTGCGGGCCGGCTCCCCGGACGGCCTGGCCCGCACCATGCTGGTGCTCGACCAGGCCGCACCGGGCGGCGCCCCCGAGGCCGCGCCCGGTGAGCCGGCGCTGCGCCCCCTGGACGGGGCCGGGCCGGCCGACGCCAAGCGGGACCTCACCTTCACCGTCTCGGAGACCGGCGACACCCTCGCCCTCACCCTGGTCCACCGCACCGACCGCTACCAGGAGCGTTCCGCCGAGCGCCTGCTCGCCCACTACGCCACCCTGCTGCGCGAGGCCTGCGCCGACCCGCACCGCCCGGTCGGCCGGCTGCCGCTGCTGACCGCCGACGAGCGCGAGCAGGTGCTGGGCGCCTGGAACGACACCGCCCTGGACGTCCCGGCCGGCACCTTCCACGGCCGCTTCGCCGAGCAGGCCGCCCGGACCCCGCAGGCCGTCGCGGTGGTCGGCGCGGACGGCACCCACCGCTACGCCGAACTGGACGGGCTAGCCAACCGGTTGGCGCACCACCTGCGCGGGCTCGGCGTCGCCGCCGAGACCCCGGTCGGCATCTGCCTGGAGCGCGGCAGCTGGACGGTGGTGGCCCTGCTGGCCGTACTCAAGGCCGGCGGCTGCTACGTCCCGATCGACCCGGCCCAGCCGCAGGAGCGGATGGCGATGATGCTCGCCGACACCGCCGCGCCCGTGGTGATCACCCGCGCCGCCGCGGCCGACCGGCTGCCGGCCGGCGTGCGGGCGGTCGTGGTGGAGGAGGTGGCGCTGGACGGCCTGCCGGACACCGCCCCCGAGGTGGCCGTCGACCCGGGCCAGGCCGCCTACGTGCTGTTCACCTCCGGCTCCACCGGCCGGCCCAAGGGCGTGGTGGTCGAGCACCGCCAGGTGCTCAACTACCACACCGCCGTGGTGTCCGCGCTGGCCCTGGCGCCGCAGGCCCGGTACGCGATGGTGCAGCCCTTCACCTTCGACTCCTGCGTCACCGTGCTCTCCGCCGCGCTGCTCGGCGGCGGCACGCTGCACATGGTGGACGCCGACACCGCCTCGGACGGACGGCTGCTGGCCGCCTACGTCGCCGAGCACCCGATCGACTACCTGAAGATCAGCCCCTCGCACCTGGCGGCCCTGGAGGGCCCGGGCGCCGAGCACCGGGTGCTCCCCCGCCGCGGCCTGATCCTCGGCGGCGAGGGCTCCACCAGCGCCTACGTGCGCGAGCTGCTGGCCCGGGCCGACTGCGAGGTGCTCAACCACTACGGCCCCACCGAGACCACCGTCGGCGTCACCACCCACCACCCGAGGGCCGGGGAACTCGCCGCCACCTCCACCGTGCCGATCGGCCGACCGCTGGGCAACGTCCGCGCGTACGTGCTGGACGGTCGCGGCGAGCCGGTGCCGGTCGGGGTGCCGGGCGAGCTGCTGATCGGCGGCGCCCAGGTGACCCGCGGCTACCTGGGCCGCCCGGGCCTGACCGCCGAACGCTTCGTCCCGGACCCGTACGGCGAGCCCGGCGCCCGGCTCTACCGCACCGGCGACCTCACCCGCCGACGGCCGGACGGTGCGATCGAGTTCCTCGGCCGCCTGGACGACCAGGTGAAGATCCGCGGCTTCCGGATCGAACTGGGAGAAGTGGAGGCCGCGTTGGCCGCCCTGGAGGCCGTGGCCTCGGCCGCGGCGGTGGTCCGCGAGGACCGCCCGGGCGACCGGCAGCTGGTCGGCTACCTCGTCCCGGCCCCCGGGGCCGAGGTGGACCCGGCCGCGCTGCGGGCGGAGCTGTCCACGACGCTGCCCGGCTACATGGTGCCGTCCGCCCTGGTGGTGCTGGACGCGCTGCCGCTGACCGCGCACAACAAGCTGGACCGGCGGGCCCTGCCCGCCCCGCCCCGCCAGGAGTCCGCCGGCGGCCGCACCGCGCGGGACGAGCGGGAGGCCGCGCTGTGCCGGATCTTCGCCGAGGTGCTGGGCACCGACCGCGAGCCGGGCATCGACGAGAGCTTCTTCGAGCTGGGCGGCCACTCGCTCCTGGCGATGCGGCTGGTCGGGACCGTCCGCACGCAGTTGGACGTCGAGTTGGGCGTCCGGGACCTCTTCGAGGCGCCGACCGTCGCCCTGCTCGCCGAACGGCTCTCCTCGGGCCGCCCCGCCACCGCGCTGCCACCGCTGGAGCGCATCGAACCCCGCCCGGAGCGCATCCCGCTCTCCTACCCGCAGTCCCGGCTCTGGTTCCTCAACCGGATGGAGGGCGAGGCCAGCGCCTACGCCATGCCGGTGGTGCTACGGCTGACGGAGGCCGTGGACACGGCTGCCCTGCGGGCCGCGCTGGACGACGTGGTCGCGCGCCACGAGACCCTGCGCACCCTCTTCCCCGAGACCGCCGGCGAACCCCGCCAGCACATCCTGCCCGCCACCCCCGGCCTCATCCCGCTCCTGACCGTCGACACCGACGAGACGGACGCCCGCACCCGGATCGCCGCCCTGGCCGCCCGGCCGTTCGACCTCACCACCGAACTCCCCCTGCGCGCCGCCCTCTTCACTCTCGACGACACCCACCACCTGCTCGCCCTCGTCCTGCACCACATCGCCGG
>NZ_JBVJJY010000034.1:34711-46342 GCF_055585785.1 Kitasatospora sp. NPDC053308 | reverse complement strand
ACATTCCGAACCCGGAAGCTAAGCCTCACAGCGCCGATGGTACTGCAGGGGGGACCCTGTGGGAGAGTAGGACGCCGCCGAACAATCATTCAGAAAAGACCCCCTCCCGATCCGGGAGGGGGTCTTTTCGCGTTGACGTTTCCGTCGTCCTTTTCGTTCTGCTACTCGTCGTCGGCCTGGGGCTTCTCCGTCGGGGGCTGTCCCTGGGCCTGGGCGGGTGCCTGGGCGTCGGGCTGGGGGGTCTGGGTCGGGGCGGCCGGCGGTTCGGCCGTGCCCCAGGCCGGACGGTTGAGCCACTTGTCGGTGCTGTTGGTGAGGCGGGCGACGCCGGTGCCGTCCGCCCGCATGCTGTAGAGGTCGGCGCCGCCACCCGCCGGGGCCTGGGTGAAGACGATGGTCTGCCCGTCGGGCGCGTAGGCGGCGGAGCCGTAGAAGGCGTCCGAGGGCGCGGGGGTGAGGGCGCCGATGGCGGTGCCGTCGGGGTGGATGGTGTAGATGCCGCCGCCGGGGGCGTTGTCGGGGCCGGCCGGGTAGGTGGTGAAGAGGATCCGGGTTCCGTCGGGGGACCAGTCGGCGCGGTCGCCGGCCCGCAGCTCCCAGGGGGTGAGTTGGCGCAAGCCGGTGCCGTCCGCGCTGACGACGTAGATGGCGCGGCTGTTGGCGGGCTGTCCGGTGGCGCTGGTGCGGTACTCGAAGGTGAGCTGTTTGCCGTCGGGGGACCAGCTGGGGTTGCTGACCGAGCCGGAGTACGGCTTGTCGTTGGTGAGGAAGGTGAGCCGCTGGACGTCGGTGCCGTCGGGGCTCATGAGGTAGAGGTCGGAGTACTGGGTCTGGTTGTTGCCGGCCGGGTCGAGGGCTCCCCAGGAGCGGCTGAAGGCGAGTTGCTTGCCGTCCGGGGAGTAGGCGGGGGCGCGTTCGTCCTCGTTGGCGCAGTCGGCGCCTCCCCCGGAGGAGTCGCAGAGCTGGCTGATCTGGTGGGCGTCGTCGCCGGAGGCGGCGACCGTCCAGAGCCGGGCCGCACCGGTCTGCGGGTCGGTGCGGTCGAAGACGACCGCGGTGCCGTCGGGGGACCAGTCGGGGCGGTCGTCGCGGACGTGGTCCGCCGGCTGGGTGATCTGTCGTTGGCCGCTGCCGTCGGGGGCGAGGGTGACGATGGCGCTGGTGGTGTGCGAGGCGTCGGTGTAGGCCCGACTGACGATCAGTCCGTTGTGCGCGGCGACCGCGGCGGGGGTGCCGGCCGCCGCGCCCACCACGCCGGGGGTCGCGGCGGGCGTCGGGTCTTGGGTGGCGGAGGGGGACTCCGGCCGGATCTCCGAGAGCGGGATCTCTCCGGGCTCGGCCCCGCAGCCGGTGAGCAGGGCGCCCAGAAGCAGAAGGCCCGCACCGGCGCTGGCGCGGGTGCGGGCCCTGCTCGTGGGGGTGTGCCCCGTGGGTGTGTGCGGTGTGCCGGTGATCCGTGCCATCTCCGCTTCCGACCTTTCCGACCGCTCGACGTCTTGCCCCCGTCGCCGATTCAGGACGAAGGCCCTGTGAGGAGCTGTCACTGTGCCAGACGGGGGGCGTCGGCGGCCGGGCGACACGCGACGGAACGCGCTCGCTAGGTCGCACGGAGTATCCGTAGGGGCGTCAGCCCTTGGCGGCGCGGCGCTCGGCCTTGGCGTGGGCCTCCGCCTCGTCCTCGGCCTCGGCGACCTCCAGGGTGGGCGCGGTGCCGCCGAGCTGCGCGGGCAGCCACCAGGTGTCGTCCGGACCGGAGGGCTTGCCGGGGTACTCGCGCTGGGCCTGGTCGAGCATCTCGCTCATGGCGGCGCGGAGTCTTCTGGTGACCATGACGGGCTTGTCGTCCGGCCCGAGGTGGATCGGCTCGCCGATCATGATGGTGACCGGGACGTGGCGCTTGGTCAGGGTCTTCGGGCGGCCCTTGGTCCAGAGCTGCTGGGTGCCCCAGAGGACGACGGGCAGCAGCGGGGTGCCGGAGTCGGCGGCCATCCGGGCGGCGCCGGTCTTGAACTTCTTGAGCATGAAGGAGCGGCTGATCGTCGCCTCGGGGAACACCCCGACCACCTCGCCGGCCCTGAGGGCGCGCACGGCGGCCTCGTACGCGGGCTGGCCGTCGGTGCGGTCCACGGGGATGTGCTTCATGCCGCGCATCAGCGGGCCGGAGATCCGGTGCTTGAAGACGTCGTCCTTGGCCATGAAGCGGGTCTTGCGCTTGCCGCCGCGGTAGGCGCCGAGGCCGGCGAAGAGGAAGTCCAGGTAGCTGATGTGGTTGCTGACCAGGACCGCTCCTCCCGTGGCGGGGATGTGTTCGGCGCCCACGATCTGGATCCGCACGTCGAGCGCGCGGAAGGCGGTGAGCGCGGCGCGGATCACCGGCGGGTACACGAACTCTGCCACGGTCAGTCCTGACTTCCACGGGCCGGAGCCCGGTTCGGCGGGGCCCACGACGCGCGGGCGGTGCCGACCGGGGCACGGCACTCCGCGGCGGTCACGGGTGATACCTGGAGATGATCCCCCGAATGAGTGCCTGCTGTCACCTGAGGCGTGGGGACAAGCCGATTTTCCCGGTGTGATCTCCGTGATGAACCGGTCGGGAACTTTCTCCGTTCCCCGGCTCGGGCCCGGCCGCCCCGGGTGTGCGGCCCGGGTCAGGTGCCGGCGGTGAGGCGGCCCTGGGCCCGCCGGACGACCGGGTAGAGCTCGCAGCCGACGCAGTAGCCGAAGGCGGCGTTGAGGAAGGCGGCGGCGAGGCCGGCCGAGGTGGCCAGCAGGCCGAGCCAGGTGACCCCGGTGAGGAAGCCGAGCACGCCGACCGCGGCGAAGACCATGAGGATGCCCTGGCCGAAGCGCAGCGGCCGCTCGTCCTCGGTCTCCGAGGGCGGGGCCAGGCGGGGCAGGACGAGGGTCCGGAAGAGCCAGTCGTACGGGCAGAGCCGTAAACCGGCGAACGCGCCGAGGGCGAAGACGGCCGTCTGGCCGGCCAGGAGGACGCTGCTGTCGGTCAGGAGGACGAGGATCAGGACGGCCGTGGTGAGCGCGGCGGCGAAACGGGGACCACGGGGGTCGGTCTGCACGGGGGCTCCGGGAGGGTCGCGGCGGGCGGCAGCGGCGGGCGGTGGCGACGTGGGGTCAGCGGCGGCGGGTGTCGGTGGCCCGGCCCGGGGCGGTGACGCGGCGGGCGGTCGGCAGCGGCGGTCTGGAACGCTCGGAGTCCACCGGCCGATCGTACGCGGCGTGCCCCCGGTGGTCGACCGTCTTTCGGGGCCCGCCGGGGCGGGCGCACACTGGTGGGGATGACCGGGCTGGTGGTGTGCGTTGTCGTGCTGGCGGTGGCGACCATGTTCGGGCTGCTGCGGACCGGGCGCGACGGAAGGATGAGGGTGGGCACCCAGGACGGGACGGTACGGCTGTCGGCGGCGGAGCTGGGCGGGCCGCTCGGTGAGCGGGCGACGCTGGTGCAGTTCTCGACGGTCTTCTGCCAGCCCTGTCGGGCCACCCGGCGGGTGCTCGCCGAGGTGGCCGGGATGGTCGAGGGGGTCGCGCACGTCGAGGTGGACGCCGAGGAGCGGCTGGAGCTGGTCCGCCGGCTGGAGGTCCGGCGGACGCCGACCGTCCTGGTGCTGGACGCGGAGGGCCGGGTGGTGCGTCGGGCGGCGGGGCAGCCGCGCAAGGCGGACGTGATCGCGGCGCTCGGGCGGGCGGTGTAGGCGGCCAAGGGCTGGCGGGCGGGGCGTCGGGGCGGGATCCCGGGGGGATCGGTTCGCCCCGTCGGGTGGAGTCGGCCCACGGCTGGGGCAGGATGGGCGCAGGCAGCGAGCGCGGGCGCCGGGCGTAAGCTACTGGCCAGTAGTGACCACCGTGCTACTGGCGAGTATGCTGCCAGGAAGTTCCGGACCGGCACGGGAATTCGCTGCCCGGAGCGGGTGCGTTTCCGTGTTCGCCCCGCTTGCACAGCCGCAGCCGCCGGACGAGACCAGTACAGGAGACAAGGCCGTGAGCTTGAGGATCGTTGTCTGTGTGAAGTACGTGCCGGATGCGACGGGTGACCGTCGTTTCGCGGACGACCACACCACCGACCGGGATGGCGTGGACGGCCTCCTGTCGGAGCTGGACGAGTACGGCGTGGAGCAGGCGCTGCGGATCGCGGAGGCGAACGAGGGCGCCGAGGTGACGGTGCTGACGGTCGGGCCGGACGACGCGAAGGACGCGCTGCGCAAGGCGCTGTCGATGGGTGCGGACAAGGCCGTGCACGTGAACGACGACGACATCCACGGTTCGGATGTGATCGGGACGTCGGCGGTGCTGGCGAAGGCGCTGGAGAAGACCGGGTTCGACCTGGTGATCGGCGGCATGGCGTCGACGGACGGGACGATGGGTGTGCTGCCGGCGCTGCTGGCGGAGCGTCTGGGTGTGCCGCAGGTGACGCTGCTGTCCGAGGTGTCGGTCGAGGGCGGGGTGGTCCGGGGTCGTCGTGACGGTGACGCGGCGACCGAGCTGGTCGAGGCGCCGCTGCCGGCCGTGGTGTCGGTGACCGACCAGTCGGGCGAGGCCCGTTACCCCTCGTTCAAGGGGATCATGGCGGCGAAGAAGAAGCCGGTGGAGTCGCTGGACCTGGACGACCTGGGCATCGAGGCGGACGAGGTCGGTCTGGCGGGTTCGTGGACGGCGGTGGAGTCGGTGGCCGCGCGTCCGGCGCGTACCGCGGGCACGGTCGTCAAGGACGAGGGCGAGGGCGGCAAGGCGCTCGCCGGCTTCCTCGCCGACCAGAAGTTCATCTAATCCCCCCCGTTCGCGCATCCAACGATCGATCAGGAGCAACGAATCATGGCTGAGATCCTGGTTCTGGTGGACCACGCCGACGGTGTGGTCCGCAAGCCGGCCGTGGAACTGCTGACCCTGGCCCGCCGTATCGGCGAGCCGTCCGCCGTCGTGCTGGGCGCCGGTGCCGCGGCCGCCGAGATCGCCGCGAAGGCCGGCGAGTTCGGCGCGGCGAAGGTGTACGTCGCGGACGGCGCGGAGTTCGCCGACCGGCTGGTCGTCCCGAAGGTGGACGCGCTGGCGCAGATCGCCAAGGCCAACGACGTGGCGGCGGTGCTGGTCACCTCGTCGGGCGAGGGCAAGGAGGTGGCCGCGCGCGTGGCGCTGCGGATCGGTTCCGGTCTGATCACCGACGCGGTGGACCTGGAGGCCGGTGACGGTGGTCCGGTCGCCACGCAGTCGGTGTTCGCGGCCTCGTTCCAGGTGAAGTCGAAGGTCACCAAGGGTGCGCCGGTGATCACCGTCAAGCCGAACGCGGTGGCTCCGGAGGCCGCGCCGGCCGCGGGTGCGGTGGAGAACGTGTCGGTGGAGTTCAGCGCGAACGCCGCCACGGTGACTTCGCGCACGCCGCGGGTGTCGACGGGGCGTCCGGAGCTGACCGAGGCCGCGATCGTGGTCTCCGGTGGCCGTGGTGTCGGTGCGGCCGAGGGCTTCGGTGTGGTGGAGGAGCTGGCGGACGCGCTGGGTGCGGCCGTCGGTGCCTCGCGGGCCGCGGTGGACGCGGGCTGGTACCCGCACAGCAGCCAGGTCGGCCAGACCGGCAAGCAGGTCTCCCCGCAGCTGTACATCGCGGCGGGCATCTCCGGTGCGATCCAGCACCGGGCGGGCATGCAGACCTCGAAGACCATCGTGGCCGTCAACAAGGACCCCGAGGCCCCGATCTTCGAGCTGGTGGACTACGGCGTGGTCGGCGACCTCTTCGAGGTCCTGCCGCAGCTGACCGCCGAGGTGAAGGCCCGCAAGGCCTGATCCCGCGGGGACGCGAGGAGGGCGTGGCACCGGGTACTCGGTGCCACGCCCTCCGTCGTCGTGCCCGGGGCCCCCAGGGCGGTGCCCCGGGCCGTAGAGTCGGCGCGGACGCGTGACGTGCGGGCATGAGGTGGACTCGTGGCAGGACATGAGCTCGCCTCATGGCGGGGCATGAGTGCGGCTCATACCCGGGGGCATGAGGTTCGTTCATGGCGAGGGCCATGAGCCCGACTCATGACCCGAGCGGGTGACGTGCACGGTATGAGGTGAGCTCATGACCCGTGCGAGTGGCGCGGGGACGTGGCGCTTTGGACGTGGCGCGATGGACGTGGCGCGATGCGAGGGACGAGGGCGAGGACGATGGCATGGCACTGCTGACGGCACTTCAGGGCGGTTTCGGCGACGCGGCGGACGCGCTGCGGATCGACGGCCGGTCGCTCTCCCGGGAGGAACTGCTGGGAGCGGCGACCGCCGTCGCGGACCGGGTGGCCGGTGCCCCCGCGCTGGCGGTGCTGGCCAGGCCCACCGTCGAGACGGTGGTCGCCGTGGTCGGCGGCCTGCTGGCGGGCGTCCCGGTGGTGCCGTTGCCGCCCGACTCCGGGCCCAAGGAGCGCGAGCACATCCTGCGCGACTCCGGCGCGGCGCTGCTCGCGCACGCCGTCGGCGAGGCGCTGCCCGAGGGCGGGTCGGTGGACGGGCTGCCGGTCGATCCCCTGCAGCGCTCGGCCGCCACCCACGCCGAGCCCGCCGCGGACACGACCGGCTTCGTGCTCTACACCTCGGGCACCACCGGCGCGCCGAAGGGCGCCGTGATCCGGCGTGCGGCGATCGCCGCCGACCTGGACGCCCTGGCCGCGGCCTGGGAGTGGACCGCCGAGGACACCCTCGCCCACGGACTGCCGCTGTTCCACGTGCACGGGCTGCTGCTCGGCGTGCTCGGCGCCCTGCGGACCGGCAGCCGGCTGGTGCACACCGGCCGGCCCACCCCGCAGGCGTACGCGGAGGCCGGCGGCAGTCTGTACTTCGGCGTCCCCACGGTGTGGTCCCGGCTGGCGGCGGACCCGGGGGCTGCGAGCCGGCTGTCCCGGGCCCGGCTGCTGGTCTCCGGCAGCGCGCCGCTGCCCGTACCGGTGTTCGAGAAGCTGGCCGTGCTCACCGGGCACGCCCCGATCGAGCGGTACGGGATGACCGAGTCGCTGATCACCGTCAGCACCAGGGCGGACGGCGAGCGGCGGCCGGGCAGTGTCGGTCTGCCGCTGGAGGGGGTGCGCACCCGGCTGGTCGGCGAGGACGGCGCGCCGGTGCCGTACGACGGGGAGACGGTCGGTGAGCTGCAGGTCTCCGGTCCGACGCTGTTCAGCGGGTACCTCAACCGGCCGGACGCGGACGCGGAGGCGTGGACGGCGGACGGCTGGTTCCGGACCGGCGACGTCGCGGTGATCGGGGCGGACGGCTTCCACCGGATCGTCGGCCGGGCCTCGGTGGACCTGATCAAGAGCGGCGGCTACCGGATCGGCGCGGGCGAGGTGGAGGCCGCGCTCCGTGATCATCCGTCGGTCACCGACGCGGCGGTGGTCGGGGTGCCGGACGAGGACCTCGGCCAGGCGATCGTCGCGTACGTGATCCCGGACGGTGCCGTGACGGGGGAACAGCTGACGGCCTTTGTGGCGGAGCGGCTCTCGGTGCACAAGCGGCCGCGCCGGGTCGTGCTGGTACCCGAACTGCCAAGGAACGCCCTGGGAAAGGTACTCAAGAAGCAGCTGCTGGCGGAGGCCGGCGGCCGGTGATGAGGCGGTGTCGGACGTTCCTGCGGTGACGGGTGTTCACCCTGATGCGCCGTCGGTGCCCGCCCGTCCGGCGACCCCCCATTGGCGCACTCCACTGCGCGCTGTGAGCGGACGCGTGCCTAACGTGACACGCAGGCAGAACTGAATCCCCTGGGCGACACACCGCGGCTTCCGGCCGCACGGCCGGAAGCCGCGGTGTGTCGGACGGGGAGCCTGCCGAACCGTACGGACCCGGTGATCGCCGGGGCGTACGGCGGGTTCGAAGCAGTTCCGCGGCCGCCGTCCGGCGGCAGTTCGCCGCGATCCGTAGCGATCCGCGGCGATCCGCAAACTCGCAGCAGTGAAGGAAGTCAGCAGGATGACCACCGTCAACACCGGCGCGCCGGATGCCGCCGACGAACCGACCGCGCAGCAGTCCGCTGCCACCGCCCGTCCCTCCCGTCCGTCCCGGGCCGCCCGGATCCGCCGGGGGATAGGCATGGTGGCCGTGATCGCGACCGGAGCGGGCGTGTTCGGCCTCGGCACCGGCGTGAGCCCCGCGGCCGCCGAGACCGCGCCGGCGCACGCCGGGTGGGACGGCTCCCGGTACTGGTTCAAGAACAGCCAGGGGCAGTGGCGCTGGACCTCGCACTACGACGTCTACCTGGCACGCACCGGGGGCGGGACGAAGTCCACGGCCGGCTCGTCGGGCGGCACCAGGTCGAGCGGGGGGATCAAGCAGGGCTGGGACGGCTCGCGCTACTGGTTCCGCAACAGCAAGGGCGAGTGGCGCTGGACCACGCACTACGACATCTATCTGGCGCGGACCGGCGGCGGCTCCTCGGGTTCCGGTTCGGGCTCGGTCGCGTCCGGTGGGTCGGTCGCCTCGGACCCGGACGTCGAGACCGCCGTGCAGTACGCGCTCGCCCAACTGGGCAAGCCGTTCAAGACGGCCGGCAACGGGCCGGACGGCTACGACTGCTCGGGCCTGGTGCAGCAGGCGTTCAAGCGCGGCGGCATCAGCCTGCCGCGCGTCGCCAACGACCAGTACGCCGCGACCACGCCGATCAAGGCGAGCCAGCTGCGCCGCGGTGACCTGCTGTTCTGGTCGCCGGACGGAACCGCGCGGGGCATCCAGCACGTGGCGATCTACCTGGGCAACAACCAGTACGTCGAGGCCGCGCGACCGGGGACCAACATCCGGATCTCGGGGATCAGCAGCGGCTACTACCCGGCGTACATGGGCCGGCCGTAGCGCGTCCGCGGAGTCCGTCGGTCCGCACGTCGGGGGTGCCGCCCGGTTCGGCGCCCCCGACGTGTGCCGTGCGGCGTGCGGTGGTGCGGGGTGCGGGGTGCGGGGTGCGGGGTGCGGGGTGAGGGGTGCGGCGGGTTCGGGGTGCGGCGGTCCGGGTGCGGTGGTCCTCGCGTTCGGTCCCGGCGTTCGGTCCCGGCGCTCGACGGTGCGGGTTTCGGGGTCCGGGTTCGGGCACATCGACGGGGGCAGGCGGAGGCCGGGCAGGTCGGACGTGGCCTCGTCCGGGGTGAGCCGCGCGTTGGCGCCGGGGACGACGCCGATGTCGTTCTCGCCGGACGGGGCGACCATGATGACCGGCTGACCGGCTGACCGGTGGGCGCAGGGAGCGGGTGTCCTGCGAGCCGTCGTACCGCGAGGAGCGTTGCGAGGGGGCGCGAGCGGCGTGCGGGTGGGGCGTGCGCGGGAGGTCGGCCCACCGGACCCGCTGTGCGTGAGCGGTGGTGAGGGGGTGCAATTTTGATGTAGACCGGTCTGCATATTTTGGCGAGCACGCGCCTGGCCTGGGCACATGCCGCTGTCACGGGGCAGGCCGGGACGCACGGGCAGGCATGCCGAGGAGGCATGGGGAGCGGCGTGACGCGGGTACCACCACGGGTGGCGCTGGTTCGGCCGACGGGGGCGCTGCCCGGTGCGAACGGCATCGGGGGAAGTCGAGGGGCAGGGGACGTTGTGATCGTCTGGGTCAATGGCACATTCGGGGCGGGCAAGACCAGTGCCTGCCGCGAGCTGGTGGAACTGCTGCCCGGGAGCATGCTCTTCGATCCCGAGCTGGTGGGTTTCGGTCTGCGCCGGATGCTTCCGGCCGACCGGCTGGCGACGGTGTCCGACTTCCAGGACCTGGCGGCCTGGCGCCGACTCGTTCCCGAGACGGCGGCGGCACTGCTCGACGAGGTCGAGGGCCCGCTGGTGGTTCCGATGACGCTGCTCAGAGAGGACTACCGGGACGAGATCTTCGGTGACCTGGCCTCGCACGGGATCGCGGTGCACCACTTCGTGCTGGACCCAGAAGAAACGATCCTGCGAGAGCGCATCGCCCATCGCGAGGAGTGCCCGGGCGACCCGGAGGGCAGCGAGCGGGTCCGCGCCTGGTGCCTGGAACACCTGCCGCGCTACCGCGCGGCCCGCCGCTGGCTGGTCGGGGACGCCCGGATGATCGACACCGGCGACCTCACGCCCCGGGAGACCGCCCTGCGGATCGCCGAGCTGGTCCGGGTCGGGGCCGCGCGCTGCCCGATCGTCCAGAGCCCGGACCCGACCGGGGACACCGTCGCCTCCGCGGTCCTCCTCTTCGACGAGCAGGACCGCGTCCTGCTCGTCGACCCCGTCTACAAGCCCGACTGGGAC
The DNA here is from genome assembly GCF_055585785.1 of Kitasatospora sp. NPDC053308. Lineage (NCBI taxonomy): Bacteria > Bacillati > Actinomycetota > Actinomycetes > Kitasatosporales > Streptomycetaceae > Kitasatospora > Kitasatospora sp. NPDC053308. The sequence goes on along the minus strand of NZ_JBVJJY010000034.1, from coordinate 36,130 downwards.
TTCCCCGGAGGCGTGGTGGAGCGCGGCGAGGCCCCCACCGACGCGGCCCTGCGGGAGACCGCCGAGGAGCTCGGCCTGCGGCTGGACCCGTCCGGCCTGCGCCTGCTCGCCGTCGACTGGGAACCGCGCACCGGCCCGCGCCGGGGCGGCCTGCGGCTGATGTACGACGGCGGTCTGCTCGACGCGGCGGGTCGGCAGAACCTGCTGCTGCAGCCGGAGGAACTCCGCAGCTGGCGGTTCGTCACGCTGGACGAGGCCTCCGAACTGCTGCCGCCGGGCCGGTACCGGCGGCTCGCGGCCACCCTGGACGCCCGGCGGAGCGGCGAGCTGCGCTACCTGGAGGCGGGGTGCCGGGTGGCCGTCGGGCTGGCGAGCACGGCGGACGCGGCGTAGCGGTCCGGGGCCGGCGAGTCCGGGGGCGCGGCGGGGCGGTGGGCGCAGCGGCTACGGCGGGTCGGCCGGGTCGGCGGGGGCGGTGGGGTCGGTGGGCGCGGTGGTTCGGCCGGTTCGCCGGGGCGGTGGGGTGGGCGGGAGGATGGGGCCATGCCGTTCACGCTGAGCCACCCCGCCGCCGTCCTGCCGCTGCTGCGCCGTGCCGGGGAGCGCGGGCCGTTGGTGGCGTCGGCGCTGGTCGCCGGCTCGATGGCGCCGGACGTGCCGTTCTTCGCCGAGTCGCTGCTGCCCGGCGTGTACGGCCGGGGCAGCCTGACGCACGCCTGGTGGGCGGTGCCGACGCTGGACGTGGCGATCGCCGGTGCGCTGGTGGCCGGCTGGCACGGGTTGCTGCGGGGACCGCTGGTCGCGCTGCTGCCCGAGCGGTGGGCCGGCGGTGCGGAGGCGCTGACGGTCCGTCGGGGCGCTGGTCGGACGGTCGGGGGTGGTGCGGCCGACGGGCGCGCGGACGCGGTGTGGTTCGCGGTGTCGGCGGCGATCGGCGCGGCCACCCACGTCGGCTGGGACGCGTTCACGCACGGGGGCCGGCTGGGCGTTCGGCTGCTGCCCGTACTGGACCGGTCGGTGGCCGGGGTCCCGCTGTACGAGGTGCTGCAGTACGGCAGTTCGGCGCTCGCGCTGGTGGCGCTGGGGGGCTGGGCGGCCCGCGCGGTGCGGGCGGTCGAGCCGGTGCGGCCGGCCGTCGGGCTCCCGCCCCGGGCGCGGGGTGCGGCCCTCGCGGTGCTGGGCGCGGCGACGGCGGCCGGGGTGCTGCACCGGCTCGCTCCGCTGAAGCGGAACCTGGTGCCGGAGGTCTGCTTCGGCGCGGGCGCCGGGCTCACGGTCGGCGCCGTCGGCTACGCGGTCGTCGTCGCGGCCGCCCCGCCGTGGGGGGGGGGGGGGGCGGGGGAAGGGGGGGGGGGGGGGGGGACCCCGCCCCCGATCTGGTCAGAGGGAAGAAGAATTGAGTAGGGGAGGGGGGAAAAA
>NZ_JBVJJY010000034.1:0-34701 GCF_055585785.1 Kitasatospora sp. NPDC053308 | reverse complement strand
GGTGTTGTTGCGGGGTGGGTGTGGGGTGAGTGTTGGGCCCTGTGGGCTCTGAGGTTATGGCAATGCCCACCCGTCGGGGGCGCGGCGGGCGGCCGGGGCCGGGGGCCGCGAGCGGCAGCCCCCGGCCCGAGGTCCGTCAGGCGGAACGCAGCTCGGCGTAGCGGCGGAGGAACAGCGCCTCGCTCAGGGCCATCAGCTCCAGCTCCCGCGGGTCGACGCTCTCGTTGACCGCGTGGATCTGGGTGGTCGGCTCCTCGACGCCGATCAGCACGATCTCGGCCTGCGGGTAGAGCGAGCGCAGCGTGTTGCAGAGCGGGATCGAGCCGCCCTCGCCGGAGGAGACCATCGCGGTGCCGAACGCCTCGGCCATGGCCGCGCCCATCGCCTCGTACGCCGGGCCGGTGGTGTCGGCGAGGAACGCGGCGCCGTTGCCCTGGCGCTCGACGGTCAGCTTGGCGCCGAGCGGGACCTGCGCCTCCAGGTGGGCGACCAGCGCGTCCTGGGCGGCGGCGGAGTCCATGCCCGGCGGGACGCGCAGGCTGACCAGGGCCTTGGCGGCGGCCTGGACGGAGGAGGTGGCGCCGATCACCGGCGGGGCGTCGATGCCGAGGACGGTGACGGACGGGCGGGCCCAGAGGCGGTCGGCGACCGTACCGGTGCCGGTCAGGGAGACGCCGTCGAGCACCTTGGCGTCGGCGCGGAACTTCTCCTCCGGGTACTGCACGCCCTCCCAGGTCTGGTCGGCGCTCAACCCGGCGACCGCGACGTCGCCGTTCTCGTCGTGCAGCGAGGCCAGCACCCGGACCAGGGACTGCAGCGCGTCCGGGGCGGCACCGCCGAACGCACCGGAGTGCAGGTTGCCGGCCAGGGTGGTGATCGAGACCTCGACCACGGTCATGCCGCGCAGCGAGGTGGTCACCGTGGGCAGGCCGGGGGCGAAGTTGCCGGCGTCGCCGATGACGATGACGTCGGCGGCGAGCAGCTCGGGGTGCGCCTCGGCGTAGCGCTCCAGGCCACCGGTGCCCTGCTCCTCCGAGCCCTCGACGATGATCTTCAGACTGACCGGGTAGGTGTCCCCGTACACCTGGCGCAGCGCCCGCAGGGCGGTCAGGTGCATCAGGATGTTGCCCTTGCAGTCGGCGGCGCCGCGCCCGTACCAGCGGCCGTCACGCTCGGTCAGCTCGAAGGCGGGGCTGAGCCAGGCGTCCTCGTCGAGCGGGGGCTGGACGTCGTAGTGCGAGTAGAGCAGGACGGTCGGGGCGCCCTCGGGGCCGGGCAGCTCGCCGTAGACGGACTGGGTGCCGTCCGGGGTGTCGAGCAGCTGGAGGTTGGTCAGGCCCTCGGCGGCGAAGGCGTCGGCGACCCAGCGTGCGGCCTTCTCGCACTCCTCGGCCGGGAACTGGCGCGGGTCGGCGACCGACGGGAAGGCGACCAGCTCGGCGAGGTCGGTGCGGGCACGGTCCATCAGGGACCGGACGGCGTCGGCCAGGGGCTGTGACATCGGGGCTCCGAGTGGGGTGGGCTCGCCGGCGGGGTGCCGCGGGCGGCGGGGGCGGTCGGGGTACCGCCGATCATAGGCGGCGCGGAATCGGGAGCCCCGTGGGGCCGGGTGCTCCGGCCGGGCGGGCGGGCGCTGCGGCCGGGCGCTGCGCTCGCCGGGGGAGGGGAAGGGGGGTCGCCGGTGGAGCGCGGGGGTGCGGGGCTGTGGAGGTTCCGAGACGCGCGGGCGTGGCCGTGGTGGTGCGGCGTCCGCCGGGGCGGGCGGACGCATAGGATTGCTCGACGTGACTGACTCCGGAAGCTCCGATTCCCGTAGCCCGCTCGGCAGCCCGCTCGGCAGCCCGCTCGACGAGACGGCTCCGGCCCTCGACGACGCGGCCTCGACGGTCGACGACGTGGCCGCGCAGGTCGACGACGCGGCCGCGCCGCCGGACGGCGTCTGGGACGTCGTGGTGGTCGGCGCCGGACCTGCGGGTTCCTCGGCCGCGTACGCCGCCGCCGTCCAGGGCCGCCGGGTCCTGCTGCTCGACAAGGCCGAGCACCCCCGCTACAAGACCTGCGGCGGCGGCATCATCGGCCCCTCCCGGGACAGCCTGCCGCCGGACTTCCGGCTGCCGCTGCAGGACCGGGTGCACGCCGTCACCTTCGCGTACGACGGGCGGTACACCCGGACGCAGCGCTCCCGGCGGATGCTGTTCGGCCTGGTCAACCGGGACGAGTTCGACCTGCGCCTGGTGCAGGCGGCCAAGACGGCCGGGGCGGTGCTGGTCACCGGAGTGACCGTCACCGGGGTCGAGCAGCGCGGCGGCGAGCATCGGACCGCGCTGGTGACGGCCGCCGACGGGCGCACCTTCGAGGCCCGCGCGGTGGTCGGCGCGGACGGCAGCGCGAGCCGGATCGCCCGGCACGTCGGCGTCACCTTCGACCAGATCGACCTCGGCCTGGAGGCGGAGATCCCGGTGCCGCCGCAGGTCGCCGCCGACTGGGCGGGCCGGATCCACCTCGACTGGGGCCCGCTGCCCGGCAGTTACGGCTGGGTGTTCCCGAAGACCGAGACCAGCAGCCTGACCGTCGGCGTCATCTCGGCGCGCGGCGACGGCGAGCGCACCAAGCAGTACCTGGCCGACTACATCCGTCGACTGGGCCTGTCCGGGTTCACCCCCAGGGTGGAATCCGGGCACCTGACCCGGTGCCGGGCCGAGGACTCGCCGCTCTCCCGCGGCCGGGTGCTGGTCGCGGGCGACGCGGCCGGACTGCTGGAGCCGTGGACCCGTGAGGGCATCTCGTACGCGCTGCGTTCGGGCCGGCTGGCCGGGGAATGGGCGGTCAAGGTCGCCGAGGCGGGCGACGCGGCGGCGGTGCGGCGCGAGGCGCTGAACTACGCGTTCGCGATCAAGGCCGGGCTGGGCGTGGAGATGCGGGCGGGCAAGCAGCTGCTCGGCGCCTTCGAGCGGCGGCCGTACCTGTTCCACGCGGCGGTCTGCCTGGTGCCGGCGGCCTGGCGGGCCTTCGCCCGGACCACCCAGGGACACACCACCTTCTCCCAGGTGCTGCGGCAGTACCGGGCGGCACGGAAGCTGACGTCGATCGCTTCGCGGTAGGCGCGCGGGGTGTCGGGTCGCGGGTGCGGGGCCGGTCTTCCTCCACGAGCTTCCTCCACGAGGGAGGGGGAGCACCGGCCCCGCACCTGTCAGTCTCGGGACTCCTCGCCGGTCACCGGGACCGGTTCGGTCCTGGGCCCGGGCCGGTCCGCGTCACGCCAGACCGGTGTCGAGTGCGGTCATGAGCGTGCCGGACGGGGTGTCGCCGGACATCTCCCAGATCATGCCGCCGAGCAGGTTCCTCGACTTGAGGTAGGCCGCCTTCTGGGCGATCGACCAGGCGTCGTCGAAGGTCCACCACTGGCCGCCGTTTCCCGTGTAGCCGTACGTGGCAACGGACTTGGCGTCGTGGTAGACGGTGAGGGCGGGGACGCCGCTGATCAGGTTCTGGTACCCGCGCGTCCCGGCCTCCTCGGCGAACTGGCCCGGTGCTGCGCCGGTCGCGGACTGCCAGACGCCCTTCGCCCCGCCGTCCGCGACGCCCTGCCAGCCGCGTCCGTAGAACGGGAAGCCGATGGTCAGTTTGCGCGGGTTGACTCCGGCGGCGAGGTAGGTCTGGACGGCCGCGTCGACGCTGAAGTGGACGGTGTACGGGTCGCTCGGGTCCGGGTAGAGATTGGCCTGGTGGCCGGTGCGGGCGGGCTCCCAGGAGTTGTCGCTGCCCGAGCCGTGGAAGTCGTAGCCCTGGACGTTGGCGATGTCCAGCGAGCCGAAGATCCTGCCCAGGTCCCAGCCGGCGGCGACCTTCGCCGGGTCGGCCGGGGTGAAGGCGGTGAGCAGCTTGTGCGAGCCGCCCAACGCGTCGAGCTGCTTGCGGAATTCGGCGAGCAGCAGGGTCAGGTTGGCCTTGTCGTTGTTGCTCCAGTGGTTGCCGGCGTGGCCGTCGTTCGAGCCGGGCCACTCCCAGTCCAGGTCGAACCCGTCGAAGATGCCCGCCGCCACGCCGTCGCCGCCGGCACCGCTGTAGACCGGCAGGTTGCCCTTGATCCAGGTGTCGACGCAGGACTTGACGAACTTCTGACGGGAGGCGTCGGTGGCGGCGACGTCGGAGAAGTACTTGGAGTACGTCCACCCGCCGAGCGAGACGACCACCTTCAGGTTCGGGTACTTGGCCTTCAGCTTCTTCAACTGGTTGAAGTTGCCGCGGAGTTTGCCCCACCCGTCGTCGGCCACGCCGTCCACGGACTGGGCGGCGCTCATCGGGCGGGCGTAGTCGGCGTCGGCGTCACCGGCCCCGGTGCCCTGGTCGGGGTCCTGCGGGTCGGCGGTGGTGCCCTTGGTGACGCCCGCGAGGCAGGTCAGGTTGACCGGATCGATGTTCTCGAAGGCGTAGTTGATGACGTCGAGCTTGGCGGCGCTGCCCGAGGTGTCGAGGTTCTTGACGAAGTACTGGCGGCCGTAGATGCCCCACTGGACGAAGTAGCCGACCCGGGCGTACTTCCCGGCGCCCACCAGGTCGGAGGTGGTCACGGTGAGCGGGGCGGAGGCGGGTGAGGCGTTGTCGGCGGCGTCGCGGGCCTTCACGGTGAAGGTGTAGGCGGTGGACGGCGAGAGGCCGGAGACCGTCGCGGTCAGCGTCCTCCCGGTGACCGTCGCGGCGAGCGTGCCGCCCTGGTAGACGTCGTACGCGGCGACCCGGACGTTGTCCGTCGCGGCGTTCCAGGCGAGCGTCACGTCCGTCGGACCGACCGCGGTGGTACGGAGGTTGGCCGGCGCGGTGGGCGGGACGGGGTCGGTGGCCGGGTCGAAGGTGGTAGTGGTGACCGGCGCGCTGAGCGGGCCGGTGTTGCCGCGGCCGTCCTTGGCGCGGACGGTCAGGGTGTACGAGGTGGCCGGGGTGAGACCGCTGACCAGGGCGTTGGCGGTCGTGCTGGAGGCGAGGACGGTGCTGCCGTTCAGCACGTCGTACGAGGCGACCGGATAGTCGCCGGCGGTGGCGGCCGGCCAGCTGAGGGCGAGCGTGTGGGCGGTGGACTCGGTGACCGTCGGGGCACCCGGCGCGGACGGCGGGACGTCGGGGGTGCCGTCGCACTTGTCGCCGTTGATACGGCAGTTGAGCGGAATGGAGACCGGGCCGGTGCCGACGAACCAGAAGCTGTACGGCTCGGTGGTGCTGTGGGCGTTGACGGTGGAGTTGTAGAACGCGGCGGTCGCCGTGACGTGCCGGCCGCTGACGGTGGCGGTGCCGTTGTAGGTGTTGCCGAGGGTGACGCCGGCGGGGAGGTCGAACTCCAGGGTCCAGCCGGACACGGCGGTCGCGTTGTCGTTGTGGACGATGTAGGTGCCTTGCCACCAGGAGCCGTTGTCGGTGGTGGTGAAGGTCGCGGTGAGTCTGCCGGCGGCGTTCGCCGGAGCGGCCAGCGCGGTGAGCGCGGCCGGCGGGAGGAGCAGGACGCTGAGCGCCGCGAGCAGTCTGCTGCGCAGGCGCGGGCGTCCGGCTCGGGATCGAGCGGACATGGTTCTCCCTGTGACTGTGGGGGGTTGGGACAGGGGGCCGTAGAACCGGGTGGTGATCCGTGCGCGATCGGTGCCCCGGCCGTGGGGGGCGAGGGCATGGGCACTGTAGGAGGACTGGACCAATGCGTCAACAGGTCTGTACCAGTGGAGGTGGCCGGGTGAGGGCGGGCGGAGAAGTAACAGATGACAGATTTCATCATCTGTCATCTGTCATCTGTCATCTGTTCTCTGTTCTGTTGGGTGCCAGCTGTCGGTGGTCGCTTGTCAGTTGTTCGCGCCCGTCAGCGCGTCCCCGAGCGGGCTGCGCCGGTAGAGCACCGAGCGGCCGTGCCGGGCGCGGGTGACCAGGCCGGTGGCGGCGAGGACGGACAGGTGCTGGCTGACCGCGCCGGGGGTGACGCCGAGGCGGTAGGCGAGGTCGGTGGTGGAGGCCGGTTCGGCCAGCAGTGCCAGCAGCCGGGCCTTCGGCGCGCCGACCAGTGCCCGCACGGCTCGCGTCGGCACCGGCGTGCCCCGCCCGGCCATCCCCGCCTGTCCGCGTGCCGGGTAACTGATCTGCGGCGCCCGGGCGTTGCTGATCATCGTGATCGCACCGCGGACGAAGAAGGTCGGGCAGAGCACGAGACCGCGCCCCTCCACCGGGGTCTCCACGTCCCCGTCGGCCCAGTGCCGGTTGATCGACAGGACGCCGTTCTCCCAGTGGAGCCGGTGGTCGAGGTCGGCGAAGAGGACGGCGGCGCCGTGCTGGGCGAGCAGTCGGGCGCGGTAGACCAGGTCGGCCTCCAGGACCGCGCGGGCCTGCGGCCACCAGGCGGGCGCGAGGCAGACCTCCCAGTACTCCTCCAGCGCGTCGGCGATCCGCGCCAGTAGCCTCTCCGGGGCGGCCAGTCCGGCGGAGAGTGCGGCGGGAAGTGGGCCGTTGTGCGGGCGGAAGGTCTGTTCCAGCTCGTCACGCAGCTCTTCCGGTGGCAGCGCGCGGACGATCGCGAGCTCGGAGTGGAAGTCGGGGGAGGGGGACGTCGGGCGAGGGGTCAGGAAGTCCGGGACCCAGCGGTTCCGGGCGACCAGCGAGAGCAGCAGCGGGCGCGAGGCCAGCTGCTCGAAGGCGGGCCGGAGCTGTTCGAAGGCCTGCGCTTGGAGCCAGTAGACACCCGGGTGTGTCCACATCCGCAGACTGAGCACGGCCTCGTGGATCGGGGACAGGGCGAACGAGGTCGTGGCGAGGTCCGCCAGGCGGAGTGTGAACCGGTGCACGGGTGGCCTTCTGTGGGGATCCGAGGGGCTGAGGGCCTGACGGCCTGACGGCCTGAGGGCCTGAGAGCCTGACGGGCGGGCGAGTGGACGGGCGAGCGGGCAGGGGTGTCGGGCGTTGGATTCAGCCGGAGCCTAAAGGATTACCGGGACCGCTCCGGCCAGCGGTGGGATCGTCGTATGACCACTTCGACGGCGGAGTCCTCCGCACCTTCTTCCGCCCTGCCCGCGAACCCGCCTGACACCGGGGTCGTGCCCGCCCTGAGACGGCGTCTGCACCCTGACCCGATGGTCCGTCGGCTGGCCGGGATCACCCTGGTCAACACGGTGGGCAGCGGCCTGTCCCTCTCCGTCGCGGTGCTGTTCTTCACCCGGGTGCTGGGCCTGAGCGCCGCGCAGCTGGGCCTCGGGATGACCGCCGCCGGGCTGTGCGGGGTCCTCGCCAGTGTGCCGGCCGGCCGGGCCGCCGACCGCTGGGGCGCCCGGCGGGTGCTGGTGGTGCTGGTGTCGGTCCAGGCCGTCGCCACCGCCGGATACGTGCTGGTCGACGGCTATCCGTCGTTCGTCGCGCTCGCCTGCCTGGTCTCCGCCGTCGACCGGGGCTCCGCCGCCGTCCGGAACGCGCTCTACGCCGAGGCCCTGCCCGCCGACCGCCGGGTGGCGGGCAGGGCCCACCTGCGGGTGGTGACGAACGTCGGGCTCTGTCTGGGGACGGCCCTCGGCGCGATCGCGCTCCAACTGGACAGCCGGCCGGTCTACCTGACGGCGATCCTGGCGGACGCCACCTCGTACGTGGCCGTCGCGGTGCTGTTCCACCGCCTCGCCGTCCCGCGGCGGCCGTCGGTGGTGGTCGGGGCGGATGCGACCGAGCCGCCCGCGGTCGGCCCGGGAGCGGATGAGCCGGCGGCGGGGAGCACGGTCGCGGAGCCGTCGGACCCCTCCGGCAAGGGCGTCAAGCTGGGCCGACGCCGGAACCCGGCACTGCGGGACGGGCCGTTCCTGGCCGTGACCGTGCTGAACGCCGTGCTCTGCCTGCAGTTCGCCGTCCTGGAGGTCGGCGTGCCGTTGTGGATCGTGCAGGAGACCGAGGCGCCGCGGATCACCGTCGCCGGCACCCTGATCGTCAACACCATGCTGGTGATCACCCTGCAGCTGCGCGCCACCCGGGGCACCGAGGAGCGGACGGGGGCCGTCCGGGCCTGCGGGCGCGCCGGGGTGGTGCTCGCGGCGTCCTGCCTGGTCGTCTCGCTGGCGCACGGCCTGCCCGCGGTCCTCGCAGCCGCAGTGGTGCTCGGCGGGGTCGCCCTGCAGTCGGTCGGCGAGGTGGTCGGGCAGGCGGGCGGCTGGGCGCTCAGCTACGACCTCGCGGGCGAGCGCGACCACGGTGCCTACCAGGGCGTGTTCAACGCGGGGACGGCGGCGGCCCTGATGGCCGGTCCGGGGCTGGTCAGCACCCTGGTCATCGGTTACGGGACGGTCGGCTGGATCATCCTGGGCGCGGTGCTGGCGGGTGCCGGGCTGGCGATGCGTCCCGCCGTCCGGTGGGCCGGGCGCCGGGACGCGGGCCGCCTCGGGGCGGCGTGAGACCGGACGCCCCGGTGCCCCGGAAGGAGGTCGGAACCTACTCGGGGAGGATCGCCAGTGCCTCGATCTCGATCAACACCTCGGGCTTGAACAGCGCCGCCACCTGCATGGCGGAGGCGGCCGGCAGCGGCAGCGACCCCAGGTACTCGTCGCGGGCCTCCCGGATGGCCGAGAGGTACTCGATGTCGGTCATGAAGAAGGTGAACTTCACGACGTGCTCGAATCCGGCCCCGGCGGCGGCCAGACAACGGCGCAGGTTCTCGAAGACCTGCCGCGCCTGCGCCTTCGGGTCGCCCGCGCCGACCAGGTTCCGCTGCTCGTCGAAGGCGACCTGACCGGAGACCTGGACCAGCCGCCCGGTGCCGGTGACGACGTGGGTGTAGCCGGTGCCGGGCGCGACCCCGGGAGGCTCGGTGATGTGGGTGAGGTGAGAACTGCTCATGGCGCGGATCCTGGGCCATGATCCACCGATGCCGCAAGCCCAGGCCCCGGCAGACCGGCAGAACGGCCAGGCTGGCAGACCGGCAGGCCAGCAGACCGGCAGACCGGCAGACCGGCAGGCCGGCAGACGGGGAGACCCGGGGACCGGGAGACGGGGAGACCTGGGGGCCGGGAGACGGGGAGACCGACCGGCCGTCCGCCGGGGACGAACCGCCCGACCGGTGTCAGCGCACCACTTCGGGCAGGTCACGCAGGAACGGGCGGTCGCCCGCCGGGAGTCGGGAGGCCGGTCCGCCCGCGCGCAGCACCACGTCGAGGACGGCATCCGGGTCGGCAGCGTAACCGCCGCTGGCCCAGGCCGCGTTGGCCTCGACCACGGCCCAACGGCCGTCCTCCGTCCGCCCGATGTCCACCACGGTGGCGCTCGGCAGTGGCGCGGCGGCCGCGGCGGCGGCCAGGACGTCGCGGGCGAACGCGAGCACCTCGGCGCTCTCCGCCACGGTCACCGCCCAGGGGGGTGCGGGTGTTCCGGCGGACGCCCCGGGCGTCGACAGAGGTGCGACGGACAGGTCACCGTCCACCGCGTAGCGCGAGCCGGCCCGCACCTCGCCGTCCAGCACGAACAGCCGGTACTCCGCGACGAACCGCACCACCTCGCTCACCAGGACCGGCGTGTCCCCGTCCAGCACCCCGCCGCACACGTGCACCGGCGCGCCGATCAGCTCCTGCGGGGCCAGCCAGGACGACGCGACGGACGCCCGCAGACCGCGACGCCCGGCGGCGGTGCGCAGCTGGAGGCCCGTCTCGTTGATGCGCGGCGCGAGCAGCAGGACGGGGGTGTCGTCGGTGGCCATGGCGACGATGCTGCCGTGGGCGCACCTGCGGTGACCACAGGTTTTCGGCCCGGGGACGGGGGTGGGGGCGGTTGGCTCTGGCCGAGCGGCGGGTGGGCGTGCCAGAGTCGTGCGGGCGCGGTCCGGGCACCCCGGTCCGCGCCCCGCAGTCCGACCCACCCTCAGCCGGAAGGCAGGCCCGCCGATGACCAGCGCAGAGCCCCTCGTCCGCGTCAGCACCGCCGACGCCGTCACCACGCTCACCCTCGACTCGCCGCACAACCGCAACGCGCTCTCCACCCGCCTGATGGCCGAGCTGCACGCCGGACTCGCGGCGGCCGCGGCCGACCCGGAGGTCCGCGCCGTGGTGCTCGGGCACACCGGCAAGGTGTTCTGCGCGGGCGCGGACCTCTCCGAGGCGACCGGCGCGGACCCGACGGTCGGGCCGCGCGGCCTGGTCGAGCTGCAGCGGGCGATCGTGGACTGCACCAAGCCGGTGATCGCCGTCATCGACGGGCACGTACGGGCGGGCGGACTCGGGCTGGTGGGCGCCGCCGACCTCGCGGTCGCCGGACCGGCCTCGACCTTCGCCTTCACCGAGGTCCGGCTCGGCCTGGCGCCCGCGGTCATCTCCCTGCCGCTGCGCCCCAAGCTGGAGCCGCGCGCCGCCTCCCGCTACTACCTCACCGGCGAGGTCTTCGATGCCGCCGAGGCCGCCCGGATCGGCCTGATCACCAGCGCGACCGAGTCCGCCGAGGACACCGGTGTGGTGCTGAAGGGACTGCTGGACGCGCTGCGCCAGGGCTCCCCGCAGGGGCTGGCGGAGTCGAAGCGGCTGGCCAACGCGGACGTCGTGCGTTCCTTCGAGCGTGACGCCGACGAGCTCGTGCAGCTGTCGGCGCGGCTGTTCGGCTCGGCGGAGGCGCAGGAGGGCATGCGGGCGTTCCTGGAGAAGCGTCCCGCGCCCTGGGTGCGCTGACCGTCCGAACTCCCGGGGCGTGAGCGGGGGGTGTGCCCGGTGCCATGACACCGCTGGGCTCCCGGGGCGTCACGACCAGCGGATCGTCGCCTCGCCGCGCCACAGGGCGAGCAGGTCCCGGTCGCCGGTGGTCTCGACGGCCCGGGCCTGCTCGGCGGGCAGCCGGTTCCAGAGCAGCAGGTAGAGGTCACGGGCCGGGCCGGTGAGGGTCAGGTCGGCCGGTTCGGGGCTGTCGTCCGTGCTGACGGTCATCGGCTCCCGGGTGATCGTCATGCGCCAGGAGCCGGTGCCGTCGGTGGCCCGGACCTGGACGGTGCGCGGGCGGTCGCTGCGCACGGTGGCCCGGCTCCGGGTCATGAAGCCGCGCAGCAGTTCGTCGATGCCGTCCAGGGCGAGCAGGGTGTCCGCGGCGGGTCCGGGCTTTCCGGCGGCCGCGTCGGCGTCGTGCCGGTGGACGGCCGTCTCGTGCGCCTGTCGACGGGCCCAGAACGCCAGCGGGCTGGGCGCGGGCAGGAAGCTCCAGCACTCGACGTCGGCCGGGGCCTCGCTGAGCGCGTCCACCAGGGCGGCGTGTCCCTCGCGGACCCAGTCGAGCAGCCCGGTGTCCGAGGGCACGGGCCCGACGACGGCGTCCGCACCGGCGTCGTCCAGCGGTGTCCGCAGACCGCGGGACGGGACGGCGGTGGCCCAGCGGTGGACGTAGCCGACGTGCCGCAGCAGATCGGCCAGTTGCCAGTCCGGGCAGGTCGGTACGGGGGCGGACAGCTCGGTACGGGCGGCGGCCTCGGCGAGCCGGGCGCCCTCGCGCCGCAGCGCGTCGATGTGCTCGGTGATCTCCATGGGCGGAGTCTTCCATCGCGGGCGCCCGGCGGTCGCGGATTTCGGACACGCCTTCGATCGGGCACGTCTTCGAAAGGTCGGACGGGGGGCGGTTGGAGGGAAGCGCGTGGGCCCGGCCGGTGCTCGTCCCGGCGGTGTCCCGTACGGCGGGCGGGGTGAGATCCGGGGCGGGGGCGGGGGCAGGGACGGGATGGGGGCGGGGACGGGGACGGGGAGGGGATGGGGGCGGGGACGGAATCGGGGCCGGAGCCGTGCCCGGGGAGGGCGGGGCCGCTGGGGCTGGTGGGACCAGTGTGATGTTGGCCGCCCGGCGGCCGGGCCCGAGCTACGGGCCGGTAACGTGAGCGCATGCCGATATCCCGTTCCCTCGTCTCCGCCGTCCGGGCAGGTGGCCGCCGTGCCGCCGGACGCCTCGTCCACCGGGGCTGGCGCTGGGTGCAGCGGAACGGCGCGGTCACCAACCGGAGCCCGGGCCCGTACCGGTTCGGCGAGCTGGGGGACGGTACGACGCTGGCCTTTCCGCTCGGGGCGGTGTTCAACGAGCAGTGGATCACCATCGGGCCGTTCTCGATCATCGGTGAGCGAGTCACCATCAGCGCGGGCTTCCTGCCCGGCCTCGACCTCGGGCCCGAGCCGATCGTGCGGATCGGCGGAGGCTGCGTGATCGGCCGGGACAGCCACATCGTCGGCCACCAGTCGATCGTGCTCGGCGACGACGTGTGGACCGGCCCTGGCGTCTACATCTCCGATCAGGCGCACGAGTACCGGGCCACCGACCTGCCGATCGGCAAGCAGTGGCCGCGCAACGAACCGGTGGAGATCGGCGCGGGCAGCTGGATCGGCACCGGCGCGGTGATCCTGCCGGGGGCGCGGATCGGCCGCAACGTGGTGGTCGCGGCGGGCGCGGTGGTGCGCGGCGAGGTGCCCGACCACAGCGTGATCGCCGGGGCACCGGCCAAGGTGGTCCGGCGCTGGACCGAGGAGGACGGCTGGCAGCCGCCGCTGCGCCACGACGCACCGCAGCCGGTGCCGGAGGGTGTGACGGCGGAGCAGCTGCGGGCCCTGGTCGGGTGGGACCTGCGGTTGCCGGGGGAGCGGGAGCGGGACTGACGTTCGTTCCCCGGGCCGTTCGTCCGTCGGGCCGTTTATTCGTCGCGCTGTTCGTCCGTCGGACCGTTCGTCCGTCGGGTCGTTCGTCTGCTGGATTCGTTCGTCTGTGGGGCCGTTCGGTTACTGGTTCGTACGTCGTGGCCTCCGGCTGCGGGCGTGACTACCGTACGGGCGAGGCCTGTTCGGCGGTGCGGGCGGCGAGCGCGGCGGTGATCCGCAGGACGTCGGCCGGGCGCGCCGGGTCCAGACCGGTCAGCGCGGCGATCCGGCGCAGGCGGTAGTCGACGGTGTTCGGGTGCAGGTGCAGCGTGCTCGCGGTGTGCCGACGGTTGAGGCCGCAGGCCAGGTGGGTGCGCAGAGTGGTGAGCAACTCCCCGGCCCCGGCGTCCGCGAGGGGTTCGATCAGCGCGGCGAGTCGCGCGCGGGCCCGGCTCGGCCGGGTGAGCTGGTACTCCAGCAGTACGTCGTCCAGCCGATGCAGCCCGGGCGGGCGCCCGAACGCCCGGGCGACGTCGAGGACTTCGTACGCGAGGGCGGCCGCCTCGGGCACTTCGGCGGGCACGGCCTCGGCCGCTCCGGCGAGGACGGGCGCACCGGCGGCCCGGGCCGCGGCGGCGAGGGTCGTGGCGAGGTGGGGCCAGGGCGCTTCGGGGGTGGCGTGGTCGGCTGAGTCGAGTGAGCCGGCTGACTCCGCCGACGCGTGCGGCACCTCCGGCGGGCTCGGCACCGGTGATCTCGACGAACCCGCCGACGGGACGAACGGAACGAGCACCAGGCCTCCCGAAGGGGTGAGCGCGGTGAGCGCCGACTGCCGGGTGCGGTGGTCGAGTTCGGCGCCGAGCCGGCGGAGCTTGCGGCGAGCGGCGATGGCCGGGTCGACGCCGGGGGAGTGCTCGTCGGGGTGGTCGGCGATGGACAGGCAGAGCACGGCGTAGCGGGCGGGCAGCCGGAGTCCGGCCCTGGTGGCGGCCTCGTCGGCGGGGGTGCCTGCGAGCAGGGCGGTGAGCAGGGACTTCCGGCTCGCGGACCGCAGATCGGCGGCCGGTCTGCGGCCGTCCAGGTAGCCAGCGCCGGCGGCGGTGGTGGCCTGGCCGAGCTGGTCGAGCAACAGCCGGTTGAGAATGAGCAGTTCGGCGGCCTCTCCGTCCCTGGCGTGCCGGGTGACGAATTCCCAGCAGACCTCTGCTCCGAGGTGGTGGGCGAGTAGGACGGCGTCCAGCGGCAGGCCTTCCTCGGCGCGTCGAGCGGCCGCGTCCCGGACGGCGGCGAACTCCTCGGCGGGGGCGGGGAGTCCGGTGCGGACGGTGTGCGCGAGGGCGCGGATCCGGCGCTCGGTGTCCCGGGTGAGTTCGCCGGTGAGCTGTTCGCGGGGCAGGCGGCGGTAGACCGGCACCCGGTCCAGCAGGGTGGCGACCACCGCTTCCGCCAATTCCCTTGCGCAGCTCAGGAGTCGTTGGTCGGCCGGGAGGCCTCCGATCGCCGGGACGCGCCAACCCGGTGCCTGTGCGGATGTGTTCGGGGTTGCGCGGTCGGGGGTGCGGCGGGGTGTGCAGGGGGGTCCGTTGTGACCGGTCACAGAGAACACCGTCCAGGTCTGGGGAACGCCCAAGGGCCGGGCCGGAGGGGCGACCGCATGATTGAGCCACTCGGGTTACCTGTTGGTAACAAACTTCCGCTGTGGAGGCAACAGTTGAGAACCCCACTTCTCCGCTTCTCCGCAAGTCCCTTGCACCGACGGCTCGGCAGTAGCGTCGGTGCGGCACTCCTGGCCGGCGCGCTGCTGGCGGGCGCGACGGCGGCGCCGGCGAGTGCGGCCCCGCTCCCGGCCGTCGTCGGTGGCGCTTCGGCTGCCGCTGCCGCTGCCGCGCCTGCTGCCGCGCCCGCTGCCGCGCCTGGTGTCGCAGCCGGTGCCGAACTGCCCCCGGACGGCGACACGGTGGCCTCCCCGCCCGGCGCCAACGACTGGACCTGCCGGCCGAGCGCCGCACACCCCAACCCGGTGGTCCTGGTGCACGGCACCTTCGCCAACCGCTACGAGAACTGGCTGGCGCTCTCACCGCTGCTCAAGGGGCTCGGGTACTGCGTCTTCGCCCTCGACTACGGGACGATCCCCGGCATCACGTCGAGCGGCAGCGGCCTGCTGCTGCCGATCGGCGGCCTCGGTGCGGTGCCCGACTCGGCGGCCCAACTCGCCCGCTTCGTGGACCTGGTGCGGAACGCCACCGGCGCGGCCAAGGTCGACCTGGTCGGCCACTCCCAGGGCGGCATGCTGCCGAACTACTACCTGAAGTTCCTCGGCGGTGCGTCCAAGGTCGACAAGTCGATCGGGTTGGCCCCCTCCAACCACGGCACGACGCTCGACGGGATCGTCAACCTCGCACCGTACTTCCCGGGGGTCGCGGACCTGATCTACACCGTCTGCCAGGCCTGCCGCGACCAGGCGGTCGGCTCCGACTTCAACAAGGCGATGGCCTCCCGCCCGGACACCGTTCCCGGCGTGCGGTACACGGTGATCTCGACCGTGTACGACGAGGTGGTCACCCCGTGGCGCACGCAGTTCCTGAGCGGCCCGGGCGTGGACAACGTGGTGCTGCAGGACCACTGCCCGATCTCGCCGGTGGAGCACGTGGCGATCGCGTTCGCACCGACCGCGCTTCACCTGGTGACCAACGCCCTCGACCCGGCGCACGCCACGCCGGTGCTCTGCGGCTGAACCGGCGAACGGTGCTCCCGCCTCCGGGACCGGGGGCGGCAGCACCGTTCGGTGATGTGCGTTGGTGGTGGACCGGTCAGTCGGCGGTGCGGAAGGTGATCACGGCGGTGACGCCGTCCGGGCGCAGCTCGTGGCGGCCCGGTGCGTCGTCGAACAGGACGGCGTCGTAGCGGGCGAGTTCGACGCAGGCCGGACCGCCGACGACGGCCGAGCCCTCGAGGCAGACGACGAGGACGGCGCTGCGGGCCTGGGTCTCGACCGCAGTGGGCGCGGTAGCCAGGTCCACGCTGGCTTCGATCCGTCCGCGACGCGTCATCACGTTGAAGTCCACCACCGGGCCGGCCAGCAGGCGGCAGTTCGTGGCGGCGTCGCCGGAGAAGGGGAACGGCCGGTACGGCGTGTCGACCAGGTGCTCGTCACCGTCGACGGTGAGAGCCATGCCGGCGCCCTCGACCAGGGTGATCACCCGGTCGATGCCGGGGAACGGCGAGAACGGCCCGGCCGCGGCCACGTCGGCCAGACTCACCCGCCAGTCGAACCTGTCCAACCCGGCTCCTGCCGGGAAACCGGCGACCTCCCTGGTCACCCCGCCCCCGTTGAGCCACGCCGTTGCGGGGCGCTCGGCCGCCCGCAGTACCTGGAAGCGTTCGCTGGTCGTCATGGGCCCGCATCCTGCCACTGCTCGGACCGGTCCGTCAGCGAGGGGTGGAGGGAGCCGCGGCGGGGTGGGCTGCGACGAACAGATGACAGCTGACAGCGAACAGAAAACAGAAAACAGCTGACAGATGTTGAAATCTGTCAGCTGTCACCCGCCCCTCCGTCACCCGCCGCTCGTCACCGGAACCGCCGTCCGACCGACAGCGGCAGCAGGGCCGCCGCAGTCGCCGCGACCGCGACCGTGGTGAGGGCCGTCGGCAGTCCGGCGGCGTCGGCGAGGAAGCCGATCACCACCGGGCCGACCAGCATCCCGCCGTACCCCAGGGACGACGCGAGGGCGACGCCCTGTGGGCCCCCTGCCTCCCCGGCCCGGGCGATGGCGAGCGGGAAGAGGTTGGCCAGGCCGAGGCCGACCAGGACGAACCCGCAGATCGCCACCGGCGCCATCGGCGCGAGCGCGGCGACGAGCATCCCGCCCGCGGCCGTCAGGCCCCCGAGCAGCATGAGTCGGGTCTGTCCGAGCCTGATGGACAGCCAGGTGCCGCCGACCCGACCGCTCGCCATCGCGAACGCGTACGCGCCGTACCCGGTAGCCGCCACGGCGGAGCTCGCGTGGACATCGTCGGTGAGGTGGAGCGTGGTCCAGTCCGCGATCGCGCCCTCGCCGTACGCGGTGCACAGCGCCGTGACGCCGAGCAGCAGCACCAGCAGCCGGGCGTTCGGTCGACCCGCGCCGTTGCCGGTAGCCCCGGACGCACCGGCCCCCCGTTCGGGCACGACCGCCGGCGCCGCGGGGCTGCGCATCAGCACCAAGCCCGCGCCGACGGTGACGGCCAGGCCCAGCAGTCCGCTGAGCGCGAGCGCCCAGGCGGTGGTCAGCGGTCCGGCGAGCAGTCCGCTGACGCCCGTGCCGACCAGCCCGCCGAAGCTGTACCCGGCGTGGAAGCTGGGCATGACGGGTCGCCGCAGCTGCGCCACCAGGTCGACGGCGGCGCTGTTCATCGCGACGTTGGCCCCGCCGTACCCGGCGCCGAAGAGCAGCAGCGCGCCGCCGAGCGTCCGCCACCGAGTGGGTGTGTGCCGGCAGGAGGACGGCGAGGCTGAGCAGGGCGAGCGAGCCGACGGTCACCGGGCGCGAGCCGTACCGCAGGCAGAGCCGGCCGACCGCCGGCATGGTGAGGACGGCGCCGATCGACAGGCACAGCAGTGC
This sequence comes from Kitasatospora sp. NPDC053308, assembly GCF_055585785.1. Classification (NCBI taxonomy): domain Bacteria; kingdom Bacillati; phylum Actinomycetota; class Actinomycetes; order Kitasatosporales; family Streptomycetaceae; genus Kitasatospora; species Kitasatospora sp. NPDC053308. The sequence goes on along the minus strand of NZ_JBVJJY010000034.1, from coordinate 17,525 downwards.
GAGCCCCAGGGCGCTGTGGGAGGCGTTGACCTGGCTGCGGACGTCCGGGATGCGGACGACCCAGGCGGCGAAGAGGAAGCCGTCGACCGCGAAGAACGCGGTGAGCGCGATGCGTGCGGGACTCCAGGGGCTGTCGGCCACCGGGGGTGTGCTGCGAGACTGGGGGCAGGGGCGGTCCGGTCGGGAATGGGCGCGGATTTTGTTTCGAAGCGACACAAAGTCACAATAGGGGCGTGCAGCTCTCACCATCAAGCCCGAGGCCCGGCACCGGGAACGACCCTGAGGCCCAGCGTGACGGCCACCGCCGTGCGGCCCCCGACCGCGGTCGGACGCTGCTCGGCCCCGCCCTCTCGCTGATCCACACCGGTCAGACGCCGACCCGCTCGGCGCTCACCCGCGCGCTGGACGTCACCCGGGCCACCGCCGGCGCGGTCACCGCCGAACTCGAAGCGCTCGGCCTGATCACCGTCGATTCGCGCCCGGCCGGCGGAGGCCGCGGGCGCCCCTCGCACCGGCTCGCGATCGACCCGCAGGGCCCGGTCGTGGTCGCCGGGCAGATCCACGCCGACGGGCTCAGCGTCACCCTGGCCGGCCTCGGCGGACTGCTCGACCAGCCCGTCCACCTGCCGCTGCCCGCCGCCACCGACCCGGTCAGGCTGCTGCGCGCCGTCGCCGAGGCGGGCGCCGAACTCGCCCGCGCGACCGACCGCCGCTGTCTGGGCGCCGCGCTCGCGCTGCCCAACCCGGTCACCGAGCCGGACGGCGCCGCGCTCGCCGCGCTGCACTTCGCCTGGCCGAGCGGCACCCCGGTCGCCGACCTGTACGACGTCGAGGTCGGCCGTGCCGACCACGGCCCGAACGCGCTGCGCCCGCTGCCCACCGCGATCGCCAACGACGCCAACCTCGCCGCGCTCGCCGAGTACCGGCACGGCGCCGGGCGCGGTGCCCGCCACCTGCTCTTCGTCACCTCCGGCCACCGCGGCGTCGGTGGCGCGCTGGTGATCGACGGTCACCTGCACACCGGCAGTGCCGGCCTGGCCCTGGAGGTCGGCCACCTCACCGTCGACCCGCAGGGCCGTCCCTGCATGTGCGGCAACCGCGGCTGCCTCAACTCCGAGACCGACCCGGACGCGCTGTTCGCCGCCGCCGGCCTCCGCCCGGAGCCGGGGCGCCCGCTGCTCGACCAGGCGCGCGAGCTCTGCCGGGCCGCCGCCACGGACGACCGGGCGCGCGCGGCGGTCGAGCACGTCATCGACCGGCTGGGGCTCGGACTGGCGGGCGTCGCCAACATCCTCAACCCCGACCGGGTGGTCCTCAGCGGTCTGCACCTCGACCTGCTGGAGGCCGCGCCCGAGCGGCTGCGCGCGGTGGTCGCCGAACGCAGCCTGTGGGGGCGCAGCGGACGGGTGCCGATCGTCGGCGCGGAGCTGGCGCACGGTGCGCTCGCCGGAGCGGCCGAGCTCGCCTGGGGACCGTACCTGGCGGATCCGCAGTCGGTGCCCGTGCAGTTCGCCTAAAGCCGGGAGCTGGGGCCTCGGGAGCCGGGATCGTGAGAGTCGGCCTCTCGGAAGCCGGGACGTCGGGTGGGCGGAACGGAAGCGGTGGAATAAGCGGAAGCTGGGTCGTCGAAAAATGTCACTTATCGTGACTCTCATACACTCGTAGTGAGCAGTGGGGGGCCACGACGAGAGAGAAGCGATCATGAGAACCGAGCGCGGCATCGAGCCGACCGTCGACGTCGACCGCTCCGACCAGGACTACCGCGCCTGGCTCAAGGAGGCGGTGCGCAAGGTCCAGGCCGACGCCAACCGCTCCGCCGACACCCACCTGCTGCGCTTCCCGCTGCCGGCCGAGTGGGGCATCGACCTCTACCTCAAGGACGAGTCCACCCACCCGACCGGCTCGCTCAAGCACCGGCTGGCCCGCTCGCTCTTCCTCTACGGGCTCTGCAACGGCTGGATCCGCCCCGGCAAGCCGGTGATCGAGGCCTCCAGCGGCTCCACCGCCGTCTCTGAGGCGTACTTCGCCCAGCTCATCGGCGTGCCGTTCATCGCGGTCATGGCCAAGAGCACCAGCCAGGCCAAGATCGACCTGATCCAGTTCCACGGCGGGGAGTGCCACCTGGTCGAGCGGTCGGACGAGGTGTACGAGGCGTCCGCCCGCCTCGCCGAGGAGACCGGCGGGCACTACATGGACCAGTTCACCTACGCCGAGCGGGCCACCGACTGGCGCGGCAACAACAACATCGCCGAGTCGGTCTTCGCGCAGCTGCGCCTGGAGCCGCACCCGGAACCGGCCTGGATCGTCGCCACCGCCGGCACCGGCGGCACCTCGGCGACCATCGCGCGCTTCGTGCACTACATGCAGTACGACACCCGGATCTGCGTCGCGGACCCGGAGAACTCCTGCTTCTTCGACGGCTGGGTGCGCCACGACCAGGACGCCGTCTGTGAGAGCGGCTCGCGGATCGAGGGCATCGGCCGGCCCCGGATGGAGCCGAGCTTCGTGCCGGGGGCGATCGACCGGATGATGAAGGTGCCGGACGCCGCGTCGATCGCCGCCGTGCGGGTGCTGGAACAGGTCCTCGGCAAGAAGGCGGGAGCCTCCACCGGAACGGGGCTGTGGAGCGCGCTGCGGATCGTCGCCGAGATGCGCGAGGCCGGTCGGACCGGCAGTGTGGTCGGGCTGATCTGCGACCCGGGGGACCGCTACCTGGACAAGTACTACTCGGACGCATGGCTGGCCGGTGAGCGGATCGACATCGCGCCGTACCGGGCCGCGCTGGAGTCCTTCCTCGCCGGTGGCCCCTGGGCGGGATGACACGGCGGCCGGGGCCGGGCGGGTCGGCGGATCGGCAGGGGGCGGGTGACAGCTGACAACCGACAGATTTCAGATGACAGATATCAGCGAACAGATTTCATCATCTGTTATCTGTCATCTGTTACCTGTCACCCGCTCCCCTGTCACCCCGCCACCCCGGCCACCCGCCGGCGGGCAGCCCCTACGGCAGCGGTGCCGTCGGCAGGTCGGCGGGGACGAGGAGCTGGAGTTCCTCGGTGGACGGGTCGGCGAGATGGGCGACCCGTACGGCGTGCCGCTCGACCATGGTCTCGAAGATCTGTCGAGCGGTGCGCCCGTTGCCGAAGTTGGGGCCGCGCTCCAGCCGGCCGAAGTGCTGCAGCAGCGCCTTCTCCGTCTCCTCGGAGAGCGCGTACTCGTGCTCCGCGCACTGCGCCCGCGCGATCTCCAGCAGCTCGTCGGCCGTGTAGTCGGGAAAGCTGATGGTGCGTGAGAAGCGGGACGAGACACCGGGGTTGGCGGAGAGGAAGCGTTCCATCTCGGCGGTGTAGCCCGCCACGATGACGACCACCTCGTCCCGGTGGTCCTCCATCAGCTTGACCAGGGTGTCGATGGCCTCGCGCCCGAAGTCCCGCGCGCCGTCCTCGGGGGCGAGCGCGTACGCCTCGTCGATGAAGAGCACGCCGCCGCGCGCCCGGTCGAAGGCGGCGGCGGTGCGGATCGCGGTGGAGCCGATGTGCTCGCCGACCAGGTCGACGCGGGCGACCTCGACCAGGTGCCCGCGCTGGAGCACCCCGAGTGAGGCGAGGATCTCGCCGTAGAGCCGGGCGACGGTGGTCTTCCCGGTGCCGGGGGCGCCGGTGAAGACCAGGTGCCGGCGCAGCGAGGGGGCCTTGAGCCCGGCCTGGCGGCGTCGCCGGCCGACCGAGATCAGGTCGATCAGGGTCCGCACCTCCTGCTTCACCGTGGCGAGCCCGACCAGCGCGTCCAGTTCGGCGAGCGCCTCGTCGGCCGGTCGGCAGTCCGGGATCGGGGCGATCGTCGCCGAGGCTGCCGCCGCAGGGGCCAAGCCCTGTGCTGCAGCGGCCAGTTGGGCCGTCCTGGGAGAGGGGACGTCTGCTCCGCCGAACGCGGCCCCGACGCCTGCGGCCCCGAGCCCCGACGTCCCGAGCCCCGACGTCCCGAGCCCGGCGGACCCCGGCCCCGGCCCCGGCCCCCGCCCCGATGCCGGACCGGACGCGAGCCCGGCCCCCGCCGCCACGACGTCGTCCGAGGTGCACCCCTCGGTGACCGGCCCCGGCTCGGAGAACTCGAACCCGGCTCGCTCGTTCTGCTCCGCCCGGCACCGGGTGAGCTGCGTGCGGCAGCCGTCGATGATGTGGAAGCCGAAGCCCTTGCCGTGCGACACCCGACAGTCCTCGAAGGTGCCGCGCCCCTGGGCCGAGACGTACACCCCGGCGTCGGTGCTGGCCCGTACGGTGCAGTCGCGCAGCACCGGGTCGGCGCCCTTGGTGACGATCACGCCGGTCGCCACGTCGGAGATCTCGCAGTCGGAGAGCAGTCCGCCGCTGCCGTGGTCGCGGAACCAGAGCCCGGTACCCGCCTCCTGGACCCGGCAGGCGGCCAGCGAGACGGTGGCCCCGCCACTGACCGAGACGGCCGAGCTGCGGATCCGGCTGAACGAGCAGCCCTCCGCGGTGGCGGCGGAGTCCCGGTCGAGGACGAACAGGGCGTCCGGGAGGTCGTGCAGCGAGCAGTCGGTGAGGGTGAGCCGGGCGCCGTCACTGACCCAGAGCGCCGGGTACTCGCCGGTGGAGCCGTGGATCTGGCTGGACTCGGCGCTGGCCTCGGTGCCCTGGTCCCAGACCGAGAGCGCGCCGCGCCCGAAGTCCCGGACGGTGCTGTTGACGAGGCTGAGCCGGGAGCGTCCGCGCAGGTCGGCGCCGTTCTCCGGCAGGTCGTGCACTCGGCAGCCGGTCAGCACCAGTTCGGCCTCGCCGTCCAGGGTCAGGCCGTTGCCGGTGACCCGGTGGATCTCGCAGTCGACCAGCCGCCCACCCGCCTGCGCCTCGGCCTGCACACCACTGCCGCGGATCTCGTAGATCTCACAGCCGGTCAGCTCGGCCGCGCTGCCGGGGTCGGAGAGCAGGACGCCGGCGCCGGAGGCGTGGTGGACGCGGCAGCGGTCGAGGGCGGCGGTCGCACCGCCGAGGACGGCGAGTCCGGCCTGGCCGGCGGCGGCGACCTCGCAGTCCTCGAAGGCGGCGGCGGTGCCCTCGCCGCGCAGGCGCAGGCCGAGTCCGCCCGGGTTGGCGACCACGCAGCCGCGCAGGGTCGGCCGGGCGCCGTCGGTGATCTCGATCCCGGTGGCCGAACGGGTCTCGATCCGGCAGCCGCTGAACGCGGGGGTGGCCTGCGCGCCGGTGACCAGGACGGCCGGGGCGGAGCTTTCGCCGCCCTCGACGACCAGGTCGCGGACGGTGGCGGCGGCGGTGACGGTCACCGCCACCCCGGAGGCGGGCTCGATCCGCACGGTGCCCGGTCCGTGGGCGGCGACGATCGTCACCGGCTTGTCCAGCAGCACGTTCTCCCGGAAGGTGCCCGGCCGGAGGGTCACGGTGTCGCCCGGTTCGGCGGCCGCCAGGGCCTCCGCGAGCGTGTCGTAGTCGCCCGCGCGGCGACGCCAGCGGGATGCGCTGTCCTGGGTGACCCGGACCCTGTGCTCAGCCATGACGGTCTGTCGTCCCCACTTTCGTCGAGCCGGCGTTCCACGGACCGAACGCGCGGGGGTGCGCGGGCCGTCCGCCCACCGTAGCGCGCTCCCATGGGTGGTTCGGCCGCCCGTCGTCCCGCGGACACCGGTAGAGCCCGCCGCCGCCACAGGTTCCGACCAGTTGTTTCAACGAGCGCACACAGCGGGAGTTCCGGGCGAGGGCGGGTCCCGTACGGCGGCCGATTCCGTACGGCGGCACGGCACTTCGGCGGCAGCCCCGCATGGCGGCCCGCACGGCAGTCCCGCACGGCAGTCCCGCACGGCAGTCCCCCCACGGTAGTGGCCCCCCGCGCGGGAACGGCCTCCCGCTGGGGGCGAGAACGGCCCCCGTGTGCGGGGGACCGCTCCCCGTGCGCGGGCGAACGGCCTGCGCGCGCGTCCGGCGATCAGCGCCCGTCGACCGGCCAGTGCGCCCCGTCCTCCAGCACCTCGACGTCGTCGCCCAGGCGCAGCGTGCCGAGCACGTCGCCCTCGACGCCGGCCGGCCGCTCGGGGATCAGGTTCTGTCCGAAGGCGGCCTTGCGCAGCAGCCGGTGGTGCCGGGCCAGGGTGCGCAGCGGTTCCTTGCCGCGCCGCTCGCCGGTCTCCTGGTCGGTGGTGGTGACGACGCAACGCCCGCAGGGCTTGACGACCTTGAAGGTGAGTCCGCCGATCCGGATCCGGCGCCAGCCGTCCTCGGCCCAGGGCTCGGAGCCGGTGACCACCACGTTGGGGCGGAAGCGCTCCATCGGCAGCGGCGTGTGCTCCTCGGGGTGGTCGGCGGCGATCAGGTCGTTGAGCCGGTCCAGGGAGGCGGTGGTGGTGAGCAGCAGGGGGAAGCCGTCGGCCATCGAGACGGTGTCGCCGGGCTCGCCGTACTCGGGGTCGACGGGTCGGGCCCGCGGGTCGTCGAGGTGGATCAGCCGGTAGTCGCCGAGGTGTTCGGCGATCCACAGGTGCGCTTCCTTGGCGGCCTCGGCGGCGTGGAAGCGGGTGCCCCAGACCTCGACCTCGGCGATCGGGTCGCCGGCCGTGACGGCGGGGGCCGGTACCTCGATCCGGGAGCCGTCGGGGGCGGTCAGCGCGAGGGTGCCGTCCGGCCGGAGTTCGGGTCGGACCTGTCCGAGGGCGGCGTTCTCCCGCTGGCTGACGAACCGTCCGGTCGGATCGGCGAGCATCCAGCGTCGGTCTCCGGCCAGGCCCCAGGGGTGGACGACGGCGCTGTCCGGGTTCAGGCGGTACATGGACTTGACGGGGTAGACGTGGAGTCCGGTGAGCTGCATTCCCCCATCCTGCCAGCCGGCGTTCCGCCGTCGCGATGGCCCCCTGGGCGGCGGCTGGACGACGGCCGTCGGGCCGGCGGATTCGGCAGGCTTCCGAGGCTTCGCCGGCGACGACTCGCTGAATGCGCACGGACCGCCCGGGACGCCGTGGGGGCGTTCCGGGCGGTCCGTGGATGACCCGTTTCTCCGTTCGCCCGGCGTTCGGGGGCCGCCGGGTGGTGCTCAGGTGGTGCGGGTGCGGGCCGTGTGGGGGGACGGCCTCGGGGTGTCAGCGGTTCAGTAGCCCTGGCCCTGCGGCTGGTAGCCGCCCTGTCCATTGGTGGCGAAGGAACCGTGCTGGGGCTCGCCGTAGGGGCCGGGCCGCTGCGGCTGCATCGGGCGGACCGGCGCGACCGGCGACATGGCCGGGCGCAGTTGGCCGCCGCCGAAGGACTGGTCGCCGCCCTGGCCCTGGAAGCCGGGGCCGCCCGAGGCCGGACCGCCGAAGGACTGCGGGCCGCCGAAGCCCTGCGGACCGCCGGGCTGGCCCTGGCCGAAACCACCGGGGCCGCCGGCCGGTTGGGCGCCGAAGGGCTGCTGGCCGGCCTGGCCGCCGATGAAGGTGTTCTGGCCGCCGAAGCTCTGACCGCCGGTCGGTTGGTAGCCACCGCTGGCGGTCTGGGTGAAGGCCGGGGCGGCGGGCTGCGGTCGCTGGTACGGCTGGGGGGCGCCGTAGCCGGGGACCGGCGGCTGGGTGGTGGCGTACGCCGGCGCGGGCTGCGCCGGGATGTACGCGGTGGCGGGGCCTGCGGAGGGGCCGCTGCTCGGGCCGGGGCCCAGGGCGAGGCGGGCGGGCGGCAGCGCGGGGAGGTTGCTGCCGGCACTTTCGTACCCGTTGCCGTACCGGTTGTCGTAGGACTGGCCGAGGCCTGGTCCGTACCCGGACGACAGCGCCGGCGGCAGGGCGGCCGGCACGTTGATGGGTGCGATCTGCGGGACGCCGCGCTCAGCCACGAGGCTGTCGTAAATCGGCGTGCCGGAGGAGAAGGACGGAGAGGGGTAGCCGACTCCGTCGTAGGAGCGGGGCGAGGTCATGGGGCATACGGTAAGCCCACAATGCGCCTGCTGAGGAGAGCGGGAGGGGGAGCAGTTCGAGTGTTTACACAGTCTTCGCTCGCGCAAAGGTTTCGAAAGTAGGAAGAACGGACAAAACGGAGTCCAGTTCCGGACAACCTTGGTGGCCCGTCAGTGATCGAACAGCGGCCGCACTGAGGACCGGGACGGCCTTGCGGTGACCGGGCGGTGGACGGGCGGGGACCCTGCGGAGAAACTTTTGCGGACGGGGCGTGCGCTGGCGCATTCGAGCCCCCGCCGGGGCTGCGGCGGGGGATCGTGAATGTTTCGGGAATAAAGGTCCCGTCAGCGCCCTGATCAGCTGCTCGGAGATGGCGCCGAGACCGCGGCACGGGCCGAGAGCGCAGCGGTGGCAGCGGCAGGCGCGAGGACCGGGACCGGGACCGGGACCGAGACCGAGACCGAGACCGAGACCGAGACCGAGACCGAGACCGAGACCGAGACCGAGACCGAGACCGAGACCGAGACCCGGGCCGACGCCGCGCCCGCGCGGGGTCAGTGCGACTGCAGCGCCTGCGCCTGGGCGGGCAGCCCCGGCTTGCCGACCTCCGACGTGCAGAACGAGCAGCGGGTCGCGGCGGCCGGGATGGAGCTCAGGCACTCGGGGCAGTCCACCTTCGCGACCGGCGCGGGCTCGGCCGATTCGAAGCGCGCCTGCAGCTTGCCGACCGGTACCACCACGGCGAAGTAGATGACGGCCGCGGTCAGCACGAAGCCGATCAGCGCGTTGACGAAGAGGCCGTACGGGAAGCTGGTGCCGCCCACCTCGAAGGTCTTCTGGGTGAAGTCGCCGACCGCGCCGGACGCGACCCCCACCAGGGGGGTCAGGAAGGCGCTGACGAACCCGGTGACCACGGCGGTGAAGGCCGCGCCGATCACGATGCCGACCGCGAGGTCCACCACGTTGCCGCGCAGCAGGAAGCTGCGGAATCCCTTGAACACCGGGCGACTCCAAATCCGTACGGGGGAGGGGGAGATGGGGCAGCACGGCGGCGCCCCGGCCGGACATCCTGCCGATCGGTCCGGGTCGAGGTCCAACCGCGTTCACCCGATTCGCGTAACCACGGCCGGGCCCCGCCGTGCCGGGCCGGGCGGCGCGCGGGCGCTCCGCGTACGGGCCTATCGGTGGTCGGCCGGCTCGGACAACTCGACCGATTGACCCGCGATTTGACGTCGGACGGGCCCCGGTGTCCCACGCACCCGCCGCGCCCCTCGGGCCCGTGCGCACCCGTGCGCACCCGTGCGCAACCCTTGCGCATCCGTCGCCCCCGGCGCACCCCGCGTCCGGCCCGACCAGCGCGAACCGGGGCGCGGCGCGGGGCGAGACGGGGCGCACGGCGGTCGCAACCGGCGCACGGCGGCGGCTCTGTGGCGCACACCGGGTGTACACGCGCGGGCGGATGGACCACCACCAGGTTGCGCGAAGGGGCTGTCCCGGGCGGAGCGCTGTGCCAAGGTCGGTCCATGTCCGACCGTATGTCGGCCGATCCGGCCGGAACCCGTCCGCGTGTCCTGCACCTGATCAGTGACGCACGCCGCGGCGGCGCCCAGAACTTCGCCCGTGACCTCCACCGGGAGCTGGGCCGCCGGGGCCAGTCCTCCGCGCTGTGCGCGCTCGCCCCGCACCCCGCCGACCGGGCCGGGGCAGGGGAGTCCGGCCCCGGCGACTGCCCTGCCGCCGGAGGCCCGCCCGCCGGCACAGGCGCGTCCGCCGCGGGCCGGCCCGCCGCCGCGATCCCGCCCACCGGTGCCTCCGCCCCGCGGGCCGACGCCGCCGGTCTGCGCACCGCCGCCGTCCTCGGCCCCGGCCGACTGCGCCCGAGCACCCTGCGGGCGCTGCGCGCCACCGCGCGCGCCGCCGACGTCGTGCTGGCGCACGGCTCGGACACCCTGGCCGCCTGCGCACTCGCGCTGGCCGGCACCCGCACCCCCTTCGTCTACGTCTCCGTGGGCCACCCGCGCTACTGGACGGCCAACCGGCTGCGCCGTGCGCGCGGCAGTGCGCTGATGCACAGGGCCGCCGCCGTCACCACGCTCACCGACGAGGCGCGCGCCGTCCTGGAGGAGCAGTTCGCGCTGCCCGCGGGGAAGGTGCGTGTGATCCCCAACTCCCGTGCGGCCGAGAGCTATCCGCCCGCCGACGGCCGGGACGACCGGCGCGCCGCGCGGCACGCGCTGGGCCTGCCGGCGGACGTCCTGCTGGTCGCGTGGATCGGCGCGATAGCCCCCGAGAAGCGGCTGGACCTCGCCCTGGACGTGCTCGACCGCCTGCCGGACGTCCGCCTCGCCGTCGCCGGGGACGGGCCGCTGCGCGAGACGCTGGCCCGCCATCCGGCCGCCGCCCGCGCCCACTTCCTCGGCCCCCTGCCCGATCCGGCGCCGCTCTACCGCGCCGCCGACGCCCTGCTGCTCACCAGCGACAGCGAGGGCGTGCCCGGCGCGCTGATCGAGGCGGCGCTGGCCGGTGTGCCCGCCGTCGCGACCGACGTGGGCTGGGTGCGCGAGGTGGTCCGGGACGGTGCCACCGGTGCGCTGGTCGCCCCGGGGGACCCGCTCGCGCTCGCCGAGGCGCTGGGCAAGGTGCTGGCGGTGAACCGCGCGGGTCTCGGCGCGGCGGCCCGGGCGCACGCACTGGAGCACTTCGAACTGGGCGCGGTGGTGGACGCCTGGCAGCGGCTGGTGGCCGAGGTGTGGACGGCGGGCGCGGCGCCGGCCGGCTGACCGCCGGAGTCGGCGTGCTGGCCGCTGCCGGCGCCGCGGAAGGCACAGCCGGCGCCGTGGAGGGGACAACCGGCGCCGTGGAGTCGGCCGTCGGCGCCGTGGAGCGACGGCCGGCACCGCCGCATCGACCGCAGGTCAACCCGTCGTGGTCGAGCTGCGCCGTTAGGACGAATCCCGGCACGACGCCGCCCATCGACTCGCCGGTAACAAGGAACCGCCAGCACACTGCCCGATGTGAACTCGAAGTCGCTGCTGCGGTCCACCATCCTGCTCGCCGTCGCCGCCGGAATCGTCGTGTCCCCTCTCCAGGCCGACGCGGCGACCCACCAAACCCCTGCTGAGGGAGGCCAGTTCGTCAAGCTCGGCCATCCGCAACCGGTGCGCGTGAGCGCTCGGACGGAGGCGGTCGAGTTCTTCTGGTACTCCTGCAGCCACTCCCAGTCGTTCGAGAAGCCGCTGCAGGCCTGGGCGGAGAAGCACCGCGAGGACGTCTCGCTGCGGCGCGTCCCGGCGATCTGGCCGGGCAGCCAGGACGAGTCGGCGCAGCGCGGCCACGCCCGCATGTACTACACGCTGGAACGCCTCGGCCTGGTCGACCGGCTGCAGATCAGCGCCTTCCGCGCGGTCCGCAACGAGGGTGTCGACCTCACCACCGAAGCCTCCTCGACGGATTGGGCCGTCCGCCAGGGCGTCGACGGCCAACGCTTCCGCCAGGCCTACCGTTCCGCCGAGGTTCAGAAGTCGGTCGAGGACGCCGCCGCCGCGTTCGTCCGCTACGGCGTCAACGAGCTGCCGATGGTCATCGTCCAGGGCGAGTACCGGACTTCGCCCTCGAAGGCCGGCGGCGTCGAGGCGATGCCCGGGGTGCTGGACCAGCTGGTGCAGCAGGAGCAGGCGAAGAGGGGCTGATTCCCCCCGAGGGCCATCGGCGACGGAGCGTCAGTTCGTCCGCTTACTCGGGCCGGTGGGCGCGCACGCGACCCTTGCCTAACCGTTCGGATGCTGTTTAATGGTTAGCATGAGCGAGCTGACGATCCCGCGCGTCCATCACCGCCACGTCGACGTCGACGGGCTGCGCATCTTCTACCGCGAGACCGGGCCGGCCGATGCCCCCGTCCTCCTGCTGCTGCACGGCTTCCCCTCCGCCTCGCACCAGTACGCCCGGCTGCTCGACGCGCTCGGCACCCGGTACCGCCTGATAGCCCCCGACTACCCCGGCTTCGGCCACAGCGACAGCCCCGCACCCGACGCCTTCACGTACCGCTTCGACACCCTCGCCGACGTGATCGAGGGCTTCTGCCTCGCACTCCGGCTGGACCGTTTCGCGCTGTACGTCTTCGACTTCGGCGCCCCGGTCGGGCTGCGCTTGGCCACCCGCCGCCCGGAGTGGATCACCGGCCTGGTGGTCCAGAACGGCAACGCCTACGAGGAGGGGCTCTCCGAGCAGGCCAAGGAGTTCATCGCCCACCGGCGCGGCGTACCCGGCGCCGAGCAGGCCGCCCGCGCGATCCTCACCCTGGAGATCACCCGCAGCCAGTACGAAGGCGGCACCGGCGACCCGAGCCTGGTCGCCCCCGACGGCTGGACGCTCGACCAGCACGTCCTGGACCTGCCCGGCCGCAAGGACATCCAGGTCGAACTGGCCCTGGACTACTTCTCCAACGTCGAGCTCTATCCCGCCTGGCAGGCGTGGCTGCGCGCCGACCAGCCGCCCACGCTGATCGTCTGGGGGCGCAACGACCCCTTCTTCACCGAAGCCGGCGCCCGTGCCTACCTGCGCGACCTGCCTGCGGCCGAGCTGCACGTGTTCGACACCGGGCACTTCGCGTTGGAGGAGAAGCTGCCCGAAATCGCGCCGCTGATCGACGACTTCCTCGCACGCACGCAGAAGTAGCACGCAGAAGTGGCCGGACTCCCGGGCGATGTCGTCCTCCGCTCGCCTCCCGGTCGAGGGCGCCTCGGCGCAGCGGCCACGGGCCGCCGGGGAACCGCGCCGGTCGCGGAGTCCGTTCAGTCGCGGCGCAGCAGGTAGGTGACGAAGCCGAGCGTTCCCCGGTAGCCGTGCAGCCACTCCGTACGGTGCCGGTCCGCGGCCTCCCGTGCGTCGGCCGCGTCCGGGTGGTCCGGGTGGTCCAGTGCCCACTCGGCCACCGAGCCCGTCCAGGCGAACTCGTAGTCGTCCCATTCCTGTTCGGTGCTGACGTAGCCGTACACCGGCGTCCAGCCGTCCGCGAGGACCCGGTCGGTGGTGGTCGCCAGATCCGCGAACTCCTCCCGCGCCGCGCCCAGGCCGTCCAGGGCGGCCGGGGACGGCTCGCGCTGCCAGAACCCGTCGCCGACCAGCAACCGGCCCCCCGGCGCCAGGAGTTCGCGGGCCGCCGCGAGCGTCGGGAGCAACCCGCCGAAGGCGTGGGTGGAACCGACGCACAGCACCAGGTCGAAGGGCTCCTTCGCGCTGAACTCCCGTGCGTCCCGGTGGTGCAGGCCGATCCGGCGCTCGACGCCGAGCGCGGTCGCGGTCTGCCGGGCGCGGGCCAGTGCCCCGGCGTCCAGGTCCACCCCCACCGCCTGCCACCCCGGGCGTGCGGCCAGCATCCGGATCACCCAGGCACCCTCGCCGCAACCGAGGTCCAGGGCCCGGCCGTTCTCCCGCCCGGCGGTCGCGCGGTCCAGCAGGCGGGCCACCGACGCGTCCGCCAGCGGTGCCGCGATCGGGTGGTGGGCGTGGGCGAGGCGGGAGATCTGCTGACGGTCCATCCGAGCAGTATGGAGCCGATCGGTGCGCGGCGCCCGGGAATCACCCCGGTCCGCGAGCGGAACGCGACGCCGTTCGTCGGCGGGTCCGGAGGTCACGCCCGCGAGTAGGTCCGGCCCTTCCACGCCGCGCCCCGCCCGCGCCAGTGCTGCACCGCCGAGTCGACCGTCATCAGCAGGTACATCCCCGCCGTGAACGGCAGCAGCAGCACGGCCGCGGGCGGCCGGCCGTAGTACCGGACCATCGGCAGGTACGTGCCCGCCATCAGGGCCCACGCCGCCCCGCCGACCGCCGCCACCGTCGGCGCCCCCGCGACCAGCCCCGCCACCGTCGCCACCGGCGGCACCAGGTACACCAGCGCCAGCCCCACGACCGTTCCCAGCAACAACGCCGGCGAGTGCCTGAGCTGGGCGTACGCGCTGCGCGACACCATCCGCCACAGCTGCTCCAGCCGCGGGTACGGGCGGACACTGTCCACCTCCCCGGCCAGGCCCAGCCAGATCCGGCCGCCGGTGGACTTCACCGCGCGGGCCAGCGACACGTCGTCGATCACCGCACCGCGGATCGCCGCCACCCCGCCCGCCCGCTCCAAGGCCTCGCGCCGCACGAGCGAGCAGCCGCCCGCGGCGGCCGCCGTCCGGGCACCCGGACGGTTGCTCCGGCGGAACGGGTACAGCTGGGCGAAGAAGTACACGAAGGCCGGGACGATCAGACGCTCCCAGCCGGTCTCCACCCGCAGCCGGGCCATCTGCGACACCAGGTCCAGGCCGTTGGTCTCGGCCGCCGCCACCAACTCCGCGAGCGAGTCCGGGCCGTGGGCGATGTCCGCGTCCGTCAGCAGCAGGTACTCGACGTCCGGACCGGCCAGCTCCACCCCGTGCCGCAGCGCCCACAGCTTCCCCGTCCAGCCGGGCGGCAACGGGGGAGGGGTGGTCACCGTCAGCTCCAGCCCGCCGAGCGTCCGCAGCTCCGCCGCCAGCGCACCGGTACCGTCCGAGCTGTGGTCGTCCACCAGGATGACCCGCGCCCGCCCCGGGTACTTCTGCGCCAGCAGCGTCGGCAGGCTCACCGGCAGCACCGACGCCTCGTCCCGGGCCGGTACCACGATCACCGCCTGCGGCCAGCGGACCGGCGGACGACGCGGCGGCAGCCGCACGTCGGTGCGCCAGAACAGGCCGTGGCAGCACGCCAGCCAGAGCCAGACCAGCAGGGAGAACGCGGCGATCCACAGCAGGACGGTCACCCCGGCAGTCTGCCGCAGAACGGGCCCGACCGGGTGGATCGACTAAAGTCTTGACCCGTGAAGATCGCACTGATGGACTCCGGAATCGGCCTGCTGGCCGCCGCCGCCGCCCTCCGGAAGCTGCGCCCGGACGCAGACCTGGTGCTGTCCTCCGACCCGGCCTCGATGCCCTGGGGGCCGCACACGCCCGATGAGATCATCGAGCTGGCCCGCGGCTGCGCCCGGGCCGCGGCAGCGCTCGAACCCGACGCCCTGGTGATCGCCTGCAACACGGCCTCCGTCCACGCCCTCGCCGCCCTGCGCGCCGAGCTGGAGCCGGGGCTGCCCGTGATCGGCACCGTCCCGGCCATCAAGCCCGCCGCCGCGCGGGGCGGGCGGGTCGCCATCTGGGCCACCCCGGCCACCACGGGCAGCGCCTACCAGCGCGGGCTGATCCGCGAGTTCGGCGGGACGGCGGACGTCACGGAGGTCGCCTGCCCGGGCCTCGCGGACGCCGTCGAACACGGGAACGACGAAGCCATCACGGCGGCCATCGCCGACGCCGCCGCCCGTACGCCCGCCGGCACCGACGTGGTGGTGCTCGGCTGCACCCACTACGAGCTCGTGGAGGAGCGCATCCGCGCCGCCGTCGCCCCGACCGCCTCCCCGGCGCTCGTCCTGCACGGCTCCGCCGACGCCGTCGCCGCCCAGGCCCTGCGCCGCGTCAGCGACCCCACTCGCACGGGGGGCGGCACCCTCACCGTCCTCCACGCCGGCGCGCCCGCCGCGCTCCCCCCGGCCGCCGCCCTCTACCCGCAGGGGAACGCACTGGCCACCCTCATCCCCTGAGCCCGGCAGGGCCGACCGGAAATCTTGGTCGGCGATGAAGAGCCCCGCTGCGTCCACGCCGAATCCCGATTCCCGGGAGCGGGTTCCCTCGCGATTTCCCGGCGTGACCAATAAATCCCGCGCGAAGCCGAGGGCCCGCTGCCCGATTCCCCGCACCGAAAAACCAGCCCGGGGCAACCCCGACGGTCCAGGAAGTCGACCCGGCCGACTTCCTGGGCTCGGGCGGGTTCTCTCCCGGCCCGTTCGGATTGTCTCCGGACCTCGTCCCCGTGCCGTCCCTGCGCCCGTCGTGTGCCGTTCCCGTGCGTCCCTGTTCGGCCGGTATGTCGGGCTAGCTCGGTGCTGCGCTGCGGAAGGCCAAGGGGGTCTACTTGCGTAGATGCTGGGGCGTGCCAGTCTCCCCCTGTGCGGAAAGTCGAGTCGGCCGACTTCCTGGGCTCGGGCGGGTTCTCTCCCGGCCCGTTCGGATTGTCTCCGGACCTCGTCCCCGTGCCGTCCCTGCGTCCGTCGTGTGCCGTTCCCGTGCGTCCCTGTTCGGCCGGTATGTCGGGCTAGCTCGGCGCTGCGCTGCGGAAGGCCAAGGGGGTCTACTTGCGTAGATGCTGGGGCGTGCCAGTCTCCCCCTGTGCGGAAAGTCGAGTCGGCCGAGTTCCTGGGCTCGGGCGGGTTCTCTCCCGGCCCGTTCGGATTGTCTCCGGACCTCGTCCCCGTGCCGTCCCTGCGCCCGTCGTGTGCCGTTCCCGTGCGTCCCTGTTCGGCCGGTATGTCGGGCTAGCTCGGCGCTGCGCTGCGGAAGGCCAAGGGGGTCTACTCGCGTAGATGCTGGGGCGTGCCAGTCTCCTCGTGTACGGAAAGTCGAGTCGGCCGACTTCCTGCGCGCAGGGGCAGCGGGCGGCCAGGGGGGTCCGTGCTTCTACTCGCGTAGATGGAGGGGCCGCGCTCGGCGCGCACAGGAAGTCGACGCGGTCGACTTCCTGTGTCTTCCGGCGTCTGGCGGCGCCGGGGGAGGGCTCGGCAGTTGCGAGTCCGGCTGTGCAGGCTAGCCGGTGTCACTCGGCGTGCAGGGGAAGTCGGCCCGGTCGACTTCTGGTGCCAGCCCCGGGTCCGTGCTGCCCCTGTGGGCTTTGCCGCGCAGGGAACGTCGACGGGGTCGACTGTCCGCACGGAGGGGCGCCCGACTGATGTATCTACGCGCATAGATTCGCCTCGCGGGGCCGGTTGCGCCCTGGAAGTCGGCTCGATCGACTTCTCGCGCTTGGGGTTTCGGAGCTGGGCGTTTGCGTTGATCGGTGGCGCGGGTGGGTGTCGGCTTGCTGTGCGTCAGAAGTCGATCGGGTCGACTTCCTGCGCATGGGCCCCGGGCGCGGTCCGCGTGGCGCCGTTTCTATGCGCGTAGATCCGGAAGTGCGCCGACTGGTGCGCGTAGGAAGTCGGCCTGGCTGATGTCCTGCGCTGGGGGCGCGCTGGCGCTGGGCGGTACGCCGGCTTCTCCGAGGGCCGATCGGGAGTGTGCGGGCCGCAAGCGGTGCACACCGGAAGTCGATCTGGCCGACTTCCTACGCCCGACCGTGGCGGCGCGGCCTATCCGCCGACCAGCCTCTACTCGCGTAGACCCCACGGTGGCGGCTCGGCGTGCCCGGCAGCAACTCGACCGGATGGACTTCCCGTGTCGGGCAGGCGGCGGTCGGCTCGGGCGGCCGGAGCCGGGGGTCTACACGCGCAGACGTCGCGCGGCCGCACCCGGCGGGCGCGGGCGCCCGAGCGGAAAGTCGGCCGGGCCGACTTCCTGTGCACGGCCCGGTCGCTGGTGTGTGGTCGGGTTGTGTGCCCGGTGGTGCCCGGAACCCCCGCATGGCGGACAGTTCGTGCGGATCTCCCCGCATGCGAGAGCCGGGCTTTGCCGAGCCGGCATTCCGGGTGTCTTCCGGGCAATCGGCGTGGGGGGGGGGGGGGGGGGAAGGCGCCCCAGAGCAGAGGGGGGTGGGGGCGGGGGGGGGAGGGCCGGGGGAGGAGGTGGGGGTGGGGCGGAGA
>NZ_JBVJJY010000033.1:0-47142 GCF_055585785.1 Kitasatospora sp. NPDC053308 | reverse complement strand
CCAACCTCACCACCAAACACACCACCGCCACCCAACACGCCCTCACCAACCTCCACCACCACCTCACCAACACCACCAACACCAACCAATAAAAAGAACGAAACCGTGCAACGAGCCGGGAATTCATCGCCAGCATTCACCGCGGGCGGCGCTCCCGGCTCTTCGCGTGTCCGGTCGGTCCGTACCGGCACAAGTCCGTTACAGGCGGCGCCAGTTCTCCCCACGGGGCCCGGCCTCCTGGCATGATCCGACTACACCCGGAAGATCAACGGGACGCGAGGGCGGGCAGGGCGGGGAGGATTCGATGGAGGACGTGACGGATGCCTGGACGGGCAATCTGAGCAAGCCGAAGCAGCGGCGGAAAGTGCCGCCGGTCTTCCGGCTGGTCTGGAGGGCCTTACTGGTCGTCATAGGCCTGTCCGTCGTCGGTTTCGGTTTCGTCCGCTTCGCCGACACCTTCGAGGCGTCGGGTGCGTACCGGTCAGCGCCGCTCTGCGGGACGCCGGAGGCAGGCGACGTGGTGCCGTGTCTCCGGCAGGAGAGCGGGCGGGTGACGAAGAAGTCCACCAGCTCCGACGACAATTCGGTCACCTACCTGCTGACCGTCTCCCGTGAGACGGCTCCCACCGACGAGTACGGCGTGAGCAAGGCCTTCTACTGGGACGTCGAAGTCGGCACGACCGTCGATCTGATGGTCTGGAAGGATTCGGTGGTCCGGGTCGCCTACCACGGGCACCAGGCCGAACAGCGGAACATCCCGTGGTGGGACGTGCTCGAGATCGCCCTGCTGATCGGCGCCGGCACGACCGTGGTCGCGTACCGGTTGGCCACCGCGGACCGGTGGAAGGGGGGACCTCTGCTGCTCATCGCCATTCCGACCTTCGGCGCGACGGGCATGGGCTGTGTCGTTCTCATCGCGTGCCAGTGGTCGTTCGCCGTGACGTTGACCCTGGCGATCCTGGCCTGGCTGATCACGGCCGCCATCGCCACGATGGCCGTGCCGGAAATCTGAGGGTGGCTTCGCGACCGGGGGCTGCCGAACACCTCCCGCCGGAACGGGTTCTCACCCACGCAGCTTTGCGTGGTGCATCCGGGCCGTGGCGCCATCGACCATCGCCCGCCGGCAGGCGCCGCACCAGCCCTGACGATCACGCGGCGGCCCTTCCCCCGGGGTCGACCTGGCGCACCAGCTCCCGTGCTACGTCGAGTCAGCCGCACCCGGTGACACCGGGTCGCAGCTCCGGCCTCCGGTAACGCAACGCCGGTAGGCGGACTTCCGCAGGGGGGAGGGCGCTCGGGTGGATGCCCTCCGCTCCCTCATGCGCGGCCTGCGGAGTCGGAAGGTGGAGAGGTGAAAGATCCGGGTCGGCGGACGTTCGCTCCCGGCCCGTACGCCTTCGGCCCCCTGCCGTGGGCTGCGCGGCGGGGCCGAAGGCGGCTATGTCGTACGGTCGTTCGGGGGCTCCGCGTCAGCCGAGCTGGCCGGTCGGGCGCACGGTGATGTGGTTGATGTCCACGCCCGCGGGTTGGTTGATGGCGAAAGCGATCGTGTCCGCGATCTGCTCGGGGGTCATCGTCGGCGAGGCGTCGGGGGTGCCGCCGCGCTCGTTCCAGAACGGGGTGTCCACCACCCCAGGAGCGACGACGGTCACGCCCACTCCGTCCTTGCCGACCAGCAGCCGGGTGTTCTCGGCCAGCGCGTGCGCGGCCCACTTGGTGACCGAGTACAGGTTGCCGGGCGTGTGGCGCACTCCGGCGACGGAACCGATGATCACGATCCGGCCCCTGGACTCCCTGAGGTGCGGCAGGGTCTCGCGCACCAGCAGGGCCGGGCCCAGGACGTTGGTGAGGACCATGGCGCGCATGTCCTCGGGGGCGTGGCTCTCCAGGTTGCCGGGCAGGGAGAAGCCGGCGTTGGCGATGACGTTGTCCAGTCGGCCCCACAGGTCCACCACGCGGCGTACGGCGGAGGCGACGTCGTGCTCGTCGCCGGCGTCGCCGGTGATCGTCAGCAACCGGTCGTCCGCTGCGGCCGTTGCGGCGAAGGCGGCCAGCTTGTCGGCGTCACGTCCGGTGACGGCCACACGGTGGCCCTGCTTGAGCAAGGCGCGGGCGGTGGCGGCGCCGATTCCGGTCGAGCCACCGGTGATGAGCGTGACGGGTTCCATGGGACGGCCTCCTCGGCGATGTGGTCATCAGGGTTCCGCAGCGTCCTGGACGTCCGCGGAGGCGAGGTGGCACGTCACGTCGACGGGCCCCCGGCCGCCGTCGGCCCCCCGAAACGCCTGCACTCCACCCAGCGATCCTCCGATCGAGCCGGTCCACCGTCGCTGACCGACCATCACCAGCGGCCATGAACCTGTCCCGAGGGCGAAGGGCGTGCAGCCGTGGCAGCGCACGATAGCGGAAATGACGCGCATCACGCCCCCGGTGGCGCCGGCCGTGGCGATGCCGCCGAGGTCCTCGCTCCCTGCGGGGTGCCGGTCCAGGTCGCCGAGCGGCCGGGTGGACGATCCGACGGTCGGTAGGGGCTCGGTCCTCAGGATTGCCGGAAGAACGGACAAGGGCAGTTGTGCTTGACCAGCAGTTCGCCCGGGACGACGACCGGGGTCTCGCGGCGGCTCGTCGGCGCCTGGTTCCCCGAGGACGGATCGTGAAAGGCCGGTCGCAGGTCGAACGGAACCGCAGAATGCTCAGACCCCAGAAGGGTGTTCGCCCGGCCGGACGCCGCCCGACGTCCACTCGTGTTCGGTCGGCGGCCGACTCGGACGTCCTGCGGACGGCCAGTGGACGCCCCGCAGACAACCCGCGGACGGCCGGTGGGCGCTGCGTCGTGTGGCGCCGCCGGTCGGGTCAGGTCAGGTCGCGAACCCGGCGGACCGGCCCGGCAAGGAGGATCGCGGGCGAGGCCGCGCTGCCGAGCGCGAACGCCAGCAGCGCGGTGCGCGTGTCCCAGGCCGAGGCGGCGGCGCCGGCGGTGAGGGCGCCGACCGGGATGGCACCCCAGGAGACGAACCGGACGGTGGCCATCACGCGGGGCAGCAGGTCCGGCGGCGTGTGCGTCTGACGGTGTGTCCGGGTGACGATGCTGAAGATCACCACGCCGCCGGAGAACCCGGCGTTGCCGACCGCGAAGACCAGCGTCGCCCAGCCCGAACCGGCGAGCGGCAGCAGGACGGCGAAGGCGGTGGCGAGGACGGCTCCCCAGCGCACCGCGCCGGCGCTGCCGACCCGGGCGACGACGCGGGGGGTGAGGGCGGCGCCGAGCAGGCTGCCGAGGCCGCCGGTGGCCATCAGGGCGCCGACCGCGGCAACCGGCGCGTGGAGGGTGCGGACCAGGAACACCGGGGTGAGGGTCATCAGTCCGCCGCAGACGAAGTTGACGGCGGTGGCCGAGGCGACGCACGGCCGGATCAGCGGGTGCCGGGCGACGAACCGCCAGCCCTCGCGGATCTGTCGGCGCATGCCGTGGTCGTCCTCGTGGCGGCCCGGCGTCCGCTCGCCGCGCGGCAGGCTGCGCAGCAGCGCCGCGGAGACCAGGTAGCTGGCCGTGTCCAGCAGCATCGACCCGGCGCCCCCGAGGAGTTGGACGAGAGCGCCGCCCAGGGACGGCCCCGCGAGGTCCGTCGCCGCGTGGCTCGCGGAGTCCAGGCTGTTGCGGGAGGTGAGCTGTTCCTTGGGGACGACGGCGGGCAGGAAGGCGGAGTTGCCGACGTCGAAGACGACGTTGGCGAGGCCGACCACCAGCGCCACCGCCACGAGTTGCGGCATGCCCAGCACGCCGAGGGCGGCCACGAGCGGTACCGAGGCGACGGCGGCGGCGCGCACCAGGTCCATCGCGACCTGCAGACCGCGCAGCGGCAGACGCTGGACGAGGACGCCGGCCGGCAGGCCGATCAGCAGCCAGGCGACGAAGGAGGCGCCCGTGAGCAGGCCGACCTCGAGGGCCGACGCGTGCAGGGCGACCACGGCGATCAGTGGCAGGGCGACCGTCGTCACCTGGCTGCCGAGCCGGCTGACCGTCGACGCCGTCCAGTAGCGCCAGAACAATCCCGCGCCGTCCGGTCGCGCCGCTTCCGCCGTATCCCCCGCTTCCCCCGCTTTCACCCCTTCCGCCGTATCCGCCGTGCCCTCCGCTGCGCTGGTCACCACGTCTGCCACCTCTGCCACGCCCGCCCCCGAGGATGAGTGAGTTCCTATTGGGAACTCACTATAATCGACGACCATGCGGCACCATCAAGCGGCGGACCCGGACTGCGCCGTCTCCCAGGCACTGGCCGTCGTCGGGGACACCTGGACGCTGCTCCTGATCAGGGACGTCGCCGGGGGCATGCACCGCTTCGACGAACTGCAGAACGCGCTCGGCATCAGCCGCAAGGTGCTCACCGAACGCCTCAAGGCCCTGGTCGCCGACCAGGTGCTGGAGAAGCGGCTCTACCATCCGCATCCGCCGCGCTACGAGTACCACCTGACGGAACGCGGGCGCGCGCTGCTGCCCGTCCTGGTCGCCCTCCAGGACTGGGGCGACCGGTACGTGCTCGGCGACGGCACGCTCTCCGGCACCAGCGGCACCGACTCCGCCGAGGCCCGCCGGGTGGCCGCGCTGGTCGGCCGCCGCCTGCCCGCGCTGGACCTCGCCGCCGCGTCCGGGGACCGGACGGACCCGGTCGCGGCCGACCGCGCCTGGACGGTGCTCTACTGCTACCCGGGCGCCTTCGCACCGGGCGGCGCGGGCCATCCGCCCGGCTGGGGCGAGATCCCGGGCGCGGCCGGCTGCACGTTGGAATCCTGCACCTACCGGGACCGGATGGCGGAGTTCACTGCCCGGAACGCGGCCGTCTACGGCGTCAGCACCCAGCGCCCGGACCAGCTCGCGGCGTTCGGCGAGCACGCCCGGATCCCGTTCCCGCTGCTGTCCGACGCCGAGCTGGAACTGGCCGCGGCCCTCCGGCTGCCCACCTTCCGCGCCGCGGGCACCGAGCGCCTCAAGCGGCTGACCCTGGTCCTCGACGCCGACCGCACCGTCCGGGGCGTCCTCTACCCGGTCTCCGACCCGGCCGGCTCGGTCGAGGACGCCCTGGCCGTCCTCGACGGCCTCGACGGCCTCGCGGCCCGCTGAGGCGAGGCTGCCGGAGGCGTGGGCGGCCGGACGGCACCGGAACCGGCTCTCCCCAGGCGCTTCCTTCTATCTCGAACGTGCGTTGTTCCTAGAATGGCCGGATGGAAGACATCGAGGCGATCGCGGCGTTGCAGGATCCGGTGCGGCGCCGTCTGTACGAGTACGTCGCGGCCCAGGGCCGCGAGGTCGGCCGCAACGAGGCCGCCGAGGCGGCCGGGGTGGCGCGCACGCTCGCCGCGCACCACCTGGACAAGCTGGCCGAGGCCGGACTGCTGGAGGTCGGCAGCCGCCGGCTGACGGGCCGTTCGGGCCCGGGGGCCGGCCGTCCCGCCAAGGTGTACACGCGGGTGCGCGCCGAACGGTCGGTCTCCCTGCCCGCCCGCGACTACCGCACGGCGGCCGAGCTGCTCGCCGAGGCGGCCGAGCAGGCCGGGCTGGACGACGGGCTCCGCTCGGCCGCGCGCCGCCGGGGCGAGGCCCTGCGCGGCTCCGCCGCGCCCTGCGGCGGCCTGGCGGAGGCGGTGGAACTGCTCGCCGCCCGCGGGTACGAACCGCACGTGGAAGGCGCCGACGGGGCGGCCGGAGCGGGCGCGCGCGTCGTCCGCATGCGCAACTGCCCGTTCCACGCGGTCGCCGAACGCTTCCCACCGCTGGTCTGCGGCATGAACCTGGCACTGCTGGAGGGCCTGCTCGGGGCGGACGGTCCCGTCCGCGCTCGCATGGACGCCCGGCCCGGAGAGTGCTGCGTGGTGGTCGAGAGCTCTAAAAGCAATGATGATTGACATAGAAAACCGAGCCGTGCTGGGATGAGGCCATGACCTCGACCGCGCCTGCCGCCCACCTCGCCCAGCTCAACGTCGCCACGCTCCGCTTCCCCCTCGACGACCCGCGCATCGCCCCGTTCGTCGACATGCTCGACCCGGTCAACGCCGCCGCCGACGACGCCCCCGGCTTCGTGTGGCGGCTCGCCGAGGAGGGGGCGGCCGATGCGACCGGCCTGCGCCCGGCGGGCGAGGACGTCATCGTCAACATGTCGGTGTGGGAGACCCAGGAGGCGCTGTGGGACTTCACCTACCGCAGCGGCCACCTGGAGGCGATGCGGCGGCGCCGCGACTGGTTCGAACGGCACGTCGAGGCACACCTGGTCCTCTGGTGGGTTCCCGCCGGCCACCTGCCGACCGTCGACGAGGCGCTGGAGCGGCTCGCGGACCTGCGGACGCACGGGCCGTCCCCCCGCGCGTTCACCTTCACCTCCTCGTACAGCGCAGCCGAGGCCCTCCGGTACCCGCAGGGCACCCCGCCCACGCCGGCCGGAGCGGTCGACTGATCCGCGGGCCGTGGCGATCGGTCACATCGGCGGCGGCGCGGCCGGTCGCCCGTCGCCGCGACCGGCGGCCACCGAGCCGGGGGGAGCGGTGCAGGGCGGTCCGGCGGATTGTCAGGTCCCGGTCAGGGGAAGGAAGCCGGTCAGCCACCGACCGCTCACCAGGGGAGGACCACGCCCGTGCGCCGCATACCCGTCAGGACCGCCACCGCCCTGCTCACCACCACCCTCGCCGCAGCCCTCCTCGGCGCCGCCCCCTCCTGGAGCGCCCCGGCCGCGACCACCGCACCACCGCCCACCCGCCAGGTGGAGGCCTTCGCCGAGGACGGCGGCATCTCCCGCGTCCAGGCCCCCGCCGCCTCCCCCTTCGTCGCCGCACCGGCCCAGGGCCTGGCCCCGCTGCAGGGCGACGGCGACGTGACGCCGCTGGTCCGCGGCGGCGACCCGGCGACCAAGCTGGACGTGGTGGTGATCGGGGACGGCTACGCCGCGCAGGAGCAGCAGAAGTTCCTCACCGACGCGGCCGAGAAGTGGCGCGAGGTGACCGCCGTCGAGCCGTACGCCACCTACCGCGGGCTGTTCAACGTCTGGGCCGTGTCGGCGGTTTCCCCGGAGTCGGGGGTGACCGGGGACCCGGACCAGGCGACGGTACGGCACACCGCGCTGGGCTCGTACTTCTGGTGCGACGGCGTGGAGCGGCTGCTCTGCGTGGACGAGAAGGCGGTCGAACGGTACGCGGCCAAGGCGCCGCAGGCGGACCTGGTCCTGGTGGTCGCCAACAGCGCCAAGTACGGCGGCGCCGGCTACAACGACGTCAAGTCCCCGCTCGGCTACGAGGGCATCGCCACGGTCGCGGGCGGGAACGCCAAGTCCGGGCAGATCGCGGTGCACGAGACCGGGCACTCGCTGGGCAAGCTCGCCGACGAGTACGCGTACGACGGCCAGGGGACGTACCGGGGTGACGAGCCGGCCGAGGCCAACATCAGCACCCTGACGGCCGACCGGATGCGGCAGCAGGGCACCAAGTGGTCGCGCTGGCTCGGCCAGAACTCCCCGGACGGCGGGACGGTCGGCGCGTACGAGGGCGGTGGCTACTACCCCGCCGGGCTGTACCGGCCGACCGAGAACTCGATCATGCGCTCGCTCGGCCGCGAGTTCAACCTGCCCGGGCGCGAGGCGATGATCGCCGGCTTCTACCGCCACGCCACCCCGCTCACCAGCCCCACCCCCGCCGGCAGTCGGCTCACCGCGGCCGACCGCCTGACCGTCGACCTGCCGGTGCCCGGCACCCGGCTGCGCTGGTTCCTGGACGGTCGCGAGCTCCGCCACCTCGCCGGCCGCACCGCACTGGAGCTCGGCGACCTCAAGCTGACCGGGCCCAAGGCCCTGCCGCACCTGCTCATCGCCGTCGCCACCGATCCCACCCCGGCCGTAGCGGACCCGGCACTGCGCGCGAACCTGACCGCGGGAATGTCCTGGCTGGTTACGCGCTAGGCGTGCATCGAAAGCACCGGCGGGCCGGGCCGGGTGATGTCCCGGTCCGGCCCGTCCGCTCTCTGCCGAAGGCCGAGCTGAGACTGGGGTGTCGCGTGCGTGGGTGTGTAGCCGAGACCCTCGTGGACGCGTCGCATGCGCGCGTTGCCGTCAGCGGTGTCGGTCAGGACGTCACCGAGGTCTGGATAGTCCCTGTGGGCCTGTCGGATCGACGCGGCCTTCATCACTCGACCGAGGCCGTGACCTCGGTGCTCGGGCAGCAGCACCCCGTGCCGTAGTGCCGGCCGTCACCTGTGCTGCTGCCGGGGATGACGAGTTCGGTGAAGGCGGCGGTGGAATCGCAGAGTTGAGCCCGGACGCCTCTTGAGCGACCCCTGAACCGACGGCGAAGCGCCCCGGCTTGCCGGGGCGCTTCGCCGTCGGTTCAGCGCAAACCGTCTGTGCCGTCGTGCTCTTCGCCGACTGGGAGCGGCCGACGGTCCTCCACCGGGTCATCGCCGTAGGTGGCCGCGGAGACCGCTCTGTCGTAGGCATCAGCGAGGCCGTTACCACTTGCGCCGAGTATGTTCTCCCAATCAATTCCCATACCTACGAGCCTACCCGTACGTTCGAGGAACCGAGCGATGTGGGCGTTGAGCTCGTCCGCCCGGGCAGAGACCGCAGCTTCCACTCCTGGAAGGCGGGCGGCGGGACCGGCCCCGTCATCGGGCCAGGACGTCCGGCCGATCACAGAGAGTGTCTCGTGCCCGGCTCGTCGCCCTGGGCCCGTATTCCCCGGGCAGCTTGTGCCGGAACCGCGCCAAGTGTCCGGTCAGCCTCATACCGCCCTGGGATCACATGCTTGACCTCAAGCACGCTTGAGGTGTGACGATGATCCACATGACCACGGAATCCACATCCCACGCGGCGGACATCGAGGCGATCAACCAGCTCGTCGCGACCGTCATGCACTCCCAGCAGAACAAGGACCCCGAAGAGTTCCTCAGCCTCTTCCACCGGGACGCGATCTGGACGACGGCCCACGGCAAGGTCCTCATCGGCCTCGACGCGATCTCGGAGTTCACCCGCGAGGTCCTCCCCGCGGCAAGCTGGGACGGCAAGGTCACCTACGAGGTGGTCCACGCGCTCTTCATCCGCCCCGACGTCGCGGCAGTCAAGGTCCGTCAGCGTTACCTGGCCCCGGGCGAGGAGAGCGAGGGCGCCCCGCTGTACGTGATATCGAAGCAAGCCGACGGCCGCTGGCTGCTGACCGCCTGCCAGAACACGGCGGTCGTCGCCGACTAGGGTCCGCTGCGAAAGTGGAACAAGGGCCGCCGGATCAGGCCGTCGGGCCCGTCAGCCCTCCCGCCCGTCGGGGAAGTCCTGCCGGGCGCCGATGAAGTGGTCCAGGCCGTCCAACGGGGCCGGCGGGCCGAGCAGTTCGCCCAGCGGCGCGAGGAGCCGGGGCGGGACGCGGTAGTCGCCCGCCACCATCCAGACGTCCTCGCCGAGCCGGACCTCGGGAGCGCCCTGGAAGAGGGGGCGGACCAGCAGGAACTCCTCCCGGTCCAGCTCGCGGGAGTAGCGCAGCTCGCCCTGCGCGTCGAAGCCGTCCAGGAGCCAGAGCATGGCGCGTCCGTCGGCGAAGGGGTCGTCGGCGGGCGCGGCATCGCCCGGACCGTGGTCGGCGCGGGGTCGGTCGTTGTCCACGCCGCCACTCTACGAGGGCGGCGCTCAGCCCGGTCGGCGCTGTTCCGGCAGCCCGGGCGGGCGGCGTCGCAGCGGGGCCAGTTCGCGCTCCAGGGTGCGGACGTCCAGCGCGATCCGGGCCGCGATCTCGCGCGGACCGGTGCCGGCGGGCAGCCGGCGCGACCAGGAGCGGGGCTTGGCCGGGCCGTCCTGGACCATGTCGAAGTTGAGCCTCACCACGTCGGCGACGTCGACCAGGCTCACCAGGATCCGGGTGTCCGCGAGGTCGATGCTCACCTCGTTCCCTATGCACGAGCAGGCCACCAGACCCTCGATGTCCTCCTCGGCCAGGTACCTGGCCAGGGGTACCGCCTTCCCCCGGACCAGAAACGGACGATCCACCGGACCCACCGGACCCGCCTCCTCCCCCCGCACGCGTACGGCACCACGGCCGCGGCGCAAGGGCGCCGCAACAGACCGGGCCCGCCCATGCTCCACCACATCCCTCGCCAGCGCCAACTCGCTGTCTCATCCTGCGACTTGGGTGAACGCACCGACCCGGCGCACCGGCGCACGCTCCGGCGCACCCGGCCCCGTGCCGCGGTCCGCCCGACAGCGGGGGCCGCCGCCCCCGCCGCCCTCCGGCCCCATGCCCTGCCCCAGCGGCGGCGCCCGCTCCAACGGCCGGACGGGCGCGGCGGATCCACGAGGTCGGGCGCGCACACGCGGGTACCCGTCCGCACCGGGCGGACGGGCACCCGCGCTCGACGCGGAAGCCGGCCTCAGCGGCTCGCGCGCCCGTGCAGCACCAGGGAGCGGGTCAGCGCCAGCAGGCCGCCTGTGCACAGCGCGGTGCGGAGCATGTTGGCCGGCACCCAGCTGTCCGCGAAGTGGGCCCGTACGGACGCGAAGTCCTGGATCTGGGAGGGGTCACCGGCCGCCGCCAGCTGGTTGTTGAGCGGGATGTTGATACCCATGGTGACGATCAGCGCCACCACGTACAGCGCCGTCGCCAGCGCGGCCCACAGCGCCGCCTGCCGCCGGCCCGCCTTGTGCAGCAGCCACGCCGCCACACCCGTCGCCGCGAAGGCGCCGACGAAGACCAGGCCGAACATCCCGTTCTCGATCGACTTGTTGATGTGCTGCATCGCCGTCACGTACGTCCGGTCGTCACTGGCCGCGAGACCCGGCATGACCGACACGTCGAAGGCGAAGAACAGCCCCGCCATCAGCCCCATCGCGATGGTCGCGCCCACCAGCAGCGGACCGGTCGCCTTGTTCTGTCCGACGGCGTGCACCGAACTCCCCACCCCCACACCTCCGATGGCCGACGGCGCGGAGTACGACAGCGGAACCGCGGTCTGATCCGAACGCATCTCAGGACCCCTTTACTCTCTCGGCCCCGCGGACTGCGGTGCCGACGAACGTGGTACACACGACACCGCCCACGGTGCGGTGCACCGCGCAACGGAAGCGCGACAACCGGAACCCGCGCCCGCAGGAAGGCACTTGCCCCGCGTTGCGGTGCCGGACGGTGCCGGGAGTACGCGCCTGCGGCCCGACCCGCTAGAGCACCGCCGCCAGCCCGCGCCGGTACCGCCGCTCCAGCACCGTGCGCCCGATCAGCCGC
This sequence comes from Kitasatospora sp. NPDC053308, assembly GCF_055585785.1. Taxonomy (NCBI): domain Bacteria; kingdom Bacillati; phylum Actinomycetota; class Actinomycetes; order Kitasatosporales; family Streptomycetaceae; genus Kitasatospora; species Kitasatospora sp. NPDC053308. Next base: position 35,907 of record NZ_JBVJJY010000033.1, on the reverse strand, counting down.
ACGGGGGCCGGGATGGTCGCCGACACTGCCCGGACGGCGGCCGCGTCCGCGCCGTCGAACATCCAGGGCTGCAGGTAGGTCATCACCTGGGTCGGCGCGCTCTGGATGATCCGGCGCTCCACCCGCAGGTACTCGTCCACCGGCAGGCCGGCCAGTGCCGGGAAGACCACCGGCTCCTCGTGCCCCAGGTGCGTGCGCACCAGGGCCTCGAACCCCGCGGCCGCCTCGGGCAGTTCGGCGCGCAGGCCGGAGCCCAGCACGCGCGCGACCCGCCGCATCGACCGGTCCAGCGCCTCGTGGTCCTCCTCCAGGACCCCGCTGCCGTCGAAGCCGGCGACCCGGCCGCGCAGGTACGGCCAGAGGATCTCGTCCTCGCTGTGGTGGTGCCAGTCGATCACCGCGCGCAGCCGCCCGAACCAGTCCGCCAGGCCGGCGCTGGAGCCGGACGGGCCGCGCGCGGCGACGGCGCTCAGCCGCGCCGCGTCCCGGCGCATCGCCACGTGCATGAGACCGAAGCCCTTGATATGGGCGGGCAGTGTGCCGATGCCCTGCTCGCTCGACCAGACCGTTGTGCCGTCCGACATGACCAGACCCTCCTGTGTCCGCTCAGATTCCGTTCCGACGCCCGTCCGGTGGCGGCCGCTCGCGGCCTTCCGGGACGAGCCTGCTCACGCGTTCCACACGCCGGTGGCCGCGGCCTCCCGCGCGTAGTCCGCGAAATCCCTCGCCTCACGCCCCAACGCCCGCCGCACCCCGTCACCCAACGACGCGTTACGACCGTCCAGGATCACCGAGAACAACTCCGCGAAGTCCCCCGGCAACCCCGCCTCCACCAACACCGCCCGGTACGCCTCCTCGGACACCGCCTCGAACCGCACCTCACGACCCACCGCCCGCGACAACTCCCCCGCCACATCCGCGAACGACAGCAACCGCGGCCCCGTCACCTCGTACACCTCCCCCGCGTGCCCCGCCTCCGTCAGCGCCGCCACCACCACATCCGCGATGTCCTCCACGTCCACGAACGGCTCCACCGCACCCCCCACCGGCAACGCCAACTCCCCCGCCAGCACCGGCCCCAGGAAGAACGACTCACTGAAGTTCTGGTCGAACCACGCGCACCGCACCACCGTCCACGCGGCCCCCGACCCCATCACCGCCTTCTCCCCCGCCTCCGCCGCCTCCTCACCACGCCCCGACAACAACACCAACCGCACCACCCCACGCGCCGCCGCCAACCGCGAGAACGCCCCCACCGCCTCCACCGCACCCGGAAACGCCAGATCCGGGTAGTACGTCAGATACGCCGCACTCACCCCCTCCAACGCCCCCTCGTCATTCCAGTCGAACGGCACCGCACCCGACCGCGACCCCACCCGCACCCGATATCCACGAGCCGCCAACCGCTCCGCCACCCGCCGACCCGTCTTCCCCGTCCCGCCGACCACCAGCACCACACCGGCATCCGCCGCCAGATCCACCACACCAGCCATCACGACCACCCTCACCCGAAGCAGGAACCAACCGGACCGGACGGACGAACCCCGGAGCCCGCGGCCCCTTCGCCTCCGTCCTCATGTCCACCAGTCAATGCCACCCCGAGCCGGCGAACCATAGCCTCCACACTCAGCTCCATGCGCGAGCGTCTACACCGCCGTTCACCTGCGGCGCTCCGCCCACCCACGGCATCCCTCGCATGCGCGGCCGAGGCCCGCCGCCACCCACCACAACACACCCCACCCCGGCCCGGAAGTTCTTTCCAGGACCCCTCGACCCCTCCTCGACCCCCGCCGGAAACGGCCCGCGCATTCCGAACGGAGGAACCCCGCGGGGAATGCGGACATCGGGGAATGCGGACATCCCGCGGCGAGGGACGGACGGCCGGGGCGGGTGCGCCCGGGCTCCTCCGAGGCCGGAAACCGAAAAGAGCCGGGGCCGACGCGCTTCACGCGTCGACCCCGGCTCCAACAGTAGCGGGGACAGGATTTGAACCTGCGACCTCTGGGTTATGAGCCCAGCGAGCTACCGAGCTGCTCCACCCCGCGTCGGTGAGATCAGCTTAGGCGATGACGGCCCGAACGCGAAATCGGTTTCCCGGCGGCAGTCGGGCCGCCGGCGCCGGCGGCCCGGGCGGTCAAGCGTCCGACCGCCCTTCCGGAGGTGACGACCCGCGCCGAGTCGACGGGCCGGCGGGTGCGGACCCCGCCGCGGGCGACAGTCCGACATGGAGCCACCGACGGATGACTCTCTGTCGCCACGGGACATCGTCGGAGTCGTCCGTGTGATCCAACAACAGCCCGGACCAGAGGAGTTCGACGACGAGCGCAGTCCGGCCGGACCAAAAAACAGTGACTCTCCGTTTGTCCGGGCCGGGCGGGGGTAGGCAGCGGGGCCGAGGAGCGGCTCTCCTGCGGGAGAGGGCCGGGGCCGTTCAGGGACTCTGCCAGGGACATCGACCATGAACAACGCCAAGCTTGCCGTCGCTCTCGGCGGGGGCTACCTCCTCGGGCGCCTGCACAAGGCCCGATGGGCGCTGGCTCTCGCGGGCATGGCGGCGGGGAAACGTCTGAGCACCAACCCCGGGGTGCTCCTCGGTGACGTACTGGAATCGTCGCCCCAGCTTCGCAAACTGGCCGGCGACGTGCGCGGCGAACTCGCCAAAGCCGGGAAGAAGGCCGCGATCGCCGCGGCGAGCAACCGGGTCAGCGCGCTGACCGACCAGTTGCAGCAGCGGACCGAGGACCTGCGGGCGGGGACCGAACGCCGCGGGGACGAATCGGAGGAGCAGGCCGAGGATCCGTCCGAGGAGGAGTCCCGGGAGGACCGGGACCAGGAGGACCAGGAGGACCGCGACCAGGACCGCGACCAGGACCAGGACCAGGACCAGGAGGGCAACGGCGACGAGGCCGAGGAGAAACCACGGCCGTCCCGCTCCCGGCAGACCGCGTCCCGCTCGAAGACCTCGTCCACGCGCCGCTCGACCCCGGCGGCGAGCAAGCCGCGGGCGTCCGCGTCCTCGACCAAACCGTCCGCGTCCTCGACCAAGAAGGCCGCGCCGTCACGTTCCCGTGCGGCCGGTAGCGGCGGCACCACCCGGAAGAGCACGGCCTCCTCGCGGCGGCCGAGCGGCAAGTCCGAGGAGTCGAAGGCTCCCGCGAAGAAGGCCGCCTCCCCGCGCAAGACGACGGCCGCGAAGAAGACGGCTTCGGCCGCGCCCCGCAAGACGGCGGCTTCCTCGACGTCCGCGCGCAAGCGCACCACGGCGTCGACGGCGAAGAAGGCCAGTGCCCCCGCGGCGCGCAAGACCACGAACACCCGTGCCTCGTCGGCGCGCAAGAAGGGGTGACGACGATGGCTGAGCAGACCAAGAAGGACCAGGGCTCGACGGGACTGGGGGACGTCCTTGAGGCCCTTCCCACCGACGAGCTGATGCAGCAGGCGCGCGAGTTCGCGGCCGCCGCGGGGGAACGGGCCGTGGCGGCGGTGAGCGACAAGGTCACCGACCTCACCGGTCGCCTGACCGACTTCGCGGAGAACGGCGGCAGTCTGCTGGGCGGCGGCGGTGACGGCGGCAGCGATGGCGGTGACGGCGGAGGGCCGTCTCCGATGCGGATGCTGCTGGGGGCCGGCGCCGCAGGGTTGAAACAGGTGGTCGGCAACAAGCTCACCGGGGGTGGCGGCGGAAAGGGCGGAAAGGGCGGGAAGCTCAAGCTCACCAACATCGTCGAGGAGATCGACGTCGGGGTGCCCGTCCGGGTGGCCTACAACCAGTGGACCCAGTTCCAGGACTTCCCCCGCTTCACCAAACGGCTGGAGAACGTCGAGCAGGAGTCCGACCAGAAGATCTCCTGGAAGGCCGGGATCTTCCTGTCCCACCGCCGTTGGGAGTCGACGATCATCGAGCAGGTGCCGGACGAGTTGATCGTCTGGCGCTCCAAGGGCGAGAAGGGCCATGTCGACGGCACGGTCACCTTCCACGAGCTGGCGCCGAACCTGACCAGGATCCTCCTCGTACTGGAGTACCACCCGCAAGGCCTCTTCGAGCGCGTGGGCAACATCTGGCGGGCCCAGGGACGGCGGACACGCCTGGAACTCAAGCACTTCCGCCGCCACGTCATGACCCACACCATCCTCGACCCGGACTCGGTCGAGGGCTGGCGCGGGGAGATCCGCGACGGCGACGTCGTCCGCTCCCACGAGGACGCCCTGGAAGAGGAGCGCGCCGACGAGGAGTACGACGAGGACGAGGAGCGGAACGAGCCGGACGACGAGAACGGGGAGAACGACGAGGCTGACGAGGCCGACGAGGAACCGCAGGACGACGAGGAGTCCGAGGCCGACGACGAGGCCTACGACGAGGACGAATCCGAACCCACGGACGAAGACGAGGACGAGGACTGGGAGGACGAACCGCCGGAGGACGAGTACGACGACGATGAGGAGGAGCCCGACGATGGCTCCGAGGACGAGGACGCGTACGAGGACGAGGAAGAGCCCCAGGACTACGACGAGGAAGAGGAACCCGAGGAGTACGACGAGGGCGACGAGGACGGCGCCGACGAGTACGAGGACGAGGACGCCTACGAGGAGGACGACGCCGAGGACGAGGACGACCAGGAGCCCGGCCCGTCGCCCGACGGCGAACGGACCGGCCGGCGGTCCCGCAGGCGCGTACCGGCACGGGTGCGGTGAGCCGTCATGACCGTCGCCCCGCACACCGGCCACTACCTCGACCGCCCCTCGTCGAGCGGTCTGGTCGACGTCATCGACCTGATCCTCGACAAGGGCCTGGTCATCGACATCTACCTCCGCGTCTCCCTGGTCGGCATCGAGCTGCTGACCATCGACGCGCGCATCGTCGTCGCGAGCGTCGACACGTACCTGCGGTTCGCCGAGGCGGTCAACCGTCTGGACCTGAAGGAGGACAAGAGCGAGGGCCTGCCCGAACTGATGCAGGACATGACCCGGGGCGGCGCACGGCACAAGACGAAGGGCGCGCTCGAAGGCGTCAAGGAGTCGGTGAGCGACGTGATCGACCGGGTCAGGGGGGACGACGAGGAGGAGGACGAGCCCGAGCCCCGGCAGCGCCCCCGCTCCCGCTCACGCACCCAGCACAGGGAGCGTGAGTGATGAACGGCCGTACGCCCACCGAGGAGCGCGCCTGCTACGTGTACGGGATCGTGACGGCGGACGCCGACACCTCGGGGCTGGAAGGGATCGGCGACCCGCCCGCCCCGGTGAGGCCGCTGCGGCACCGGGGCCTCGCGGCGCTCGTCAGCGAGGTGGTGGTCGACGGCCCGCTGGGCACGGCGGCCGACCTCCGCGGCCACGCCCGGGTACTGGACACCCTGGCCGCCCGCGGCGCCGTGCTGCCGCTGCGCTTCGGCGCGGTGGTCCGCGACGCGGAAGCCGTCACCGACGAACTGCTCGCCCCGAACGAGGAGGCGTTCCTGGGCGCGCTGCAGGAGCTGCGCGACACCGCCCAGTTCACCTTGCGCGCCACCTACCGGCAGGAGCGTGTGCTGCGGGACGTGCTGGCCGACCGCGAGGACATCGCCGGACTGCGCGAGGAGGTGGCGGCTCTCCCCGAGGAGGCCGCCTACTACCAGCGGGTGCGGCTCGGCGAGTTGATCGCGGGCGAGATCGCCGCCCGCCGCGAGTCCGACACCGCGGACGCCTTGGAACGCCTGTCTCCGCTCGCCGTCGCGGTCCGCGCGGCGCCGGCCGCCGACGCGGCCGGTGACCAGGCGGTCAGCGCCTCCTTCCTCGTCGCCAAGCCCCGCTGGACCGCGTTCGAGGCGGCCGCCGAGGAGTTGGCCAGGGACTGGGCCGAGCGCACCACGATGCGGCTGCTCGGCCCGCTCGCCCCGTACGACTTCGTCTCCGACGCGGTGGCCGACGGCCGACCGGCCGCGTCCGAAACCGTGCCGACGGAACAGGGAGGCTCGCCATGGGCCTGATCAGCGGGCTGTTCACCCTTCCGCTGGCCCCCGTGCGCGGAGTCATCTGGGTGGCGGAGCGGCTCTCCGAGCAGGCCCGTCGGGAGCTGACCGACCCCGCCGTCATCCGCGCCCGGCTGGCGGAGGTGGAAGCCGCCCGTGCGAGCGGCGCGATCAGCGACGAGGATGCCGCGGCGCAGGAGGAGGAACTCGTCCGGCGCCTGTGGCAGGCCAAGGGCCCCGCCGGGGGGCTGGAGGTGTAGGGCCGTGCCCGAACACGAGCAGCGCCCCCGCCGTCCGGCACCGTCGCGGGACGCCGACGAGCGCCCGCCGCGCCGCACCACGGCCCGCGCCGACCCCGACCGGCCCCGGCGGCGTCCACCGCCGCCGCCCGACCAGGAGGACGAGGCTCCGGCTCCGCGTCGCCGTCGCCCGCCCGATCCACCACCGCGCACCGCGCGCCGTCGCCGCCCCGAACCCTCGGAGGCGGACGAGCCCTCGGCCGAGCCCCGGCCCCGAGCGAGTTCCGGAACCCGCCGGACCGAGCCTGAACGGCTGACCGCCCGCGGCGCAGCCGCGCGAGCGGCCGACTGCGTCCAGGAGCTGACCGGGCGCAGCGCGGAGGGCGTCACGTCGCTGGAGCGCACCGAGGACGGCTGGCAGGTGGGGGTGGAGATCCTGGAGGCGCGTCGCATTCCCGACTCGACCGACATCCTGGCCGAGTACCGGGTCGTACTGGACGCGGACGGCGAACTCGTCTCCTACCGGCGGAACCGCCGGTACCACCGGGGACGGGCCAACGAGGAGCTGTCATGACCGAGTTGAGCGGATACGGCGGTGCCGGCCCGCTGTCACACCTGCCGAGGACGTCCGCGGCGCCGCAGTCCGCGAACCTGGCCGATCTGCTCGAACGCGTCCTGGACAAGGGCATCGTCATCGCCGGGGACATCCGGATCAACCTCCTCGACATCGAGCTGCTCACGATCAAGATCCGTCTGCTCATCGCCTCCGTCGACCGGGCCCGCGAGATGGGCATCGACTGGTGGGAGCACGACCCGAGCCTCTCCTCCGGCCAGCGCGACCTCGCCGCCGAGAACCGGCTCCTGCGGGAGCGCCTCGGCCGGCTCGAAGCCGCCCGCGGCCTGCCCGGCCGTGGGGAGACCGCCGAAGGAGAGCACGCGGTGGAGCCGGAACCGGACGAGGCGACGGACCCCCCGCCGGTCCGCAAGACCCCCCGCACCCGGCGGACCTCCCGGAGTGACCCCTCATGAGCACCCGACCGCCCACCTACACCTGGCTCTACGCCGTCACCGTCACCGGCGCCGACCACCCCGTGCCGCCCGGCCTGACCGGTGTGGCCGGCGAAGCGCTGCACGTCGTAGCCGCGACCGGGCTGAGCGCGCTGGCCGGCGCGGTGCCCCGCACGGACTTCGACGAGGAGCCCCTACGGGCGCGACTGGAGGACGCGGCCTGGCTGGAGCGCGCCGTCCGCGCGCACCACCACGTCGTGGACACCCTCGCCCGCACCGCCCCGGTGCTGCCGCTGCGCTTCGCCACCCTCTACCGCGACGACCGGCGGGCCGCCGCCATGCTCGACGAACACCGCGACGAACTGCTGGCCTCGCTCCGGCGCACGGCCGACCGCGTCGAATGGGGCGTCAAGGCCTACCTCGCGCAGGCCGGTCCACCGGCCGGTGCCTCCGCGGCGGGTGCCGACGCCCGAGGTACCGACGCCGCGGCTACCGGAGGCGTGGGGACCGACGGTGTGGGTACCGACGCCGCAGGTGCCGGAGCCGCGAACGCCGACGCCGGGAGTACCGAACCCGGGAGTACCGAACCCGGGAGCACCGGCGCCGGGGGCGGGGACGGGGACGGGGGCGGCGGCCGTGAGGGCCGTGGGGGCCCGCCACCGGATCCCGCGGCCCGCCCGGGCACGGCGTACCTGCTGCGCCGCCAGGCCCACCGCCGCCTGCAGGAACAGGCCCTCCACCAGGCCGCCGCCGACGCCGTGCACGTCCACGCCGCGCTCGCGCGGACGGCCGTCGAGGCGGTGCACCACCCGCTCCGGCCGCCCGAGGCGACCGACCGCGCCGAGCAGATGGTCCTCAACGGCGCCTACCTCGTCGAGCAGTCCCGTACGGCGGGCTTCCACGAGGCCGTCGAGGCGCTGTCCGCCCGCTTCCCCGGCCTGCGCCTGGAGACGACGGGCCCCTGGCCGCCCTACTCCTTCACCACCACGCCCCGGGAGGAGGAGCCGCGATGACCGCCCGTCCCCCGCCCTCCGCCACCTGGCCCGACCTCTCGCCGGCCGCGCCGTCCTCGCCGTCCGCGTCGTCCGGCCTCCCGCCCGCCGGGCCCGAGCGGAACGTGGCGCTGGTCGACCTGCTCGACCGCCTCCTGGCCGGCGGCGTGGTGATCGCGGGTGAGATCACGCTCTCCATCGCCGACGTCGACCTGGTCCGCATCAGCCTGCGCGCCATGATCGCCTCCGTGCGGGCCGCCCTCGACCCCGGCACCCCGGGTGCCGAGGAGGGAGGGCCGACGTGAGACCACCCGATCCCCCGCCACGCGCGGCGGCACGGCACTCGACGGGCAACCGGCGCGTGCCGCTGGAGCCCGAGAGCGTCGCCCGCGACCTCACCTGTCTGGTCCTGGCGCTGGTCGAGCTCGTGCACCAGCTGATGGAGCGCCAAGCCCTGCGCCGCATCGAGCAGGGAGACCTCGACGACGACCGGATCGAGGCCCTGGGCCTGACCCTGATGGCCCTGGAACAGCGCATCGACGACCTGCGCGAGCACTTCGGCCTGACCCCTGACGACCTCAACATCGATCTCGGCCCGCTCGGCCCGCTCCTCTCTCCCGACTGACCCGCCCCGCCGCTCCGCACCCCCGGCACCGCACCGCTCCGCAACGCACCGCACCGCACCGCACGAAACCCCTCGCCACGGGCGTGGACACCCCGACACCGGGCACACGCCGTCGTACCATCCGCCTCCACGAACGGAGTGCGGCACCGAGCCGGGCACCCGCCGTGTCCGGACGCCCTTCCACTAGGGAGCCGTCCCATGCTGATACTCGCCCTCGTTCTGCTGCTGGCCCTGGTCCTGGGCGGCGCCGGCTTCGCCATCCACGTCCTGTGGTGGGTCGCCCTGGCCGTCCTGGTGGTCTGGGTCCTCGGATTCGTCGTCGCCGGGGGAGGTCGCAACCGCCGCGCCCGCTGGTACCGATGGTGACCGGTGCCGGCACGGGCCGGTCGGTGGTCCAGCGCCTCGGAGCTGCCCTGCGCCGGGAACGCGAGGCTTACGACCCCGGCGGTGACCGGCCGATCGGCGGCTACGTCGCCGTCATGGCCGCGTACGCCGGCGGGGTCTCGGCCCTCACCGCCGTCGTACGGCGCAGCGGCCGACCGCTCCCCGCGCCGGGGCCGTGGGACGTCCTGCTGACGGCGGGCGCCGTCCACCGGCTCTCCCGCGTCCTCGCCAAGGATCCCGTCACCAGCCCGTTCCGGCTGCCCTTCACCCGCTTCCGCGGCCAGGAGGCCCCTGCCGAACTGGAGGAGGAGGTGCGGGGCGCGGGAGTACGCCGTGCGGTCGGCGAACTCGTCACCTGCCCGTTCTGCGTCGGCCTGTGGGTCGCCACCGCGGTCACCGGTGCTCGGGTGTTCGCCCCCGGGGCGACCGGACTGGCCTGCTCGTGCCTCACCGCGCTCACCGTCGCCGACTTCCTGCACTTCGCCCGGGCCGGCCTGCACGAGCACGTCGACTGACCCCCGCCCCGCCCCGCCTCCTGGTCGGCGAACGCCGGTCAGCGGCGGGGCGGGCGGGTCAGTTCTCCTCCTCCAGGCGGATCGCCTCCTCCAGGGACTCGACCGCCTTGTCGGTGTGCCCGCTGCGCTGCTCCAGCAGGGCGGCGGCGATGGCGTCGAGCTTGCGCTGGATGGCGTGTTCGGCGCGCCGTTCGGGGTTCTTCAGCAGGGCGAGCAGCAGCAGCGTGACGGCCGTCATCAGGTCGCCGACCAGCAGCTGCCACCCGAGCGCCAGGCCTGCGGCATGGACGGCCACGAAGGCGCCGACCAGCAGCAGGCACAGCAGGAAGAACGCCGGTGAGCTGGTGAGGTTCGAGGCGTGCTCGGCCACGTTTTCGAAGCGCCCGCGGCCGGCGGTCGCACGCTCGGCGGGATGTCGGAAGGGCATGGATGTCGGCTTCCCCGGGGGACGGGCGTCAGCCCTCGACGGTTTCGTCGGGCTCCTGCGGCGTCTTCTGCTCGGCGACCGGTGTGCCCGCCCTGACCGTCTTCACGGTGTCGGCCTCCGCCTCCGGCCGCTCAGCCGGCTTCCGTTCCTCGGGCCGGCCCGTGTCGTGCCGGCCCGTGTCCTGCTGCTCCGTGTCGTGGTGCAGCGGGACGCCGCCGGCACCTCCCTGCGGGATGTCGTCCATCATCGGTACTCCTCCGTGCGTAGCGCGCGCCGCGGCTGCCGACTCCGTGCGGGGCCGTCCGTGGTCACCGACGGAGGGAGCCTCCCGGACCCCTCCGGCTACCCGGCGGCGCACAGCGGAAACCCCGCGGACGTGGTCGACGGAGACCGTCGCGCAGGGCTGCCGGCCGGTGGGCACCGATCGCACGGCAGCCGCCCCCTCGGGTCGGTGGACGGGAGGGGGCGGCGCGGCTTCCGGGGTCGGCTTCAGCCGTAGTAGTTGTGGATGTTGTAGATGACGTTGTTCCGGAAGTAGTGGCCCTGGACGTCGTAGAAGTTGCCGCCCCGGATGGTCATGCCGACACCGCCGGGCTCGGAGTCGACGCGCGGGGCCGACGGGCTGGTGACGTTGTTGCCTCGGGGCACGCCCTGCGGGGCCGTCGCCTCGGCCGCGTAGGTCAGGCTCTCGGCGGTCAGGATCTGGCCGGTGTTGGCGTCCCGCCAGGCGTGGACCATCAGGCCGTCGCGGCCGTTGTAGGCGACCGACGGCGCAGCGTTGGTGTTGGTGTTCCTGATCTGCTGCCAGTTGTTGTCCCACTGCCAGTACTGGAAGTTCAGGCCCTGGCGGTAGATCCGGTTGTCGGTGCCGCGGTGGACGACGGTCAGGCGGTTGTCGGGCGAGGTCGAGGCGCCGGCGCCGGACTCGGTGCGGGCGCCGCCCGGCACTTCGGACCAGCGGCTGAAGTTCCGGTTGACGCCCATGGTGGCGTGGTAGATGCGCTCGTTGGCGCCGACGACGATGAAGTGCAGCAGCTCCGGGGAGGCCGCGACGGCCGGGCCCAGGGTCGCGCGGCCCGCCGAACCGGAGCCGCCGACGTTCTGGGTGCTGAACTGGATGGGCCGGTTCCAGTACCAGCGCCGGTGGTTGGGCTCATCGGGGTTGGCGAGGTTCTGGCCCCAGATGTCGCCGTTCTGCCCGGTGTGCCAGACCCAGAGCTCCCCGCGGTACACGGTGATCGCGGGCGCGGCGTAGGTGACGCCGCCGATGTGGTTGAACCCGGCACCGTCGACGTTGAACCAGAGGGCGTTGTCCAGGCCGCGGATGGCCTCGACGTTGCTCCCCCGGTAGTACGCCATCGCCGGGGAGTCGGAAGTGCTGGCGTTGTGGTCCGCCTCCTGCCAGGGCGTGACCGCGCCGGCCGGGGCGGTGCTCGCGAAGACGGCGGCCAGCGCGGTGAGGAGGACGGCCATCAGGGTGGCGGTCCGCGAGGCCCTGCGGCGGTGCGGTGGCGTGGGGGGTCGTGCGGTCATGTCTGCTGCCCTTCTCCTCCGTGAGCCCGCGTGAGCGTGGCTTCGGAGCGATCGCGTGGTGGGGCCCCGGTCCTACGACGAACCCGCACGGGCCGTGGTGGCCCGGCGGGCGCGGAGCCGCTCGACGCAGAGGTTGTCAGCGCGGCGGGCCGCGCCGCATCGGTCATCTGACTGACAGTCCACCGTCCGGCACCGGCGACGGCGGTGGAGAACTCCTTCGACGTCCTGCTCAACCGGGCCGAGGCGCCCGTCCCGTCCTCGCTCGCCTCTCCACCCGACGCCTCCGCGCGACGCCGGCCGCGCCGGCACCGTCACCGGCCCGCGCTCCGAGCGGTGCGCGGAGCTCCGATCCGGCACGGCGGCGCCGGGGCGGCGGGTCTCGCGGAACCCCGCCGACCGGGTGCCGCCGTGTGATGGGATGAGCCGTTCGCACCGATCCCGCTCCGCGCCCCAGCCAGGGAGGCCGTCATGTCCCCGACCCCGCAGGAGATCTTCCAGCGCTACGTCCACGCCGGACCGCTGACCCGCGACGCCGACGCCCTCGCCGAGCTCTTCACCGAGGACGGCGTCTTCGAGGCACCGCTGCTGCCCGACGGCACCTCCCTCCCCCGGCGCATCGAGGGCCGCGAGGCGATCCGCACGGCGATGGCCGCGTACTACGCGTCCCAGCCGGCGGAGAAGCGGACGCCGAACCTCCAGAAGTCCCGGTATGTGCTGCACACCACCGCCGACCCGGAGGTGTTCATCGCCGAGATCGACACGGCCTTCGACGACGGGGACGGCGATGGCGACGGCGACGGCGAGGACGCCGTCGTCTCGCTGGTCCAGATCTTCCGCGTCCGCGACGGCAGGATCGCCCGGCTGCGCGACTACTTCTCCCCCGCCCTGGTGAACTGACGGCCCTGGTGAACCCATGGCCCTGGTGAACCGACGGCCCGCCGGGAGAACACCGAGGTCACCGACCGCGCGGTGCGGCCGGTGACCTCGACGGACATCACCCGCTCGCCGTGGGGGCGACCGCGCCTCCTGACGGGGCGCAACGGGTGAGCATGTGCGCACGGATGGGGCCTACGATAGGCGGATGAGCACCGGCACCGATCTGGCAGATGCGCACCGCTCGCAGCAGCGGGCCGGGGAGCGCCTGGACGTCGCGGCGTCCGTCCTGGCGCTGCTGGCCGACCGCACCCGGCTCGCGCTGCTGGAGCGGCTCGGGCGGGGCGAGGCGGACGTCACCACCCTGACGGAGGCCACCGGCGCCGCCCGGCCGTCGGTCAGCCAGCACCTGGCCAAGCTGCGCCTCGCGGGGCTGGTCGCCACCCGCAAGGAAGGACGGCGGGTGGTGTACTCGCTGCACCACGGGCACCTGCGCCGGCTGGTCGACGAGGCGCTGAACGTCGCCGACCACCAGATCGGGCACCTGCCGCCGCACGACTGACGCGTCCCCGCGCCTGCCGCTCCCCGCCGGGCCGGGCTGGGGGCGGCGCCCTTCATAGGTGCACAGGTACGCACACATTGAATAGAATGGGCCGACCACGCCACTGCGGATCGGGACGGGGCCCATGCTGTCCGTACTGCGCAACCGCACCTATCGCCACCTCTTCACCGCCCAGGTCGTCGCCCTCGTCGGCACCGGCCTGGCCACCGTCGCGCTGTCCCTGCTGGCGTACCGGATCGCGGGGAGCGACGCCTCGGCGGTGCTCGGCACGGCGCTGGCGATCAAGATGGTCGCCTACGTGACCATCGCCCCGGTCGCCGGTGCGCTCGCCGGGCGGGTGCCCCGGCGGGCCCTGCTGGTCGGGATGGACCTCACCCGGGCCGGGGTGGCGCTCACCCTGCCGTTCGTCGACCGGGTCTGGCAGGTCTACCTGCTGGTCTTCCTGCTCCAGGCGGCCTCGGCCGCCTTCACCCCGACCTTCCAGGCCGTCATCCCGGACGTGCTGCCCGCCGAGCGCGACTACACCGACGCGCTGTCGCTGTCCCGGCTGGCGTACGACCTGGAGTCGCTGTTCAGCCCGGCGCTCGCCGCGCTCCTGCTCTCGATCGTCTCGTACGACTGGCTGTTCGCCGGGACGACGGTCGGCTTCCTCGCCTCCGCCGCGCTGGTCGTCTCGGCTGCCCTGCCCAAGCCCGCCCCGCTCGGGCGCACCGGGGGCATCCGCGCCAGGTCGGCCTTCGGCACCCGTCTGTTCCGGGCCACGCCCCGGCTGCGCGCGCTGCTCGCCCTCGACCTCGCGGTCGCCGCCGCCGGGGCCGTCGTGTTCGTCGACACCGTCAACCTCGTCCGCGACCACTTCCACCGGACTGCCGGGGCCGTCTCGCTCGCCCTCGGCGCCTACGGTGTCGGCTCGATGCTCGCCGCGCTGCTGCTGCCCCGCCTGCTGGGCCGGGTCGGCGAGCGCGCGGTGATGCTGCCCGCCGCCTTCGCCCTGCCGGCGGTGCTCGCCGCCACCAGCGCGATCGCCGCCGCGCCGGCCGGGGCGGGGACGTGGCCGGCGCTGCTCGCCGCGTGGGCCCTCGTCGGCGCGGGCAGCTCCGCCGTCCTCACCCCGGGTGGGCGGCTGATCCGCCGCTCGGCCGCCGAGGCCGACCTGCCGGCCGCGTTCGCCGCCCAGTTCTCGCTCTCCCACGCCTGCTGGCTGCTCACCTATCCGCTGGCCGGCGGGCTGGCGGCGGAGGCCGGACTGCCCGTCACCGCCGGCGTCCTCGGTGTCCTCGCGCTCGCCGCCGCCACCGCGGCCCTCGCCCTGTGGCCGGCCCGCGACCCCGACGCGCTGGAGCACCGGCACACCGACCTGCCGGCCGGCCACCCCCACCTCCGGGGCGCGTACCCGGCCCTCACCGGGGGCTGGCAGCACGACCACCACTACGTCATCGACCAGCACCACCACCGCTGGCCCCGGCCGTCCCGCACCCGCGCGACAGCCGGCTGACCGCACCGCCGCACTCCCCCACCGTCGCCGTCTCGGCGACGGAAAACCGCTGGATGCGCGGCGGCGCGGATGTTAGCAATGTGACATGCTACAGGGCACCCACCTCACCCTCCGGGCCCGGCACGAGGCCGACGTCCCCGTGCTCCAGGCCGAGCTCCACGACGACGTCGCGACCCGCTCGCGGGCCGACTCCCGCCCCTGGCGCCCCCTCCCGCCCGGCTCGGCGCAGTCCCCGTACGCGGTCGCCGAGCCCTCCGAGGAGGCGGCCTGCTTCTCCGTCGTCGAGACGGCCACCGGGGAGCTGGCCGGGGAGGCGCTGCTGTGGGGCATCGACACCCACAACCGTGCCGCCCACGTCGGCCTCGCGCTGCGGCCCGGCCACCGGGGGCGCGGGCTCGCGGCGGACGTCCTGCGGGTGCTCTGCCGCTACGCCTTCCCCGTGCTCGGCCTGCGGCGGCTCCAGTTGGAGACGCTCGCGGACAACACGCCGATGCTGCGGGCCGCCGCCACCGCCGGCTTCACCGTCGAGGGGCGGCTGCGCCGGTCCGCGTGGGCGAACGGGGAGTTCCTCGACCAGGTGGTGCTCGGCCTGCTCGCCGAGGAGTGGCGGGGGTGACCCGGCGGATGCGGCCCGGCCCCCCGGCCCGGGCCGCATTCGGACCACATCCCCGCCGGAACGCACCCCGCCGGGACGCACCCCGCCGGAACGCACCCCCGCCGGAACGCACCGCCGCCGGAACGGCCGGGCGGTCCACCGCAGCGGCGGGCCGCCCGGGCTCCGGCCTCCTACCGCAGGACGCCGTGGACGGCCTCCGGGTCGGTCGGGGAGAGGCGGCCGGAGCCGCCGGCCGCGGGGGTGGCCTTGGCGGTGGCGGGCGGCGGGGTCACGTACACCGGGTCCGGATCGGCCTCGGGGGCGCAGGTCTTGGCGATCCGTCCCTTGCCCTGGGGCAGGCTGCCGTCGCGCAGGTAGGCGGTGAAGGTGTCGTCCAGGCAGGCGTTGCCGTGGAAGAGGATCTCGTGGAAGCTGCCGCCGTTCTGGACGACCAGCTTGGAGCCGGGCAGCGCGTCGTGCATGGCCAGCCCGCCCTCGTACGGGGTGGCGGCGTCCTCGGTGGCCTGGAAGAGCAGGACCGGGGGCAGGCCCTTGCCGGTGATCTTCAGCCGGCCGGCCGGGTTGCCCTGGTACGGCCAGAACATGCAGGCGGCGTTGTACCACATGTTGTTATAGGTGTAGAAGGGCGCGACGGCGTTCACCGCGGCCTGGTCCTTCTTCCAGACCTCCCAATCGCGCGGCCAGGCGTTCTCGGTGCACTGCGCCGCGTTGTACGCGGGGAAGGTGCCGTCGTCCGCGCCCGGGGCCGCGTACCGGTTGTAGGCGATGGCCAGCGGGCGGGCGTCGTGCTGGGTGAGGTACGCGGAGAGCACGGTGGCCATCCGCGGCCAGCGCAGGAAGTTGTAGCCGCCGCCGTAGAAGGTGTCCTCGAACTCCGCCGGACCGATCCTGCCGGGGGCCGGAGCGGCGTCCACCGGGTCCTTGCGCAGGGCGTCCTCGACCTGGTGGTAGGCCCGCTCGACGGCGGCCGCGTCGGTGCCCAGGTGGTAGACGGAATCGGCCTTGGCGGTCCAGGCCGCGAAGGCCTCGAAGCGGCGCTGGTGCTCCTTGTCCTGCAGGATGTTGTGGTCGTACCAGCTGATGGTCGGTCCCACGATGCTGTCCAGCACCATCCGCCGCACGTGCGAGGGGAACAGCTGGCCGTAGGTGGAGCCCAGCGAGGTGCCCCAGGACCCGCCGTAGAAGTTGATCTTCTGGACGCCGAGCGCCCGCCGGATGCTGTCCATGTCGCGCGCGTTGTCGACGGTGGTCATGTGCGGCAGCAGCCAGGACCAGTCCGCCGCGCAGTCGGCGGCGTAGCCGGCCGCCTTCTTCAGCCACGCCTTGGCCGTGCCCTGGTCGACCTGGTAGTCGGGGCGCTCGGCGTCGAAGTAGTGGGCGTCGCAGACCACATGGGGGTCGCTGCCGTTGGTCCCGCGCGGGTCGAAGCCGATCCAGTCGTAGGTCGAGGCGACGTCGGCCGGGAGCTTGCTCGCGATCGAGACCGGCATCCAGAGCCCGGAGTCGCCGGGACCGCCGGGATTGAGCAGGATCGGACCCTGCTGCTTGTCCTTGGGGGCGGTCGCGGGCAGTCGGTTCAGCTTGACGGCGATCTTGCGCCCGTGCGGGTCGGCGTAGTCCACCGGCACGTCGAGCATGGCGCACTGCAGCGCGGGGGTGGCGGCGTCATTGCAGGAGCTCCAGACCAGCTTCCCCTGGCCGGTGTCGGCCAGGTCGGCACCGTCCGGTCCGGCGGCGGAGGCGGAGGTTCCGCCGAGGGCGGCGACGGCCGTGACGGCCGCGAGCAGGGCGATGGCTTTTCTCATGGGGAGCATGATGTGACATGTGCAATGGCACATCCAGAGGGTCGACCGGAATTTACCAAGCTTTGACCACATCAGTCTGACGGATCATCAGACTTTCAACTCTCCAGGCAGGTTGTCCGTGCGGGCACTCACGATCCGTGGCTAGCATCGGGAACGCATTCCGTTCGAGCGCTAATCGCCTGGGAGGGGCGGCGCCGGACGGGACCCCGACAGGAGACTCCCTTGCACGTGTCCCACAAGCACGTCCACCCCGTCAGCGACCGCCCGACCGCGGCCGACCTCGCCCTGCCACCGGCGCTGCCGTACCCGGACGGCTGGTCCGCCCTCGCCTTCTCCGCCGAGCTCAAGCCCGGCACCGTCGTCACCCGCCAACTGGCCGGTGAGGACGTCGTGTTGTACCGGCTGCGGGACGGACGGCTGCGCGCCGTCCGCCCGTACTGCCCGCACCTCGGCGCCCACCTCGGCCTGGCGGCGGTCGAGGGCGACGACCTGGTCTGCCCCTTCCACCGCTTCGCCTTCGACGCCGAGGGCCGCTGCGTGCGCACCGGCTACGGCACCCCGCCGCCCAGGGCCGCGCTGACGCGGCTGCCGGTGCGGGAGGTGAACGAGGCCGTCTTCGTCTGGCGCCACCACGACGGCCGGGAGCCGGACTGGGAGATCCCCTCCTGGCACGTGCTCGGCGACGGCCGGCAGCCCCTGCGGTACGCCTCCTTCGAGATGCCCGGCTACGCCCAGGACGTCATGGAGAACTCCTTCGACCTGGGCCACTTCATCACCCTGCACGGCTGGCCGCAGGGCGAGTTGGCGGCCCCGGTGGAGTTCGACGGCCCCCGCTTCCACATCTCCATGCGGGTCCGGGAGACCTTCCCGCTGCTCGGGTTGCGGCAGGTCGACGTCGAGGTGGACGGGTACGGCCTGACCGCCCTGCACACCGACGTGCGCACGCCCTCGCTCGGCCTGGAGATCTGTTCGCTGGTGATGGCCACCCAGGTCGCCCCGGCCCGGATGCAGTTGCGGCAGGCGGGCCGCTTCGTCATGCGCGAGCCGGCCGGCCTCACCCCGGCCGTCGCCCGGGCGGTCAGCCGCGCGGTGACGGCCCTGCTGGCGGGCCCGATGTTCAAGCGCAACCTCGAGTTCACCTCGGCCGACTTCCCGATCTGGTCCACCAAGACGTACCAGTCACCGCCTCGGCTCGCCGCCGGCGACGGGCCGATCGGCGCGATGCGCCACTGGGCCCGGCAGTTCTACCCGCCGGACCAGCGGGCGCACCTGCCGGGTCCGGGTCCGGCCGCCACGAACGGCGGGTCGGACGGCCGGGCGGCCGGCACCCCGACCGGCACGGCGGACGGCACCGCCGCCGGCACTGTCAACGGCACCTCCGGCGGCACGGCCGCCGGCGTCGCCCGAGGCTGAACGGCCGCGCTGAACGGCCGCGTTGAACAGCCGCGCTGCACAGCCGCGCTGCACAGCCGCGCTGAATGGCAGCCTTGACCGGCGCCGAGCGGCAGCCTCCCCAGCCCCCCCTACGGCGTCCCGGACGGTCCCGTCCGGGACGCCGGCAGTCCGCACCCGCCGGCCGGAGGCTTCTCGGGAGATCTGCCGAAGACGTGGCGCCCCCGCCGTTCTCCCCCGCACCTCCGGCCCCGTCCCGCCCCGTCCGGCGGGTCCGGCGGGGCGCCGCCCGCACCCGGGTGGCGCCCCGCCGCTCCGGCCTGCCCGGAAACCCCCATCAAGGCGCCCGGAACCGCACTCGACGGGCACTAGAGGAATCCGTCCCCCGCCCTTCGGCGCAACTAGGGTGCGACGCATCCACCCCACCATTCCGCCGACTCGAACTCCTGTCCGCATCAACGGACTTCCGCCCCGCACCCGGCCGACCGTCCCGCACACGAAAGGAGAACCGTCATGCAGCTCAAGGTCCTCGGCCCCCTCACCGCCGACCTCAACGGCATCTCCGTCGTCCCCACCGCCGCCAAGCAGCGCCAGATCCTCGCCCTCCTCGCGCTCTACCCGAACCGGATCCTGCCCACGGCCACCCTGATCGAGGAGATCTGGGGCGACGACCCGCCCAGACAGGCGCTCACCACGATGCAGACGTACATCCTGCAGCTGCGCCGCCGCATCACCCAGGCCCTCGGGCCGACCCCGCACATCACCGCCAAGGACATCCTCACCACCCGCCACGGCGGCTACCAGCTCACCGCGCACCCGGACGACCTGGACGTCCACACGTACAACCTGCTGATCACCCAGGGCCAGCACTCCTTCAACCACGGCCACGACAGCCAGGCCGCCACCCAGTTCCGCCAGGCGCTCGCGCTCTGGCACGGGCCCGCCCTGGTCGACGTACGCCCCGGCCCGATCCTCACCATCGAGATCATGCGCCTGGAGGAGAGCCGGCTGATCACCCTGGAACGGCGGATCGACTCCGACCTGCGGCTGGGCCGGCACAACGAGCTGATCCCCGAACTCACCCACCTGACCCACCAGCACCCTCACCACGAGGGGCTGCACGCCCAGGCCATGGTCGCCCTCTACCGGGCGGGCCGGCAGACCAGCGCCCTCGCCACCTACCACCACCTGCGGCACCGGCTGACCGCCGAACTCGGCATCCAGCCCTCGCCGCACCTGCAGCACCTGCAGCACGCCATCCTCACCCTGGACCCGGCCCTCAACACGCCGACCACCGCCCACCCGACCACCTACAACCTCTACTCGGCCTGAGCGCCGTCCGCCCGGCCGTCCCGCCGACCTCTCCCAGCCCTCACCCACAGGACGCGTCATGACCACCGCACCCGAGCAACCCCTCGCCCTGATCACCGGCGGCACCCGCGGCATCGGTCTCGCCATCGCCCGCGAACTCGGCAGCCGCGGCCACCGTGTCTTCATCTGCGCCCGCACCGCCCAGCACATCGACGAGGCACTGACCACCCTGCGCGAGGAGGGCCACCAGGCCGACGGCACCACCTGCGACGTCCGCGACCCCGCCCAGGTCGCCGAGCTGATCCGGCACGCGGTGACCGCGCACGGCCCGATCAGCGTCCTGGTCAACAACGCCGGGCGGACCGGCGGCGGACCGACCGCGACCACCACCGACGACCTGTGGTACGACGTCATCGACACCAACCTCAACGCCGTCTTCCTGGTCACCCGGGAAACCCTCCGGAACGGCCGGATCACCGGCACCGCCCACCCGCGCATCATCAACATCGCCTCCACGGCCGGGAAGCAGGCCGTCACCCTGGGCGCGCCGTACACCGCCAGCAAGCACGCCGTGATCGGCTTCACCCGGGCGCTGGCCAAGGAGTTGGCACCCACCGGCACCACCGTCAACGCGATCTGCCCCGGCTACGTCCAGACCCCGCACACCACCCGGATCCACCACGAGTACGCGACCGCCTACAACACCACGCCCGAGACCATCCACCAGCACTTCCAGACGCACATCCCGCTCGGCCGCTACACCACCCCCGAGGAGGTCGCCTCGCTGGCCGGCTACCTCACCACCCCGACCGCCGCCAGCATCACCGCCCAGGCACTCAACGTCTGCGGCGGTCTCGCCACCCAGTAACCCCGGCGCGATCCAGGCCGGCCCACGGGAAGGACTCGGGCTCCGGTGCCCGCTGATCAGTGATGACGAACCGTCAGTTCTCCAGCGCACCCGTCACCTTGCTGGTGTCCGGCGCCTCCGCGCCCGAGCCCTGCCTGCCCGCCGCCCGTCCGCCGAGACGACTCGACGCCGGGGCGGTGACCGCCGCCCTCGCCCGGACCGCCGTCGACCCGCGGCAGCCCGCCGCCCGCCCGGCACGGACCGAGGAGTTCCTGCTGGTCGAACTGCACCGGGCGTACCCGCCGGACGTGCTGCGCGCGGCCCTGCGCGCGGCGCTACGGGCCGTCCTGCCGGAGGCCGGCGGGCCGGAACCCGGAAGGACGGAGCAGCGGCAGGCCTCGGCAGCGGATCCCGGCCCACCCCCCGGCGGTCAGGGACCCGGGCAGGACTCCGGGCAGGACCTGCTGTGGCAGCGAGCGGCCGACGGACCGGCGGAGCTCGACCGGGTGCTCGCCGAGCTGGGCCGGAGCCTCGCCACCGGGCCCGGGCTGCGCGCGGTCCTGGTGACGGAGCGGGACACCCGCGGGGACGGCCCGGACGCCTCGGACGGCCGGAAGGCCCCGGACCGCCCCCGGCCCCCGCGGCTCTTCCTCGGCTTCGCCCCCGGCACGCGCGAACGCGCCGTCGAGCTGCTGGAGGAGCTGCGGAAGGCGCTCGCCCACCCGCCCGAGCCGGTCACCGTGCCGACCAGCGCGCTCCAGCGGGAGATGCTGCGCCAGGTGCTCGGGCGGCCGGACCACCACGGGCGGCACGTCGAGCAGCTGTCCTGGAACTGGCACGGCCCGCTGGACACCGAGCGCTTCACCGCCGCCTGGCAGTCCGTCATCGACCACGAGACCGTGCTGCGCGCCGCCTTCGACTGGGACGAGGACGACACCACCGAGCCGTGGATGGTGCTGCACGAGCGCGCCGTCCCCGAGGTCACCCGGCACCCGCACGGCACCGCCGAGTGGGAGGAGCTGCTCGCCGCCGACCGCCGGCGCGGCTTCGACCTGCGCCGCCCCGCCCTGCTGCGCGCCACCCTGCTCGACGCCCCGCCGGACGCCGCGGACGGCCCGGCCACCCGGGTGCTGCTGAGCTACCACCACGCGATGCTGGACGGCTGGAGCGTCCGCCTGCTGCTGCAGTCGTTCTACCGCGCCTACCTGACCGACGGCGTCCTGCCCGGCGGCGAGCGCCGACCGGACGTGCGCGACCACGCCCGCTGGCTGCAGGCCCAGAGCACCTACGCCGCACGGCAGTTCTGGTCCACCCGGCCCGCCGCCACGGCCGTCCTGCCGCTCGACCCCGACCCGCGCCGGCCGGGCAGCGGCCGGGCCCGGCGCCGGCTCACCCCGTACGAGGCGGTGCGGCTGCGCGGCTGGGCGGCCGCCTGGGGCGC
Organism: Kitasatospora sp. NPDC053308; assembly: GCF_055585785.1. Classification (NCBI taxonomy): domain Bacteria; kingdom Bacillati; phylum Actinomycetota; class Actinomycetes; order Kitasatosporales; family Streptomycetaceae; genus Kitasatospora; species Kitasatospora sp. NPDC053308. The sequence continues at coordinate 13,900 of NZ_JBVJJY010000033.1, read as the reverse complement.
CGGCGAGAGCAGCGCCCTGCAGGCCGCCTGGGCACTGCTGCTCTACCGCGCCGCGCAGGCCGGCCGTCCCCGCCGCCCGGCCCGGGCGGTGCGGGTCGGCTTCGCGGTGACCGTCTCCGGCCGGGGCATCCCGCTGGACGGCGTCGACCGGCTGCCCGGCGCGCTGCGCAACCCGCTGCCGATCTCGGTGCGGGTGCACCCGGGCACCACCGTGCCGCAGCTGCTCGCCGCCCTGCGGGACGGGGTGCTCGACCTCGCCGGCTACGAGTGGGTCTCCCCCGGCCAGGCGCACCGCTGGACGGCCGGCTCGCGCGGACCGCGCCCGAACAGCCTGGTCGTCCTGGAGCACCAGCCGGCCCCCGCCCACCACCTGCGGCTGGAGACCGACCTCGCCGCGCACGGCATCCACGTGGAGGGCCCGACCCCGGCCGGCACCTTCACCGCGTACCCGATCACCCTGGCAGCCCACTACGACGCCACCGGCGGCCTGGTCCTCACCACCACCCATGACCGCACCCTGCTCGCCGACCAGGACGCCGTCGAACTCCTCAGCCAGAGCGCCCACCTGCTGCGCGCCTTCCCGGACCTGCCGAGCGGGCTGAGCGCCACCGAGGTGCTGCGCTCCACGCTCGCCGGCCAGCCGGCGCCACGGCTCGGCGAGCCGGGGGCCGCGGCCGCCGGGGCGACGGACCGCCCCGGGCGCGCGGATCCGGCCGGGCCGTCCGTCCGCCCGGTCCCCGACGACGACCGGCCGGACGACCGGCCGGACGACGAGGACCCGGACGACGAGGCCCCGGCCGTCCGGCTGGACGTGCTGCGCCCGGCCACCCGTCCCGGCGCGGGCTGGGTCCTGCTGCTGCCCCCGCCCGGCGCACCGCACACCCGCTACCCCGGCACCGCCCGCGGCTGGCCCGGCCCGCAGGCCCTCGGCGTGCTGCGCCCCGTCGCGGCCGACCCGCCGCCCGCCGCCTACCGGCCGCTGCTCGGCCCGCTGCTGGACTCCCGTGCGCCGGTCGCGCTGGTCGCCCCGCCGGGGCTCGGCCTGGCCGCGTACGAGATCGCCCGGCTGGGGGCCCCGGCGCACCCGCTGGTGGTGCTGCTCGACCGGGAGAGCGACCTGAGGGCGGTGGCGGAACGCCTGGGAGACCGTCCGTAGCTCCCGTCCCCCACCCCGCCCGCGCGCTACCGTGGCGTCCATGGCCCGTTTCGTCCTGACCCGCCGTTCGCCGCTGCCGCCCGCCGTCTGCTGGGAGCGGCTCACCGCCTGGCCCCAGCACGGCGAGCGGGTCCCGTTCACCCGGGTCACCGTCGCCCGGGGCACCGGCGGCGCGGTGGGCGACGTCGTTCTGGCCCGTACGACGATCGGCCCGCTGCGCTTCGACGACCCGATGGAGATCGTCGAGCTGCTCGCTCCGGCTCCCGGACGCGACGGCCGCTGCCGCCTGGTCAAGCGCGGTCGCCCGGTGCGCGGCGAGGCGGTGCTGCGGGTCCGGGCGGTGGCGGGCGGCAGCGAGGCGGTCTGGGCGGAGGAGCTGCGGATCGCCGGGCTGCCCCGGTTCACCGATCCGCTGCTCGCGGCCGCCGGGCGGCTGGTCTTCGGCCGGGTGCTGGACCGACTGCTCCGGTAGCCCAGGCCCAGACCCAGACCCAGACCCAGGCCCGCGCCCAAACCCACGCCCAGGCCCAGGCCCGCGTCCAAACCCACGCCGAGGCCCACGCCCACGCGCCGACGTCCGTGACCACGCCGACGCCGAGGCTGACGCCGGATCCCCTTCGTCCGCGCCCCGACGTCCCCGGTCCCCGTCACTGCCCGGGTCGTTGCGGATGCCACTCCGCCAGCAGGATGGTCGCGTCGTCGCGCAGCTCGTGGTCCTGATGGCTGATCAGCGCGTGGATCAGGCGGCGCAGGGCCTCGGGGGCCGGGTCCCCGCCGGCCATGTGCTGGACCAGCGTGTCGGCCAGTCGGCGCTCGCCGAAGAACTCGCCGGAGGCCGACCGGGCCTCGGTGACGCCGTCGGTGTAGACCAGCAGCCGGTCGCCTGGCTGCAGCCGGGCGCGGTGGACGGGCTGCGACCCGCGCTCGTGGAAGCCGAGGCCGAGCGGCAGTTCGGCCCGCCGCTGCAGGGCGTCCGTGACGACTCGGCCGTCCCGGATCAGCAACGGTGGCGGGTGGCCGCAGTTCACCCAGGTCAGCTCGCCCGTCCCGGTGTCGAGGTCGGCGACCACGGCGGTGAGCAACCGGTCCGGGATCCATTGCACCAGGGTGCGGTCGATGGCCCGGGCGATGTCGGCCAGGCTGCCACCGGACCTCCGGGTGGATCGGCAGGCGGCCAGGGCGACGGAGCTGGCGCCGCCGGAGGCGAGGTCGTGGCCCATCGCGTCGAACATCGACACGTGCAGGCGCCCGCCGGCCACCGCATGGTCGAAGGCGTCCCCGCCGATGTCGTAGGCCGGTTCCAGGACGGCGCTGGACGTCACCTCCCGGGTGCCGATGGTGCGCGGCGGCAGGAAGGCCCACAGCAGTTCGGCCTGCAGGCTCATCGGCCGACGGCGTCCGATACCGACGATGACGTCGCTGTAGGTGCTCTTCGACACCACCATCAGGGCGACCAGCGCCGCCAGCGCCTCGTAGCGGTCCGCCGCGTCCGCGCCCGGTGCGCCGCCCTCGACCCGCAGCACACCGATCCGCTCGACCCCGTCGACCAGCGGGAACCACCCGACCACGGGCGATCCGGAGGACAGCTGGGTCTGCTGCAGCCGGTAGGCCCGGCCGCCGAGGGTCCCCTCGATGTCGACCAGGTCCGGCATCCCGTCCCCCGGCCCGTCCGGGGGCCAGTCCTCGGGCCCGGGCAGCGGGACGAGGTGCCGCTGCTGGACGTCGGCCAGGAACACCCGCGCCCCGTCCGCGCCCAGCTCGCGGGCCGCCTGCCCGATCAGGCCGGGCAGGTCCGCCGGCCCGGCGGCCCGGCCGCGGACCAGCAGCCGCGCCAGCGCTCCGCCCGGCCCCGCGTCCGCTCCGCTCACCACGTCGCACCTCCCTCGGACCGGCGCCTACCCAGTGCGGGGCCCACCGCACGGGACGGCCCGGTCGCCTTCCGGCCCGGGCGCGCAGAGCGCGGCCCGTCCCACGGGTGACCGGCCCGGGGTGCGCGTCGGCCCGGCCCGGCGCACCGTCGGAGACATGGCCTCGATCATCGTGCTGTTCGAGCTGGAGCCCGAGCAGGTCCTCGGCGCCGAGGGCGTCGGGCCGGGAGTGCTGGCCGTGCACGCGGCGGGCGGCGACCCGGACGTCCCGGAGGACCCCCAGCCGACCACGCTGTGCGGCCGCGACACCGGCTCGATGGAGCACAGCCACTACGCACCCGCCCGGCCCGGTGACCCCTGGTACCCGCCCGAGCTGGCCGACCGACGCTGCCGGGAGTGCGAACGGGCCCTCTCGGCCGCCTGACGCCTCCGGTCCCCCGACGCCTCCGGGGCGCCGGGGCGTCCGCCTCGCGCCCCCGGGCGCGTCCGCGCCGCGACCGGAGGGCCGGCCCGTCCCGGATCAGGGGGCGGGCCGCATGCGCGCCGGGCGCCGACTGCTTTCGGCTCGGCGGTCACCGCCTGTGGTCGCGGGGATCCGCCCGCCGGTCAGCCGGGGTGACACACGCGGCTCCCGCGCGTCAGGCTCAGGCCGCCCCGGCCCCGTTTCCCCGTGCGCCCACCGGGCAGGCGCGCCGTCAGGGGAGACCAGTCCGAAGCTGGTCGGCGTCGGCCCCGACCACGACGTCCGGTACGCCCTCGGGTCGCTGCGCCGCCACGCCCTGCGGCGGTCGCCTGAGCCGGACGACGTCCGGCCGGCGGCGGTGCCGCTCGGGTGGCGGCGTCGCTCGGCGCCCTCGCGGTGGACCCGGGCCCGGATTCTGCGCCGGCCGACGCCGGCAGAGCGCACCCCGACAACTGGTCCGCGCCGTACCGACCGGCCGGACCGTGGCCAGGAGGACGCCATGACCGAATCACCGCGCGAGCGGCCGCTGCACGACATGGGCGGCGCGACCGGCCCCGCCGACACCGCCGGGGCCCGGTCCGGCACCGAGGACCGCGACGGCCCCGAGCGCCGTCCCTCACCGATCGGCAAGGGCGGGACGCCGAACGTCGCCGGGAGCGGCGAACAGCAACCGGAGATCGCCGAAGGGCCGGTGCCGGGCGTCCAGCCGGGCGAGGAGTACGCGAACCCCCCGCGCCGCGAGCCGACCGCCCTCGATCCGCCGCCCCGGGGCGGTCGCGTCGCTCCCGCCGCCCCGGCGGAACCGACGGACGCCCCGCCCGAACCCGAGCGGGGACACCACGACCCGGCCGCCGATCCCGAGGACGAGGGCATCCCCGACCTCCAGGACGGCTCCCCCGCGCGGGAGTGGTCGCAGGACCCGCAGGTCCAGGCCGTTCCCGGGGACACGCCGGTCGCGGCCGAGTCCTTCGGCACCACGGGGGCCGAACAGGCCGAGGGCGAGTCGCTGGACGCCCGGCTGGCTCAGGAGGAGCCGGAGCCGGACGAGCGGACGGCGGTCGCGGAGCCGTCCGAGCCGGCCGCCGGCCGGCTCGACCCTCCGGACCCGCACAGTGACCTGCGGGCCGACGCGCCCGGCGACACCGCCGGGCTGTCGGCCGAGGAGGAGGCGGTGCGGATCCGCTCGGACGGCGGCCCGCCGGAGCCGGAGGAGCCGACCGGGGACCGGGACGGCCAGCCCGGCATCGAGACGCCGGAGGCCGCGGAGGAGCAAGCTCCGGAGGGCGACGCCGAGGGCGACCGGCCGTTCCGGCCCTGACCGTTCGCCCCTGCCCGCCGCGGCCCGTATTCACCCGGCCGCCGGGCGCGCCGGGCCTCAGGGCAAGCGGACCGCGTGCAGGCAGGGGTGCAGCGCGCCCCCGGCCGACGCGCTGAGGACGGTTGCGACGTCACCGGTGATCTCCACCCGGAGGGCGCCGTCGGCGCTCTCCCAGACCGGGCCGCCGCCCGGGCCGAGGGCCTCCGTGGCGTGTACCACGACCACGCTCGACCGGCCGTGGCCTCCGACCGGCCCGGGCATGGTCACCGCGCACCGGCGGGTGCCGCTTGCCCGGCCGGTCGGGGCCGCCCGGGCGGCCGGGCGCGTCGGGCCGTTCCCGGGTGTCGAGGCGCGCGGAACCGTCCCGTCGTCCGTGGCCGGGTTCTCCGCGGTGGGCCCCACCATGGTCATAACGGCCTCCGAGCATGTCCGGACAGTATGCGGCCGGTCACCCACGGACACCACGGCTGCACCGGTCGGCGGTCGGTCCACGGGCACCGGCACCGGACCGGCCCCGGATTGACCGCATCCGCCCGGGCCGCCGGGCTGCGCCCGCCCGCCGGCCGTCCCTCCCGGCCGCTTCGGGGCGGACGGGCCCGGAGGTTCCGCGGACCGGGGATCACGCGCGGGCACGGAACGGGCGGCGGGGCGGGGACGCCGGTCCGCGTCCCCGCCCCGCGGTCGCTCAGGGCGCCCAGGTGTCGGCCGCGGGCGGCTCGGGCTCCTCGTCGTCCTCGTCGCCCTTCGCCCGGACGTCCGGAGGCGTGGGAGCGGTGATGTTCCGCTGCTCCGAGGACTGCTCGCGGGTCTCCTCGTCGATCTCCGGAGCCTCGACCTGCGGGGTGCCGGGCTGCGGGGTCTGCGGGGTGTCGTGCCTTCCGTGGACGCTCATGGCGGTCTCCTTCCGTCGAGATGCGGGGGGGCGGGTCAGCGTCGGTCCGGCGTCAGTCCGATCCGCCGCGCCCGGTCATGAAGTCCCGCGCGCGGTCGACCAGCCCGGTGCCGGCGGCCGCCAGCTTGTTGTCGGGGGCGTTCGGGTGGGGGCGGGTGGGCGCGAGCTTCTTCGCGCGCCGGACCTGCTCCCCGAGCTCGTCGAGGCGTTCCGGCGGGCAGGCGTCGGCGAGCGCGGGGAACAGGTTCCGTTCCTCGTCCTGGATGTGCGCCGTGACCTCGGCGATCACCCGTTCGACCAGGACGCCGAACCGGGCGTCACCGCTGTCCACGCCTTCGAGGTCCTTGAGGAGCCGCTCCACCGTCGCGTGGTCGGCGATCTCCTTGTCCGCGAGGGCGTCACCGCCGGGAACGTGCTCGCGCACCGCCGGGTACAGGTGCTGCTCCTCGGCCACCGAGTGGCGGATCAGTTCGATGGTGAACTGCTCGGCCACCTCGCGCCGTCGCTCGTCGCCCGCCGGCAGCGCCTGCACGCGGGCGAACATCTCCTCCACCTCGCGGTGGTCCGTCATCAGCTCGTTGATCACATTGCCGCCGTGTCCCATGGGCTCTACTCCCGTTCTCGTCCGTTCTCGTCCGTATGCGTCGCGAAGGTCGGCCCCGCCCCGCGGCCGGGCGCCGCAGCCCTCGCGTATCCCCGGTCTCCGCGCGGGTATGCCGCGCCGGGTGCTGGATCGGCCGGGCACCCGATCAGGCGCCGCCGCCCGGCCCGGAGTCGCCGTCCCGCTCGTCCGCGCCGAGCCGACGGGCCCGGCCGGGCTCCGCGGTGGTCGCGTCCCCCTGTTCCTCTGCGGGGGTCTCGGCGGCTTCCTCCGGCCCGTCCTGCCCGTGCTCGCGGGTGGTGCCGCTCCGCCCGGCCGCTCCCGGTGCGCGCGGATCGTCGCCGTCGTCCTGCGGATCGTGGTGCAGCGGCACGCCTCCCGCGCCGCCCTGGGGGATCTCGTTCACGTCTGTCTCCTTCCGTCTCGGGGCGCGTGCGCCGCCTGCTCCGCGCGTGCCCGGCCGGTGCCGGAGCAACCCGTCGGGACGGCCCGGCATCCGGGGTACGTCGACCCGCCCGGGCCGAGCCGGGCAGGCCGCTCGTCCGAGTAGCCGGAGCGCCCGCTCTTCCGGTCGGGCGTCGGCGGACCACCGCTCGGCTGCCCGGGACCGGCGCCGGGAAACACCGCCGCAGGCCCCGGACGGCGCGGCGGCTCGCTCCGCCGCTCGTGCGGCGTAGCGGGGAGCCCCGCCTCAGACGTCCTCCGGCGGGCCTGTGACCAGGTGGAACAGGCCGCCCTCCGGGTCGTGGAGCGCGGCGATCCGGCCGTACGCCCAGTCGGTCGGGGGCGCGACGATCCGACCGCCCAGCCGGACCGCCGCAGCGGTGGACCGGTCGAGGTCCGCGGTTTCGAAGGACACCTGCCAGCGCGGTTGCGGCAACGGCTCCGGGGTGCCCTCCCGCCCGCTGCCGCGAACCGCCGCCACGGCCCGGCCATCGATCCGCAGGACCACCCGGTCGTGCTCGTAGCGCACGTCGTAGCGCCGGGGGTCCCGCCCGTCCCAGCCGAACACGCGGCCGTAGAAGAGCGCGGCGGCGAACGGGTCGGAGGTGCGCAGCTCCGTCCACACGGGGGCGCCCGCGCCGCACAGCCGCCGGGGCCGGCCGGCGGGGGCCTCCCAGATGCCGAAGGTGGCGTTCTGGGCGTCGGCGGCGATGACGATCCGGCCGCCGTCGAAGGTGAGCGGGCCGACGGCGACGGTGCCGCCGCCCGAGCGGATCCGCTCGGCGGCGTCGTCGGCGTCCTCGGTGCCGAAGTAGGTGGTCCAGGCGACGGGGAACTCCCACTGACGGGCGACCTCGGCCAGGCCGGCGACGACCGTGCCGCCGGACAGCCCGTACAGGTAGCGGCCCCACGGGCTGGGCACGGCGCGGAACGTCCAGCCCAGCAGCGGGCCGTAGAAGGCCTCGGCGGCGAGCAGGTCCCGGCTGAGCAGGCTCACCCAGCAGGGCGCGGCGGGGACGCAGCAGGGGCCGGCGGAGGGATCGCCGGCCTCCTCGACGCCGAGGGCGCCGGGGGCCGGCCGGACGGTTCGCTCTTTCATCGCGTCGTGCCCCTCTCCTCGTGCCCTTCCCCGCCGTGCCCCTTCCCGCTGTGCCCCTTCCGGCCGTGCTCCTTCCCGCTGTGCCCTTCTCGCCGTTTCGCCTTCGCCCGGCCCGTCACCCGTGCCGGCTCCTCCCGCCTTCGCCCGGCCCGGCCCTGCCGGGGCGGGCCGCCGGGGCCCTGCCGGGGCGGGCCGCCGGGGCCCTGCCGGGGCGGGCCGCCGGTCAGTGCGGGCCGCCCGGGGTCAGGAAGTCGCGCATCCGCTCGGTGAGCGAGCGTTCGGGGGGCGGCAGGTGGTCAGCGGGGCGTTCGGTGGGCGGCTGGTGGCGGGGCCGTCCGGTGGAGGACTGCTTGGTGGCGTGGGCCAGGGCCGCCAGGGTGTGCAGCTCGGCTTCCGTGGTCACGGCCCGTACGGCCGGGAAGAGCCGCGCCTCCTCGTCGCCGGCGTGCCGGGTGACCTCCTCGGTCAGCCGGGCGACCAGGCGGTCGAAGTGCGGCGAGGTGACGTGGGTCAGGCGCAGCTCCCCGAGCAGCGCCTCGACCGCGCGGTGGTCGGCGCGCTCGCGTTCGGCCACGGCCGGTCCGTCGGGCAGCCGGTCGCGGACCAGCGGGTAGAGGTGCTCCTCCTCGGCCCGGGTGTGGCGGACCAGCCGGTCGGTGACCAGGTCGGCCAGCTCCTTGCGCCGGGGGTCCCCGGTGGGCAGGCCGCTGAGTTCGCTGAAGTGGACCAGCAGCGCGTGGTGGTCGGCGGTGAGCTGGTCCAGCAGGTCTTCGTCGTGGTGCACGGGTGGTACCTCCTCCTGCGGGCGGGCCGGAACCGCGTGGGGCTTCCGCGCGGGCCGGCCCCGTCCCGGGCGGGGCCGGGGTCAGCCCTCCAGGGCGTCGGCGATGCGGTGCAGCATGCCGCCGGCGTTCGGTCGGCGCGGCGCGGTCTCGCGCACCGCCCGCATCCGTTCGCCGATCTCCTGCAGTTCCTTGCGGCCGAGGGCGGCGCGGACCTGCGGGAACCATTCGCCCTCCTCTTGTTCGATGTGCCGTTCGACGGCATCGATCAGGACGGCGGCCTTGGCGTCGTAGCCCTCGTCGTCGGGGGTCATCCGGCTCAGCTCCTCGCAGAGCAGGTCGGCGACGTGGTGCTCCTCCTTGGCGCGGTCCATGGTCTCGGCGAGTCCGGGCACCTCCCGGCGGATCCGGGGGTAGACCAGCTCGTCCTCCAGGTAGGTGTGGACGGTCAGCGCCTCGACGATCCGCTCGACCTTGTCGCGCCGCGCCTGGGCGCCGCCCTCGCCGTCGCCGTCGACGAGCCCCCGGTACTCGCGGAACAGACGGCGGACTTCCTTGTGGTCCTCCCGCAGCAGGACGATCGCATCGTTCGACATCACGCGTCTCCTTCTCGGCGGTTCGCCGACGCCCGGCGTCTCCCCGACGGCCCCCCGGCCAAACGCGCCCCGCGCCGGAGGTGTACCGGTGCGATCCCCGGGCATCCGCCCGGCACGTCCCGGTTCCGGAACGACCGCCGGGACGGCCAACGTGACCGAGGTGGGCCGGCGATGCACGACGCGACCGACGGATCCTCCAGCGAGGCCGGGATGGGCCGGATCGAGGACCTGGCCCTGCTGACCTGCCTCGCCACCGGCGACCTCGACGTCTACCTGCGGTACTCGCAGGGCCCGGACGCGGACCGGGCCGGCGGGAGCCGCGACTACGAGGCGGACGTCCCGATGCCCGGCCTGTCGGTCACTCCGCTGCGCCCGGAGCCGTGGTGGCCGCGCCCGGCCGTCGACTGGGTGGCCCGTCGGGTGGTGAAGTACGCGGACCTGAACGAGAGTTGCCCGGACCGGCAGCCGTGGGTGCTGACCGGCCGGGTGGTCGGTGCCGGCCCCGACCACGAGCCGCTCATCGCCGATCCCCTGCCGCTCGCCTGGGTGGGCCGCCGCGCCCTCGACGAGGCCGCGCGCCGCTACCACGAGCGGTTCGCCCCCGGACGCGCCTCGACCGACTGAGCCGCCCCGACGGGCTGAGCCACCTTCCGGACTGAACCACCTCCCCGACGGAGCCACCGTGTCCGGCTGAGCCGCCTCCCCGCCTGAACCGCCTGGACCGACGGAGCCACCGCGTGCGGCGCTCCGGCGGCCGTTCTGGTCGGGCCTCTCGCCGGCGCGGACGGTGCTCCGGGCGGCGACGGCCGCCGTCCGGGCTCGTCGGCTGAGCCGACGGCTGCTGGCAGCCCATCCGACGGTTGACCCGGCACGAAACGGGCAGGCGCCTGCGGCCACCCGCATCCCGGCGTCGGACGGAGACCGCCATGAACGGTGCCGAAGGCTTCCCGAGCCGGCTGTGCGCGGAGCACCGGGCCGTCGAGGCGCTGCTCCGGCAGCTGGACCGGATCACCACCCGCCGCGGCACCGACGACGAGGCACTGCGACTGCTGGACGCGCTGCGGCTGCTCCTCGACCCGCACCTCACGGTCGAGGAGGACCACCTGTACCCGCTGGCCCGCCGGGCCCTCCCCAACGGCGAAGCGCTCGCGGACGCGGCCGTCCACACCCACGCGGCGATCCGCCGGCTGCTCGACCGGGCGGACGACGGCCGCCTGACGCCGACCGAACGGCGTCACGCCGTGTCCGTGCTGGTCGTCGTGGTCCGGTCCCATCTGCGCGGCGAGGAGGAGCAGTTGTTCCCCGCCCTGCGGGCCGGCCGCTCGCCGGAGGAGCTGCGCCGGTGCGAACGCCGGATGCGCGAGTCCCGGGCCCCGCGCCCGGACGGCCCGGTCTGGGGGCTGCCTCCCGGGGCCGGGGCGATCGCCGCCCTGCGGGACGACGTCAGCGGGCACGACACCGCCCGGGACCGGCACTCGCCGTGACGGCACCCGCGTGGCCCGTCCGGTCCACCTGCCCGGCAGGCCGTTTGACCTTCCCCGGAGCGGCTACCCGCAGGAGTATGGCGTACCTAGGAGAACCCGTCCCCACCGTCCCGCAGCCCCGGCCGTCCGAGCACCGTGACCGGCCCGGCCCGTGGCTGTTCACCCACGACGGCAAGGGCACCGCCGCCACCCCGACGGGCGCGGTGCTGTTCGGCCGGGACGGGACGCTGCTCCGGGGCGTCTCCTGCAACGGCGACCCCGCCATGGTCCACCCCATGGCCGGCGTCCGGGCCGCGCTCGCGGCGCTGCGCGCGGCCGGCTTCGCGGTCGGCGTGGTAAGCAACCAGCCGGGCGTGGCCCGCGGCCTGATCGGGCCGGGCCAGGTCGAGGCCGTCCAGGCACGCGCCGAGGCGCTGCTGGGCCCGCTCGACGTCTGGGCGGTCTGCCCGCACGGTCCGCACGACGGCTGCGGCTGCCGGATGCCGGCGCCGACGCTGGTGACGGCGGCCTGCCGGGCGCTCGGTCTGCCCGCCTCGCGGGTCACCGTGATCGGGTGCAGCGACGAGGTGGTGTCCGCCGCGATGGCGGCCGGCGCCCACGTGATCCGGGTGCCCGAGCCCGTGCCGTCGACGAACACCGGCTGTCCGCCCTGCACCCTGACGACCTGTCGGACCGCGGACGGCGCCGAGCAGGCCGCCGATCTGCTGCTCCACCGCTGAACTCTTCCGTGACATCCCGCCCCCGCCCCGACTCCAGGACGGAGAACGCACGATGACCGTGAACCCCGGACCCCCCGAGTACCGTCCCCACACTCCCCCCACCGCCGAGCCCCACGGGCTCGGCCCCGCGTCGGGATCCGGCGCCCCGCACGCCGAGGCCGATGCGGCGGGCCGACCGGACGCCGACCCCGAGGACCGGACCATCGAGGCCGCCGGCGAGCCCGGCGAGCCCGGCGACCGTGACGCCAAGGACCGCGCGCTGGACGCCTTCCGCGCCCCCGACCCGGCCGGGGCGCTCACCACCGACCAGGGAGTGCGGATCGACGACACCGACAACTCCCTGACCGTCGGCGACCGCGGCCCCACCCTGCTGGAGGACTTCCAGCTGCGCGAGAAGCTCACCCGCTTCGACCACGAGCGCATCCCGGAGCGGGTGGTGCACGCGCGCGGCGCCGGCGCGTACGGCTTCTTCGAACCGTACGCCTCGCTGGCCGAGTTCACCTGCGCCGACTTCCTCCAGGAGCCCGGCCGCCGCACGCCCGTGTTCGTACGCTTCTCGACGGTGCAGGGCCCGCGCGGCTCCGCCGACACCGTGCGCGACGTCCGCGGCTTCGCCACCAAGTTCTACACCCGGCACGGGAACTACGACCTGGTCGGCAACAACATCCCGGTGTTCTTCATCCAGGACGCCGTGAAGTTCCCGGACTTCGTCCACGCGGTCAAGCCCGAGCCGCCGAACGAGATCCCGACCGGCGCCTCCGCCCACGACACCTTCTGGGACTTCTGCTCGCTGCAGCCCGAGTCCACCCACATGCTGATGTGGGTGATGTCCGACCGGGCCATCCCGCGCAGCTACCGGATGATGCAGGGCTTCGGCGTGCACACCTTCCGCCTGGTCACCGCGGACGGGCGCGGCACCTTCGTGAAGTTCCACTGGCGGCCGCTGCTCGGGGTCTGCTCGCAGGTCTGGGACGAGGCGCAGATCACGGCGGGCCGGGACCCGGACTTCCACCGCCGGGACCTGTGGGAGGCGATCGAGGCGGGCGACTTCCCCGAGTACGAGCTCGGCGTCCAACTGATCCCGGAGCAGGACGAGTTCGCCTACCCCTTCGACCTGCTGGACCCGACCAAGCTCGTCCCGGAGGAGCTGGTGCCGGTCCGTCCGGTCGGCCGGATGGTCCTGGACCGCAACCCGCAGAACTTCTTCGCCGAGACCGAGCAGGTGGCCTTCCACACCGCCAACATCGTCCCCGGCATCGACTTCACCAACGACCCGCTGCTGCAGGGCCGCAACTTCTCCTACCTGGACACCCAGCTGATCCGCCTCGGCGGCCCCAACTTCTCGCAGCTGCCCGTCAACCGGCCGCTGGTCGACGTGCGGAACAACCACCGCGACGGCTACGGCCAGCAGGTCGTCCACCCCGGTACCAGCTACGCGCCGAACTCCGTCGGCGGCGGCTGCCCGGCGGCCCTCGGCGGGGGCCGGTTGCCCGAAGGGGTCTTCGAGCACTACCAGGAGCGGATCGACGGCGCCGCGATCCGCCGCCGCAGCCCCAGCTTCGCCGACCACTACAGCCAGGCCGCGCTGTTCTGGCGCAGCATGGCCGACTGGGAGCAGCAGCACATCGTCGAGGCCTTCTCGTTCGAACTGGGGAAGGTGGCGGAGCCCGAGGTGCGTCGTCGGATGGTCGGCAACCTGCGGCACGTGGATCCCGGGCTGGCGGCGGAGGTCGCCCGACGCATCGGCGTCCCGGAGCCCGAGACCGAGCCCGAAGCCGTGCCTGGGCCTGGGACCGAGTCCGACGCCGGTGCCGATGCGGGTGCCGGTGCCGACGCGGGGGTCGGTGCCGACGCGGGTGCCGGGAGCCGGCCCGGGGCCGGGTTGCAGGTCTCCCCCGCGCTCAGCCTGGACAACCTGCGGGCCTCCGGGATCCGCACCCGCAAGGTCGCCGTCCTGACCGCTCCGGGAGTGGACGGCGACCAGGTGCGGGCCGCACGCGAGCGGCTCGGCGCGCAGGGCGCCACGGTGGAGGTGCTGGCGGCGCAGGACGGCCATGTGCTGGCCGCCGACGGCGCGCATGTCCCGGTGGACCGCGCGCTGCCGACCACGGCGTCGGTGCTGTACGACGCGCTGGTGGTCCCGGACGGCTGCGAGCCGACGCTGCCGGCCGATCCGGACGCCGTCCGCTTCCTCACCGAGTCGCTGCGGCACGGGAAGCCGGTCGCCCTGCTCGGCTCGGGCGTCGCGCTCTCCCGGGCGGCCGGCTTCGGCGATCCGGGCGGGCTGGCCGGAGTGGCCGTCCACGCGGGCGACGAGCCGCCCGGCCCGGCCCTGTGGGAGGAGTTCGCCGACCTGATCGAGCACCACCGCTTCCCGTCCCGTTAGGCCGTGTCTCATAATTGATCTTGTGGTGGGGCGAGGAGAGATAACGGACGCTGCGTGGTCGCGGGTTGAGCCGCTGCTTCCGCAGAGCGACG
>NZ_JBVJJY010000032.1:0-47459 GCF_055585785.1 Kitasatospora sp. NPDC053308 | reverse complement strand
GACCGAGGCCGGGGATGTCAACATATCTGGCGTTGACTTTTGGCACGCTGTTGAGTTCTCAAGGAACGGACGCTTCCTTCAGGCCGCCTTCCAGCAGGCCCTCCGGGCTTCGTTCTTTCGTGTTTCCAGCTTATCAGACGTTTTCCGCTCCGTTTACCGGGCCTTTTCGCATCTGAAACCTGGTGTTAACCGCTGAGTCGCGGCGACCTGACCAACCATAGCGGGTCGATGGCCGGAGTGCGAATCGGGGCGCGTCCGGCGTCGCCCGGTTGGCGGCATGATTTGTTGCTCTCGCGAGCATATACAGCAATGGTCCCGGTTCGCCAAGATGCCTGTAGAGTGCGGCGAACCGGCCGAGAGGACTAGACCACTCGTGGGTCGGTGGACGCCGGCCGGGAGGTGGGCGCGGGCCGGGGATTCGCCCGGGAATGTCGACAGATGTCCGAAGTTGACATGATTTAGGCTTCAGCTGATTGTCGTGCCGCTCCTCGCGGCCGCTCGCTGTACTGCGCACTTGGGAGGCACAACCATGACCACTGTGACGTCGCCGCTGACCGGCAAGGTCGTCGGGCTCGCCGGCGTGCCGGACCCGGTGTTCTCGGGCGCGATGGTCGGCCCCGGCACCGCGATCGACCCGGTGCGTCGGCCCACCGAGGCGGTCGCTCCGGTGGACGGCATCGTGGTCTCCATGCACCCGCACGCGTTCGTCGTCGTGGACGACGAGGGTCACGGTGTCCTGACCCACCTCGGGATCGACACCGTCCAGCTGAACGGCGAGGGCTTCGAACTGCTCGTCAACAAGGGCGACACGGTGACCCGCGGCCAGGCCGTCATCAAGTGGGACCCGGCCGCCGTCGAGGCCGCCGGCAAGTCGCCGATCTCGCCGATCGTGGCGCTGGAGGCCAACGCCGACTCGCTCGGCGACCTGCGGGAGGACGGCGAGGCGGTCTCCGGCGAGCCGCTGTTCAGCTGGAGCTGACCCCTCTCTATCCCCCACACAGACAGACTCAGCGGAGACAGGTACATGGAGAAGACACTGCGCGGCGTGGGTGTCAGCCACGGGGTCGCGATCGGCCAGGTCCGGCACATGGGCACGGCGGTGCTGGAGCCGCCCGCCACCCGGATCCCGACCGAGGACGCCCCGCGGGAGCAGGCGCGTGCCCAGGCCGCCGTCGAGGCGGTCGCCGCGGACCTGATCGCGCGCGGCAACCTGGCGGGCGGCGAGGCGCAGGCCGTCCTGGAGGCCCAGGCGCTGATGGCGCAGGACCCGGAGTTGATGGCCGACGTGTCCCGCCGGATCGCCGTCGGGAGCAGTGCCGAGCGCGGTGTGTACGACGCCTTCGCCGCGTACCGTGCGCTGCTGGCCTCCGCCGGGGACTACCTGGCCGGGCGGGTCGCCGACCTGGACGACGTGCGGAACCGCATCGTGGCCCGGCTGCTCGGGGTGCCGATGCCGGGCGTGCCGGACAGCGACGAGCCGTACGTGCTGTTCGCGCGTGACCTGGCGCCGGCGGACACGGCGCTGCTCGACCCGGCGCTGGTGCTCGGCTTCGTGACCGAGGAGGGCGGGCCGACCAGCCACAGCGCCATCCTGGCGCGGGCCCTGGGCGTGCCGGCCGTCGTGGCGCTGCCCGGGGCGACCGACGTCGCCGAGGGCACCGTCGTCGCGGTGGACGGCAGCTCGGGCGACGTGCTGCTGGAGCCGTCCCAGGAGAAGCAGGAGGAGCTGCGGGCGGTCGCCGCCGAGCGCAAGGCCGCGCTGGCCGCCTCCTCCGGCCCGGGGCAGACCTCGGACGGGCACCGCGTGCCGCTGCTGGCCAACGTGGGTGGTCCGGCGGACGTGCCGGCGGCGCTGGAGAACGGCGCCGAGGGCGTCGGTCTGTTCCGCACCGAGTTCCTGTTCCTGGACGACTCGGCGAAGGCGCCGAGTGAGGAGAAGCAGGTCGAGGCGTACCGCAAGGTGCTGGAGGCCTTCCCGGAGGGTCGGGTCGTGGTGCGCGTGCTCGACGCGGGCGCGGACAAGCCGCTGGACTTCCTGACGCCGGCCGACGAGCCGAACCCGGCGCTCGGTGTGCGCGGTCTGCGCACCCTGCTGGAGCACCCCGAGGTGCTGCGCACCCAGCTGCGGGCGCTGGCCACGGCGGCCGAGGGCCTGCCGGTGCACCTCGAGGTGATGGCCCCGATGGTGGCCGACCGCAAGGACGCCAAGGACTTCGCGACCGCGTGCCGCGAGGCCGGGCTGAACGCCAAGTTCGGCGCGATGGTGGAGATCCCCTCCGCCGCGCTGCGGGCCAGGGCGATCCTGCAGGAGGTCGAGTTCCTGTCGCTGGGGACCAACGACCTCGCGCAGTACGCCTTCGCAGCCGACCGGCAGGTCGGTGCGCTGGCGCGGCTGCAGGACCCGTGGCAGCCGGCGCTGCTGGACCTGATCGCCGCGGCGGCCGACGCCGCGCGGGTGAGCGGCAAGAGCTGCGGCGTCTGCGGCGAGGCGGCCTCCGATCCGCTGCTGGCCGTGGTGCTGACCGGTCTGGGCGTCACCAGCCTCTCGATGGGCTCGGCGTCGATCCCGTACGTGCGGTCCACGCTGGCCAAGTACACGCTGGCGCAGTGCCGACGAGCGGCCGAGGCGGCCCGGGCGGCGGACAGTGCCGAGGAGGCGCGGGCCGCGGCGCAGCAGGTGCTGTCCGGCGAGTAGCGCCGGAGGACGACGGGAAGGGGCGCCCCCACCACGGCGGTGGGGGCGCCCCTTTTCGCGGTGTCGGGCCGGTCAGGCCCGGCGGTCGGTCCGGAGGCGCTCGAAGAAGCGCAGGTGGTCGACGTGGTCGACGGAGCCGGGGTTGACGGCCTGCTCCAGCGGGGTGCCGGCGAGGATGCGCTTGACCGGGACCTCGATCCGCTTGCCGGTGAGGGTGTGCGGGAGGCCGCGGACGGCGATGACCTCGTCGGGGACGTGGCGCGGGGAGAGTTCGGTGCGCAGCGCGGTGCGGATGCGGCCGATCAGGTCGTCGTCCAGTTCGGCGCCGGGGGCGAGGACGACGAACAGCGGCATCCAGTAGCCGCCGTCGGGCTCCTCCAGGCCGATGACCAGGGACTCGGCGATCTCGGGGAGGCGCTCGACCACCTCGTAGATGTCCGAGGAGCCCATCCGGACGCCCTGGCGGTTGAGGGTGGAGTCGGAGCGGCCGTGGATGACGACGGTGCCCCGGGAGGTGACGGTGATCCAGTCGCCGTGGCGCCAGACGCCGGGGTAGGTGTCGAAGTAGCTGTCGTGGTACCGGGTGCCCTCGGGGTCGTTCCAGAAGCCGGTGGGCATCGACGGGATGGGCTTGGTGACGACGAGTTCGCCGACCGCGTCGGTGAGCGGCTTGCCCTGGACGTCCCAGGACTCGACGGCGGCGCCGAGGCAGGGGGCCTGGATCTCGCCGAGGTACACCGGGAGGGTGGGGACGCCGCCGACGAAGCAGGAGCAGACGTCGGTGCCGCCGCTGACGGAGGCGAGCCAGACGTCCTGCTTGACCTCGTCGTAGATCCAGCGGAAGCCGTCGGGGGGCAGCGGGGAGCCGGTGGTGCCGATGCAGCGCACGGCGGAGAGGTCGAGGTCGCGGCC
This sequence comes from Kitasatospora sp. NPDC053308, assembly GCF_055585785.1. Classification (NCBI taxonomy): domain Bacteria; kingdom Bacillati; phylum Actinomycetota; class Actinomycetes; order Kitasatosporales; family Streptomycetaceae; genus Kitasatospora; species Kitasatospora sp. NPDC053308. The sequence continues at coordinate 43,852 of NZ_JBVJJY010000032.1, read as the reverse complement.
GGGGTGGAGCTCTGCCTTGCGGCCGGCGATCACGTAGGCGGCGGAGGTGCCGAGGACGGTGGCACCGGTGCGGGCGGCGACCGACCAGAGGGCGCCGGTGTCGGGGTGGCCGGGGCTGCCGTCGTAGGTGACGATCGTGGACCCGACGAGGAGGCCGGCCAGCAGGAAGTTCCACATCATCCAGCCGGTGGAGGTGTACCAGAGGAAGCGGTCCTGCGGGCCGAGGTCGAGGTGGAGGCCGGCCTGCTTGAGGTGTTCCAGCAGGATGCCGCCCTGGCTCTGGACGATGGCCTTCGGCAGGCCGGTGGTGCCGGAGGAGTAGAGGACCCAGAGCGGGTGGTCGAAGGGGACCGGTTCGTAGACCGGTGCCACGTCGTCGGCGACCAGGTCGTCCCAGGTCAGGGTGCCCTCGGGGGCCGGGCCGCCGAGCAGCGGGACGTGCACGACGGTGCGCAGGCTCGGGAGCTCGCGGCGCAGCTCGGCGACGACCTCGGTGCGGTCGTGGTCCTTGCCGCCGTAGTGGTAACCGTCGACGGCGAAGAGGACGGCGGGTTCGATCTGCTGGAGGCGGTCGAGCACGCTGCGGGCGCCGAAGTCGGGGGCGCAGCTGGTCCAGATCGCGCCGACGGCGGCGGTGGCGAGCAGGGCGACGGCGGCCTGCGGGATGTTGGGGAGGTAGGCGCTGACGCGGTCGCCGGGGCCGATGCCGCGGGCGCGCAGGGCGGCGGCCAGTGAGCCCACCTGGCGGCGGAGTTCGGCCCAGGTGAGGACGGCGGGCTGCTCGGTGGTCTCGTCGAGGTGGAGGATCGCGGGGCGGTCGGCGTTCGCGGGGTCGTCGGCGGCGCGCAGGGCGTGCTCGGCGTAGTTGAGGCGGGCGCCGGGGAACCAGCGGGCGCCGGGCATCGCCTGGTCGGTGAGGACGGCTTCGGGGGCCTGGGTGAACCGGACGTCGAACCAGCGGGTGACGGCGGTCCAGAAGCGGTCGAGGTCCTCGGTGGACCAGGCGTGCAGGTCGGCGTAGCGCTCGGCGGCCTGCCGGTCGTCGGCGGCCGGGGCGAGCGGGGCGGCCGGGGCGCCGTGGTGCTCGGCGGCCCAGGCCTGGAAGGCCACCAGGCGGGTGGCGGCGGCGCGAGCGGGGTCGGGGCGCCAGAGCGGCTGGTCCTGGGGTGGGGTGCTCACGGTGGTGGTCTCCCGGCCGGGGTCGGGACGGGACGGCTCGTGGCAGACCCGTCCGGTTGGGCTGTCGGTGCAGACCATGCCATGCGAGCGGCCGTCGCGCCAGGGTCGACTTCCGGGTGGCCGGGCGGTCAGCGGGAGGTGAACTCGCCGCGGAAGAAGCGGTTGAGGACCCCGTTGTGGAAGTCCCAGACCAGTGCGGTGTCGGCGGTGGCGAGGTACCAGCCGTCGGTCTCGTCGGTGGGGCGCGAGGGCGGGAGCTCGGCGAGCGGACGGGCCGGGAGCAGGCCGCAGAGCATGACGAAGCGGCCGTCGGGGTCGGACGCGGTGTGGATCAGGGTGATCTCGGAGGCGTCGGCGGTGATGCCGGTCTCCTCCCGCAGCTCCCGGACGCAGGCCCGCTGCCAGGTCTCGCCGTAGTCCAGGTAGCCGCCGGGGAAGGCGAGTTCGCCGTAGCCGGGTTCGATGGTGCGGCGGATGACGACCAGGGCGGGGTCGTCGTCGGGCCTGGTGACGGGGAGGACGGTGACCACGACGGGCAGCGGGTTGCGGTAGCTGATCTCGGCGCAGCCGGGGCAGGTGCGGGGCCAGGCGCGGGTGCCGGGCGGGTAGGGCGTGCCGCAGAAGTGGCAGTGCGAGAACGGCCGGTGGGTGGTCTGGGTCGCTTCGTCAGTGGTCATGGCCGGATCGTAGCCCCGTGGGTCGACGGTGGTGCCTGGTCCGCGGTGATCAGCGGGGGTCGCCCGGTGGGCCGTCGGCGGGGCGGTCCTCGCGGGTGGGGCGGAGCAGGGCGGGGTGCAGCCGGCGGGCTCCGCCGGCGTGGTAGGTGCGGGCGCGGGGGCCGCCGCGGGCGCCGCCGCGCTCGGTGGTGCCGCCGGTGCTCTCGACGAAGCCGGGGACGGAGAGGACCTTGCGGTGGAAGTTGCCGGGGTGGAGCTTCTCGCCCCAGACCGCCTCGTAGACGGCGCGGAGGTCGGGGATGGTGAAGTCGTCCGGCAGGAAGGCGGTGGCCAGTGGGCTGTACTCGAGCTTGGCGCGGACCCGGTCGAGTCCGTCGGCGAGGATCCGGGCGTGGTCGAAGGCCAGCGTGAGCGGCGTGGGGCCGGTGCCCCCGTCGACACCACCCCCGTGGGTGTCGACGGGCGCACCGGCGGCTCGGGACCGGCCGCGGGGCCGGAGGTCCAGGTCGTGGACGGGGTGCCAGGCGGCGGCCGCGGCGTCCGTCCCGGCCCGGGGGTCGGGGAGGTCCGGGGCGAAGGCGAGGTAGGCGACGGAGACGACGTGCATCCGGGGATCCCGGTCGGGGTCGCCGTAGGTGCCGAGCTGCTCGAGGTGGAGGCGGCAGAGCGTGGCCTCGGCCTCGGCGACGCCCTGCAGGCCCGTCTCCTCGGCGAGTTCGCGGACGGCGGCCTCGGCCAGGTTCTCCTCGCCGGCCCGCAGGAAGCCGCCGGGCAGCGCCCAGCAGCCCTGGTAGGGCGGGGCGCCGCGCTCGACGAGCAGGACGTGCAGGGCGCCCCGGCGCAAGGTCAGGGCGAGCACGTCGACCGTGACGGCGATCGGGGTGAAGGCGCGCGGGTCGTACGCGGCGAGCCACTCCTGCTCGGCCTCGGGCCCGGGGCCGGGCCGGTCGTCCGCCGCCATCGCCGGTTCCTCTCCGCGTTCGTCGTGCTCGTCGTGCTTGTCGTACTCGTCGTACGTGCTGCCGTTGTTCGTTGTCGTCGTTCGCTGCTGCGGCTGTCGCCGGGTGTCGCCGGGTGATGTCGTTCTCCGGTTGAGCACAACCTAGCGATTGCGTTCCCCGGCGGCAAATGCTTTTCCCGGTCGGCGAGGGCGTCCGCCTCCTAGGCTGTGACCAGCAAGGACCGCACCAGAGGAGGCCGCCATGCCCACTGCTCCCCCGTCGGACTTCGCCGCGGCGCTGGCCGCCGGTCCGCTGGTGCTGGACGGCGGGATGTCGAACCAGTTGGCGGCGGCGGGGCACGACCTGTCGGACGAGCTGTGGTCGGCCCGGCTGCTGGCGGACGAACCGGAGGCGGTGGTGGCGGCGCACCGGGCCTACTTCGAGGCGGGCGCCGACGTGGCCATCACGGCGAGCTACCAGGCGAGCTTCGAGGGCTTCGCCCGCCGCGGCATCGGCCGGGCGCAGGCGGCGCGGCTGCTGGCGAGCAGCGTGGACCTGGCCCGGGAGGCGGCGCGGGCCGAGCCGGCCGGGCGGCGGCGCTGGGTGGCCGCCTCCGTGGGGCCGTACGGCGCGGTGCTGGCGGACGGCTCGGAGTACCGGGGCCGGTACGGCCTCGGCGTCGCGGAGCTGGTGGCCTTCCACCGGCCGCGGCTGGAGGCGCTGGCGGCGGCCCGGCCGGACGTGCTGGCGCTGGAGACGGTGCCGGACACGGACGAGGCGCGGGCGCTGCTGGAGCTGGTGCGCGGGCTGGGGGTGCCGGCCTGGCTGTCGTACAGCGTCGAGGGCGACCGGACCCGGGCCGGACAGCCGCTGGCGGAGGCGTTCGCGCTCGCCGCGGAGGTGGACGAGGTGCTGGCCGTGGGCGTCAACTGCTGTACGCCGGGGGACGCCGACCGGGCGGTGGCGGTGGCCGCCGAGGTGACCGGGAAGCCGGTGGTGGTCTACCCCAACAGCGGGGAGCGGTGGGACGCCGAGCGCCGGGACTGGCGCGGGGAGCCGACCTTCCGCTCGGCCCGGGTGGGCGGGTGGCTCGCGGACGGCGCGCGGCTGGTGGGCGGCTGCTGCCGGGTCGGGCCGGACGGGATCGCGGCGCTCGCGGCGGAGGTCGCGGTGCGCCGGGGGCCGTCGGGCGGCGCGGAGGGCTGACCGCCGGCGGGAGCGGAGATCGGCCACCGCTCGGCACGGGAGGTGAACGGCGGGCTGAGGGCGGGTTACCGAGGGGGAAGGTGCACGGAGTCCGTACGGCCTGGCAGACTCGTCCCGTCACTACCGCGGTCGACAATGTCGACCGCCTGTCCGCGCGGAGGTATCCATGCCCGGCCCGATCCAGTCGCTCTCCCGGGCCGCCGCGATCATGCGCCTGCTGGCCGGCGGCGAGCGCCGCCTGGGGCTGTCCGAGGTCGCGACGGCCCTGGACCTGGCCAAGGGCACCGCGCACGGCATCCTGCGCACGCTGCAGCAGGAGGGGTTCGTCGAGCAGGACCCGGAGAGCGGCAAGTACCAGCTAGGCGCGGAGCTGCTCCGGCTGGGGCAGAGCTACCTGGACGTGCACGAGCTGCGGGCGCGGGCCCTGGTGTGGGCGGACGACCTCGCCCGGGCGACCGGGGAGACGGTCTACCTGGGGGTGCTGCACCAGCAGGGCGTGCTGATCGTGCACCACGTCTTCCGGCCGGACGACACCCGGCAAGTGCTGGAGGTCGGCTCGATGCAGCCGCTGCACAGCACCGCGCTGGGCAAGGTGCTGCTGGCCTACGACCCGGTGGCGCGCGGGGAGTTGGGCGACGGCCCGTACGAGTCGTACACCGTGCGCACGCTCACCGAGGCGGCCGACGTGGACGCCGAGTGCGCGCTGATCCGCGAGCGCGGCTGGGCGGACTCGATCGAGGAGACCTGGGAGGGCGTGGCCTCGATCGGCGCGCTGATCCAGGACCGGCGGCGCAACCCGGTGGGCGCGGTGTGCATCAGCGGGCCGGTGGAGCGGGTCTGCGAGGACGGCTTCGTGAAGCCCTCGCTGGTGGCCTCGGTGCGCAGCGCGGCGCGCGCGATCTCCCGCGACCTGGGCGCCGGCCGGTTCTGAGCGGCGCATTCATTTCGTCACGCTGAGGCGCGGACGGGCGGTCGGCCTGTCCGCGCCGTGGCGTTTTGTCCTGTTTCGGAGCGCTCCGCTCGGTAACTTCGGTGGACCGGCCGAGGCGAGGGTCACAGCTGCGTAACCCCGCCTTGACGCGAGGGCGACCTGGGGAGGAAGCTTCCGCATGACGGTCGACATTGTCGAACGATGGCCGGAGCGATCACTCCCACGGTGCGCTCACCCGCACAGGGATCGACCGGCCGCCTGCCCCCACCCGCACCTCCGGGCCATATGGACAAGGGAGTCTTTGTGTCCGCGTTCTCCAACGGCGACGTCTTCGTCGGCGAAACCCTCGGCACCGCCGCCCTGATACTCCTCGGCGGTGGCGTCTGCGCCGCCGTGACCCTCAAGAAGTCGAAGGCCGTCAACGCCGGCTGGCTGGCGATCACCTTCGGCTGGGGATTCGCGGTCCTCATCGCCGCCTACATGTCGGCTCCGAAGTCCGGCGCGCACCTCAACCCGGCCGTGACCATCGCCCTCGCGGTCAAGAGCGGCGAATGGAGCCAGGTGCCGCTCTACCTCGGCTCGCAGCTGCTCGGCGCGATCATCGGCGCCGTGCTCGTCTGGGCGACCTACCTCGGCCAGTTCAACGCCAACCAGGAGCCCACCCTCGGCATCTTCTCGACCGGGCCCGAGATCCGGAACCCGTTCCAGAACGTGCTCACCGAGGTCATCGGCACCTTCGTGCTCTGCTTCGCGATCCTCACCATCGGCACCAACGCCGGCCTCTCCCAGTCCGGCACCGGCACCCTGATGGTCGCCTTCACCGTCGTCGGCATCGGCCTCTCGCTGGGCGGCCCGACCGGCTACGCGATCAACCCGGCCCGTGACCTCGGCCCGCGCATCGCGCACGCCATCCTGCCGATCCCGAACAAGGGCGGCTCCGACTGGTCGTACGCCTGGATCCCGGTCGTGGGCCCGATCATCGGCGGCCTCGCGGCCGGCGGCGTCTACAACGCCCTGTTCTAAAAGGACCCCCGTTCCGAACGATCCCTTCCCCGGGGGCGTCGAACCCGCCGAACACGGGGACTGACCGAGAAGCGCGTCAGGCCCACCCACCCCGTCATCCCGAACCCGAGCCGAGGACCCACCCCTATGACCTCCACCGGTAACTACATCGCCGCGATCGACCAGGGCACGACCTCCAGCCGCTGCATCATCTTCGGCGCCGACGGCCGCATCGTCTCCGTCGACCAGCAGGAGCACCGCCAGATCTTCCCGCAGCCCGGTTACGTCGAGCACGATGCCGCCGAGATCTGGACCCGGGTCCAGTCGGTCGTCCGCGGCGCGCTGGAGAAGGCCGGCCTGACCAAGGACGACATCCGCGCCATCGGCATCACCAACCAGCGCGAGACCACCGTCCTGTGGGACAAGAACACCGGCGAGCCGGTGCACAACGCGCTGGTGTGGCAGGACACCCGCACCGAGGCGCTCTGCCGCGAGCTCGGCCGCAACGTCGGCCAGGACCGCTTCCGCCGCGAGACCGGCCTCCCGCTGGCCAGCTACTTCGCCGGCCCGAAGATCCGCTGGCTGCTCGACAACGTCGAGGGCCTGCGCGAGCGCGCCGAGGCCGGCGACATCCTGTTCGGCACCATGGACACCTGGGTCATCTGGAACCTCACCGGCGGCGTCAACGGCGGCAAGCACGTCACCGACGTGACCAACGCCAGCCGCACCATGCTGATGAACCTCAAGACCCTGGCCTGGGACGAGGCGATCGCCGAGTCGATGGGCGTGCCGCTGGCCGTCCTGCCGGAGATCCGCTCCTCCGCCGAGGTGTACGGCGAGGCCGTCGGCGACCTGGCCGGCGTCCCCGTCGCCTCCGCGCTCGGCGACCAGCAGGCCGCGCTGTTCGGCCAGACCTGCTTCGACGAGGGCGAGGCCAAGTCCACCTACGGGACCGGCACCTTCCTGCTGCTGAACACCGGCGAGAAGATCGTCAACTCGTACCACGGCCTGCTGACCACCGTCGGCTACCGGATCGGCGACCAGGCCCCGGTGTACGCCCTGGAAGGCTCGATCGCCGTCACCGGCTCGCTCGTCCAGTGGCTGCGCGACCAGCTCGGCATCATCTCCACCGCCGCCGAGATCGAGACCCTCGCCAACACCGTCGAGGACAACGGCGGCGCCTACTTCGTCCCGGCGTTCTCCGGCCTGTTCGCCCCGTACTGGCGCTCCGACGCCCGCGGTGTGATCGCCGGCCTGACCCGGTACGTCACCAAGGGCCACCTGGCCCGGGCCGTCCTGGAGGCCACCGCCTGGCAGACCCGCGAGGTCGTCGACGCCATGCAGAAGGACTCCGGGGTCGAGCTCACCGCCCTCAAGGTCGACGGCGGCATGACCAGCAACAACCTGCTCATGCAGAACATCGCCGACGTCCTGGACGCCCCGGTCGAGCGCCCGTACGTGGCCGAGACCACCGCCCTCGGCGCCGCCTACGCGGCCGGTCTCGCCGTCGGCTTCTGGAACGACCTCGACACCCTGCGGGCCAACTGGCACCGCGCCGCCGAGTGGACGCCCCGCATGGACGAGGCCACCCGGGAGCGTGAGTACAAGAAGTGGCTCAAGGCCGTGGAGCGCACCATGGGCTGGGTGGAGGAAGAAGAGAACAACTGACCGACAAGCCGGTCGGGGCTCCGTGCCCCGGCCGGCTGCCCGCTGTTCCGGCAGCGGGTGTCACCGAGTTCCACCGGCCCGCCGCACCGGGCCGACCCGGTCCCTCCGGAGGGACCGCACCGCACACGAGAGGAGTAACGGCGCCGCCCGACCCGCGCGCCGTACACAACCACCATGGCAACCATCCCGACCCTGGGCGCCGAGCGCACCGCCGGCCGCACCGCCTCCCGCGCCGAGACCCGCGAGCTGCTCGGCAAGGCCACCTACGACCTGCTGGTGATCGGGGGCGGCATCCTCGGCACGGCCGTCGCCTGGACCGCGTCCCAGGCCGGCCTGAAGGTCGCCATGGTCGACGCCGGCGACTTCGCCGGTGCCACCTCCAGCGCCTCCTCCAAGCTCGTCCACGGCGGTCTGCGCTACCTGCAGACCGGCGCGGTCAAGCTGGTCGCGGAGAACCACAAGGAGCGCCGCGCGCTCTCCACCGACGTGGCCCCGCACCTCGTCAACCCGCTGACCTTCTTCGTCCCCGTCTACAAGGGCGGCCCGCACGGCGCCGCCAAGCTGGGCGCCGGCGTCTTCCTCTACTCGGCGCTGTCCGCCTTCCGCGACGGCATGGGCCGGGTCTCCACCGCCGCGCACGCCGCCCAGCAGGTGCCCGCGCTGCGCACCGAGGGCCTGCGCTCGGTGGCCGTCTACGGCGACCACCAGATGAACGACTCCCGCGTCGCCGTGATGACCGTCCGCGCCGCCGTCGACGCCGGCGCCGTGGTGCTCAACCACGCCGAGGTCACCGGGCTGCGCTTCACCGGCGGCCGGGTCACCGGCGCCGATGTGCGCGACCGCCTGGACGGAGCCGAGTTCGGCGTCAACGCCCGCCTGGTGCTCAACGCCACCGGCCCCTGGGTCGACCACCTGCGCCGGATGGAGGACGCCGGCGCCGCGCCGTCGATCCGCCTCTCCAAGGGCGCCCACGTCGTGGTCAAGCGCCGCTCGCCGTGGCGCGCCGCGCTGACCATCCCGATCGACAAGTACCGCGTCTCCTTCGCCATCCCGTGGGAGGACCACGTCCTGCTCGGCACCACCGACGAGGAGTACACCGGCGACCCGAAGGACGTCCGGGCCACCGACGCGGACATCGACCAGATCATGGGCGAGGCCGCGCACGCGATCCGCGACGAGCACCTCGACCGCGACCTGATCACCTACTCCTTCGCCGGCCTGCGCGTGCTGCCGGGCGGCCCGGGCGACACCGCCGCCGCCAAGCGCGAGACCGTCGTCACCGAGGGCAAGGGCGGCATGCTGTCGGTCTCCGGCGGCAAGTGGACCACCTACCGCCACATCGGCCGCACCGTGCTGGAGAAGCTGGCCCACGTGCCCGGCACCAGCCTCGGCGAGGACATGTCCCCGATCGCCCCGACCGTCCCGCTGCCGGGCGTCGGCGCGCCGAACGCGGTCGCCCACCGCCTGCTGATCGACCGCGAGCCGGGCTCCCGGATGGAGCCGCTGGTCGCCAAGCACCTGGCCAGCCACTACGGCACCCTCTCCTTCGAGATCGCCCGCCTGATCGACGAGAACCCGGAGCTCGGCCGGCCGATCCACGAGGACGGCCCGGACGTCTGGGCGCAGGTCGCGTACGCGGCGGACAACGAGTGGGCGTACACCACGGACGACGTGCTGCGCCGCCGCACCACGATGACGGTGCGCGGGCTGGACACGCCGGAGATCCGGGCCGAGGTGGAGGCCTTCCTCGCGAAGCGTGGAGCCAAGTGAGCACAGCCTCGCGAAGCGCGGAGCCACGTGAGCACAGCCACGCGAAGCGCGGAGCCACGTAGGCAGGTTGCTGTGAGCGGGCGGGTGTCCGGGGTTTCCCGGGCGCCCGCCCGCTGGTGTGCGTGAGCCCTGACCGCCGGGGCCGGCCGGGCGTGGACGAGCGGAGGAGACGCCGCAGGGGCGGCACCCGTACGGTCACGGGTGCCGCCCCTGCGCGTGGGCGCGGCGGCTAGATGACCAGGCTGAGCGGCAGGATCAGGGCGATCGCGACGACCGAGATCACCGTCTCCATCACCGACCAGGACTTCAGCGTCTGCCCGACGCTCATCCCGAAGTACTCCTTCACCAGCCAGAAGCCGGCGTCGTTGACGTGCGAGAAGAACAGCGAGCCGGCGCCGATCGCGAGCACCAGCAGGGCCGCGTGGGTCGAGGACATCGTCGCGGCCAGCGGGGAGACGATGCCGGCCGCGGTGATCGTGGCGACCGTCGCCGAGCCGGTGGCCAGGCGGATCAGCACGGCGATCAGCCAGCCCAGCAGCAGCGCGGAGACGTGCCACTTGCCGGACCACTCGCTGACGGCGTTGCCGACGCCCACGTCGATCAGGGTCTGCTTGAAGCCGCCGCCCGCGCCGACGATGAACACGATGCCCGCGATCGGGCCGAGCGACCTGCCGACGGTGTCGGAGATCCGGGCCTTGTCGAAGCCGGCCGCCCTGCCGAGGGTCACCATGCCGAGCAGGGTCGCGGCGAGCAGGGCGATCAGCGGGGAGCCGATGAAGTCGAACACCCGCTGGACGAGGGCCTTCGGGTCGTCGATGACGACGTCGGCCAGCGCCTTGCCGAGCATCAGCACGACCGGCAGCAGGATGGTCGCCAGCACCGCGCCGAAGGACGGGGTGCGCTCGCGCTCGGCCGGCCGCTCGGGGGCGACGGCCGCCGGGATCTCCAGCGGGCCGACCCAGCGCTCGGCGAGCCGCGCGAACAGCGGGCCGGCGATGACCAGGGTCGGGACGGCGATCAGCAGGCCGAGTGCCAGGGTGACGCCGAGGTCGGCCTTCAGGGCGTCGACGGCGACCAGCGGGCCGGGGTGCGGGGGCACCAGGCCGTGCAGCACCGACAGGCCGGCCAGGGCCGGGATGCCGACCCGCATCAGCGGCACGTTGCCGCGGCGGGCGACCAGCAGCACGATCGGGATCAGCAGGACGACGCCGACCTCGAAGAACAGCGGCAGGCCGAGCACGGCCGCGATCAGCGCCATCGCCCAGGGCAGCGCCTTGTCGCCGGTCCGGGACAGCACGGTGTCCGCGATGGTGTTGGCGCCGCCGGAGTCGGCGAGCAGCTTGCCGAGCATCGCGCCGAGGCCGATCAGCAGGCCGACGCCGGCCACGGTGGAGCCGAAGCCGGTGGAGAAGCTGCTGAGCAGCTTGTCGAAGGGAGCGCCCGCGACGGCGGCCAGCAGGCCGGAGCCGAGCGTGAGGGCGAGGAACGGGTGCAGCTTCAGCTTGGTGATCAGTAGGACGATCGCGCCGATGCTGAGTAGCACCGCGATCAGCAGCTGGGAATTGCTGCCGGTGTGCGGCAGGGCCGGTGGGGCGGCCGCCAGCAGGGTGGGGGACAGGCTCACGCGAGGTCTCCATTGACGGGCCGCAGCAACGCCGCGGCCATCTCGACGAGTTCTTCGGGGGACGGGCCCACGTCCAGGACGGCGCCGCGCTCGTCCGCCTGCAGGGGTTCCAGGGCGGCGTACTGCGAGTCGAGCAGCGACGGCGGCATGAAGTGGCCGGTGCGGTGGCTGAGCCGGTCCTCGACCAGCTCGTGGCCGCCGCTGAGGTGCAGGAAGAAGGCGCCCGGGCAGGCCGCGCGCAGGGTGTCGCGATAGCGGCGCTTCAGCGCCGAGCAGGTGACCACGCCGCCGACGCCGTCCTCGGTGCGCCCCCGGAGCCAGGCGCCGATGGCGCGCAGCCAGGGGGCGCGGTCCTCGTCGTCCAACGGGGTGCCGGCCGACATCTTGGCGATGTTGGCCGCCGGGTGGAAGTCGTCCGCCTCGGCGAAGGGGAGGCCGAGGCGGTCCGCCAGCAGGCGGGCCAGGGTGGTCTTGCCGACGCCCGAGACGCCCATCACCACGATGGTGAGGGGAGCCTGCGGGAGGTCGTGGTTCTCGACGCTGAGAGCCATGGGGTGCTGCTCCTTCGTTGCCTGGCCGCCACTATCGCCTCAAAGATATGACGTATTCAAGTGCTGGAAACCAAATCGTCATACTTTTAAGACGTGCGCTGAGTCGCAGGGCGAGGAGAGCGCCGCGGGGCCCGACGACTACCCTTGGGCGGATGGAGATCCAGGGGCTGCCCGGGCGGCTGCTTGACGAGCTCGGGCCGGCGATCGCGTCCGGGGAGATCCCCGAGGGCGCGGTCCTGCGCGGGGAGGAGCTGGAGGAGCGGTTCGGGGTGTCCCGGACGGTGGTCCGGGAGGCCGTGCGGATCCTGGAGGGGATGCGCCTGGTGGCCTCCCGGCGGCGGGTCGGGATCACCGTCCAGCCGAAGTCGCTCTGGGACGTGTTCGACCCGATGGTCATCCGCTGGCGCCTGGCCGGCGCGGACCGGCCCGCCCAGCTGCGCTCGCTCGGCTCGCTGCGCGTGGCCGTCGAACCGGCGGCGGCGGCGCTCGCCGCGGTCCACGCCAGCGACGACGAGCGGCGCGAACTCAGCGCACTCGCCGTGGAGTTGACCGTCGCCGCGCGTGACGCCGACCTGACCACCTTCCTCCGGCACGACATCGCCTTCCACGCCCTGGTGCTGCGGGCCTCCGGCAACGAGATGTTCGCCCACCTCGGGGACACCGTGGGGGCGGTGCTCACCGGGCGGACGGAGTACCATCTGATGCCCCATCAGCCGGAGCCGTACGCGATCCGGCTGCACCGCGAGGTCGCCGACGCGATCTGCTCGGGCCACGGCGACGAGGCGGAGCAGGCGATGCGGACGATCGTCACCGGCGCCCTGGCGGAGCTCGACCAGCAGTTGGGCTGACCATCGGCCGGTCGCGGGCCGACCGCGGGCCGGTCGCGAGCGGACTGCTGCCCGGTTGGCGTGTTTTGGCGGCAGTTCGGTTGATTCGGACGCATACTCCCGGTTCGGCGGGGGCAGAGTGTGCCGAGGGGGCGCGCACCGCGAGCGCCCGTTCCGTGTCCGCCGCCGAATCCGCGCCTGGGGGTCGCTCGATGTCCGTGCCACGCCGCCGTCGCCGCCTGCCCGACGAGGTGCGCGCCGCCGCCGTCCGGGCGGTGCTCTCCCTCGCCTTCACCCTGGTCTGCGTGGTCGTCGCGACCCTGGCCTCGTACGCGGGCAGTTCGATGCTGGCGCCCGCGCTGATGGCGATGGGCCTCGGCGTGTTCGCCACCATGTGGTGCCTGCTGGAGATCCTGGTCTCCCGCCAGGTCGCCGCCCAGCGCATGCGGGCCCCGGGCTCCGCGCACCCGATGGCGGGCAGCCGGGCGCCCGCCGAGCCGCTCGCGGCCCGGCCGTTCCCGCGGCCGGGGGCGGGTGCCGGCGACCCGTACGGCCGTGGTGGCGTGGGCGGTCCTGGGCTGGGCGGCCCTGGCGTGGGCGGTGGTGCGGGCGACTCGGTGTACCAGCAGCCGTACCCGTCGGTCTACCGCGAGCCGTCCCCGCGGCCGTACGGGTCCCCGCAGCAACCGCCGCACCAGCCACGGGTGTCGAGCACCCCGCTCTGACACCGGGGGCCGCGCCCTCGGAGCGCTCGCCAGGCGGCGCGGCGGCACGGTGAGCGGCCTGGCCCCCGTCGACGAGGCCGAGCGGTCGTTCTCGATCGAGCCGCCCGACGAACTCAGGGCGGTCCGGCGCCGGTTGAACGGCCGGCACCTCCCGGGGGCCGGCGGGCCGGGCGTCAGTCGACCGGGACGACCCGGTAGTGGGTGGTGATCCGGCGGTCGCCGTCCAGGACGTGGAAGGCGAGCATCGGCGGGTGGTCGAAGGTGACGCCGCGCCCGCCCTCGCAGGGCAGGGTGACGGTGGACACCACCCCGGGCGCGACCAGCAGCGGCAGGCCGGCGAAGGTGGTCGCGGCGGGGGTGTGGGAGTGGCCGCAGAGCAGGCCGGCCACCCGGGGGTGGGCCCGCAGCACCCGTGCCAGGCGCGCCTCGCCGAACTGGCGGATCCCGTCGACGGTGGGCAGGTGCAGCTCGACCGGCGGGTGGTGGAAGGCCACCAGGGCGGGCAACTCGGTCCGGCCCGAGGCGAGTCGACCGTCCAGCCAGTCCAGGGTCCGGTCGTCCAGCAGCCCGTCGGACTGTCCCGGTATGGACGAGTCCAGCATCAGCACGTCGGCGCCGGGGAGTTCGTGCAGGCGGTTGACCGGCCCTCCCTCGCGCCCCTCCCCCGGTGACTCGCCGAGCAGCACCTCCCGGTAGGGCGCCCGGGCGTCGTGGTTGCCGGGGCAGGTGAGCACCGGGTGCCGCGAGGTCAGCACCTCGGCCACCTGCCGGTACTCCTCGGGCAGCCCGTGGTCGGCGAGGTCGCCGGTGACCAGCACGCCGTCCAGTGGTCCCGGCAGGGCGTCGAGGTACGCCATCACCCGCTCGGCCCGCCGCCGGGCGCGCTTGCCACCGTCCCGGCGGTGGACCTGGCCGAGGTGGATGTCACTGAGGTGCGCGATCGTCAGCATGCCGGTCACGCTAACCAGTTCACGCCCGTACGGGAACCTCCGGAGACCACGGGGGCCTCCCCGGGACCTCGCCGGGATCTCCCGGGACCTCGCCGAGACCCCGGGACCTCGCCGGGATCTCCCGAGACCTCGCCGAGACCCCCGGGGCCGCCCGCGACCGCGCGAGAGGCACCCGGGAGGCACCCGGGACACGGCTCACGCCTGGGCGGGCACCTCCGCGGGCCGCTTGAACATCCGGGTGGCGGTGATCTCGCCGTGGATGGCCGGGCCGTCCGGGTCCGGCGCGGCGGGCAGGCCGGGGCGCAGGTGCTCCTCCACCGAGATGTACTTGAGGCCGGCCCGCAGGTCGGCGTCGTTGCGCAGGCGGATCACCAGCGGGAACTCGGCGAGCGCGGTGGTGTCGAACAGGCCGGTGGTGTAGATCAGCTGGACGCCGAGCGCGTCGGCGACGGCGCGCTGGAGCTCCAGCAGGTACGTCGCGTTGGCGCGGCCGATCGGGTTGTCCAGGAACAGCGTTCCGGCGTGCCGCAGTTGGGACTGGCCCCGGTCGTTGGCGCGCAGCGCGGCCATCGTGCAGTAGAGCGCGATGGCGGCGGTGAGCAGCTGGCCGCCGGAGAAGACGTCGGACATCTGGCCGACGCTCACCCGCTCGGCGCGCAGCACCGCGTCCGGCTTGAGGATCTCGACGCTGACGCCCTTGGGGCCGATCGCGGCGGCGACCCCGCGCAGCAGCAGGGACATGCCGTCGCGGCGCAGGTCGCTGTTCTTCCGGACGGCGGCGCGGGTGGCCTCGTCGATGACCTCGCCGAGGCGCTCGACCAGGGTGGCGTGGTCCGGGTCCTCGAAGCGGATCCGGAGGAACTCCTGGCCGGACCACTCGCCCAGGCCCTCGGGCAGCCGGGAGAGGCGCTGGGCGGCGCGCAGGGTGGTGAGCGAGGACTCGACCAGGCCGCGCAGGCGGTCCACGATCGAGCCGCGGTTCTTCTCCAGCTGGGCGAGTTCGTCGGTGAGCACGCGCAGCCGGGGGGCGAAGGCGGCGGCCCAGGCGGCGGCGTGCTCGGGCAGCGCCGAGGCGGGCAGTTCGCGGATCTGCTGGCGGGCCGGAGTGCGGACGGCCTCGTAGCGGGCGGCGTTGGCGTGCCGGACGAGGGCGTCGGCGGCGTCGCGGACGGCGAGTTCGGCGCTGGACAGCTCGCCGGCGGCGGTGCGCAGGCCGCGGCGGGCCTCGGTGGCGCCGGTGCGGGCCTCGGCGAGGGAGCCGAGGTACGGCTCGACCGGGTCCTCCGGGTCCTCCTGGTGGTCGCGCAGGCCGTCGCGGAGCTGGCCGGCCAGTTCGTCGAAGTCGGCGGCGGCGGCCTGGGCGGTGTCGAAGGTGCGCTGCAGGTCGGCGTACGCGGTGCGGGCGGCCTCCAGGGCCTCGCGGCGTTCGGCGAGGCGGCTGGTGGCGGTGCGCAGCAGGGCCTGGGCGTGCTCCGGGTCGGTGGGGACGAGGTCCTCGGGCAGTTCGGTGTGCGCCTCGCCGTCGGTGGGGGCGGAGCGCTCGGCGTCGCCGCGCAGGCGGCCGAGGTGCTCGCTGGCGGCGGCGGAGCGGGCCTCGATGGTGGCGACCAGTTCCTCGGCGCGGGCGGCGGCGGCCTGGCGGGCCGGGCCGTCGGCGCCGTCGGGGCTGCCGAGGAGTTCCTCGGCGCGGGTGCGCACCTTGTTGGTGAGGCGGTCGAGTTCGGCCGCGGCGGCGGCCTCGTCGCCCTCGGCGCGGGCCTGTTCGGCGCGCAGGTCGGCGCCGACGCCGACCTTCTCGTACAGCTGGGAGGCGGCGCGGTAGGCCTCGCGCAGGGCGGGCAGCGCGGCGGGGGCGGTGTCGGCGGGCTCGTCGGTCTGCTCGGAGGCGGGGATCTCGGCGCGTTCGGCGCGCAGCGCGCGGGCGGTGCGGCGGGCGTCGTCGGCGGCGCGCTGGGCGGCGCGGCGGTCCTCGTCGCAGGTGCGGGCGCGTTCGGCGCACAGGGCCTGGCGGCGGTCGCACTCGGCGGCGTCCTCGGCGAGTTCGCGCTGGCGGCGGGCCCAGTTGGCGCGCTCGCGCAGGCGGAAGGCGAGGCCGGAGAGGGCGTCGGCGCGGCGGCGGGCGCGCTGGGCGCTCTCGCGGTGCTCCTCGTGGGCGGAGGCGGCGGCGGCGTGGTCGGCCTCGGCCTCGTCGTGCTCGGCGCGCAGGGTGGCCAGGGCGGCGGCGGCCTGCTCGGCGTGCTCGCGGGCGGCCTCGGCGGCGGCGGCCAGTTCGGCGAGGGTGCCGGGCGGGCAGCTGGCGTGCCAGGAGGCGAGACGGGCGGCGAGGGCGCGGTCGGCGCCGAGGCGGCCGGCGAGTTCGCGGATGTGCTCCTCGCGGGCGCTCGCCCGGGCGCGCAGCTCGCGGCGCTCGCCGTCGGCGGCGGATTCGTCGTGCATGGCCGGGTTCGGCGGCACCAGGAAGAAGGCCGGCTCGTCGGTGATCGGGGCGACCAGCGAGGCGGCGGCGCCGACGGCCACGGTGGAGCGCGGCAGCAGCGCGGCGGCCTGCAGGGCCTCCCGGGCGCGTTCCAGCGAGGACGGGTCGGTGACGACGACGCCGTCGACCAGCTCGGGGCGGGCGGCGAGGATGGCCTCGTGGTCGGCCGGGTCGACGGACTGGGCGAGGTAGCGCCAGCCGGGCAGGGCCGGGATCCCGTGCTCGGCGAGGTACTCGACGGTGGCGAGCACGTCCGGGCCGGGCGGCAGCAGGCCGCCGTCGCCGAGGGCGGCGAGGATGCGGGCGTCGTCGGCGGCGGCCGTCCGGAGGTCGAACAGGGTGCGTTCGGCGGTGGCGATGGCCTCGTCGAGGAGCTCGCGCAGGTACTCGGCGTTGCGGTCGAGCACGGCGGGGGTGAGGAAGCCGGCGTCCTCCTCGGCGCCTTCCTGGTAGGGGGTCAGGGAGAGCAGGTCGGCCAGGCGCTGCTCGGTGGCGAGCAGGGCGGCGGTGCGCTGCTCGCCGGCCAGCGCGCGGGCGGCGGCCTTGCGGGCGTCGCCGGCCCGCTCGGCGGCGAGTTCGGCACGCGCGGTGGCGGCGGCGGCCTCGCGCAGGCGGCCGGCGGCGGCTTCGGCGGCCGTACGGGCCTGGGCGAGCGCGGCGGCGGCGGCCTTCTCGACGTCGGCGGCGTGCAGCGCGGCGCGGGCCGGGTCCACGTCGCCGTCGGCGTCGATGAAGCCGGCCTCGACGGCGGCTTCGGTCTCCTGCTCGACCTCGGCGAGGCGCTGGCGCAGGTGCTCGGCCTCGCTGCGGGCCTTCTGGGCGGCGGTGGCGGCCTCGGTGGCATCGGACTGCGCCTTGGCGCCGTCCTCCTGGAGCTCGCCGGCCCGCTGCTCCTCGGTGTCGGCGCGGGACTCGGCGGCCGCGGCGGCGGCTTCCAGGGCGCGGGCGAGGGCGGTCGCGGCGCGGGCGCGGGCGGCGAGCGCGGGGGCGGCGTCCAGTTCGGCCTCGCGGATGGCGGCGGCGACCCGGCTGACCCGGTCGGCGGCGGCCCGCTGGCGCAGCACGGCCTCGGCGGCCTGCCAGGCGGCGTGCAGGGTGCGGGCGTCGATCAGCTCGCGGCGCAGCGCGGCGGCCTCGGCGGTGGCCGCGGCGAGGCTCAGCGTGGCGTGCCGGTAGGTGAGTTCGTCGGTGATGAGGCTGTGCCGGGTGCGGTCGGACTCGGCGGCGGTGACGGCGCTCGCGGCGGCGGCGACCTCGATGGCGAGGTCCTGGGCGCGGTCGCGTTCGGCGGCGGCCCGGGAGGCCAGGGCGTGGGCGAGGCGGCGGGTGCGGCGCTCGGCGGTGCGGTGGGCCTCGCGGACGGTCTCGCGGGCGGTGGTGGCCTCGGCGATGCGCTCCAGGAGGTCCAGCGAGCCGGCGGTGAAGTCGCGTTCGGCGGTGAGTTCGGCGCGGCGGCCGAGCTTGGCGGCGAAGCCGTGGACGAGGTCGGCGAGGCCGTCGGTGTCCCGGGTGTCGGTGACGGCGCGCAGCAGCAGGTCGGTGAAGTCGCTGTCGTGCTTGACCGCGAAGAGGCCGGCCGCCTCGCCCTCGTCGGCGTTCATCTCCCGCTGGTAGCGGAAGAGTTCGGGGTCGAGGCCGAGTTCGCCGAGGTGCTCGGTCCAGCGGTCGTGGCCGTCCTCGAAGACCAGGTCGAGGTACGGGTGGGCCTTGCCGGCCTCGGTGAGGGCGTCGCGGAAGCCCTTCATGGTGCGGCGGCGGCCGCGGGCCTTCTGGTCGCCGGCCAGGCTGACCCGCTCGGCGACCGGCAGGGAGTCCAGGGTGAGGCCGGGGCCGGGGCGGAAGGAGTACCAGGTCTCGGCGAACTTGCGCGGGTCGGAGGAGACCTGGCGGCCGCGCCACTCGCTGACCTTGCCGACCACGATCAGTTCGCCGGTGACGGTGTGCTGCCACTCCAGGGCGACGTGGCCGCAGTCGTCGGCGAGCAGGAACTTGCGCAGCACGCCGGAGCTGGCGCCGCCGAGGGTGTTGCGGTGGCCGGGCAGCATGACCGAGAAGATCAGCTTGAGCAGGACGGACTTGCCGCCGCCGTTCTCCAGGAAGAGCACGCCGGCCGGGGCGGGGCGGCGGACCGGGCCGTCGGTGTCCTCGCCGAACAGCCCGATCTGCTGGGGGGCCGGGTCGGCGACGGGCTCGCCGACGCCGCGCAGGTCGAGCACCGTGTCGGCGTAGCGGGCGCCGGCCGGTCCGATCGAGTAGAGGCGGACCCGGTTGAGCTCGTACATGTGCGGCGGTTCTCCGTGGCTTCCGTGGCGGGGGTGGGTTCAGAGCGAGTGGAACGGCAGGCCGGCGTCCGCGACCAGTTCGTCGGAGGTGTCCGGCGGCAGCAGGCTGGCGGTTCCGTCGGAGACCGGGACGACGCCCAGGTCGAGCAGTTCGGCCATGGCCGCGCTGCCGGCCAGGTCCCGGACCTGGAGCTGGTAGCGGGCGGTGGTGCGGTAGGTGCCGCCGGAGTCGTCGGAGACCTTCTGCAGGAAGCCGGAGTCGACCAGGAACATCACCGCCTTGGCGACGATGCCGATGGTGGAGCCGGAGAGCCGGCGGGCGTCCTTGGTGGCGCCGGTGGCGGTGCGCCGGGCCCAGACCCGCCAGGCGGCCTCCAGACCGGGGGCGTCGGACTGCGGGTCGGTGTTGGCGCCCTCGGCGTCGGCCTGCTCCTCCAGGCGGCGGCAGGCCTGGCGGACGAAGGAGTCGACGCCGTTGACGGTGATCCGGCCGAGGTAGGTGTCGTCGGCGAGGTCCTCGGGGCGGGGGAAGGCCATCGCGGCGACGGCCAGGTGGGCCAGTCCGTGCAGGAAGCGGTCGGTGGACTCGGAGGCGGCGCGGCGCGAGTAGTCGCCCATCCGGACGGCGAACAGCGAGTCCTCGGCGGCGGCCACGGCCATGCCGGCGCGCGGCGAGACCTCCAGGACGACCAGGCCCATGCCGGTGGCGATGGCGTCGGCGAGCCGGGCGAACGGCGGGTCCTCGCGGTGGCGGCGCACGAGTTCGGCGTACTCGGCGTCCCGGGCGGGCAGCAGCTTGGCCTGGAGGCCGAAGGAGACCAGCCGGGCGGCGTCGGCGACGTCGGCCGGGGTGATCGGTGCGGGGGCCGCCGGTTCGGTCTCGGTCGCCCAGGACGCGTCGTGGTGGGTCGTCACGGGCGGTGCTCCTCGGGGGTGGCGGTGGTGCGGGTGTTCGGGTGCGTCACGGCCGGTCGGCCGTCGTCGTGCGTCACGGCCGGTCGGCCGTCCTCGTGCGTCACGGCCGGTCGGCCGTCCTCGTGCGTCACGGCCGGTCAGCCGGCGTCCTTGCGGTCGGCGGCCATGCCGACGGCGTCGAGCAGGGCGCTGCCGACGATCAGGTCGGCGCCGCCGAACTCCGGGTCGCGCAGCGGGGTGCCGTCGTCCACGGCGAACAGCAGCCGCTCCTCGCCCTGCCGGTAGGCGGTGCCGACCGGCGGGCTGGCGGCGTGCACGGACAGCAGGGCGACGAGGTACGGCAGGTCCGGGTCCTGCTTGCGGGCGTCGGCGAGCAGGCCGGAGAGCCGGCGGGGGGCGTCCGGGGGCAGGTCGAGCAGGACCAGCGCGGCCTCCAGCTGGGCCTCGGAGAACCGGCTGTCGTCCGGGGTGGCGACGAGGTCCGGGTCGGGCAGCTCGGCGCCGAGGTGCTCGCGCTCGACCGGCGGGGTGAGCAGCAGGTCGACCAGGTCGGCGACCCGGACCGAGACCGGGGTGCGCAGGCCGGTGCCGCGGGCGAAGAAGGCGCCGGTGGGGCGGACGGCCTGCTCCAGCGGCAGCCGCAGCACGGGCGCGAGCAGCTGCCCGTACAGGTCGATGCCGCTGCGGGCGCCGGGGGCGGCGAAGGCCTGCCGGTCCTGCTCGGCGCGGAACAGCGGGCCGGCCTCCAGCAGGCGGGTCTGCAGCTGGGTGTGGCGGCGGATGCAGTCCTTGACGATGTCGACCAGCTCGGCGGCGCGGCGCTTGTGCTCCGGGTCCTCGGCCTCGTCGCGAGCCTTGCGGATGTTGGTGAGAATCGCGTTCTCGTGCCGGTAGCGGTCGGCGATGTGGTCCAGCGCCTCCTCGATGAGGTCCGGGATCGCGCGCATCCAGTCGACCGCCCGGACGTTGCGGCGGGTGGCGTCGAGGGCGCGGCGCAGCGTCTCGGCGTACTGGACGGTGCGGTAGCGGGCCTGCTCGGCGGCGAGCTGGGCGTCGGCCAGGCGGCCGCGGCGGATCAGCACCTCCAGCTTGACCTCGGCGGCGATCTGGGCCGAGGTGACGTCGGTGTCGAGCGCGCCGACCAGGACGTTGACCGCCTCGTCGGTGGTGCGCAGGTAGACGCCGCCGTCGGGGCCGGGGACCTCCTCGATCAGCTTGAAGTCGTAGTCGCGGCGGACGTACTCGCCGTCCGCGCCGAAGGTGCCGTAGACGGCGCGGAAGCCGCGGTCCACGCTGCCGACGTTGATCAGCGACTCCAGCACCCAGCGGGCGACCCGCTCGTGCTCGGCGCCGGGGCGGCCGGCGGCCTGGGCGGCGACCCGGGGCAGCAGGCGGGCGAGGACTATGTCGCGGTCGGCCCCGGTGTCGAAGTCCATGTTCAGGGTGACCAGGTCGATCGCGGCGAGGCCGACCTCGGCCATCGCGTAGCCGCCGTACTCGCCGGCCAGGTTGACCTTGCGGTTGTCCAGGTCGTGCAGCGGGGCGGTGCAGGCCAGCGCCTTGAGCCGGCGGGCCAGGCCCTCGTCGGCGGCGGGGCCGGGCGCGGGGCGCGCGGCGACCGGGCCGGCGGACGGTCGGGTGCCGGGCTCGGTGGGCGGGTCTGCGATGGCGGTCACGGGGGACAAGATTAGAGGTTCGCACCGACATCGACCGAAACGGACCTTGCGGGCGGGCGGAGCGGCAGGTGGGCGGCCGTCCGGGGATCGATTTCAGAACGGGGTTTCGATGATATCCCGCCATTCTCGAACCGATATTCGACAAAGCCGTGAGGGCGGCGCGACGGTTCGGTGATGATCGACCCATGATCACCCGACTGGCCAAAGCGGGCCTCGCCGCCGCGCTGTCCGTGACCACCCTCACCACCGGCGCCGCGCTCGCCGCCGGCACCGCCGCGGCCGCGCCGGCCGCCTCCGCGGCCGCTGCGCCGACCACCCCGAAGGCCGCCGCGGTGTCGCCCTCGGCCCAGCACGTGACCGTGTCGCAGAGCGGGAACTACCCCGGCGGCTTCTTCACCTCCGGAAACATGTCGGCGAGCTGGGTGTCCGCCGGCACTGCGGACCTCACCGGCCCGACCCACTTCACCGTCGACCTGCCGCCGGGCGTCACCACCGACGGCGCCATGTTCTACTCCACGCCGTACGACTACACCTTCACCGAGACGCTCTCCCCCGACGGCCGCCACCTGGAGGCCGTCCTCACCGGCACCCGGGTGGTCGGGAAGAGCGAGTTCATGAAGCTCAACCTGCGCACCACGCCCGGTGTGCCGATCACCGGCGTGATCACCGTGACGGCCGGCAACCCGAACGACACCGACCCGACCGGCCACATCTCCCGGTACGACCTCGGCAGCGGCGGCTACCTGCCCGCCACCGTGCAGGCCGCCCCGAGCGTCACCGGCCTCGACACCACCACCGGCCCGGGCACCGGCGGCACCGCGGTGACGGTCAGCGGCAGCAACCTCGCCCACGGCATGGTGCTGGTCGGCGGCGTCCCGGCGGCCGGCAGCTGCACCGACACCGCCTGCACGGTGACCACGCCGGGCGGTTCGGGCAGCGCCCCGGTCCGCGTGGTGACCCCCGGCGGCACCGCCACCGCGGCGGCCGGCTTCGACTACACGGGTGCCGCTCCCCCGGCCCCGCCCGCGCCCGCGGTCAGCAGCCTGTCCCCGAGCAGCGGCCCGGTCGCCGGCGGGACCAGGGTCAACGTGATCGGCGGCAACCTGACGTACGGGACGGTCGCGTTCGGCGGCGTGCCGGCCACCCACGTCTCCTGCGGCCCGTCCTTCTGCACGGCCACCGCGCCGGCGGGTGCCCAGGCCGGGCCGGTGAACGTCACGGTCACCACGGCGGGCGGGACCAGCACGTCGGTGGCGACGTACACGTACACGGCGTAGCGGACGCCACGCACACCGCGCAGCGGACGCGCGGTGGGGCGGGCTCCGGTGGTGCCCGGGCGCTTCGGCGGCCGGGCACCTTCGCGTTTCGGGCGCACCTTCGCGTTTCGGGGGCCGGTTCCGCGAGGTCGCCCTCGAGGCTGCGCACCTGCGGGAGGCAGAGTTGAACATGTTCAAAAGGAGGGTCTAGAGTCGCTGCCACGCAGACGGGACAAGACTCCGCCCGCCCTTCGGCACGCTTCGGCGCGGATGCGCCGGACTGCCCCGCATGGAGGTGCACGACATGGACGGCGATCACGCGGCCATCCTTCGCAAGGTCCGGCGCTGGCTGTGGTTCTTCCTGATCGCCCTGGCGCTCAGCGGACTGACCGCCTTCCCGCTGGAGACCGAGACCCGCTGGCTGGTCGGGTTCGCGACCGGCCCGGCCGCCCCGCTGACCGACCACTTCCCCGCCGCGACGGCCTGGTCCGAGCGGGTCCACACCGGCATCGCCGAGACCGACGCGCGCTACCCCTTCCTGGCCTACGGCACCGACTGGCTGGCCTTCGCCCACCTGGTGATCGCCGCTGCCTTCTGGGGGCCGCTGAAGGACCCGCTCCGCAACATCTGGGTGATCCGCTGGGCCGTGCTCGCCTGCGGGGCCGTCATCCCGCTGGCCCTGATCTGCGGGCCGCTGCGCGGGATCCCGCTGGTGTGGCGATTCGTCGACATGTCGTTCGGAGTCTTCGGCGTCGTCCCGCTGCTGATCGTGCTCCGGGCCCTGCGTCCGCTGGAACGTTCCTTCCCGGAAGCCGCGCCCGCCCGCTGAGCCGAGGCGGTCCGCACACCCCCGGGGCGGCGCTCGGGGGCGTGCGGACCGGGTCGCGCGCGGTGGGCCACCGGGGCGGTCGGGCCGGATCACCCGCGACGGCCTCCGGGGGCCCGGGTCACGGGCAACGGCCTTCATCCGCAGGCCCTACCATCTGGCTCAACAGCTGCTGGGAGGCGGACGGGCGTGGCCGATGCGGTGATCGATCTCAATGCGGACCTCGGCGAGGGGTTCGGACGCTGGACGCTGACCGACGACGAGGCACTGCTGTCCGTGGTGACCAGCGCCAACGTCGCCTGCGGCTTCCACGCCGGCGACCCGTCCACGATGCGCCGGGTCTGCGCGCTGGCCGCCGAGCGCGGCGTCCGGATCGGCGCCCAGGTCTCCTACCACGACCTGGCCGGCTTCGGCCGCCGCGCCATGGACGTCCCCCCGGAGGAGCTCGCCGACGAGATCGCCTACCAGATCGGCGCCCTCCAGGTCTTCGCCCGCGCCGCCGGCTCGAAGGTCTCCTACGTCAAGCCGCACGGCGCGCTCTACAACCGGGTGGTCACGGACTCCGACCAGGCCGAGGCGGTGGTGGCCGGCGTGCTGCGCGCGGGCGCGGTCTGCGACGGCCCGCTGCCCGTCCTCGGACTGCCCGGCTCCCGGCTGCTCGAGGTCGCCGAGGGCGTCGGACTGCCTGTGGTCACCGAGGCCTTCGCCGACCGCGCGTACACCCGCGCCGGCACCCTCGTCCCGCGCCGCGAGCCCGGCGCGGTGGTACACGACCCCGAGACGGTGATCACCCGCGCGGTCGGCATCGCCCGGGACGGCTCGGTGGAGTCCGCCGGCGGTGAGCGGATCGGTGTCGAGGCCCGCTCGCTCTGCGTCCACGGCGACACCCCCGGCGCCGCCCAGCTCGCCTGGCGGGTGCGCGGCGCCCTGGCCTCGGCCGGGGTCCGGGTGGAGGCGTTCGCGTGACGGCGGGCGGCGGAGCGCGGTCGGGCGGCGGAGCGCGGTCCGGCGACGAGGCCGTGCCCACCGCGGTGCGGCGGGTCGGCGAGCGGGCGCTGCTGGTGGAGCTGTCCGGGACGGCCGAGGTCGCCGCGCTGTACGGATGGCTGCGCGAGCGGCGGGAGGCGGGGGCGCTCGGCGAGGTCGGCGAACTGGTACCGGCCGCCCGCACCGTCCTGCTGGACGGCGTCGCGGACGTCGACGCGGTGGCGCGGCTGCTGCGCACGGCCCGTCCGGCGGCGGCGGAGACGGCCCCCGGGCCGCTGCTGGAGGTCCCGACCGTGTACGACGGCGCCGACCTGGCCGAGGTCGCCGCGCTGTGGGGGGTGTCCGAGGAGGCGGCCGTGCGGATCCACACCGAGCCCGAGTACGTGGTCGCGTTCTGCGGCTTCGCCCCCGGCTTCGGCTACCTCACCGGCCTGCCCGCGCGCTACGAGGTCCCGCGCCGGGACACCCCGCGCAGCTCCGTCCCGGCCGGCTCGGTCGCGCTGGCCGGCCCGTACACCGGTGTCTATCCGCACCCCTCCCCCGGCGGCTGGCAGCTCGTCGGCCGGACGGCGCTCCCGCTGTGGGACGTCGACCGGCAGCCCCCCGCCCTGCTCGCCCCGGGCGTCCGGGTGCGGTTCACGGTGCGGCGGGACTGAGGAGAAGGCGGCGATGAGCGAGCTGGGCACGAGCGGGCCGACGACGGGCGGCGGGCCGGTGACAGGCCGCGGGCCGACGACGGGCGGCGGGCCGGTGACGGGTGGCGAACCGGCGGCGGCCGATCCGGCGAGGAGTGAGCCCGCGGGGAGTGAGCTGGTGGTGGTGCGCCCCGGGCCGCTGACCACGGTCCAGGACCTCGGTCGGCGCGGGGTGGCGCATCTGGGGGTGCCCAGGGCCGGGGCGCTGGACGAGCCCGCGCTGCGGGCGGCGAACCGGCTGGTCGGCAACGAGCCCGGCGCCGCCGGTCTGGAGACCACGCTCGGCGGGGTCGCGCTGCGCGCCGTCGGGACGGTGGTGGTCGCGGTCACCGGCGCGCCCGCGCCCGTACGGGTGGCCGGACGGGCCGCGGCGTGGGGCGCGGCCGTCGTGGTACCGGACGGGGCGGTGGTCGAGGTGGGTGCGGCGACGGACGGCGTGCGCGGCTACCTGGCGGTGGCCGGCGAGATCGTTGTCCCGCCGGTGCTGGGCAGTCGCTCGGCGGATCTGCTCTCCGGCCTCGGCCCGGCGCCGCTGCGTGCCGGGGACCGGCTGCCGGTCGGCACCCCGCCGCCGCACCGGGACCGGCCCGAGCTGGTGCCGCTGCCCGCTCCCCCGGCCGAACTGGTGCTGCGGCTGCGGCTCGGTCCGCGCGCCGACTGGTTCACGGCACAGGCGGTGGCCCGGCTGGGGCGCGACGGGTACCGGGTGTCCAGCACCAGCAACCGGGTCGGGCTGCGCACCGAGGGACCGGCGGTCGCGCGCGCCCGGGAGGGCGAACTGCCCAGCGAGGGCATGGTGGTGGGGGCGGTGCAGATCCCGCCGGACGGGCAGCCGGTGGTCTTCCTGGCCGACCACCCGACCACCGGAGGCTACCCGGTGATCGGCGTCGTCCCGGCCGCCGACCTGGCCGCCGCCGCGCAGGCCCGGCCGGGGACACCGGTGCGGTTCGCGCCGCTTCGGGAGCGCTGACGGCGGCGAGATCGCAGGCCGGTGTCAGCGCCCCAACAGCGCTTCGGCGACGGCCCGTTGGGCCGGATCCAACTCCGTCGCGCCCTGGTCGGCCGCCCAGGCCGCGTTCTGCAGCACCCGGGCGAGCGTCCAGGCCGCCGCGACCTCCCGGTCCAGCTCCAGCGCCTCCGTCAGCAGGTCGAAGCGCCGCCGCACCGCCCGGGCGGGTTCGCCGTCGGCCAGCACGTCCTCCCAGCGGTTGCGCAGCGCGGGAAGCAGCTCGAACCCGGGGTGCCCGGCGAGCGGTTTGGGGTCGATGGCCAGCCAGGGCCCCCGGTCGTTGCCCGGGAGCGGGGCAAGGACGTTGCCGTAGTGCAGGTCCCAGTGGAGCAGCCGGTCACCGGTCTCGGCACGCACCTCGCGGAGGGCGGCGGCGCAGTCGCCGAGCAGGCCGCGCTCCTCCGGGTCGACGAGCGCGGCGACGGCGGCCGGGGCGCGGTTCCACAGCCTCTCGGCCGCCGCCGTCAATGTCCTCATGCCGGGCGGTGCTTGATGCTGCGTCAAGCCTCTGAGCAGCTCGGCGATCACCCGCAGCGCCGCGAGGTCGTCCGGTACGGCGTGGAGCGAGCGCGTCGCGTCCAGCCGCTCCAACAGCAGGGAACCCGAGGCGGGTTCGTGGTCCAGCAGCCGGACGGCACCGCGCCCGCTCCAGGCCCGCAGGGCGAGCGGTTCACCGGCCGTCTCCTCGTCCACGGGTTGCAGCTTCAGGACGGCGGGCGTGCCGTCGGCGCGCAGCACCGGAAGCACCAGTGCGACGACGCCGTGCGCGGTCGGCCCGTCCGGGCGCAACTCCCAGTGGTCGAGCAACTCGCCTGCCAAAGCGGGCAGTCGGGCCGCCCAGGCGCGGCCGTCGGCACCAAGGAACTCCTCCAGTGTCGCGGCCAGCGCGGGCGGGACGGCTACGGGCACCGGTCGGGCTCCTCTCGGGTGCTTCCGGCCCAGCCTAGGCGCTCCCGTTCGACACGCCCGGCCCCGCGCGGACGGACCCCGGTCGGCCCGCAGTGGACCCCGGCCGCCCCCCCGGCCGCCCCCCGGCCGTCCCGAGGACGACGGACGGTAGCGGGCACCGTCGGAACGCGGCGCGGCCCGTACCGGCCGTCGAACGGTCGGTACGGGCCGCGGGCGAGAGGTTCCGGCGCCTCGGGGTGCGAACAGACCCGGCGGCGTCAGTGCCGGTGGTGGGCGTGGACCACGGCGTGGCCGCGCCCCCGGCCGATCATCCACCGGTTGACCGGGACGGTCAGCGCGAAGGCCAGGACCAGCGAGCCGGCCAGCGAGACCCAGAACAGCAGATCGCCGAGGCCTGCGTCCATCGCCCCGGGAACGGCGACCATCACGGTGTTGTCGATCAGTTCCATCACCAGGATCGACACGGTGTCCGCGGCCAGCGCGACCTTCACCGCGGCGCCCACGTCCAGACCGGCCTGCAGTACGCCGCGCATGGTCAGCGCGTAGCCGAAGGCGAAGGCCAGGAGGATCGAGACCACCACGGTCGCACCGTTGTGCAGGCCGAAGGCGGTGCCCAGCACCATGCCGAGGATCTCGCCGACGGCGCAGCCGGTGAGGCAGTGCAGGGTGGCCTGAACGGCCGTCCGCCAGGTCGCTCCGCCCCCGTGGGCCCGGGGGTGGCCGTGGCCGCCGTGCCCGCCGCTCTCGTGACCCGCGTGACCCGCGTGACCCGCATGGTCCTCGCGCCCGTGGTGCCCGTGGTGTTCGCGCCCCTGGTGGTCGTGCTGTGCGGGGTGTGCCATCTCGTCCTCCGCGTCACTTCAGCGCCCGTCCGGCGCCGCTTCCTCACTCCGTCGATGATCGAAGTTATACCCCCAGGGGGTATCTGGCAACCCCACGGGGCCGTCTTCCCACCCGCGCCCGTCCGTGCTCGGATGAACGGCATGACCGACTACCGACGCAAGGGACACGACGGAACCGGTGAGGGCGCGATCACCCCGGACGGCTGCGCCGTCGAGATGTGGAGCCGCCTGCCCGCGGGCGACGCCCCGGAGGTGATCGCGGCCGCCGTGCCCCCCGGCGCGAGCATCCTCGAACTGGGCTGCGGCGTGGGCCGGATGACCCATCCGCTGACCGACCGGGGCTTCACCGTCACGGCCGTGGACGAGTCCGCCGACATGCTGGCCCGGGTCCGCGAGGGCATCCGCACGGTGCGCAGCCCGATCGAGGAGCTGGACCTCGGCGAGCGCTTCGACGTCGTCCTGCTCGCCTCCTTCCTGGTCCACGCCGGTGATGTGACGCTGCGCCACGGCCTGCTGGAAGCGTGCCGCCGGCACGTCACCGAGGACGGCTGCGTCCTGCTGCAGCGCGAGGGCGAGGACTGGCACCTGAACGTGCCGCGCGAGACGGCGATCGGACCCGGCGCGTGGTCCCGGCTCGTCTCCGCCACCCCGGTCGGCGACGGCGTGAACTCCGTCCGCTGCGAGTACACGTTCCCGGACGGCTTCTGGACGCACACCTTCCTGTCCCGCCCGCTGAGCACCGAGGCGTTCGAGGGGGCACTGGCCGACGCCGGCCTGACGGTCGAGCGGTACCTGACGGAGGACCGCACCTGGGTCCGCGCCCGGCCCGCGCGGTAGGCCGCTCACCCCGGACGGGCGCTCGGCCCCGGTTCGCCCGCCGGGAGGGGCCCCGTACGCAAAGGGCGGACCAAGGGTGAACAAAGAACTGTCACCTTCACCCCGTACCATCGGCCGCGCGCCGGGCCCGCGCGCGGCCCACGGGGCCGGGCGGGGGCGCGGTCGTCCGCCTGCCCGTTCCGACCCGCGAGGACCCGCCCGTGCCGCCCGTGCCGCCCAGGCCGCCCCAGCAACCGCTGCTCAACTCACCTACCGCCACCGCCCGACGGATACCCCCGGCGGGTGTCCGGTGACCGAATGGTTCCACGGGGCCGTTCTCGGCCTGATCCAGGGGCTCACCGAGTTCCTGCCGATCTCCTCCAGTGCCCACCTGCGGGTCTTCTCCGCGCTGCTGGGCTGGGAGGACCCGGGTGCGGCCTTCACGGCCGTCACCCAGCTCGGCACCGAGACGGCGGTGTTGATCTACTTCCGGGAGGACATCGTCTCGATCGTGAGGACCTGGGCGCAGTCGCTGGTCCGCCCGGCGCTGCGCTCGGACCCGGACGCCCGGATGGGCTGGTTCGTGATCATCGGCACCCTGCCCATCGGCATCCTCGGCAAGCTGTTCCAGGACACCATCGAGACCCACCTGCGCGACCTGCGGATCATCGGCACCACGTTGATCGTCTTCGGCCTGATCCTGGCCTTCGCCGACCGCACCCGCGCCGTCCGCCACGCCCGTCCGATCACGGACCTCACGCTGCCGCACGCGGGCGTCTACGGCTTCGCGCAGGCACTGGCGCTGATCCCGGGCGTCTCCCGCTCAGGCGGCACGATCAGCGCGGGCCTGCTGCTCGGCTACAGCCGGGAGGCGGCGGCCCGCTACTCGTTCCTGCTGGCGATCCCGGCGGTGCTGGCCTCGGGGGCGCTGGAACTGTTCAAGATCGGCGAGGGCCCGGCGCCGGCCTGGGGGCCGACCGTCCTGGCCACCCTGATCGCCTTCGCGGTCGGCTACGCGGCGATCGCCTGGTTCCTGAAGTACATCTCCAGCCACAGCTTCCTGCCGTTCGTGGTCTACCGGGTACTGCTCGGCATCCTGATCATCGGACTGGTCGCCGGTGGCGTCCTCGCCCCGGACGCGGGCTCGGTCAAGTAGAACCACGTTCCACATCCGGGCGGTCAGCGCCACCTGAACCGCCTCCAGGGCGGCCTGAACGCAGGGGGCCCGGACACCGTGTCGGTGTCCGGGCCCCCGCAGCATGGGGTGGGAAGACGGACCCTCAGCGCCCGGACTCCCGGGCGGCGGTCAGCCGGCCGCGGACGGCGGCGTGGACCTCGGCCTCCTCGGCCGGGTCGGCGGCGAGTCGGCGCAACCGCTCCAGCACACGCGCGTCGCCGGTGGTGGCGACATGGCGCGCGGCGAGCTCACGCGTGGACTCCTCGCAGTCCCAGAGGCACTCGACGGCCGGCCCCTCGGGAAAGTGCACGTCGGTGGCGGCGAGCGCCCTGGCGGCGCGGCCGCGCAGCTCGGAGGAGGCGGCCTCCCCGTAGATGTGGCGCAGGACCGGGACGGCGTCGGCGGCGGCCAGCCGCCCCGCACCGTCCACCAGGGCCCCGAGCCCGGTACCGGTGACCCCCCGCACGGAGACCCAGCGGCGCAGCCCGGCCACCACCAGCGGCGCGTCCTGCGGCTCACCGGCGTCGGCGAGCAACTGGACGGCGGCCTCGCCGAGCGCGCTGTCCGCGCCCCCGGTGGCCGGGTCGGCCCAGCGGCGGGCCTGGGCCAGCACCTCGGGGCCGCGCATCCGGCCGAGCAGCTCCAGGGCGGCCCGGACCATGCGGTCGTCCACGTCGGCGGCGGCGACCTCGATCAGCTCGACGGCGGCCGGATCACGCTGGTCCACGAGGTAGCGCAGGGCCGCTCGGCGGGCGCCGGGCAGGCCGCTGCGGGCGGCTTCCAGCAGGGCGGGACGGTCCTCGGGACGGACGACGGCGGTCAGGCAGCGGGCGGCCGCGGCGGCGCGGCGGTCCACCGCGTCCGGGCCGCTCGGGGAGGCGGCGTCCCGCGCGGGCTCGGGTCGTTCCGGGCGGGCGTCGGGCCGACCGAGGAAGGCGCCGACACCGACGCCGCCGAGATCGCCCTGGTCGGCCCAGGCCAGCACGTCGGCGGTGGACCAGCCGGGGGTGACGCCGCTGCGGTTGACCTGGCGTTGCCAGAGGTCGAAGGGTGACTGCTCGGTCGCCGCCGCCACTCTCGGGTGGTAGGCGGCCCACAGCCGCCAGGGCCGGGGCTCGTACGCGTTGCGGATGAACTCGCGCAGCTCGGCGTCGCCCTCGGGGCCCGGCGGGAAGCGGTCCAGCACGGCGGTGCCGAGCAGCAGCAGGCCGCGGTCGTCGTCGCGCAGGGCGAGTTCGTCGAGGGCCCAGGCCCAGTTGGCGCCGGTGGCGGCGTACTCGCGCAGCATCAGCAGCGCGTCGCGCCGGCCGTACGCGGCGAGGTGTCCCAGGACGGAGAGGGCGAGGCCGGTGCGGCTCTCGTCGTCGGTGACGAGGTCCTCGGCGGAGTGGAGGTGGTCCTCGATGCCGTCGAGGGGGGCCTCCAGCTCCATGTAGAGGCGGGCGTAGTAGAGGGAGCGGCTCTCGACCTGCCAGTCGGCTCGCGGATCCCTGGTGACGCACTCCTCCAGCGCGGCGATGGCCTCGGCCCGGTCGGCGGCCAGCGCATGGAGCTGCCCGTCACCACGGCCTCGCTGCAGGAGGCCTAGGAGGCTGGCACTGGGTGCTATCACTGGCTCGAACATGAGGTCAGCATCCGTTGCGGCGGTCGTAGTGGCAACGGGATTTCCGTCGCCGGGGGTCTCTGGTCGGTACTGCGGTGGGCGCCCGGGCGCCGGAATCACCGAAGGTTACCGCCTCGGGACCCCTTCCGCACACAGGGCGACGAGGCCCCCTGCCACAGTGGCATATGCCAGGGGAATTTTGCCTGCGATCTGTCCAAATCGCCCACGGGGGTGAGGACGCTGTGCGACAGTCTTCTCACAACCCGAACGACCCGCACAAAGCGGGCCGAACCCGAGCGATGGACCCGCCATGAACATGCCCTTAGGTGCCGCCCGCCCCCCGGGCACCGCCACGGTGGACGGCGCCCCGGCGGGCGCGATCGGCCGGTGCGCGAACACCTCGGGCGCGCACGCCTCGGGCTCGGGCGCGGGCGGCTCGGGCCGCGGCGCGGCGGGCAGGGCAGGCCTCGCCCACGACGGCACCGGCGGGGACGACGGCTCCGGCGGGGACGCCGACGGCGGGACGGACGACAGAGTGGACGGCACGGCGCAGGAGCCGTCCGGCCCCGGCCTCGGCCAGGGCAAGGGGGACGGCGGCGCACTCGACGGTGACACCGTCCTCGGCTCCGCCGAATGGGACCTGCTCAACGACGGCATCCGCTGGAACGCGGAGACCTACCTCCTCCTCGGGTGCGACCCGGACCACGGCCCGCTCAGCCTCGACCGGCTGCCCGACCGCCTCCCCGAGGCGGACCGGCCGCTGCTGCGCAGGATGATGACCGACGCCCTGGTGCACGGCCGAACCGCGGTCGGCACCCTCCGGTTCCGCCGGCCCTGCGGACGCCAGGACAACGTCGAGTGCGCGGGCGAACCCGTCCTCGGCGCGGACGGCACCGTCACGGCGCTGCGGATGCTGCTCCGACCGGCGCCTCCGGCCTGATCCCGGGCATCGCCGGCCTGATCCACGGCGCCACCGGGCCGGCCTGCGACGGTTCCGCGCCGGCCCGCGCCGACTCCCGCCCGACCCGCGCCGACTCCCGCCCGACCCTCGGCGTCGCCGACCTGACCTGCGACGGCTCCGACCCGACCGGTTCCGCTACGGGGCCTCCGGACGACAGCCCCGCGCCTCACGTCAGCCGCGGCCGGTTCTTGGCGTCCGCCGCCCGCAGCTCCCGCCCCAGCTCGGCCCGCAGCTCGTCCACCACCGGCAGCCCCCGGTACGCCGCGGTCAGCCGGTACATCTCGCGCAGCCGGTCCCAGGTCCGGTGCGAGGAGTTCTGGCCGATCAGGTTCATCGCCATCTTGGCCTGGGTCTCCGCCGCGTCCGGCTCGCCGGTGATCAGGTGCACCGAGGCCAGCGTGATCCGGTCGAAGAGCGCCGAGCGCAGCTGCCCGGTGCCCTCCCGCAGGGCGATCACCTGTTCGGCGCGCTTGCGGGCCGTGGGCGCGGCGCCCGGGTCGTGCTCGGAGAGCGTGCGCAGCACCAGGGCCTGCATGCCGCGCAGCTCGGCCTCGTCGAAGACCTGCATCCAGGACGGCGGCGGCTCCGGCGACTCCTCGGCGAACAGGTCCTCGGCCTCGCCGAGCAGCCGGTAGGTGTCCTGGGAGTGCCCGATCGAGGCGTGCGCCCAGGCCTCGACGGTGTTCAGCATGGCCCGCGTTCTGGGCATCAGCCGCCCGCCCGCGGCCTTGGCGGCCGACATCAGGTCCAGCGCGTCGTCGGCACGGCCCAGGTGGACCATCTGCCGCGCGGCCCGGGAGATCGCCTCGCCGGCCCGCGGCCGGTCACCGGCCTCCTTGGCCGCCTCGGCCGCGATCATGAAGTACCGCTGGGCGGTGGGCTCCAGGCCCACGTCGTGCGACATCCAGCCCGCCAGCACCGCGAGGTTGGCCGCGACCAGCCACAACCGCTGCTCCACGGCGGGCGGGTGGCGGTGCGTCAGCAGACCTCCGACCTCGTTGAGTTGACCGACCACCGCCTTGCGCTGCAGCCCGCCGCCGCGGGCCGCGTCCCAGGCCCGGAACACCTGCACCGAGCGTTCCAGCGACTCCAGCTCGTCGAGCCCCACCGGGCCCGCGTCGTACACGTCCACCACCGGGCGCGCCGCGCTCCCGGTGACCACCTGTCGGGGTCCGGGCACGGAGGCCGCGTACGCGACCGCGTCCCCGCCCAGCCAGCCCTTCAGCGAGTCGGCGATGACCGCCCCGGCCGTGAGCGCGGCTCCCGCGCCCACCAATCCACGTCGGTTCAGCATGAGGTCCATTCCCGTGAACTCGGTGAGGACCGCGGCTGTTCGATCCGGCGACCATGGCACTGCTGCGGACGGCTCCGCTCCGGACCTGGTGGGCCGGTGTCGTTCCAGACCGAGGTCCTCAGTGGTGACGACACGGCCGAGCCGCTCCGTGAACACGGCTGCCAGCACCCTGGGCACCGGATCGCGCGGGATCTCCCCCTGCTCGATCCAACGCCGTACCCTCGAGGTGTCGGTGGACAGTTGCATCTGCCCCATCGCGGCACCCCGACGGTTGACCAGCCGCGCGAGTTCGCCCTTGGACCATCCGGTCAGGACGAACAGGTCGGCGAGTCGGGTGTTGGGTCCCCTGCTCAATGAAGCCCCCAGGTTCCTCGGCTCCTTCGAGGCTAGAGGCTCCGGCAAGTGCCAGGCGAGCATTCGCCACCGTTCGCCAGGGCCCGCCAGACTACTAAGCCAGTGCCCGACGGGTGTGTTGTAGGGGTGCGCCACCTCGCCCCCGGTCCGGGCGGCGTCCCACCGGCGTCGGGGCAGTCCCCCGACGGTGTCACGGGACGCCACCGGGTCTCACCCGAGGGGGTGGCGCGGCCGGGTGGCGCGGGGGCGCCGGGCACGGCCACGGCAGTCCGGCCGACCGCATTCCCCAGGGTGCGGACGGGCGGAACACCGCCGACCAGGGGTTCCTGACCCCGCGCCCGTGCCCGGCGCCCGCGCACCACCCGCCGCAGGACCCGTACCACCCGCAACTCCCGTACCACCCACAACTCCCGTACCACCCGCACCCCGCAGGGCCGCCGTCACGCCAGGAAGCACGCGGCACCGGCCCTCCCCGCCCCCGCGGGGCCGCACCCGCCGACGGACCGGAAGGGACCTCCCTCAGCCCATGTACTCCTCAGCGACGACCCCCACACCGACCGCGACCCGCACCGCGCTGCGCCCCCCCACCGCAGCCACCGGTCGGACCGGCCCCCGGCAGATGCCCCCGGCCAGCCGTCCGGTGGCGCCGCGGGGGGTCGAGGGCCGGGCCACGGACACCCGGGTCGTCCCGGCCGGCCGTACGGCCCCCGGGCCGGTCGGCCGTACCGCGCTGGGGCTGCGCGGCCCCGAGACCGCCGCGCCGGCCGGCACCCGGATCCCGCTCGCCCGGCAGGCCGACGGCCAGGTGCTGCGCGCCCGGCGGCCCGGCCAGCCCGGCGGGCCGGAGCGGATCGATCCGTCCGCGCTGCAGACCCCGTCGGTCCGGGCGGCCCTGGCGAGCGTCGCGCGGATATGTCCCGCGTTCACCCCGCGCCAGGTCCTGCGCGAGGGCAGCCGCCACATCCTGGTGGCGGGCACCATCGGGCGGGCTCCGGTGGTCGCCAAGTGCCTGGCGCCCCAGGCGGTGCGGAGTGAGTACTTCGAGCAGCTGGTGGCCGACTTCCACCACGAGGTCGCGGTCTACCGGGCGTTCGTCCGGCACCGCCCGCCGGTGCGGCTGCCCCGGCTGGTCGCGGCCGACCACGACCGCTGCGTGCTGGTCATGGAGCGGATCCCCGGCCGACCGGCCGCCCGGGAGCGCCACCCCGTCAACGCGCCCACCCCGGGCGAGGTGCGGGCGCTGCTCACCGCCGTCCGGACGCTGAACCTGTGGCGGCCGCCGACCGACGTGTTCCAGCCGCGCATGGACTACCAGTTGGAGATCGCCCGCTACCACTCGGTGGGCCAGCTCACCGACCGGGACGCCGGCGACCTGCGCGGTCTGCTGCACGGCCTCGGCCAGACCCCGATGCAGCTCTGCCACGGCGACGCCCTGCTCAGCAACATGCTGCTGGCGCCGTCCGGACCGGTGCTGGTCGACTGGGAACAGGCCGGCTGGTACCTGCCCGGCTACGACCTGGCGGTGCTGTGGAGCGTGCTCTCCGGGGACACGGCGGCGCGTCGGCAGATCAGCCAACTCGCCCAGAGCGGCGGCACGCTGGCCCGGGACGCGTTCCTGGTGAACCTGGTGCTGGTGCTGATGCGGGAGATCCGGCTGTACGACGTGCCGGGCGCCGGCGAGGAGCAGCGGATCATGATCCGCCGGCTCTACGACGACGCCGCGCTCGCCCGCCGGGCCGTCCGGGCCGCCGTCGGGACGCGCTGAACCACCGCGTACGGGCCGGAGAGTCCGGACGGGCCGGCCGGCCTGTCCGGACTCTCCGGTTCGTCCGGACTCTTCGGTTCGTACGGGCCGTTCGGCTCGTCCGGGCCGTTCGGCTCGTCCGCGCCATCCGCGCTTTACCGGCCGTGCAGGCCGTACGGTCCGTACGGTCCGTACGGCCTGCACGTGCCGTACGGACGACGGCGAGGACGGGTCACGGCCGCGCGCCACGCTCCAGGGCGGCCCGGCCGGCGGCCTCCAGGACGGTCTCCTCCGAGGCCAGGTGAACCCGGCTGCTGAGCACGTCCCGCAGGTAACGCTCCAGCGGGTGACGCCGGCTCAGCCCGGGGTTGCCGGTGAGCGCGACGGCCTGCTGGACCGCCGTCGTCGCGGCGCGGGTCGCCAGCAGGTGGGCCGGCCCGGTCCGGGCGACGGCGTCCGGCTCGCCCCGGTCCACCCGGGGCGCGAGGCCCTCGACCAGCTCCTCGGCACCGATCAGCAGTGCCTCGATCTCGCCGAGGGCGCAGCGGTAGCGGGGCAGGGTGCCGAGCGGCTCGGTCAGGTTGGCCGGGGTCCGCTGGTTGAGGAAGCGCACCAGCCAGGACTCGGCGGCCCGGGCGACGCCGATCGCCACCGCGGAGAGGGCGAGGTCGTGCCAGGCGCGGGAGAGTTCGGCCTCGCCGGTCCCGGCGGCGTCGTCCTCGGGCCCGCGGGATCCCAGGCCGAGCGCGAGGTCGCCCGGCACCCGGACCCGGTCGAGCACCACGTCGTGACTGGCACTGGCCCGCAGGCCGAGCTGGTCCCAGGTCGGGTCGATCTCCAGGCCGTCGCTCTCACCGCGGACCAGGAACGTCCCGGTCCGCGGTTCGTCCTCGTCGGTCCGCGCGGTCACCGCCATCCACGCCAGCGCCTCGGCGCCGGTGCAGTACGTCTTCCGGCCCGTCAGCAGCCAGTCGTCGCCGTCCCGCCGGGCGACCGTCCCGGGCAGTCCGTCCGGCTGTCCACCGGGCTCCGCCCGCAGGGTGTTGACCAGCACCGGACCACGCCGGGACTCGGTGAGCAGCCGCCGGTAGCCCGCCGTCGGCCAGTCCGCGCGACGGGCCTGCTCGGCGTGCCGCAACAGGGTGAACGCGGTGACCACGGCCACCGAGGCGTCCCCGCGCCCGAGTTGGGACAGCACCCGGACGGTGTCGGCCAGCGTGCCGCCCGGTCCGCCGTACTTGCGGGAGACGGTGAGGGTCAGCAGCCCGGCCTCGTGGACCGCCTCGATGCCCTGGTACGGGAAGGTCGCGTCGCGGTCGTGCTCCTCGGCCCGGGCCGCCAGGAGGTCGACCACCCGGGGCAGCCCGGCCAGGGCGGCCTCGACCGCCGTGCGCTCGGACGCGTGGCCGGGCTCCGACGGACCGGATCCGGCCTGGCCGGAAATCGACGGCGGCGCCGCGGCCCGGGACCGCCCGCCGGCGGAACGCTCGGAGCCTGGGCTGTCGGAGCCGGAACGCTCGGACGTGGAACGCTCGGAAGCGGAACGCTCGCCGGACGAGTGGTCGGCGGACGGGCGCTCCTGGAACGAGCGGGCGTCGGACGAGCGGGCGTCGGACGAACGGTTGGCGGCGCGGGTCGTCATGATGCGGTGCCTCCGGGCGGCAGCGTGGGCTCGACGAATGCGGGCGGCACGCCGTACGGGCGCGCGGTACCGACTGGCGGCCCCGGAGGTCAGGTCACGGCCCGCCCCCGGGTTCGGCGCCGACCGGATCCGGCCGACCCCCCGCCGCCGGGGGACGGATCCCCCTCAGCAGCCCGGACATGCCGCGCTGGCGGTGCGCCCCAGGTCCAGATGCCTGCGGCGGGTCAACAGCGGGAGACGGCACGGCATGTTCGCGACTGTACGAACCGTTGATCGATACCGTCAAGCAGCGTCCGGACCCTGACGGGCGCCGGCCGGGGCCCGGCGCCGCCCGACGCCGCTCGACGCCGGAGTCAGCCGTGCCGGAACCGACCCTGCCGGAACGACCTCGCCGGGATCAGCCCTGCTGGAACATGTCCGCCGGGAGCGGCTTCAGCAGCTGATACAGGTCGTCCGAAATCGGTCGGTCCCAGGACGCGATGGTGACCAGAACGCCGTCGCTTCGGCCGAACTGGGCGCAGAACACGCGCTCCTCGCTGACCTTGACCTTCTTCACGATCAGCAGGTCGTCGCCGAGCATGACCGGGAAGTCCTCGGCCGAGACGAACTCGACCGGCTCGTCGTTCTCCAGCGCCGCGAGCAGCTGACGCACCTCGAAGGGCACCTCGTCGCCGGTCTCCCGGGCGGGCGAACCCTCGGGGAGGTTGCCGATGAACATCGCCGGGCCTCTGCCGCCGAACAGGTCGTAGCGCAGGAAAATCCCCTGGCAGGAGCCGTCCGGGCCGGTCATCATGGCCGCACCGAAGTCACCGGGCCAGTCGCCCGGGTCCATCGCGAGCACGTCGAAGTCCGGGCCGGCGGGCTGTCCGGAGCGACGGCGGAGAAAAGACATGGGAACATCGTACGTGTCCGGCACACCACGCTCGCGAGGTGGGTCGGGCACCGGCAGGGGACGGGCGGGAGATCGACGCTCAGAGACCAATGTTGACTCTGAGCAACCGTCCGGGCTACGTTCGGTTCAGCACGACAGCCGTTCTGGGTTTCACCCTCCGGGGGGACGGCATGTCGCAACGCGGCCCTACACGCGTATCCCTCACTGTGCACTTGTCGTGCCGAACCGCCGAGCACCCAGCTTCGTCGTCACACACAGCACTACACACAAGCCAACAGTTCCATGCATCACAAGCCAGATCCGCGGGGCCCCGGCCCGTCGCTCCCGTGGATCTGCTCGGGACGCCGCCGCGTGGGGGCGTGCGGGTCCCGAGCGTCGGCGCCGTTTCCCGAGTCGCTCTCGGTTCTCGGCGCCAGCCTCCCGGCGACTGCCGGCCCCTCGCGGGGCCGGGACCGGCCGACGCACCCCGGTGCGCAGGGGATGACTGGGAGGATGGCCTGGCAGCACTGCCGGGCCGCACAGCAGGCGCCGTGTCTGGCCGCGTGGGGGCGGTGGGCACGGCGTCTGCCTGTGCTCATACTCTGAGCTGCGTTTGTCTAACAGTCAACAGAAATTCTGACGGGGCACGCTCAATAGATCATCAGTTGTGATGTTCCGCCCGGAAAACCGCCCGCGGAGCGGACCCCGGTCGGTGCCGGGGGTCCGCTCCGCGCGGCTCGGGCGAGCGGTCCGCGAGCTCCTGGGTGAAACCCTCAGTCGAGCCCCTCAGTCGAGCCTCTCCGTCGAGCCCCTCGGACGAGCCTCTCCGTCGAGCCCCTCTGACGAGCCTGCCGGACAAGGCCCTCGGACGAGGCCCTCAGGTGAGGTCGAACTCACCGTCCCGGGCGCCGAGCACGAAGGCCCGCCACTCCGCCGGCGTGAAGACCAGGACCGGACCGTCCTCCTGGCGGCCGTCCCGCATCCCGATGTACCCGTCCACGAAGGCGATCTGAACGTCCCCGACCCCCTGGCTGCTGCACAGCCACTCCGCACCGGTGAAGTCCACCCGGGGCTTCCCGCTCGGCGCCAGCTCAGGCTGCGCGCCACCGACCTCCGTGTCCGTCCCACTGTCGACTGCCACTGACCGATCTCCTCCCGACGTCGTTCCGGGTCCAGCCTAGCCACACCGGCCTTGCCGGGTCAGCGGGTTGACGAGGACTCCTGCCGCCGGGGACGGGCGCCCCCGGAGAACGGGTCGAGGAGCGCCGGAAAGGTCGAGGCGTGTCCCGACCGGCAGCGGCACCGGGCAGCTGCCAGAGTGCT
This sequence comes from Kitasatospora sp. NPDC053308, assembly GCF_055585785.1. Taxonomy (NCBI): domain Bacteria; kingdom Bacillati; phylum Actinomycetota; class Actinomycetes; order Kitasatosporales; family Streptomycetaceae; genus Kitasatospora; species Kitasatospora sp. NPDC053308. The sequence goes on along the minus strand of NZ_JBVJJY010000032.1, from coordinate 4,143 downwards.
GGCAGGGCGCCGCCCCGGCCCGGGAGGCACCTCCGGGGCCGTACCGGCCCCGCGCGGCCCGCACGGGGCCGGACCGCACCTCCGGGCGACCCCGTCCACCCCCGGGCGATCCCGCCCGCTCCGTCCCACCGACCCGCCCAAGGGAGCAGCCGATGAGCCGCCGGGAGGCCACCCGTGCCGACGTCATCCCCATCTCCGACGCCCCCTCGGCCCATCCCCCGGCTCCCCGTACGCCCCCCTCGGCCACGCCGCTGCCCCGGCCGACGCCGGCCCGGCCCCCGACGCACGGCCGGGTCGGGATCGTCCTGGTCTCGCACAGCCAGGAACTGGCCACCGCCGTACGCGATCTCGCGCTCGCGTTGACCGGATCCGACTCCCCCGCCCCGGTCTCCGCGACCGGCGGGAACCCGTCGGACGGTCCCGGCATCAGCGCCGTCCTGGTCGCCGCCGCCACCCGCCGGGTGGACCAGGGCCACGGCGTGGTGGTGCTGGCCGACCTGGGCGGCGCCGTCACCACCGTCCGCGCCCTGCTGTCCGAGGCCGACGAGCACGGCCTGCCGTTCCCGGTCCGGTTCGCCGACGCCCCGTTCGTCGAGGGCGCGGTGGCCGCCGCCGCGACCGCCACGGCGGGCGGCGACCTGGCGGCGGTGCTGGACGCCGCGGAGGAGGCGTACCGGCAGCACAAGGGCTGACCGGGGCGGCCCGGGCCTCGGGCCGTGTCAGCGGTGCGGCGTCAGGGACGCTCCTTGCCCTCCCAGCTGAAGACGGCCGGTCCCTCGCACTCCAGCGCGTGGCGCAGCCGCTCGTGCTCGGACTCGATCATCGGCGGCAGCTCGTCCAGCGCGAACCAGCCGACCTCCAGCGACTCGTCGTCGTTCACCCGGGCCTCGCCGCCGACCGCGCGGCAGCGGAAGGTCAGCACCAGGTACTGGGTCACGTCGCCGTTCGGGTACGTCACCTGCGGCGAGACGGTGACCGAGGCGAGCAGCTCGGGCACCGCCACCACGCCGGTCTCCTCCTCGCACTCGCGCACCACGCCGTCGGCGGGCTGCTCACCGGGGTCGAGGATGCCGCCGATCGGCGCCCAGCGGCCGTCGTCGGAGCGGCGGGCGAGCAGCACCCGGTCGCGGTCGTCCAGCACGACGGCGACGACGGCGCTCAGCCAGAGCGGGCGGTGCCCCACGAGGGAGCGGAGTTCGGCGAGGAAGGGGGGAATGGCCATGGGGCGCAGCCTATCCGGGCAGGTCAGCCCGATCGGCTCCCGGTTGCCCGGAGCCGGTCGGCGGTGGGGCGCAGCAGCGCCAGGACGGTGAGGCCGAGGATGCGCAGGTCGAGCCGGAGCGAGCGGTGCTCGACGTACCAGAGGTCCAGCTCGGCGGCGTGACCGTGGAGCTGGGCCCAGCCCGTCAGTCCGGGGCGCACGGCGAGCCTGGCGCGTTCGCGGCGGGAGTAGCGCCGCACCTGGTCGGGACGGACCGGTCGGGGGCCGATCACCCCCATGTCGCCGCGGACGACGTTCCACAGCCGCGGCAGTTCCTCCAGGCCGGTACGGCGCAGCAGGGTGTCGAGCCGGCCACCCCCACCGGTCCGGAAGCGCAGGACCTGGAACTCCCGGCCGTGCCGTCCGGCCCGAGCCTGTCGTTGGAGCACCGGGCCGCCGGCGGTGCAGTGCAGCAGGACGGCGATCAGCAGGGCCAGCGGCAGCGCCACGATCGCGGCCAGGGCGGCGACGGCGAGATCGCCACCGCGTTTCATGAGGCGGACACGGCACGACCCGGTCTGCCGCTCATCGCTCCCCCTCCACGGCGCGTCGAGCCGGAAGAACGGATTCAGCGTAGGGGCCCGATGAAGTGATTGTCCGGGAATGGTGAAAGAAGGGCGGCCAAGATAGTCAGACAGGACGATATTCAGTCGGTCTGACCAATTTCGCTCGCTCGGTCGTTTCGGAATGTCGAACGCGGTCGACACAAGGGTGTCCGTCCGGCGTCGTCCGAGATCTTGTCCGGGGCTCGGGCGGGTTCTCTCCGGGCCCGTTCGGATTGTCTCCGGACCTCGTAGCCGTGCCGTCCCTGCGCCCTTCCCGTGCCGCCCCGTGCGGCCCCGTGCGGCCCCGTACGTGCCCGTGCGTGCCCGTGCTGACCGGACGTGGTCCCCTGCCGGCCGGACGGTACCTTTCGACAGGAGCCGGTCCGCGCGATCAGACCGCGGTGCGCCGCCGGTCGCGGACGAGCCCGAAGGCGATCCGCCCGAGCAGCAGGACACCCGCCGCGAGGCAGCCGGCCACCGCCATGGCCCACGCCGGACCGCCGCTGTCCGGGACGAGGACCGCCACGAGGATGCCCGCCGCCAGGCAGGCCAGGCCCACCACGGCCAGCGGGAGCTGGTGGGTGACCAGGGCTCCGCCACTGCACGCGCGCGCCATCCGGGACGCGCCGTGCACATGAAAGGGGTCACGGTCCGCATCTGCCATGAGCCCAAGGTACCCCGGGCCGAAGCGGTAGGCAGCCTGCGGGGAGTCCGGGGTCGGACACTCTGCGCAACCGCCGAGCGGGCCGGTCCGGGACCACTACGGGATGTCCTCCGAGGCCCTCCCGGGGCCCCTCCCGGCTCTCCGCCGGCGCTCGTCCGGGTGCTCGTCCGGCGCTCGTCCGGGTGCTCGTCCGGCACATGTGCGGCGCTTGTCCGGCCTTCGTCCGAGGTGTCCGGATGCGCATTCCGGCTCCACAATCAGTCCACGAAAAATCCTCGTCCCCCCGGTACAACCATCCCCCTGGTGCAACGGTCTCAATGGCATTGAGTGATCCAGGAGCCGTTCGCGGGACGGGCATGAACCCCCACCGCGAACAGGAAAGTCCAGGGGCCGGAGCCGCCGCCCCCTGGAGTCGGAGGCCGGCTCCGTCCTCCGGCGGTACCGCCACGCCGCTCGGCGAACGAGGGGGAACCGTGCCGCAGTCCCAGTCCACACCGTCGATCTCCATCGCCCGCGCCAGGCCGACACCCGGCGTGCGGGCACTGCCGCCACCCGTCGGGTACCCGGCGGGCCGGCAGGACGGGAGCCGGCAGGGCGGGGGCCCTCGCCGACTCCCCGTAGAGCAGGAACACCAGTACCAGGACGCGCGGGGCGAATGGCTGCGGTTCGCCCCCGTCCAGCCACTGTTCCGGGCCCGGGCCGCCCAGCGCCTGGCCGTGCTCGCCTACCACGGGGTGACCGACCACCGCTCGTTCGGCGCCCAGCTCGACCGGCTCCAGCGGCTGGCCAACCCCGTGCCGCTCAGCGCCGTCCTCCAGGCCGTCACCGAGCGGCGGCCGCTGCCGCCCCGGAGCGTCCTGGTCACCTTCGACGACGCCGACCGGAGCGTCCTCACCCACGCTCTGCCCGCCCTCGACGCCCGCGGCATTCCGGCCACCGCCTTCGTCATCTCGGAGCTCATCGGCACCGAGCGGCCGTTCTGGTGGCACGAGGCCGACTTCCTCGCCCGACACGGTGGCCGTGCCCGCTCGCTCGACTGCGGCCACCCCTCCCAGCTGCTCCGCCGGCTCAAGGCCATGCCCGACCCGGACCGCCGGCGCAGCCTGCACGAGCTGAGGGCCAGCGCCGACCGCCGGCCGCCCCGCCAGGAACAGCTCACCCCCGCCGACCTCCTCGCCCTCCGGGACGGGGGCGTCGCGATCGGCAACCACACCCAGGGGCATCCGTGTCTCGGCCGCTGCGACGACGACACCGTTCGCGCGGAGATCACCGGCGCCCACGAGGCCCTCACCCGCTGGCTCGGCGAACCGCCGACGGCCTTCGCCTACCCGGACGGCGGCCACGACCCCCGTGCCGAGGCCGTCCTGCAGGAGCTCGGCTACCGCCTCGGCTTCCTCTCCGACCACCGCCTGGGCCCCCGCCTCCCCTCCCACCCCCTCCAGATCAGCCGCCTCCAGGTCGACTCCACCACCAGCACCCGCCGCTTCGACACCATCCTCTCGGGCCTCGAACCCGCCTACCGCCGCTGGCGCCGCCAGGCCGTCGCCTGACCCCTCATCGGCGTGGGGGGGGGGGGTGGGTGGGCTCCCCCCCCCACCTCCCCCAAAAAAACCAGAAGGCCCGCCTCTTAAAAAACAAACCTTCCCTCTCGGGGGGGCCGTACAAAACGTCCA